>NZ_AUIH01000035.1 GCF_000423605.1 Saccharospirillum impatiens DSM 12546
ATCCATAAAGTAATGTTCACTTTCGATCGTATTGATCGCTTCAAAATCATTTTTACCAATACATAGCATCGCTAGATAACTTTTGATCACATCCGAATGTTTTATGCCGTGGCGCAATGGAACCAGTGCGTCAATTTGCTGTGTAAGATAGGTGTGTCGATTTACGGCTTGACCAATCAGTGCTAAGCCACTGTGACTGATGATATCTGCATCGGATTGTACGATTTTGAAACGCTTCATTTACTCACTCAGTAGGTGATCTATTTGAGGGGACTATTTTAGCAAAATTCGGCGCAAATAGAGGGCTATAGGCCGTTTTTTTATTATTAACCTACGGATTCAGGACATACTCAGCGCTGTGGTGTTGGCCGGAACCGGCGCGGGTATCGCCTTCTTCATGCTGATGGTCAGCCGCAGCGGCAACGTGGCTGCCATCGCCGTTACCGCGCGTTTGGTGGTGTTGGCCGACTGGATTTTTACCGCGCCGGCGGTTGTGGTCCAGCTAGTGACCGGTCTGTTGTTGATGCAGGCCTTGGGCTACGCCTATAGCAGCCTCTGGTTTATGACGGTGGCGGCCCTGTTCGTCTTTATCGGCCTGTGCTGGATACCAGTGGTGATTATGCAGTATCGCTTACTTGCACTCGCAACCACCGCTTTGATAAGTGGCCAGCTACCGCCAGCGTTTAAACCCTTGATGCGCTGGTGGATGGGGCTGGGTTTAGCCGCCTTCAGCGCTATTCTGGTGATCTTCTGGCTCATGGTCTTTAAGCCACTGGCGGTGGTGTGATGAAGCGGGTTATACAAGCCAAAGCACTCGATTGGGCACGCCTGAGTCTGAGCTTCTTGTGGTTGCTGACCGGCCTCAGTTCATTGTGGCTGAGCCCCAACATCGGCTATGCGGTACTGGCGCGCGGCGGCATCACAGGGCCGCTTGCCGAGTTGTGCCTGTGGTCGGGCAGTCTGCTCGATATCAGCATCGGCCTGTGGCTATTGGCGGGGATTAAACTGCGCCTTTGCTATCAGCTGCAGCTGGGGGTGATCGTTGTCTATAGCCTGTTGCTGAGCCTTATCGCACCAGAGTTCTGGATTCACCCCTTCGGTCCCTTATCGAAAAACCTGCCGATACTCGTGCTGATTTTTTATTGCCTGGAGATGCATCCGAACAGTCTGAAAAACGAGAGCGAGCGAGTAGAGAGGAGCGTCGTATGAGTCAAGAACCCAGGATACGCGTGTACTACAACTCTGCCTGTCCCGTATGCGATGCGGGTATTGCCGCACAAAAGAAAAGGGCTACCTACTGCGGTATCGAATTTGAAGATGTGCACCTGGATAATGCCAAGGTGACGGAGCTGAATACCGATCTCGCTGCTGTACGCGAACGCCTGCACGTGATCGATACTGAAGGTAATCTGCGCGTGGGTTTCGAGGCCTTTATCGCGATTTGGGAGAACTCGCCCAGCGAACAGTGGAAGGCGCGGGTTTCAAAAGTAGCAGGGCTACGTTGGCTATTGAACCAGGTCTATAAGGTTTTTGCTCGGTGCCTGTACCTGTGGAACCGCGCTTTAAAGCACTGGTAGGTCGAGGGTGAGAGTGTTTTTACGCTGTCTCCAAGTATTAAGCTGACGAGCGTCCTGCCGACGCTCGTGGTGGCGTATTGGCGAGCTTAACAGGACACCAAACGGTATGCTTTTAAAACGTGCTTTCAGGATACCTACTATGCTACGACCCAGCAGAAGCCAGCTCGCTTTAAAAGCGACTCCCTAACCAGCACTGTCCCTCGCGTTGGGTGCGTGCGCCGCGCATATTAAAAACTCTACGCGTTTCGAATCACTCTTCAAAATTTTGTGAGCTCATTGGCGCACGAAGCGATAGGCTCTCATAACCCAAGGCATCCAGATCAACACCTTGCTCCAATAGCAACTTTTCAAACATTGGCAGCAATGGGCCTAAGTTCTCATTTAATGTATCACGCACAGTATCCACAACTACCTGGGTACCGCGTTCAATTTCTATATTGATGAAGTCTCCAACTGCTTTTGACTCAAACACCGTCATTCGACGAGTTTCCGGGATGAGCCAAACTTCAAACCACTCTTCTTGCTTGTTGACTGCGGAAACGGTAAGACTTGCACCATTAAGTGCTATATAACCTTTAGGGAAAACATACCTTTTCCATTCGTATGGAAGAGCCAAACGCATACAGTAGTTGTCTTCAATTCTATTTATGTCAACAACAGAGGCATTGAAGTCAACATGCCCTGATAGAGGATGGCCTCCAATTTCTGCGCCATCTTTGGCGGCCCTCTCGGCATTCACCAATTGCTCCGCATCATATTTGCTTAACGTGGTAATTAATAGGCTTTGGAGCATGACGTTAAACTTAACGCGCACGCCGGATAGTATCTCGGTGACAGTTAAGCATACCCCATCAATCGCAACACTGGCTCCAATCTCCAAGTTACGACAGAATCCCTCAGGAAAGTCTATTATGAAAGTCCTGATCCCATTCTTATCCGTCACCTCAACGATCTTAGCTACTGCTTGAACTATTCCTGTGAACATGCCTGCCTCATTAAAACTGGTATTCGATTTTGCGAACTAGAGCCCCCTGATGGTGGTAAAACAGAACGCAACGAGTCTGTGTTCGACGCCCCCGCGCCAGAAAAAACGGGGATGACCAGCAGCAACTTGTTAAGTAGCGGAAGCCTCATCAGACCTGAAATTTTCGAGCTTTTCCTTTACCAGAATTGCAAGAGCTAAATAGCGATCGGCGCCATTCTTTGGTGGGATATTTGGTCTATCGAAAGGCTTCGGATCTCTCAGTTCCTCATTAGTCCAAAACTGGTCGCTGGTAACGTCTACTTTAGTACCATCCGGTAACTCGTTTGAATAGTGAAAACCTATCTGTTTATTGCCAATAAACACTTTCCAAAGTACCAGTTTACCACCAAAGTAATCATTAACGATAAGTGATGAGATGCCACATTGTCCGCGACTAGGATTCGATAGCGTCCAGTTTTCAGGTTCCTCTGTGCTTTCTAATGACCAAGACTTCCGTAAAGCAATTTCAAGTTCTTCGAGGCTTGGCTCCACTTGATTCAGTTTCATAATATGAGTGTCTACTTCTCATGGGTACTCGCCATCACCGGTGACAGAGCCGGAGTGAAGCGCAGGTTATGGCATCCGGTGCATAGCCTGGTTATGTGATTTTCAATCCACGACGAAGAGCTTTGCGCCCCGCTCTGTAGAGGACCGATGAAGCTCAGCGTTGTCTGCCACCTGATAGCTAGAACCTGGCTGGAGAACAAAGCAACGTCCGTCCTTTAATTCAGTGTGGAGCTCACCTTCCAGGCAGAGCAGGATGTGCCCTTTGGCGCACCAATGATCAGCCAGATAGCCGGGGCTGTACTCAACCATACGAACCCGGATATCGCCGAAAGTACGAGTCTGCCAATAAGCAGCTCCCTGTTCCCCTGTGTGTTCAGTCTTCTCAACTTCAGACCAGTTAGTAACCCCAAAGGGTAAATTCCTTATGTCCAACTTACGTCTCCTTCAGCACATAACGCTTGCAGTTGCGGCAGGTATGTAGCGCAGCGTAGTACCTGTCCGACAACCTGCACTGGTTATGTGGTTTTGCTATAAGCTACATGGATTGAGGGCAAATATGAAAAGCCCAAACCAGACATTACCCATCATAATTAGCAGTTTTATAGCACCCCGGGCAAATGCAGGGATATCCCGGTACCAGTACAAGTAGCCGATGACTACCAACTGTACAGCAAGCCACAAGATCGAGAAGTAGAGAAAACCTTTGTGGCACTCCGTCTCAGGAAGCGTGTAATACGCATACCACCAAGACAGCACAGAGCCCGTTGATAGAGTGATCAGAACCAGGCAAGAAAGCAAATTACGCCACTGCGGGTAATCCGTGTTTAATAGCCTTGCTCTGTATTCACCAAATTTATCAGTCATTCGTTTTCTCGGTGCGCGCTGCCACTGGGTCCGCCCACATAACTGCTATTCATTGTCGGCCCCGCGCTTTACTCCGACAGACTTAAGGCAAAACCTACCACAGCGCATCGCAAAGGCCCAGTGCTGATGAGGCCAAATTCCTTGGCTTTGATTAAGGTTGCCGCATATTAAAGCGGGAGAAACCGTCGAGCTCGACGACTATCCAAAGTATCAATGTCTCCCCCGGCGCATATTCCGGGTTATCGAAGTGATATGCGTCCCACCCACAGTATTTTTTGTGATGATGTTGGCATTTCCCTAACGGATGTGTGTTCTCTCAGCAAGGTATCCGTCCTAAGAATAGTCAGACCCGTTTAATTCGAAAGCTAAGATGGTTGCCTAAAGGGAGTGTATTGAATTGGCCTACCGTGTCGTAAATGGCGCTGTTGAAGTCTGGGGTCTGCACTTAGAGCAGTGTCGGTAGGGTCACATATGTTCGTACCAAAATTGATCGAATCATTCGCTCAAAACAGATGGTTATCCCACGCCCATGTCGACGTGCCCCGGGCACCGATGGCGAAATCGGCACTCGAATCCAGCCACAACCATTCGCCGGTTCCACTGCTGACCAGGAACCCCCCATCGTCGGTGGGCTTGGCGCCTGCCGCATCGTACAAGTCGATGTCACGGATGACGCGGCCACTGCGGCCATCCAGTACCACCACTAAGCCACCGCGTGGGGCCGTTACCACAACGACTTCAGACGCCGGTTGCACGGCGATGCTGGCGAGATAATTGTTCAGCCGGGGTTGCAGCGCAGCCGGTAATGTAATTTCGGACCAGTGGCCGTTCTGATGCCGCCCAATCAATGGCGGCTGTTGCCATTCGGGGCCCTGGTACTGGCAAGCCACGTAGGTGACGGAATTATTCGATACGGCCAGATGTCGGCAGCTCAGTTGTGAATCGGACGGGCGATGGCGGGAAAGCTCCTGACCGGTGAGGCGGTCGATGAACAGTAAGGCCGGGTCCGTTTCGTTCAGATTCAGTTTTACTCTATCGTAATCCGGATGAGTGCGAATGCCCCCGAGGGCGACGATCAACTGAGTGCCATCCGGGCTCAATTCGAGTTGATGGGGGCCGATGCCCTCAAGTTCCCAGGTGTCTGTTCGACGATAGTCTTGCTGGGCATCGAATATAGCGATCCGGCCCTGGCCCGACTCATAGTGACTTGCGGTGGCATACAGGAAACGACCATCCGGGCTGAACACGCCATGGCCGTAAAGGTGTTCACCGGGTTCCGGAGCGCGCGACAGGCGAATCTCACCGGTCACACTGTTGAGTACATGAAAAGACCAACCCGGCCGTCTTTCAAACAGCACCACATCGCTGCCGCTCGGTGTGGTGCAGCCACCGTGGCAGCGCGCGGCGACAGGCGTTGTCCAGACGGTTTCTGCCTGATGATTGACTGCCGATAACGCATAGCCACCGTCAGGCAGGCGCACCGCACCCAGCGCGGAAAGGGAGTCGGGCAAACGGGTGGCCCAACTCAATGGCATTAGGCCCGCTGCAATCAGGCAGTGAGCACTGCCTTTTAGCAGCGCTCGTCGATTGATTGTTGCTGGTGAATTTTTTTTCATAGAACTGTTCAGTCGCCATCGTTCGAGTTAAAACCCTGACGGATTCCCAAGGCAACCGCGGCTTGAAGTTCCAGCGTTTGCTCGAGTTGCTGCACGGCAATATAGAGGTTTTGCAACTGCGCATAGCGTTGATCGTCTTCAAGAACAGAGGCCAGATCATCGGGCAGGGCATCAAACCGTGCCAGTGTTGTTTGAAACTGGTCAGTCAGGTCGTCGGCGATGCCGCGCTGATCGGCTTGCTCCAGTTTTCGGATCAGGCCCGGTAGAAAGTAGCGTTGCAAGCCCGACAATGACGCCTCAGCCGCGGCAATTGACTGACCACTGCGCCAGGCGTCGCCGGCGTAAACCAGCCGGCGTTGTGAGGAGCCTAACCCCATCGGTTCGCCGAGCCGCTTGTGAACCAGAATGTCCAGAGCAGTCATTGCTGAACGGACCGTCGTAGCCGAGTAACTGTCGGTTGCCTGGTAGTGTTCGGCCAACGCCTGCCAGTCAGTGGCCAACTGAGTTGTGTTGTCTTCTACAATAGTTGCCGTGGCCAGTAGCAGGGCGCAGCCGCGACCATCGGGCAATGCCTGCTCTGTCTGATTGAAGGGTTCATCAAACAGCAGGTATTCAAGCATCGGGAACCCTTCGGCGGCAACGCCCGAATCGGTGACGCGCTGGCGATCAATCGGTGTATCGGATGACAGTAATTGCCGGGCCTTGGTGCCCACCAGGTTTTTCGGGTCTGGCCAGAATTGCAGTTGCCAGGCTCGGCTGTCGAGTTCAATGGGCCCGAAGTCGACAAAGCGAACCGCTTGCCAGTCGAAAAACGCCTCGCGCCAGTGGGATACGAGCAACTGTCTTGTGTTGTCGTTCGGTGTTTCGCAGTAACGTGTAGCCGTGTCACTTAATCTCTGTGCCGATGTCGACAGAGCCTGGTAACCAGCGGCGATTTGCTGATGCCAGAGCGCACGTGCTTGCTGCTCTGCTGGCTCATTTGACTCAGCCAATGCAACTGATAGGGGCTGTGTGCCCAGCAGTGCGCCGATGATGAGTGCTTGTGAAAATGCATGTCGCATTACAGTGACTCCAGGAACCGAATTAGGTCAGAACGGTCGGATGACGGCCATGAGGAATAGGTGTCGCGAGATGTTTCCGCCTCGCCGCCGTGCCATAAAATGGCTTCTTCCAGAGTTCGGGCCCGGCCGTCGTGCAGGAAACCGGCCAGAGGGTTTACTTGCTGTGCGAGGCCAATGCCCCACAGGGGTGGCGTTCGCCATTCCTGGCCTGTGGCCAGAAATTCAGGCCGGTTGTCGGCCAGTTCAGGCCCCATGTCGTGCAACAGTAAGTCCGAATAAGGCCAGATAGACTGGTTGCTTAATTCGGGGCGCTGATCAATGTGTGCTGTTTGATGATTGGGTGTATGACAGGCGGCACAGCCGGCGTCGTTAAAGCGCTGCGCCCCTCGCTGAACGGCCGGGTCGTCCATGGATCGTCGTTTGGGAACCGCTAGGCTGCTGGCATAGAACTCTATGAAGCCAGCGATGTTATCCGATACTTCGGGCGCACCTCCGTCAATAAAGCCCAGGCACCCTTGAGAGGGCGTGCAGTCGGTGTTTGGAAACAAAGCGGATGTCAGGCCCATATCGCCGGCGAAGGCGCCCATGCTTTGCTGAAGCACGGAGGGCTCTCCGGCTTTCCAGCCGAAGCGGCCTATCTGGGTGCTTTGGCTGGCCCGGTCCCACACCCGGTTAAGCCGCCCGGAAACCCCGTTCTGATCGCGGTCGTCCGGGTCGGCCAATTCGCGCAGGCGGGATTCCGGTATGGCCGCCAATAAACCCAGGCCGATCATCGGTGGGGCGACCCGCGGTGATGTCATCAGGTTGTCGGGCAGGTCACCATAAGCCAGATTGTCAATGTGATAGTGCGGCTGCATCAGCGTAACGCGGGTGCCATCCCGCAGGGTGACTGTTTTTTCAGAATGGGTGATGCTCAGATCAGCCTCCGGGCTCAGCCCGGGTAGGGAAGCGGTTTGAAGCTGGCCGCCGTAGACCGGGTCTGGAATGACTCCCTGAGTGATCAGTCCATCCTGATCGGTTGCCGGGTCGGCTGGTATCGACAGCCGCAGAAATAAGGATATCGGGGCGTCGCCGGGGGCCGGTGGATGGCCGCGCCCGTCTTTGATGTGACAGCCCTGGCAGCTGTTGGTGTTGAACAGTGGCCCCAGTCCATCCCGGGCGTCGGTACTTGCCGGAGCCTGAACCCAGGGGTTGCGGAAAAAACTGTTGCCAACGCTGAAATCCAGACGGCGGGTCATGGACATAGCGGCATTGGGCAATGAAAAAGCATTGTGATCAAACTGCGCAACACTGCCGTCTCCACCGGAGTCAGCGTTGGTTTGTAGCGGCGAATCACTGGCCATTGAAGGCGCTGTTAACAAAGTTGAAAGGAGCAGGCCGGTCAACGTTTTTAATTGGAAGGTCACAGACAAATCCCGGTTGTTACAAACCACAAAAGGCCGGGGGTATTACACCACCAGCCTTGCTCATGCTAACGCTTTCTATTAGAAGGCGTGACCGGCATCATCCGGCTGCAAATCATTCACGCCGACCGTCTGCGCGACCTGTTCGATGGAATAGGTTTGCGCCACCAAACTTTGAATGGCGGTATTGACCAGTGTGCTGCCAGCCTGGTTACCGGGTTCAATCATCTGGTCGAAAGCCATCGGGTTCGACGGTGCTTCAGCCGCTGATTTAATGGCACCCAGTGCCGTCATCGACGTTTCCAGTTGTTGGCGCAAGGTTGTATCCAGCTCAGGTTGGTCGGCGGCGACCAGGTCAGACAATGACGGGCCTTCAACGAGTTTGCCGTCGATGGTTTGATAGGTGCCGGTATAGACATTGACGACGCCCAGACCGTTGTAATAATGCGAGTTATGGGTGTTGTCACTGAAACAATCGTGCTCGTCTTCCGGTGAGTTCGCCTCGAGTGCCACTTTCATGCGCTCGCCAGCCAGTTCACCGAGCGACAGAGATCCCATACCAAACAGCATTTTTTGCAAGCCTGTGGTGGCGTCGTCGGCGACCAGTGAAGCGCGATAGTTACCGGCCATTTCTGGTGACCACTGGTCTGTCATCCATTCCAGGTCATCGACCAGTAGGTCAGTCGCGGCATCGAGATAGGCCCGACGACGATCGCAGTTGCCGTTCGTGCAATCGTTACCGGTTGCATAGTCGGTTGCCGGGCGGTTGCCGTTACCGGCGTCGAACCCGTTAAGATCCTGACCCCAGAGCAGAAACTCGATGGCGTGGTACCCCGTAGCAACGTTGGCTTCAGAGCCACCGATTTCATTCAAGTCGGCCAGTACCTGAGGCGTAAAGGTATTGACCGTCAGTGCCTCGCCACCCACCGTCAGCTGGCTGTTCGCAACCAGGTTGGCGGATGCGCCTTCGTTGCCCAATTCATACTGGTAGTGGGTGGTTTCGACGTAGTCGATCAGGCCTTCATCCAGCGGCCAGGCGTTGAGCTGGCCTTCCCAGTCATCGACAACGGCATTGCCGAAGCGGAACACTTCGCTTTGCTGGTAGGGCACCCGTGCGGCCAGCCAGGCTTGTTTCGCACTCGCCAGTGTTTGTTCGGTAGGGTTGTCGAGCAGGGCATCGACCGCGGTGTCCAGCCGTTGTGCAGTTGTGAGCGCGTCTTCGTAGGTTGCCAGAGCCAAATCGGAATAGTGGGAGACCACGGATTCGGGAGTGGCTGGTGTTTGGGCTGTCCCTGCGAAGGTGCTGCATCCTGCCATAGTCAGACTGGCAATTGCTGTGGCGACAGCTAAAGGCTGAAGGGTTCTCATGATGGGTTCCTTGTTGTGACGATCAATATCATAGTGGCAGTATTGCGTTTGATGATGTAAATGATAATAAAACTCAATAGTACTTGCTGTATGAGTCTTAACGCAAGAAGGATTGTGAATGGTTTAACGGTCGGTCAGGAATGGTTCGACCGCTTCGGCAGGCTCGAACCTGCGACCAGACACCAGGCCACCAGAATCATCGCGGCGCTCAGATAGAAAGTGCTCGCCAGGCCAAGCTCGGAGGTAATCATTCCGGACAGAATGCCGGCCGCGACGGCGCTCCATTTCCCCACCGAATCGAACCAACCGAAGAGTCGACCGGCTGTGCCAACTGTGTTCAGGTCGGCAATGAGTTTGTGTAACCCAAGAAACCCCAGGAATAGCGACAGCCCCGTCAGCAGTCGCCACAGTACCAACCCATCGGCCTGGTCCATTTGGGCCTGCTGCAGGCTGGCGATCAACAGACACAAGAAACTGACCTGACACAGCACCAGGGCATTCAGTTTCTGCACCCAGGCAACGTTGAATACCATCAGCATCAGGTAGCACAGGTGAGGCAAGCTAAAGAGGAATCCGACGGTGGTTGCCGACTGGACACCGAGTTGATTTGCCCAGGGCAGAAAGTAGGGATAGGTGACCACCGTCGCAAAATAGAAACAGAATTGAATGGCTGAAACGGTAGCGCGAGATACCACCGGAGAGGCCGTATCGGTCAGTTGTTTGTCACCCATAGCCTGACTGTGCCCATTTTGATCCCTGGGTAGCCTGCGCGTCATCAACAAGGCTGCCAGAGGCAGCAGGGCCAGATAGATAAACAGGCGTCTGGGCTCATCGTTGCCAATCAGCAGGCCCAGTATGATGGGTGCGACGAGCAGAGAGCTGCGTGCCGATACCTGCATCCAGTTTTGCGCGGTGGGTAGCAAAGAGGGCCTGATCTGGCTGGCCAAATAGGCATTTGACGCAGCGAAGGTGCCTCCGCATAGTCCCTGCAGGACGAGCCCGACGGTAAACTGCAGCAATGAATCCGATAGCCCAATGATCAGAAAACCGGCCGCCAGCCCCACCTGTGCCCGCATCAGGGAGAGTCGCTTGCCGTACCGGTCGGCGAACCAACCCCACAGCGGTGCCGACAACGCCATGCAAACAAGGGGCAGGCTATAAAACCAGCCGATCCATTGTAGCTCCCCGGATAACAATAACCCTTCCATGAGCTTGGGCAGAAACACGGGCATGCCCAGAGCCGTGAAGGAGGTCAGGAAATGACAGGCCAACACAGTCGGGATCAGCGACCGGGTGCGGGTGATGCGTTGCCAGGTCGTCATCTGTTGTCCCACAGGCCATACCCAGTTCCTAAAAACCAGGGGTTGGGAGAGGTGTAACCGTAGTATTTGTTGATGTCGGTAGCACCGCTTTCGTCCTTGCTCAGCAAGCTGCCCGACAAGAGCAAATACTTAACCGGGTGAGAGGGTGATTCCAATAACGCCTGCCGTGCTTGTCTCGTCTCTACACCTTGGCCGTCCAGAACATCCAGGTGTTGCAGCAATAGATCAGCCAACCGCCGGAACCAGATCGGCAGATCAACAAGACCGGCTTCGGCTAACCCGGACAGAATGGACGTGATATTGAGCTGCAACGTAATGGTGATAAACATATCCTTCAATGCCGTGTCCTGTTCGACGAAAATTCTCGGGTCCTGGAATGCATCGAGGGTAGGCATGAGTTGCGGCTGAGTCATTTGAAGGCGTGATGGCAGGATGCGCCCTGAGTCGTTGTCCCGGAACAACAATTTTAATGGCTGATTGTCCTCGAAGATGACCATGCAATTCTGTTGATTGGACTCCAGAGCAATGCCGTGTTTCAGCCAAAGCGTCAGATGGGTTTTAAGCTGTAGATTAATGTAGTCGGTTAACAGAGCGTCGAGATCACCCCCTCGGAATCGATTCGCAAGGGCCTGAATTACCCGGATGCCGTGACGATCCCTGGCAAGCAACGCGGCTACGCAAGAGACCGTAGTGTTGTGCAGTGTCATGGGGTATAGACGAACGATCCAACCCAGATCGGAGCGTTGGTCGACCGCGCCTCCCTGGCGTTCATCGCAATGATCGAAACACCCACGCAACAAGGGATCCCGGTTTTCCAGCGTTTGCAGCACCCGTTGAAAAGTAAAGCCATCTTTGATTGTGCTGGGGGCAATGGTTCTCACGTTTCGATGACCAAGGCTGCGCATCTGCAGCGGCAGCTTCAAATGAACCCAGGGGGCTTCGGTCAGGCAAAGGGTGCGGACGGACAGGGTTGGTCGTACAGATACCCTTCGATTCGGCGCCATGATCGCCAGGGCTTCGGGGTCACTGAAACGCGCTTGCAGGTTTTGGTTCAATTCAGGCAGATGTTCCTCCCAGTAGGTGTCGGCGGTCAGTGGATGCAGCGGTACCAAGGCGTGACTCTTTTCGAGTGCTGCAGGCAGCCCCACTCGCTCGAACTTGGGGGTGAAGTCCGCTAGGTCGCCGTCAATCGCCTGTCTCGGTACGGCCAGCCAACCCAGCTCGAAGGTGTTCATGGCTTCGGGGGCGTACGCGATCAAGTCCTTTTGAGACAACCCCATTTTTGCCCGGGCCGTGGGGTAAAATGGATGATCCTGATGGGCCGCCAACTGTTCAAGGTCCTGTTGTGCGGACCAGCCGCGGTGCATTGACGCTAATGCAGGCAAGTTCAGAGTCGTCGACCAGCGACGTTGTTCAACGGCGCTGTCGAACTCCATCAAATAGCGATCATAGTAATCGTGACGGGTGGGCGGCAGGTTCGCCGACAGCAGCGAGAGCCAGTGCCGGGCGGTTTCGCCAAGCGTGGCGGGCATCGTTTGATGGGTAACCAGCCAGCAGGGAGTGGTGGCCTTCCAGTGTTGCATGTAGTCACAGCGCCTGACTGGAAGCCAGAGTCCATCAGACGCAGTCAACGGTTTGTGCAACCAAAACTCCGGAGCCGCGAAGGCGGAATGCCGCGTTCGAAGCCCCGCTGCAACTTCGGCCGAAGGAAGGATTCGTGCGGTGCTGACCAGCCCTCGAATGTCTTCCCTCAGGCAACAATCAATGAGGCGAATCAGCATGTAGCGATGGTGCTCATCCACAGACGTAACGGCGGGCGAGTGCTTTGCGTTGCCGGGCATCAGGCGATCTCCCAGCAAAGTTGGTCGGTAAGGGCATTGACCGCTTGCAGGAGTGTTTTTTTGTCATCGGCGGCGGCGCTTAACACGGCCAGGTAGTCTTTATTGGAATGCGCCAGGCGATGATCATCACCCTGTGATTTCAGGTTTTCCAGGCGAACATAAATGGGGGAGGTTTGTTCGAAATCGTCTGGAACGTGGTGTAGCACACCGCTGCGTGTCGCCACGATGTAGCGTGTTAGTGCACACCCCTGAACGGGTTCCAGGTCTGCTAGAGGTTGACCGAGGTAGAGGCACAGAATGCTCTCGAACCAATCGAAGTGTGCCATCCTGTCCAATAGAAATTCACAGCCATCACCAATGCTGCGGTAATTGATTTCCACCAGTCGGGGGCCATGTTCGGTGAGCACAAACTCACTGTGACAGGCACCAAACCCAATGCCGAAGGCCTTTATCTGCTGAACAGCCTGACGGACATGATCGCTGTCGACATCGCTGTTCCAAACGCACTCAGTTTCAATGAAATAGGGCGGTGCCGAGAGCGTCGTTTCATAACCACCAACAACCGCAAGTCGATTGCTGTCACCCAGGGTCTCTACCGAGAACAAAGGACCTTCCAGGTATTGCTCAACAATCAACCCCCTGGCGGGGCGCTGTTGCCAGAATGCCATGCAGAAGTCTCGCAACTCACCGATGTTCGCGCACAGCTTTACGTCCATACTGGCCACCCCTTCCTGGGGTTTTACGACACAGGGAAAGTCCAGATCGAGTCGGTCCAAATCAGCCGGGTTACTCAAGCCATGGTGCCATGCCGAAGGCAAATGGTGTTGCTGTAACCGTTCCCGCATCGCGGCTTTGTTCTTGGCCCGGTAGCAGGTTAGCCAATCCTTCGACGGCAGGGAGAAATACTGGGCGACTAGTGAGGCCTGGGTTTGCAAATGGTCGCTGTTGGAAAAGACGGCATCTGGCTGTATCCGCTCCCGGGCTAGCGTTTCGAGCACGCTGAAGCTGTTAAAAACGTCGCATTCGATAACGCTTTCGGACAGTGACTGCGGCAGGGTGGAGCCGTTCATCCGCCCTAAGCATTCGCGATGCTCCTGCGCATGGTCGGTCAGGATAATTACCTTGCAGCCAAGCCTGACGGCGGCTGGTATGAAACCGTTAATAACGGCGTCATGAACGACATGAGTAAGAATAACAAGGTTGTTTATAGGCATAGGGCGTCCTTGAGCTTATTCAGAAATCAGGGTTTAGCGGTGACAATCCTTTGGGCTGAAAATCTTAAATGAGAATCGTTATCTATTCAATAATAAATGATTATGATTTGTATTTGCGTTGGCGTTTATATAGTATCCGCGCTTCATCTATTCAGGAGTGCTAACCATGCCGCGCGTATTGTCCTTTATTCTTGCACTGATGCTGTCCGGTGCTTCTCTGGCAGAGATCAGGGTTGCCGATGAGTTGGGCGAAGTCGTCCTGCAATCCCCTCCGGAACGGGTGGTGGCATTGGAGTTTTCCTTCGTGGACGCTCTGGCCACCCTGGGTGTATCTCCCGTCGGTGTGGCCGACGATGGTGACGCCAACCGGGTGATCGAGCCGATTCGCGCCCAGTTGAACGACTGGACGTCTCTGGGGTCCCGTTCTCAACCGAGCCTTGAAGTCATCGCCTCACTCGAACCTGACCTGATCATTGCCGATGTCGAACGCCACGCCGCGATCTACGAAGATTTGCAGCGCATCGCACCCACTCTGATTTTGAAAAGCCGCGGTGAAACCTATGAAGATAACCTCAACGCGGTGATCAAAGTCGCCCAGGCTTTCGACCAGGAACAGACGATGGTTGACCGAATTGCACAGCACAACGCCACCATGGATGCCTACGCAGCCCGGGTGGACAGCAATGCTACTGTGCAATTCGCCATTTCGAGCGAGAAGGGCGTTTGGCTGCACGGCCCGCGCGCCTATGCCGGTGGTGTTATTGCCCGACTGGGTTTGAACAGCCCTATCCCGGAAGAGACCGAGCAGGCCTACCTTCAGATCACTCTGGAGCGCCTGGTGCAAGCTAACCCGGATTACTTCCTGGTGGGTGAGTACGGCGAGCAGACTGCGGTCGATACCTACAAACACAATCCGCTGTGGTCTGTTATTACCGCGGTAAAGAATGACCAGTATGTCGAAACCGACCCACGTCTCTGGTCGCTCAATCGGGGGATGATCTCGGCGGAAATCATGGCTGAAGAACTGGTCGATCTGCTGAGCACCACCACGGCTGCCCGGTAATGACGGCAGTCTTACGGGTGAGGCGAACGGTGTCACCGATGTGGCGGATCGGGGCTTTGGTCCCGGTTCTGCTGGTGGCATTTGGCCTGGCCCTAACCCGCTATTCCCAGTTCGATCTCCGCTTTCAGGATGTTGTCTCACTGGTATTGGCATTTGACTCCGCCAATTTGAACCATCAGGTGCTGTTGTCGCTGCGTCTGCCACGTGCCCTGGCTGCAACCTTTGTCGGTGCGGCGCTGGCTGTCGCTGGACTGATCATGCAGGGCATGACCCGAAACCCCCTGGCATCGCCGTCGGTGTTTGGTGTCAGCGCTGGAGCGGCGCTGGCGTTCGCCATATCCGCCACAGAGTTGATCGCCTGGGTAGCTGTCCTGCCTCTGTTGCTGGTGAACTTTTGCGGCGCGAGCCTGGCTGGCCTGCTGGTCTTCTTTCTCGGTGGTTTGCACCGCACCCCCATCCACCCCGTTCGAGTGGTGTTGGCCGGGGTCGCTTTGAATTTCCTGTTTCTCTCCATGACCCGGGGCGCGGTTATTCTGGCCGATGAAAATGCCTATGGTGTTTTTCACTGGCTGACCGGCAGTCTGGGCAACGTCACCTTCGCGGATGTCCGCCTCGTCGCACCCTGGACTGCACTGGGTCTCGCGGGTGCACTGTGGCTCGGCCAGCCGCTGAATTTGTTGCGTTTGGGCGAGGAACGCATGCAGAACCTGGGCGGCGGATTGCGTCAGGTGCGTTGGCTGGGCAGCCTGGTGGTGGTACTGCTGGTCGCTGCGGCGGTCAGTGTCGCTGGCCCTATCGGTTTTGTCGGTCTTATGGTTCCGCACGTCGCCCGCGCCCTGATCGGCACCGATTATCGATTGCTGGTACCCGCCTGTGCCTTGCTCGGTGCGATTCTGTTACTGGTGTCCGATACTCTGGCCCGTGGTCTGCGTTTTCCAAACGACAGTCCTGTGGGCATTTTAACCACCTTGCTCGGCGCTGGCTTTTTCCTGTTCCTCGCGCGACGGAGAATTCTGGAGGCCGGGACATGACTCGTTGGTTGCCGATGTCCGTTACGTTGATGGTGGTTCTCGTCCTGTTCTCGGCCTGGCATTTGGGGTTTGGGGCGGTGAAAATCTCGCCACCGGACCTGTGGCGGACACTGATGCATCAGCAGCCGGAATACGAATTCATTCTTTATGGCTATCGTATGCCTCGACTGGTCATTGCCGCGCTGGTCGGTGCGGCACTGGCGTTGTCTGGTTTACTGGTGCAGGGGGTAGTGCGCAATCCGCTCGCATCGCCCGACATTCTGGGCGTGACCGGTGGCGCCAGCCTGGCGGTGGTCGGCTTCTCCATTGCGTGGACCGGCGCGCCGGTCGCCTGGGTCCCGATTGTTGCCCTTGCGGGTGGATTTGCCAGCCTCGGATGCCTGCTTTGGCTGGCGCGGCCGGTGCTGAATCAGCCGGCTTCTCTGGCCTTGGTTGGCGTGGCTCTGTCGGCTCTGTTTGCGGCGGCCATCGATTTCCTGCTGACCTTGTATCCCCTGGAAATTAATTCATCCCTGATCTGGCTAACCGGATCCGTCTGGGGACGCAACTGGTCGCATCTGCCCCTGATCGTCCCCTGGCTCATAATTCTGATTCCCGTCGCCGCCTTGCTCGCTTACCGGTTGGACTTACTGAATTTGGGCGACGCCACCGCCACCAGTCTGGGCACGCGCGTCAGCGGGCTGCGTCTGCTGGCCCTGCTGACGGCCGTGGCGCTGGCCAGTGCGTCGGTCTCAGTGTGTGGCGCCATCAGTTTTGTGGGCCTGGTGGCGCCACACATGGCCCGCTTTCTGGTCGGACACCGGCATCTGCCGTTGATTCCGGTCTGTCTGCTGCTGGGCGCCATTCTGATGGTCAGCGCCGATCTGTTCGCCCGCGTTCTGATGCCACCCATCGAGTTGCCAGCCGGCATTGTAACGGCCTTTATTGGTGCGCCCTATTTCGTATTTCTGATCACCCGCTACAAACATTGGTGACCGCTATGACCCTGACTCCCGCTTTCCATATTCAAGATCTGACCGTCGGCTATGACCAGCACGTCATTATCGACCGTTTGACGCTCAGCCTCGGCAAAGGTCGGTTGACGGCGCTCGTCGGCCCGAATGGCTGTGGCAAGTCCACCCTGCTGAAAAGCCTGGCTCACCTTTTGAAACCGCAAAATGGACTGGTCGAACTGGAGGACGGTGCCACCCTGGCCGAATTGAACACCAAGGCCATCGCGCGTCGCATCGCCCTGTTGCCGCAGACGCCGCTGGTACCGGAAGGCATTCGGGTGTTCGATTTGGTCGCCTACGGCCGAGCGCCTCATCTTAACGCCTTCGGGCAACTCAAGGACCGCGATCGTGAGCGGGTCCGCCAGGCGATGGCCCGGGTTGATGTAACCGAACTGGCAGCCCGGCCAGTGACCCAGCTTTCCGGTGGTCAGCGCCAGCGAGTGTGGATGGCGATGATCCTGGCGCAGGACACCGACATCGTGCTGCTCGACGAACCCACCACCTATCTGGATATGGCGCACCAATACGACCTGTTAGAACTGGTGCGACAACTCATCGACGACGGACGCACCGTGATCACCGTGCTGCACGATCTGAACCAGGCTTGCCGCTTCGCGGATGAACTGGTGGTCATGAAAGCCGGCCGGATAATGGCCCAGGGGAACCCCGAGGTGGTGATGTCCGAATCCTTGCTGGCCGAGGTGTTCGGCCTGGACGCACGCATTGTACCGGACCCGGAAAGCGGAACGCCCTTGTGCGTGCCGCGCGTAAAACCGTCTGTGTCGACTCACACGAACCCGGATGAGCGGGACACACCGAAGCGCAGATTAAAAGCCGATCTGGCGGCCATCGCTGTCTGATGACGGACGATCACCCAACGCATTAAATCGACCCGCCGTGAATGAAATGCAGGTCCGGGCGGGGGTGGCAGAGGAAATCCGCATGCGAAATGTTGTAGCCATAGGCGCCGGCCAATGGCAGGACTAACAGGTCGCCGCGTCGGGGTTCGGTCATGCGCACGCCCCGTGCCATGACATCCTTGGGGGTGCACAACTGACCGACGACAGTGACCCGGCGTTCGCTCCCGCCGCGCCCCGGGTCTGCGGGTAAATGCACCACAGGATGATCGTGCTCCTGGGCAGCTGGCAGTCGGAAGTGGTGGGTGCCGCCGCGACAGACGGCGAATTCTTCGCCGTGGTTGTGCTTCAGGTCGATGATTTGCATCAGGTAATAGCCACAGTAGGCGGTGATGAAACGCCCCGGTTCAAAACGGACCCGGGGCGGGTTGGACAACCAGGCCAAGCGCTGATGCAGGTGCTGGCACAGGGCTGGCCAGTTGAACTGATCCGGACCGAGGTAGTTCACCCCCATGCCGCCGCCCACATTGAGTTGAGTGATCGTTGCCGGGTGTTCGGCCAGCGCCTGCCAAATAGGCCATTTATCGAGCAAGCCGTCGAGCAATGGCTGGTGGCGGTGAAGGTCGGTCTGGTGCGACATGGCGTGGACATGGAAACCGCCGAGTTCGAGGTGTTCGCTGCCCTCCACCCGCTTGACGGCCTCTGCCAGCTGTCTTTCTTCAATGCCGAACGGCGTGGGTTGCCCTGCCATAGACAATCGGCTCGACAGCGTCTGCGGCAGTACCGGGTTCACCCGAAGCAAAACACGTTGGGTTATCCCGGCTTCAGCCGCTAGCGTGTTCAGTCGACGAATTTCATCCAGGCTTTCCAGATGCACCCGCTCGACGCCAGCTGTAATCGCCAGTCGCAGTTCGCTGTCCAGCTTGCCCGGACCAGACAGAACACAGGCGTTAGTCAGATCGCTCCCGATTACCTTCTGAACCTCGCCACCGGATGACAAGTCGAAACCGTCGACCCAGGGCGCCAGCGTATTCAGGATTGACGCCTCGCTGTTGGCCTTGATGGCATAGAAGAGTTCAACGCCCTCGGGCAGATGAGAGCGCAACCAGCGGACACGCTGCACAAGAGCATCCAGGTCATAGACGAAAGCAGAGACAGGGTCGTCCGCATTATCGGCCAGTCGGCGACAGAAGGACTGGATGACGGTGGGTACCCGGTTTGGGTCGTGATGGATCATTGGGCTCTCCTCATACTGCCGGGTCCAGCTGTTCCGCCAAGGCGTGCCGGGCGTCCTCGGCATGGGCCCGGTGGATCGGGTTCGCCGTCATCACATAGTCGGCCATTCGATCGGCGTGTTTGCGAAAGCGCACTAACAGGTTGGCCTTGCTGGGTAAGTAGGCGGATTTCAGCAACGCCCGTATACGCTTTTGGCCGGCCGGCAGGCGGACACTCATTTCGTCCAGGTAGTCTGCCACGGCTCGCCAGAGGCTGCGCTCGAGCAATTCATCGCCGTCGCTGATGTAGAATACGGCCTGGGCCAGGGTGTTCAGTAGCAGGCAATAACAGACCCGATTCCAACCCTGATCGGCATCGTAATGAACACGGCGCACGGCGTGCGTCGACAAATCGGCGAGTTCCGATGCCGGCCAGAGTTCTGCCAGCAACTTGGTGCCTTCCAGGTCGCGATAATAGTAGTGCACCGGCAAATGATGTTTTAGACCGATCACACTGTTTTGCAGGTGGGGCTCAAGCACAACGCCGTGTTCGAAATACATGCGCAGCACTGGCTCGATCATGATGTCGAGTAAGGCGTTGAACCATAACAGGGCGGCATTGAAGTAGCCGGTTTTCAATACCCTGCTGGCCGCTTTGATCTCCTCTCGAATAAGGGGCGGGCCATCCGGTTGCGGCGCGAACAGAGCCCCTGCCATTACCGGGCGATGGCCTAAATGCTCATCACGGAAAGGATTGTCGCGGGCAATGAACGAGAACCCCTCAACCCATTCGCAGGCAACATCGTCCGCCGGTTTCAGGCTTTGATAGGCCGGTTCGTACAGCATTGTAAAACCCAGGCTTTGCAGCGATTGCGCCAACGGTCGCACCACTGTGCTGAGCGTAACTGCCGTATCCAGTTCATAGATGGCGTTTTTGCGCACGCAGTTGGTTAGCCGAACGTTAAGCGACCCCTTGACGATGTAGTCCAGTTCTGGGCTATAGCAACTGCGCAACGAGGAGGTGGCATAAAGCGACCGTCCAGCCTGGCCGTGATCCTGCAGCAGTCCTCGCCGCAACCAACGCCGTACCTCGGGTTGTGCCGTCAGATAGCGCGCCTGCCAGGGGTGTACCGGTAACAGGGCACGCCCCTCGTTTACTTCGAGATCGGGCATCCATTGGTCGCGTATGAAGGTCTGCAAGTCAATGTCGCCACGCGCGCCGTAAACCTCTATTGGTACCGAAAAACATCGCCACTGGAAGCGGGCGCGGTGCTCGGGGGAATAGTCGAGCAGTTCCTGTTCGCTCATGCCCTGACGCGACTTGGGCGTGGGGTGATAGCGGTGTCCCACCGTCATGGACTGTTCGCCAACAATGAACGCGTCGATCACTCCATCCGGCAGCCTCCGGGGGCGATCCTTAAGGCTAAGAATCTGATTCTGGACGACACGGCTGCAGCGAATTTGCTCCAGCAGCTCGGCGCAGTCTTGCTCGCATTCCAAGTGACACAGTTCGGTCAGCAACAACACTGCCAGCCGATCGAGATCGAGTTCCGGGCCGTTTGGAGTGAGGGAGGGAAGACGAAGGTAGTGATAATTGGCGGTGACAGACACCGAATGAACCAAAAAGTACAACGAGCATCCCTGAGTCGTCAGCGACAAAGTCGCCACAAACCCGTGCATGAGTGTAGGGGTGAACGATAGCCACTGGTTCGGCAAAGCCACTTCCCTGAGATAGCAATTGAGCAAGGCTTCAATGGACAGAATGTCCGCCTGAGTGTGATGTCTCACCATCGGAAAGGTCCCCTTGTCCGAAAAGAGCGGTCACCGTAATGTAAATGATAACTATTATCAATTGTTTGGCTTGAATCATGGGGTGAATTGTTTGAACCGTGAAGCGCATCACGCAGGAAAGGCATTGAAGCCAAGCCGGTGGAAGATTGATAGGGCAATCAACGGAGCGTCAACAGCCCTGAGACGCCACCATGGGTCTGTTGGCGACAGAAAGATGAAATGAGTAAGAGCTACTGAAAACTACTGGATATTCCAAAAGGATATTCCAACTTATTCCAAAGTTGGTGAGTAATGCCAGGTAACCTAAAAAGAGGTACTGACCAGAGGCGGACTGCACTGCCGGGAGCAGGGAAGGGCAGTGTAGGACGGCGAAGCCGCTTGGAGGGGGGTCGCCATGGAGGGCGATTATCCATCGAACCATGGGTAAAGAGCGGCTCGATTCTATTATAGCCACGCACAAAAAAGCCCGGCGTAAGCCAGGCTCTTCTGCTAAATCTTGATGGTGCCCAGAGGCGGAATCGAACCACCGACACGGGGATTTTCAGTCCCCTGCTCTACCGACTGAGCTATCTGGGCATGTTCGTGGTGCTCGGCGTGCCGTGCGTCTCGAACGAGGCGTATTAAACGAATTTTCCGTTTTGGCGTCAACCTTTTTTGGTTTAAATCTTTGATTTTTTTAAAGATTCCCGGGTTTTGGCTAAATTATGAACAGCCCGGTGTGCACTGGCTGCGGCTCACTCTGGCACGTAACCTTCTGCCTGGTCATAGTCTTGCCCGCTGAGGAATCGGTCCATCTGCTCCATCAGGTATTTGCGCGCAGCCGGGTCTGTCATGGTGAGGTGTTTTTCGTTGATCAGGCGCGTTTGGTGGGCTTGCCACTCTTCCCAGGCTTGTTTGGAGACGTTGTCGAAGATGTCCTGGCCTTTGGGGCCGGGATAAGGAGGCTTGTCGAGGCCTTCCAGTTCCCGGTCATATTTGCGGCAATGTACCGTGCGAGTCATGAATCTGTCCTTCGTTTGGGGTTCGTCTGGTGGTGTTGGCCCGCGTCGGTTACCGGTGATACCTCTGAAGGGTCGGCGTAAACCCGTCCATGGGGCCTAGGCCGCAACATCCATGTTGCGGACTCCCCCTTAGAGGCATCACCGGCATCCGCCGCTCGTATCGTGCTAATTCTGAAACCTAAATTAGAACAACTGACTTAGCAACGCCTTCACCGGGGCACTGAGGCCAACCTGACTGGCAATACCGGGATGGTACCAGAGGCCTGCATCACTCGCAGCCTCGCGCACGGTATTTGGCACGCGGGGCAGTGTTACGAACAGCGGGTGAATGTTCAGGTGGTAATGGCTGAACGTGTGGCGAAAGGGTGTCCAGTCTTCCGGTTCTGACTCCAGGCCGGTGAGCGCCAGGTGTTGCTCGGCCTGATCCCGGCTCTCGAACTGGGGAAAGCTGTGTAAGCCGCCCCAGATGCCACTTTGGGGTCGTTTTTCCAGGTAGATGTCACCGTTTGGCGCTCTCAGGATCAACAGCCAGGTGTCCCGGGTGGGTTTGTCTTTCTTTGGCTTTTTTGCGGGCAGTTCGGCCGTGCGGCCCTGCTGGTAGGCTTTGCATTCCGGTTGCAGCGGGCAGGTAGCGCATGTCG
Source organism: Saccharospirillum impatiens DSM 12546 (assembly GCF_000423605.1). Lineage (GTDB taxonomy): Bacteria > Pseudomonadota > Gammaproteobacteria > Pseudomonadales > Natronospirillaceae > Saccharospirillum > Saccharospirillum impatiens. The sequence continues at coordinate 22,388 of NZ_AUIH01000035.1, forward strand.
GTTTGCTGCGGGTGCAGACCATAGCGCCCAGGTCCATCATTACCTGGTTGAAGTCGGTGACGCGTTCTTTGGGGGTTAGGTGTTCGGCCCACTCCCATAGCTGCTTCAGGTTGGCGGTGGTGGCGGGCCAGCCTTCCAGTGCGAAGAACCGGCTTAGCACCCGCTTGACGTTGCCATCGAGTATGGGGGCATAGGTGCCCCGGCTCAGGCTCAGGATGGCACCTGCGGTGGAGCGGCCAATGCCGGGCAAGTCGCTGACGCCTTCGACGGTTTCCGGGAAGACACCGTTGTGCTGCTCTACCAGCTGTTGTGCCGCCTTGTGCAGGTTGCGGGCGCGGGCGTAGTAGCCCAGGCCGGTCCAGTGATGCAGGACTTCGTCTTGCGGGGCATCGGCCAGGGCTTCTACGGTCGCAAAGCGTTCCATGAAGCGTTCAAAGTACGGGATGACGGTTGCCACCTGCGTTTGCTGCAACATGATCTCGGAAATCCAGACCCGGTAGGGCGTTTTGGCCTGTTGCCACGGCAATGTTTTGCGACCGTGGTGGTCATACCAGTCAAGAACCTGGTGTTGAAACCAGCTCGCGTCGCAATGCATCTATCCACTCCAGGTTACTGCGTAAAAGGGTCAGGTCGGTGTTCAGCGGGGTGGTCCAGTCGGGCGCGCTGTTGAGGCTGAGGCCGGGCCAGTCTCCGTTGAGTACCCCAAAGCCGTACGATTGTTCGGGCTCACCGTCTATCTGGATGATCCAGTCGCCGTCTGTAAGCGCCCATTGTTGGTTCGATGGTTCAAGCGCCAGCGTTGCGGCACTGAGGTTGTGACTGCGCTGCTGGCTGTTTTCAGTGACGCCGATCAACAGTTTGGGTGCTTGCCAATGCCAGTCGGTGGCGCTTGCAGTGACTTCGCCTTGCAGCGTGGCGGTGATGTCCGATGGCTGGGTGCCGACGGTTTCCTCGCGGTATGAGACCGCCGATAGGCCGGACAATTGTCCGTTGCGGAGCTTGAGGAACTGGCCCCGGGTTCCCAGCCGGTGCGTTGTGTTGGGTTCACGGCCACTGAAAGCCAGCGCCGAATCCAGTTCGGCAAACACCCAGCCGTCGCCGCTGTAGCGTAGAGCTTCCAAGCCACCCGCCCATTCCAGACCCTTGGGGAAAGCATTGCCGAGGGGCTGCCGGACGCTATGCCAGGATAAAAAGTCGATGGCCAGTTGGTCGCTGTCGATTCGGGCTTCACGCCATTGGCCGCTGGCGATACCGGGCCATGGGCCGGAGGTTAACCTGGCACTGAACTCGGCATCACTGAGCCGTACGCCCTCGTTGTGCCATTGAAGGATGGCCTGTGCGGTGCTGCTGGCCCTAAGGTCGTTGTGCGCCCATTGGGTGGTGATCTGGCTGTTGTAGCGGTCGCTGCTGCCGCGACGTTCGAAAGCGGCTTCTATTTGAGTGATTTCCAGGTCACCAATAACCAGGTTGCCACCGTTTAGCATTAGCCTCTGGGGAGCCAGGGCGTCGAGCAGGCGGGTGAAACCGGGCAAGGCGTCCGCAGTACCCGGGCTCTGGCTGAACCAGAAACCGTTGGTGATCTGAATGTCGCGGATCTGAGGCTGGCCGATCAGCACCGACACTGGATTGAGATTGACCTGAACACGGGATGCGACCCAGTCGTTGTGCTCGGTGCTGTAGGCGACATCGGTCCATACGCGACTGAAACCCTGGTTCTGGCTGGTGCCGAAAGCTCCTGCATCCAGTTCAAACCCGGCGTCGTTCAGTTGCTGTAAAAGCCAGGGTTCCGGTGCCCAGCTGAGCACACGCGCACCGATGAAAATCAGCATTAACGCAAAAACGCCGGCGAAGCCCAAGGCCAGCCGGCGTGTCAGGGGGTGAGTCATTTGTGTATCAGTCTTCCAGCATGTCCAGATTACGCACCGCGCCTTTGTCGGCACTGGTTGCCAGCAAGGCATAGGCCTTCAATGCGCCGGTGACCTTACGCTTGCGCGGCTCAGCGGGCTTCCAGGCCTGTGCGCCCCGGTTGGCCATGTCGGCGCGGCGTTCTGCCAGAACGGCATCGGATACGTCCACATTGATCGATCGGTTGGGGATGTCGATGACAATATCGTCGCCGTCTTGAATCAGGGCAATGGCGCCACCGGCTGCGGCTTCAGGTGAAGCATGGCCGATAGACAAACCACTGGTACCGCCTGAAAAACGTCCGTCAGTCAGCAACGCGCACTCTTTGCCCAGGCCTTTTGATTTGAGGTAGCTGGTCGGGTACAACATTTCTTGCATGCCCGGGCCACCTTTGGGGCCTTCGTAACGGATGATCACGACATCGCCTGCCTTGATCTGATCATCAAGAATACCGGCCACGGCGGAATCCTGGCTTTCAAAGATGCGGGCTTTGCCGCGGAACGTCAGAATGCTTTCATCGACGCCTGCGGTTTTGACCACGCAACCATCTTCGGCGATGTTGCCATAGAGCACGGCGAGGCCGCCTTCCTGGCTGTAGGCGTTTTCTGCACTGCGAATGCAGCCATTCTGGCGGTCGCCATCGAGCGTTGGCCAGCGGGTCGATTGGCTGAAAGCTTCCTGGGTGGGTATGCCTGCCGGGCCCGCGCGGAAGAATTGCTTAACCGCTGAGTCATCGGTGCGCATGATGTCCCATTGGTTGAGGGCATCGGCCAGGGTTTTGGAGTGTATGGTGGGCAGCTCCGAGTGCAGCAAACCCGCCCGGTCTAGCTCGCCGAGAATGCCGTAGACACCGCCGGCCCGGTGCACATCTTCCATGTGGTAATTCGGGTTGTTCGGCGCCACTTTGCACAGTTGGGGAATCTGACGCGACAGCCGGTCTATGTCTGTGAGCGAGAAGTCGATTTCGCCTTCCTGCGCAGCGGCCAGCAGGTGCAAGATGGTGTTGGTTGAACCGCCCATGGCGATGTCGAGCGCCATGGCGTTTTCGAACGCCTGAAAGTTGGCGACGTTACGGGGCAATACCGAGTCGTCATTGCCTTCGTAGTAGCGCTTGGCGATGTCGACGATGCGGTGGCCGGCTTCTTCAAACAGACGACGACGGTCGGAGTGTGTGGCCAGGGTGCTGCCGTTACCGGGCAGTGAGAGGCCAATGGCTTCGGTCAGGCAGTTCATGGAGTTGGCGGTGAACATGCCGGAGCAGGAGCCGCACGTCGGGCAGGCGCTACGCTCGTATTCGGCGACGGTTTCGTCATCGGCGCTGTCGTCAGCGGCGATGACCATGGCGTCGACCAGATCCAGACCGTGATCGGCTAGTTTGGTCTTTCCGGCTTCCATCGGGCCGCCAGAGACAAAGATGACGGGGATGTTCAGCCGCATGGCCGCGTTCAGCATTCCCGGGGTGATTTTGTCGCAGTTGGAAATACACACCAGGGCATCGGCGCAGTGGGCGTTGACCATGTATTCGACTGAATCGGAGATGATTTCGCGTGAGGGCAGGCTGTACAGCATGCCGTCGTGGCCCATGGCGATACCGTCATCGACCGCGATGGTGTTGAATTCTTTGGCGACGCCGCCGGCTTTCTCGATTTCCCGCGCGACCAGTTGCCCCATATCTTTCAGGTGAACATGGCCTGGTACGAACTGGGTGAAACTGTTGGCGACGGCAATAATGGGCTTCTGAAAATCGTCGTCTTTCATGCCGGTGGCACGCCACAGGGCGCGGGCGCCCGCCATGTTACGACCGGCGGTAGTGGTTCTGGAACGATACTCGGGCATGGGTAAATCCTGTTGTTTGTGAGGCGATGCGACTTGGCATCTAGCCGCTTTTCAGCGTTTTCCCAGTGGCTGTCAGTTAGCTCAGCGGTTTATTGTTCCCCCGCCGGTGGCATGAGTCTGTGTTGACCGCCGGGTAGGCTCATCCGGGGTCGGCGTAGATCCGTCCATGGAGCCTAGACCGCAGCATCCCTGCTGCGGACTCCCCCGGATGAGCCCACCCGGCAGCCACCACTGTATATGTGGCTATTTGCTATTCATGCGATTGTAACCAAAGGAGCGGTTGTGGACAGTGCAATATTGCCAATGGATTGTTGCGAAAGCGGCACCCGGCCGAAACCGGGTGGATAGGGAGGGATATCGACTGGTCAGTCGTAATAGTGACAGGCCACCTGATGCGTACCCTGGGCAAACACCAGCTCTGGTTTTTGCTCGGCGCATTTGGCGTCGGCTTTCGGGCAGCGGGTGCGGAACACGCAGCCTGAGGGCGGGTTGATCGGGCTGGGCAGGTCGCCCTCGATCAGGATCACTTCCTTATTGCGCTCGATTTTCGGGTCTGGAATCGGGACCGCTGAAATCAGCGCCTGGGTGTAGGGATGGCGTGGCTGCCGGTAGATATCGGCGGCGTCGGCCACTTCCATGACATTACCCAGGTACAGCACCATGATGCGGGTCGAGATGTGTTTGACCACGCTCAGGTCGTGGGCGATGAAGATCAGCGATAACCCCATTTTCTTTTGCAGCGACATCAGCAGGTTGATGACCTGCGCCTGAATCGATACATCCAGAGCGGAGACCGGTTCGTCGCAAATGATCAGTTTCGGTTTGAGAATCAGCGCCCGTGCAATGCCAATACGCTGGCACTGACCGCCAGAGAATTCATGCGGGTAGCGGTTAATCTGGTTGGGCAACAAACCGACGGTTTTCATCATGTCGGCCACGCGCTCTTTTACTTCGGCCTTGCCCAGTTCCGGGTAGTGGGTTTGTAAGGGTTCGGCGATGATTTGGCCGATGGTCATGCGCGGGTTCAATGACGCCAGCGGGTCCTGAAAGATCATCTGGATGTCTTTGCGATGATTGCGCATGGCCTTGTCTTTCAGCGGTGCCAGGTCCTGACCCAGCCAGACGACTTCACCGCCTTCAACCGGCAGCATGCGGATGATCGCGCGCGCCAGGGTTGATTTGCCACAACCGGACTCGCCGACTACGCCCAGCGTTTCGCCTTCATACAAGTCAAAACTGACGCCGTTGACGGCTTTCAGTTTGCTCGGTTTGGTCCAGGGCATCGCCCCTTTCGGGAAGATGTCGAAATAGACTTTGAGGTCACGCACCGACAACAGCTTTTTGGGCGAATCGTCCGTGGCAATGGTGTTTGGGGCGTCAGCTTGGGTGTGCTCGGTCATACCAGGGCCTCCGGATCGGCGTGGCAGGCGCGTTCACGCTGCAGGCTGTTGTTGGTGGTGAGGGCCGGTTCCTCGGTAATGCAGCGATCATGGGCATAACTGCATCGTGGCTGGAACGGACAGCCTTGCGGCAACTTGAGCATGTTGGGCGGGTTGCCGGGAATGGTCAGCAACTCTTCGCCATCCTGGTCGAGCCTCGGGATAGCGCGCAACAGACCCTTGGTGTACGGATGGCTCGGGTTCTCGAACAGGGCTTCGGTGCTGCCGTATTCCATGACCCGACCGCCATACATCACCAGTGTATTTTCGCAGGACCCGGCGACCACACCCAGGTCGTGGGTGATCAGAATAATGGCGGTGTTGAACTCGCCTTGCAGGTCTTTGAGCAATTTCATGATTTGCGCCTGAACGGTGACGTCCAGTGCCGTGGTCGGTTCATCGGCGATCAGTAATTGAGGGCGCAGCAGCAGCGACATGGCGATCATGACGCGCTGGCGCATGCCGCCGGAGAATTCGTGCGGATACATGTGAATGCGGTTGCGCGCTTCGGGAATGCGTACCGCATCGAGCATTTTGATCGATTCTTCGAGTGCATCACGGCGCGACATTCCCTTGTGATGCATCAGCACTTCGGTCATCTGGTTACTGACTTTCATGAACGGGTTCAGTGAGGTCATCGGATCCTGAAAGATCATGCCGATTTTATCGGCGCGAATGCGGTTCATCCCCTGTTCGGGCAGGTTCAGAATTTCAACACCGTCGAATTTGACGCTGCCACTGGAGTGGCCGTTGCGAGCAAGTAGGCCCATGATGGAAAAAGCGGTTTGGCTTTTGCCAGAACCGGATTCCCCTACAATGGCCAGGGTTTCGCCCTTGGCCAGATCGAAACTGACACCGTTGACGGCGTTAACCTGACCGTCGAGCGTGTCGAAGCTGACGCCCAGGTCGTTGACTGATAATAAATTCATGATTCAGTGGCTCCTGTGTCTCAACGGTCTTTCGGGTCTAGCGCATCGCGCAGGCCGTCACCGACAAAGAAAAAGCTTAAGAGGGTGGCGATGAAGAAACCGAGTGGGAACATCAGTTGCCAGAGCGTGCCGTAGCGCATTGTACCGGCGCCGTCATTGATCAGTGCGCCCCAGGAGGTTTGTGGCTCTTGCACACCCAGGCCCAGGAAGGAAATGAACGATTCGGTCAGAATCATCTGGGGAACCAGCAGGGTGGCGTAAACAATAACCACGCCTAACAGGTTGGGTACAACATGGCGCAGAACAATTTTGAAAGGCCTCACCCCGGAGGCAACGGCAGCCTCAATGTATTCCTTGTTTTTGATCGACAGGGTCTGGCCGCGGACGATCCGTGCCATTTCCAGCCAGGAAATAGCGCCAATGCCAATGAAGATCAGCAGTATGGAACGACCGAACATCACCAGCAGCAGTATCAGGAATAGCATGTAAGGAATGGACATCAGGATGTCGACCGTGCGCATCATGATGCTGTCGATCCGGCCGCCGAAGTAACCGGCTGTGGCTCCGTAAAGCGTTCCGATAACCACGGCAATCAGTGCACCAATGGTGCCGACCAGCAGGGAAATCTGGCTGCCCTGTACGGTTCGGGCGAACAGGTCCCGACCCAGATCATCAACACCGAAATAATGCCCGTTTTCAATGGAAGGCTGTCCAGCGCTGGCAGCGTTGCCCATCAATCCCCAGTCGATGTCCGAATAGTGCCAGGCGGCGACAAACGGACCGATGGCGGCAAACAGTACGATCAGCAGCAGGCCTACGAGGCCAGCCATGGCGGCCTTGTTGCGGGAAAAACGATGCATGGCATCGCGCCAGAGGCTGCGACCCACGGGGGTCTCGTTGCCGAGGTTTTCGGCCAGGTCTTCTACGTTGGTTTTCTTGTGCGTCAGCATGATGGTGAACCTTAGTAACGAATCTTGGGGTCAATCCAGGCGTAAAGAATATCGACCAGCATGTTGAAAACGATGGTCAGGGTGCCGAGCAGAATGGTGAACCCCATGATGACGGCGTAATCCCGGTTAAGGGCGCCGTTAATGAAGTGCACGCCGATGCCCCCGGTGGTGAAGTAGGAGTCAATGATGACCGAGCCTGTGATCATGCCCACGAAAGCCGGGCCGAGATAAGACACAACGGGCAACATGGCCGGCTTCAGGGCATGGCGCCAGACGATGTATCTGAACGGCAAGCCTTTGGCGCGTGCGGTGCGAATGTAATTGGAGTTCAGAACTTCCAGCATGCTGGACCGGGTGATGCGGGCAATGCTGGCCAGGAAGCTGGTACCCAGTGCTATGGCGGGCAAAATAATGTACTCGATCTGGCCACCTTGCCAGCCGCCTCCGGGCAACCAACCGAGCCAGAGAACAAAGATAAGGACCAGTATCGGCGCCATGACAAAGTTGGGCAGTACCTGGCCGACAATGGCAATGCTGACGGCTGTGTAGTCAGCGGCGGTATTGTGTTTGAGTGCAGCGATGACCCCCAGGGCTACGCCGATGGTGACGGCGAAGACAAAGGCCCAGAAACCATAGGTCAGAGTGACTGGAAAACCACTTTCGATCAAATCCAGAACGGTTCTGTCCTGGTACCGGAACGAAGGGCCAAAATCGAAATCGGTCACGATGTTCCAGATGTAGATCCCCAGTTGCTGGTAGACCGGTTTGTCGAGATTGTATTTGGCTTCAATGTTTTCCATTACCGCCTGAGGTATTGGGCGTTCAGAAGTGAACGGGCCACCGGGGGCGGAAAACATCAAAAAAAACGAAATAGAGACCAGAATGAGCAGGGTCGGTATCGCGACAGCGATCCGGCGGAGCACAAAATTGAACATAGTGAAGTTGCCTGCAAAATGATGACCGGCGATTCTACCCAACCTGAAGGACAAGCCGGAACAGAATCCGGACTTTATTCGGTAACAATCCGTAAACCTTTGAAAACAAAAGAGAAGCAGCGGAATGTTTGAGTGAACAGGAGGGTATTCTCAAAAGACAGCGGCCCGAAGGCCGCTGTTTATCTGTACGTCAATCGCCGATTATTGCGCGACTTTGTACAGGTTGCGGCTGTAGATGTTCTGTTGAACATCTTCATAAGGCCAGCCTTTCAGGTCGGGTTTGACCATGATGATGCCGGTGTAGTGGTACACAGGCGCGTTAGGCATGTCTTCGGCGGCCAATTCTTCCATCTGGGTGTAATTGGCGCTTGGGTCGGTCATGGTCTGGGCTTCAGCAGACAGACGGTCATACTCGGCCGAGTCGTAATTGGCGTCGTTGTAGCCTGAACCAGACTGCATCAGATCGAGGAAGGTTGAGGCTTCGTTGTAGTCGCCACACCAGGCGCCACGGGCAATTTCGAAATCACCTTCGCCACGCGTAGTCAGGAAGGTCGTCCACTCCTGGTTTTCCAGAGTGGCTTCAACGCCGAGTTTCTGCTTCCACATGGCGGTGACCGCAATGGCCACTTTGCGGTGGGCTTCATCGGTGTTGTACAGCAAGGTGGTGCGCAGAGGGTTGTCCGGGCCGTAACCGGCTTCAGCCAGCAGCTCCCTCGCACGCTCGTCACGCTGGGCCTGAGTCCACTGTCCCCAGTCGACGTCGGGCGTGGTGAAGCCTGCCGTCAGTGCGGGGGTAAAGGTGTAGGCCGGGAACTGACCACCCTGCAATACGTTGTCGACGACGACGTTCCGGTCGATCGCGTAGGACAGAGCTTTACGAACGCGGGCGTCATCAAACGGTGCGACTTCGTTGTTGAACGAGTAATAGTAGTTACACAGACGCGGGAATACATGCGCTTCTTCGGGACGCTCGGACTCCTGAGCCGGGTATTGGCCCGCAGGAATGTCGGTCTTATCCAGTTCACCAGCATCGTAACGGTTCAGTGCCTGGTTTTCATCGTTGATGACCAGGGTCACCACTTTGTCCATCAGGTTGTTGTCGTTGTCCCAGTACAGGTCATTACGCTCACGCACCAGGCGTTCGTTGATGACGTGCTCGGTCAGCACGAAAGCACCGTTACCGACCAGGTTGCCGGGTTTGGTCCAGTCATCACCGTGCTCTTCAATCACCCACTGGGGCGACGGGAAGGTGGTGGCGTGGGTGACCATCTGGTCAAAATAGGGCATGGGGCGGGTCAGGCTGACTTTCAGGGTATGTTCATCAACAGCTTCGACACCCAGAGTCGTGTCTTCCATCTCGCCTTCGAGAACGGCATCGACGTTTTCCAGTGCCATCAGGCTCATGTACCAGGCGTAGGGTGAGGCCAGCTCTGGGTCGACGGCGCGGCGCCAGGCGTAGACGAAATCGTTGGCGGTCACGGGCTCGCCATCGGACCATTTGGCGTCGTCACGCAGGTAGAACGTCCAGTTTTGGTTGTCGTCGGTTTCCCAACGCTCGGCAACGCCCGGTACGATGTTGCCTTCGGGGTCGGAGTTCAGCAGGCCTTCAAAGAGGTCGCGAACGATGTAGGAACCATCGACATCTTCAACCACCTGAGGATCCAGCGATGAGGATTCATCCAGTGCGCGGTAGGTAAATACTTGCTCATCGGCCAGTTGTTCGCCGGTAACCGGATGAGTGTCTTCGGCGAGCACGGTCGTGCCCATCAGCGAGGCGGATACAACAGCCGCAGCCAGTGTTTTGTGCAGAGTTTTCATGATTAACCCTCTTATGAATCGTTCTAGTTTTTAGTAAATGACCTATGAAAAGCCGTTGCCAGGATAAGGCGAGGCTCACAACAGTGTCTGTTCCCAGGTCTTAGCCTGATGCGAAACAAGGCATGTAAACTTTCACATCCTGCAATAAACATCAATCTATGGGCCAAAAAAAATGACTGTATGGTTCACTTTACTGGTGAATCTGTGACGCAGGCTTGGGAATGGGCGTTGTGAACGGGGTTTATCGCTGAAGTGTTTTACAATACCACGTTTCGGAACGGCGTTTTAACCCGGGTTTTAAGACGGCAAAAGGCCGGGACGAGAGCCCGGCCTACGTCGACTTGGAGGCAGGCTTTTCAGTCGGCGACGATGTAAAGGTTGCGGCTGTAGATATTCTGTTGAATATCATCAAATGGCCAGCCTTTGACACCCGGTTTAAGCATGATGACCTCGGTGTAGTGGTAAACCGGGGCGTTGGGCATATCTGTGGCGATCAGGCCTTCCATAGCCGTGTAGTTGGCGCTCGGGTCCGATTGGGTCTGGGCTTCGGCCAGCAGGCGGTCGTATTCCCCCGAGTTGTAATGGGCGTCGTTGTACCCGGAGCGTGATTGCATTAAATCCAGAAAGGTGGATGCCTCATTAAAGTCGCCACACCAGGCGCCACGGGCAATGTCAAAGTCGCCTTCGCCGCGCGTGGTCAAAAAGGTGGTCCATTCCTGGTTTTCCAGTGTGGCTTCAACGCCTAGCTTTTCCTGCCACATGTTGCTGACGGCAATGGCCACTTTGCGGTGAGCTTCATCGGTGTTGTACAGCAGGCTGGTTTCCAGCGGGTTGTCCGGGCCGTAGCCAGCCTCGGCCAGCAATTCAACAGCGCGGGCATCCCGCTCGCTCTGGGTCCACTCACCCCAGTCAACATCGGGTGGGGTGAAGCCGGCGGTCAGGGTCGGTGTAAAGGTGTAGGCCGGGTATTGTCCACCTTGCAATACGTTGTTGACCACAACATTGCGGTCGATCGCGTAAGACAGAGCCCGACGCACGCGCGGATCGTCGAAAGGCTCTACGTTGGTGTTGAATATATAGTAATAATTGCACAGCTGTGGGAACACGTGAGCCTGATCCGGATACTCAGACTCCAGCCGCGGGTACTGGCCTGCCGGGACGTCGGTTTTGTCGAGTTCGCCGGCGTCGTAGCGGTTGAGCGCCTGATTTTCATCGTTGATGACCAGGGACACGACCCGGTCCATCAGGTTGTTTTCGTTGTTCCAGTACTGTTCATTGCGTTCCCGAACCAGTCGTTCGTTGATCACGTGTTCGGTGAGCACGAAAGCGCCGTTGCCGACCAGGGTGCCCGGTTGAGTCCAGTCTTCGCCGTGTTCTTCGATGACCCATTGCGGAGCGGGAAAGGTGGTAGCGTGCACGACCATTTGTGCGAAATAGGGCAGCGGACGGCTGAGGCTGACCCGCAGGGTGGTTTCATCAATGGCTTCGACGCCCAGCGCCGATGGCGGCAGTTCGCCATCCAGAATTGCATCGACGTTCTCCAGTGCCATCAGGTTCATATACCAGGAATAGGGAGAGGCCAGTTCCGGGTCGACGGCGCGCTGCCAAGCATAGACGAAATCTTGTGCGGTGACCGGTTGACCGTCTGACCACTTGGCATCGTCGCGCAAATGGAACGTCCAGATTTGGTTGTTCTCGGTCTCATAGCGTTGGGCGACACCTGGAATGAGATCGCCCTGTTTATTGGCGTTGAGCAGACCTTCAAACAGGTCGCGAGCGATGTAGGAGCCATCCACATCTTCAACCAGCTGGGGATCCAGTGATGATGATTCGTCCAATGCACGGTAAGTGAATACTTGCTCTTCAGCCAGCGCTTCACCCGTTACCGGGTGCATATTGCCTGCCGGCTCCTGGCTCTCGGTGGAGCCGTCGGGATCGCCGGAAGGCGATTGTGAAGCGGTATCCTCACCGCCCTGTGAACAGCCTGCCAGTGTGACGCCGGTGATGAGAGTGGCGGCCAGCGTCTTGCGCCAGTCCATTGCGATGGGTTTTATCATAAGTAATCTCCCTGTTTGAGTAATGCAGCCCGGTTTAAAGCTTAAGGCAGCCGTTGCTAGCCCGCCGAGTTCGTAAACGCCAGTTGCAGTGGACTGATGTAACGGTAAGTAAAGTGGCGCAGAAACTGTCACAGAGGCCAGCAAACATCAACGAGGGAAAGGGTAAAACGCCATACATTACGCATTGCGGGCAATGATGGCGCAAAAAACAGGGGTTGGTTAACACAGCTACCTGTGTTCGGCTTCCATGACCTCAATCAGGTTACTCAGCTCTCGTTGCAGGGCTGCATCGTCGCCCAGGTTGACCTCGACCAGGCGTCGCAGATGGGAGGCTGTGTCGACATCCATCGACAGAATGTTCAGACCGCAGGCGTGGCGCTCTGCGTGGTAATAGGAGACCTCTACTTCCATATTGAGCACTACGTCGCTCTGGTCGAGCTGCACGACCAGTTGCCCGGTGCTGTTAACCTCGGGGATGTCTCCGGTATCACCGAGGACGACAAGAGCACCCTTCAGGCTGATGTCACGCAATATACCGGGGTAAAGGTCGGGTTGGGCCGGGTCACCCAGGCGCAATTCGATGCGGGCATTGAATTCAATGCGTTGAAAGCGTCTATGGTTGTCGGACATGAATGTCTCCAGGTGACGGGATCGCTAGGAGTCTGTCGGACTTAGGATGAATTGGCTGCGGAAGCGGGACGACGGCCCAAATATCCGCAAATTTCGAGCACATAGGCCCACTATGCACACGAAATTTGCGAAAATTTGGTCTCGTCTTCCCACTCCCTCGCTTCAATCCCCCTAAGTTCGACAGACTCCTATGGTTATCGGCTGAGGCAACTAAAAGTAAATGGGTGATCAGTGCCCATTGAATTCACTATAGTTGGCGCTCATTTAGGGTGCAATCACAAAGGAGACTTCCATGGCAAGATCCACTGACTTGCCCGCCGCCAGCGCTGCGCTGCCCGGTCGGGAAACACCATTACCGGTAGAATTCCAACATGCGGTGTTCGATACAGACATGCGCGACACTCCCGACGGTTGCGAAGAAATCGTCCTCGCCATGGGCTGTTTCTGGGGGGCAGAGCGCCATTTCTGGACGCTGCCTGGTGTACGCAATACCGCAGTAGGCTATGCCGGAGGTCTGACCCCAAACCCGACGTATGACGAAGTCTGCTCCGGTTTGACCGGCCATACCGAGGCAGTGCGGGTGGTGTATGACCCCAGCCAAGTGTCGCTCGCGGCTCTGTTGAAGTCGTTCTGGGAAGCACATGATCCGACACAGGGCATGCGTCAGGGCAACGACATAGGCACTCAATACCGGTCAGCGATCTACGGAACCGGCGAGCAAATCGCGGTAGCCGAACACACGCGTGATGCTTTTGAAACAGCGCTGAAAGCAAACGGAAAGGGCAGTATTACCACCGAGATTGGCCCGTTACCGCCGTTTTACTTCGCCGAAACCTACCATCAGCAATATTTGCTGAAAAACCCTAACGGCTACTGTGGCCTGAAAGGTACCGGGGCGGTCTGCCCGCTTTAGGCCGCTTGCGTTGTAACGGTTGTCACAAGTGCCTAGAGACGACTCAGTCTCTCACAAGCTTGCGTCAGTTTGGCTTCGTCGTAAAAGGCGAAGCACAAACGCATGGCGCTGGCTTGTTCCGGTGAGGCTGAAAATTTCTGACCGGGCTGAAAGCCCACGCCCACCTCATGGGCACGCAGCAGCATGGCGTCGGTATCGGCTCCGTTGCGCCAGTGCGTCCACATAAAAAACCCGCCTTTGGGTGTCGTCCACTCAAGCCGATCGTCCAGATGATCTGTCAGCCCTTGCACCAGTGTTGCCAGTCGGCGTCGGTAGATATCCGAAAGCCGCGACAGATGGTGATCGAACCGGCCGTCTTCCAGCAGGGGCCTGACCAGACTCGATGTGACCGGTGCCAGTCCGCCACCGCTTGCCAACAGACCGCTGCCGATCAAGGGTGCCAGCATGGCTTGTGGCGCCTGAATCCAGCCCAGTCGCAACCCCGGCGCCAGCAATTTGGAGAAGGAACCGATCGACAGGATGGGCGCCCGATCGTCGAAGCTGGCCAGCGGATCCGGCGGTGGCTGGTCGTAGTAGAGATACTGATACACCTCATCGGCAACCACCGGGCAACCGGTGTCCCGCGCCAGTGCTACCAACTGCGCCCGGCGTTCGGTGCTCTGGGTAATGCCGGTAGGGTTGTGAAAGGTTGGAATGGTGTAGAAGAAGGCCGGCTTGTGCTGGTCGATCAGGGCCGCCAGTTCCAGAATATCGACGCCGTTCTCGTCCATGGGCACTGCAATAGTGGTCAGGCCATGGTCGGACAGTTGTCTGCGGGCGATAAAGTAGGTGGGGTCTTCGACCAGGACCGTATCGCCGGGCTGGCTGAACCGGGTACAGATCATGTCCAGGGCGTTGGAAGAGCCATTGGTCACCAGCAGGTTACCGGCGCTGGCCGGCTGGGTTTGTCGCCGGTTCAGCCAGGTTGCCAGAGCGCTGCGAAAGCGCTCATCACCCGCTTCGGTGCCATAGGCCAGGGCCGGGGCTTCCAGAGAGACCTGCTGAAACAGATCGGCTGGTAGCAGCGCAGGGTCGGGTTGACCAATACCGAGGTCAATCCGGTGGGCCGGGGCCGTTACTTGAGTGGTAGTCCAGCTCATGGGCAAGCTGCTCCTCGGTTTGCCAGAGATGCACTCAGTTTGACTGCAACAGGTGAATGCTTCAAACCCCTTAGACTCATGTTTCACAGTCCGCAGTGGTCCAGCGACGGGTGGTAGGGTTGCTTCTTCGAAGGTATCTGAGGCATGGACTAAAAACGCCGGGAGCGTTTTAGTGTGAGCGTAGCGAGCCCGTAGGGTGAATCCCATGGAAGGGATTCACATCCCGAGGTTAAGCCTACATGGCGGTACGTTTGGTCCGGCACCCCGGTCTCGGGGTATTTACGGCGCCCCCGTTGAAGCAACCCTACTGCCCGTTGCGGGTTCAAGGCGATGGAGCGAAATTAAGCGGCCAAATTTGAGCTTAAGGAGTTTCAGTCTCCTCCGACGGTGCCGGGTGGTTGGCCAGAGTCAGGCCGCTCAGGGTTGCGAGCAGGGAGCAAACAAGCATGGCCAGGGCAATGCGCTGAATCGAGCCATCGACGATCCAGGTAGACGCAGTGCTGATGGTACCGGCGACAATGAACTGGGCGGCCCCGATCAAAGCACTGGCTGTGCCGCTGAGTCGGCCAAAGTGTTCCAGATAGGCCGATTGGTTGTTGGGGGCAATGGCGCCGATGGTGCCGCCGACCAGAATCATCATTGGTAAAAAGGCGTACAGGCTCTGGCTGTTGAAGCCCAGAAACAGGTTCATCAGCAACAGAGCCCCAGCTTGAATCACCAGCGCGATTTTCAGCAACAGCACCGGCGAATAGCTGAGCAGCAGGCGCCGGTTCAGGGTGCCCAGTACGCCCATGCAGACCACACCGGAGGCAAAGGCAATGGAGAACTGGGCGTTGTTCAGGCCAAACCAGGTTTGGTACATGAAGGAGGCGTGAGTAACAAACAGCATTACGGTGCTGAAGGCCAGCGATTGAATCACAACGTGCCGCCAGGCCATGGGGTGGCGCAGCACCGCCAGATAGTTGGTCAGCAATCGCGAAACCGGTTCTTTGGCACCGGTCTTTCGGGGCTGATGGCGCAACAGGCGAAACCACATCAGCACGCCGACACCGACGGCGTAGACCGCCAGGAAATAGAAAATCAGTGGCCAGTCACCAACCCAGAGCAGAATCGAGCCCAACGACGGTGCAATGGCCGGGGCGATGAACATGATCAGGGCGATCAGTGAAAACAGCCGTGCCGCATCCCGGCCACGGGCGGTATCGCGCACCAGGGCGGGAACGCTGACGGCTATCCAGCCGCCGCCGAAGGCCTGAATTAACCGCCAGAGGATCATCCACTGCACATCGGTACTGCGACTGATGGCAATTGCGCTGATGGCGTAAATACCGAGACCGGTCAGCAGCACAGGCGCCCGACCGTAACGGTCAGATAAAGGGCCGCCAATGATCAGGCCCAGTGCCAGACCAAATACATACAAACTCAGCGTCAGGGACACCTGATTCTGGCTAACCCCCAGATCCTGGGCGATCACTGGAAAAGCGGGCAAATATGCATCGATGGCCAGCGGGCCGAGGGCCATGGTAGCGGCAAGGAGAATTGAAAATTGAAGCGTGGATTTCATGCGAACCTGTTAGTTGAGACCTTACAACAGGCAGAGACGACGCCCTGCCTGCACAAAAAGATGAACGATTATACAAGACTTCGCGTGCCACCGCCGGGCACCAGGAGCAATCTGTTCGGGCTGTAGCGTTCAATTCTGGCTACATGGCCGGGTGGTTCTGGCAATCGGGCAGGGTGCTACCGGGCTGGCTGGTGTGCCGACGGGGAAACCAGTAATCTTCGGCCCACTCAAACACTGCTATGTTGATCCAGGATGCCGACGCACGAGAGCTCTACGTCAATCGACCCCGCCTCCCCCAAGACTGGCCTTGCATTGCTGGGTGGTGTGGCGGTTATCGCCATTTGGTCGGGGTGGTTGGTGTTGTCGCGCCTGGGTGTAAAAACCGTGCTGACACCGGCTGACATTACCCTGTTGCGTTATGGTACGGCGGCTTTGTGTACCTTGCCCTGGGCGCTGACCTACCCCTGGCGTCGTGTTCGGTGGGGTCGGGCTCTGGTTGTGGCACTGGGGTGCGGCTTTCCCTATACCCTGCTCAGCTTTTACGGGCTGTTGTTGAGTCCCGCGGCTCAGGCGGGGGTGTTGGTCAATGGCAGTTTGCCTGTCATCAGTGGCGTGCTGGCCATTGTGTTGTTGAAACAGCGTTTTCGAGCCGGTGCCTGGCTAGGGGTTGCCCTGGTGGTGGTTGCCAATGGTCTGATGGTAGGGCCAACACTGATCAATCAAACGGTTCCGGTAGCAGGCCTGCTGTTGCTGTTTGCCGCTGCCTGGGTCATGTCGATCTACATGACCGCGGTGAAGGCCTGGCACGTCAGTACCCGGGATATTCTGGTCTGGGTGCCCTGGATCAACGGCCTTATGTTTGTGCCAATTTGGTGGCTGATGCCCCATGTCTTACCCGAAGCACCGCTGAAGGATGTGTTGTTGCAAGTGGTCTATCAGGGAGTAGTCGTCAGTGTCTTGGCGTTGTTTCTGCTGGGCTTTGTTATTCGCGAATTGGGGTCGATGACCAGTTCCCTGTTTATGGCCTTTGTACCCGCCAGTGCTGCTTTGTTGGCTATACCGGTTTTAAATGAATGGCCATCGTCCCTGCACTGGGGTGCGATTGCCCTGTGCACTCTGGGGCTGGTGGTTTATGGGCGCAGTCAACAACTGGGCAGCCTACCCAGATAACACTTCTATAGAATGCTTTATTCCTTTGTTTTTCTTCTGTGTCAATTCATCACTCGATAGAGCTTGGTGCCGGTTGCTTTACGCCCAATGTCTAATGGGACCCTGCCGTTATTGGGCGCATAGTTTTTCTAACGGATGATGCTCAAAACGGGATCAGTGCTGACGTGGGTTCCCGGCAAGGTATACAGCCCGAACGCTAAAACAATACGGTGAATTTATGACTCAGATGCCCGCTGTTCTCGACTACTTTTCTGAATACCAGGCCAGCGTGGCCGATCCGGATACGTTCTGGCTGACGCAAAGTAAGCGCATTGGCTGGTATCAGCCTCCCACGCAGGGAGCCAGCCTGGGCAATGAAGGGCTGTATCGCTGGTTTGCCGATGGTGAGCTTAATACCGCCTACCTGGCACTGGATGCCCAGATAGAGTCTGGTCGGGGCGAACAGACCGCGCTGATTTATGACTCTCCAGTCACCGACTCTGTGCAGCGATTTACCTACCGTGAGCTGCGTGATGCAACGGCACGGGTGGCCGGAGCACTGCGCGGCCTGGGCGTAGGCAAGGGCGACCGGGTGGTGATATACATGCCCATGGTGCCTGAAACGGTGATGGCCATGCTGGCCTGTGCGCGGCTTGGTGCGGTTCACTCCGTCGTATTTGGTGGTTTTGCCGCTCATGAGCTGGCGGTGCGTATCGATGATGCCGAACCGACCGTGGTGATTTCGGCTTCGTGCGGCATTGAAGTCAACCGGGTGATTGAGTACAAGCCCATACTGGACGCTGCACTGGAAGAAGCCCGTCACAAACCCGCGTCTACACTGATTCTTCAGCGTCCGCAGGCCGTAGCCCGGATGCAGGCCGGACGAGACCTGGACTGGAAAGAAGCACTGGCCATGGCCGAGCCAGCAGAACCGGTGCGGGTAAAGGCGACCGATCCGCTTTATGTGTTGTACACCTCCGGTACAACCGGCAAGCCCAAGGGAGTCGTGCGCGATAATGGCGGACACGCGGTGGCCATGCACTACAGCATGGACGTCGTTTACGGCATGAGCCCGGGCGAGGTGTTCTGGGCCGCCTCTGATGTTGGCTGGGTGGTGGGGCATTCTTACATTGTGTACGCGCCGCTGATCTTTGGTTGCACCACGGTACTTTATGAGGGTAAACCGGTGAAAACGCCGGATGCCGGTGCCTTTTGGCGTGTGGTGGCTGACCATAAAGTCACCGCGCTGTTTACCGCGCCAACGGCGTTCCGGGCGATCAGAAAAGAAGACCCCGATGCTGCTTTGATGGCGCAATACGATACTTCCAGTTTGCAGAAACTCTTTTTGGCGGGCGAACGTCTCGATCCGCCGACCTATGACTGGCTCGTCGACAAAACTGGCTTGCCGGTGCTGGATCACTGGTGGCAAACCGAGACCGGCTGGGCCATTGCCTGCAACCCGGTGGGCATAGAACAAATGCCGGTCAAAGCCGGGTCGGCAACCTTGCCAACCCCGGGGTTTCAGGTTGAGATACTGGACGCCTATGGCGAACCCTGTGAAGCCAACCAGCAAGGTGCGGTTGCCATTCGGCTGCCCATGCCCCCGGGGTGCCTACCGACGATCTGGCGAGACAGCGACCGGTTCATAGCGGGCTATCTGTCCCAGTTTCCGGGCTATTATCTCTCAGGCGACGGCGGTTACCGCGATGAACAGGGGTATGTGTTCGTGATGGGTCGCCTGGATGATGTCATCAACGTTGCCGGACACCGGCTTTCCACTGGCGAGATGGAGGAAATCGTCGCGGCTCATCCGGCAGTCGCCGAGTGCGCCGTTTTTGGGGTTCACGATGAGCTGAAAGGTGAATTACCGTTGGCCATGGTGGTTCTGAAAGACGGTTTTGTTGGGGATGAAGACGCGCTGAAGTCAGAGCTTGTCGCGTCGGTTCGACGTCAGATTGGCGCGCTGGCATGCTTTAATCAGTCACTGATCGTCGAACGGTTGCCAAAGACCCGTTCGGGAAAAATATTGAGAAAAACCTTGCGCCAGATGGTCAACGGGGAGGACCTTCAAGTTCCATCCACCATCGACGACCCCGCCATTCTGGATGAAATTCGGGAACGGTTGAGTGAGTAATGGCTGTTTTAACCACTTTACCAGATAGGCGCAATTCCCCTTGTTGTGTGGCCAGGGGGGCCTGGCAATCGAACTTTGCGCATGGGCCTCGGGTTCTTTGTCTATACTGGGAAAGTATGCCTGATCCCATGTGATGGATTGGGCCGATGTCGTAGAGGGCGCCCCTTGCAGAACTGGTCACTTCGCTGGAAACTCACCCTGGGCACTGCCCTGGCTATTACCCTGGCTTTGTTTGCGGTTACCGGAACCGGCTGGTATGCGATGCAAACCAACGGTGACGTGGCTGTCGCTAATGCCAGAACCTCGATTGAGAGTCTGGTCGAGCAGGACCTGACCAATACCGCTGAACTGATCGCGGGCGATGTAGAAACCTTTCTTAACCGCAGTTTTGATCTGTCTCGCGTGCTTGGCACGGTGCTGAGCAACACGGCGGCCGGGAACGAAATGGACCGGGACCCTCTGGAACGTGCTGCGGTTTATGATCTGGTTCAGGCTGTGTTGGTCGAGGGGCCCAGTCTGGGCTCGGCTTATGCTCACTTCGAACCAGACGGGTATGACCGTGCGGATGCGTTCTATCGGGGTGGGACCGATGAGCACAGTTCCCTTGCGGGAAATCTTGACGTCTACTGGGTTCGCGACGGTGATGACATCGTCTATTACCGCACGGAAGAAGACCAATCCTTTAAATATGGCTCTTTGTAAAACTCTGTGGAACCCTATGGCAGCATATCCAGCTTCCCACAGTGAAACAGTATGCTCGTTCTAAAGCCTTCGAAAGAACGATAACCTCGAGCATTGGACTTTACCGTCTGAATCTTTGAGTTTAATCCCTCGGCGACGGCATTGCTGATCCGGTGATCGAAGTAATTCAACAAGCCATTTTTATGCGCTTTTAGCATTCTGGCCACTTTCTTGATGGGCTCCAAACGGCAACGAATAGCCCAGCTGTACCACTTCTCAAAATAGCGTTTCGCCCAACCTTTACTGTGGTAGTCCCAAAAGGGTCGGAAATGTTCTTTGATA
>NZ_AUIH01000036.1 GCF_000423605.1 Saccharospirillum impatiens DSM 12546
TCAAACGAGCCTTTGGGGCTTCAAAAGCGTTATGGAAAGGCGAAGACGGCTTCATGTCTTTTGTCTGGGCGTCGGCCATCAGCTATAACCTGACGCGTCTGGTTAGGTTGAACAGCAGCTAGCGCTGCGACTGACTCGATCACCGCCAGATACAAGGGTCAGAAAGGTGCTGGCACAGAGGCGGCTACGCCGAATTTGTCGTACTGATTGGATTTTGATTGGTTATGGCAGGAAAAAAAGCTAAAAGCGGGGGTTACCACCAAGCGGATCCGACGACCAATGGAGGACGTTGGCATCTTTCTGAAAAATCGCCCTTTCTGGACGGGCACTAACTACCAGTTCCTTAATGATCGCGCTCGGCCATTTGTTGGCGCTAGCCTTGGTGGCATCTATGGCGATGGCATCAACAATAGCGCCTTCGCCGGCCTGGAGACAGGATTGAAATACTACGTTCAAACGAAGACCTATTTCCTGTCACGGGTTGAGTATCAGTTCCTTTTCGATAGCACCAGTGACGCTTCCGACGCGTTCCAGGACGATGGAGTATGGGCGTATACAGTAGGTCTGGGCTATAACTTTTGATGCAACACCACTGACGGCTTTGCAGGCAGCGTTACCGGGTGGCCATTGCCGGAACGGAACGCTGCCACTGCGAACAGCACCTCTTCCGCAATACATCACGCAGTTGCCACAATAACCGTACCGGAAACGGTGCTTTGAGAGATTGTTGAAAAACGTCTCCTGCTTTCTTTTAAGCTACATCCGTGTAGCTCATCCAGCGGGTCTGTAGACGAATCGGTCGACCCTATCCGCCCAACGTCACCTCGACAAAGTGTTCCTGACGATCATCGATCAGTGGTATTCGCATGTCGGAATGCTCGGTTCCATCCACTGTCATACGATCTGCCACTCCACTGGTCCGGCCACGGCAATCGACAGTAATGTGATAGCAGGTGTCACCAAAACGGTAATGGATTTTATAGTCATCCCAACCGGCTGGTATACAGGGTCTGATGCGCAGATGATCAGCCTCCAATTGCAATCCCAGCAGGGTTTCTACCGTCAACCGATACATCCAACCCGCCGCTCCGGTGTACCAGGTCCAGCCACCGCGCCCCAGGTGTGGTGTCACGCCATAAATGTCAGCACACATCACGTACGGCTCGACTTTGTAGCGTTCAATGGATTCAGCCGTACTTCCGTGGTGTACCGGGTTAAGCATGTCAAAGTATTCCCAGGCGCGCTCGGTATCGCCCTGCAGAGCGAGTGCCATCGTGGCCCAGATCGCGGCATGGGTATATTGACCGCCGTTTTCCCGCACTCCGGGAATATAGCCTTTGATGTAACCGGGCTCCAGGTCCGATGCGTTAAAGGGAGGGTCAAGCAATTGAATGATTTTGTTGTCACGCCGCACCAGTCTGCGGTCTACCGCTGACATGGCCTGGCGAGCCCTGAGCGGATCGCCGCCTCTGGAAATCACCGCCCAGCTCTGGCTGATTGAATCGATCTGGCATTCTTCGTTAGTGCTCGAACCCAAAGGCTTACCGTCATCAAAATAAGCTCGCCGATACCAGGCTCCATCCCAGGCCTGAGCCTCAATATTGCCGCGCAACTGTGTCGCCTGATCAGTGCAAATATCGGCAAACGCATGATCATCGCGGGCACGGGCAAGGCTGGCAAACTGATCAAGATTATCAACCAGAAACCAGGCCAGCCAGACGCTCTCACCCCGGCCCTCCTTGCCGACGAGATTCATGCCATCGTTCCAGTCGCCGCAGCCCATCAGCGGCAGTTGGTGAGCACCAAAGCGCATGCCGTGCTTAAGCGCGCGCACGCAGTGTTCGTAAAGACTGGCCGCTTCGGACGAGCGTTGCGGCTGATCATAGTAGGCTTCCTCTTGCGCATTCAGCTCACGGCCCTCCAGAAAATGGATGGACTCGTCGAGTACAGCGGTATCACCCGTCGACTGCACATAACGGCATGTGGCGTAGGGTAGCCATAGATAATCGTCGGAGAAATGCGTGCGTACGCCCTGCCCGCCCGGTGGATGCCACCAGTGTTGCACATCGCCTTTGAGAAACTGGCGACCGGCGTGCCGGAGCAATTGCTCACGCACGAGCCAGGGCGTGGTATGGACCAGCGCCATGGTGTCCTGCAGCTGGTCGCGGAAACCATAGGCCCCGCCGGACTGATAATAGCCACTGCGACCCCACAACCGACAAGACAACGTCTGATAGACCAACCAACCATTGGCCAGTACGTTCAGTGCCACGTCGGGGGTGTCGACGTTGATAGCGCCCAGCGTACGGTTCCAGTGATCCCATACAGCCTCCAACGCTTGCCGTGCGCCCGCCCGGCCGCCGAATTGTTTAATGAAGTGGCGCGCTTCATCGGTGTTCTCGGCCGCGCCGAAGACGAAGACAATCTCGCGGTCCTGACCGGGATCGAGTTCAATTCGGGTCTGAATCGCGGCACACGGATCGAATCCAGCCCCAGTTGCGCCCGACAAACGCTCACGGCGCATCGCTGCCGGATGGGTAAGCGCACCATTGCGGCCAATGAACTCAGTCCGGTTACCCGTCACTGAGCGCTCGCCCTCGCTGACCTGTGCGAATACGATCCGGTTGGCACATTCACGTCCGTAGGTATTGCGAGCTAACAATGCCCCCGTTTGCAGATCGACCTCGGTAACAACATGCATCAGGTTGGTGTGGCGCAACTCACCAAGCACCAGTTCCCAGCACCCGGTGAGCGACAGACTGCGCGCATACCCCGACTGATTGTGCACCCTGATCACCACAAACTTGACGGGTGCATCCATGGCAACATAGGTGGTCATTTCCGACGCAATACCCGCCTCACAATGCTCAAACACACTGTAGCCAAAACCGTGCCGACACACATAGCCGGAGCGGCCACGGGCCGGCAGCGGTGTCGGCGACCAGTACGCGCCAGTGTCTTCATCGCGAATGTAGAATGCCTCGCCACTGCTGTCACTGAGCGGGTCGTTTTGCCAGGGGGTAAGACGAAATTCATGCGCGTTACCCACCCAGGTATAGGCACTGCCACTCTCACTGACAACCGTACCAATGTGCGGGCTGGCAATGACGTTAGCCCAGGGCATCGGCGTGGTTTGTCCCGGCTCCAGAGTGATGACGTATTCGTGGCCATCGGTGGTAAAGCCGCCCAGCCCATTGCAGAAAATACGCTCACGCTCGGCTAGCGGCTGCACCGGTTCGGCGCTCGCTCTGCTCGAAGGCACCAGCAAGTCGGATTTGCGTTCTGCCGAAACGCGGCGATCGGCTTGTTCGATCAGAGTCTCAGCCGTGTCGCTGAAGACGATGCGCGCGACCGTTTGCAGCAGGACACGTTCGTCCTCCGAAAGCTCGTCGGCACGGCGGACAAAGACGCCTCCCGGTTTATCAACTACCTGTGCCTCGGGTCCCGCGTTGACAAGCCTCGTGATCATGTCCTGCAGCTCTGTCCGGTAGCCGGAAAAATCTTCATTAACGATCACCAGGTCAACGGCGAGACCTTTCAGCCGCCAATAGGCATGCGCCTGCAGCACCTGTTTGACCAGATCGATGCGATGCAGGTCACCGATGAGCAGCAGCACAATCGGCAGATCGCCCGAGATGGCAAAGCGCCACAATCCCGGCTGCCCCAGCTGGTTTCGGGCAATGACGTCGGAATCCGCACGGCGCAAGTTATTGCCATAAATGACCGAGTTGGCCAAACGGCCAAAAACCTGGGCATCGGCTTCGCTCGCATTGAGGTGCCGCAACACCTCCTGGCTCTGAAACCAGGCCATTTCGAATGCGCGTTCAACGAAGTGGCGTTCGGCGTATTTCTCGAGCAATGCCAGTGCGCCTTCGCGCGTGTCTGCAATCCCGGAAATGATTTGCACGCAAGCGGTTTGATCAGCAGACAACGTCAGAATGCTGCGAATGGCCACACAGGGGTCGAGCACTGCACCCTCGGTGTTCGACAAGCTCGACTGTCGATCTGCGCTGTCCAGCACCACCGGATTGGCCGCCGTGCGGCCGCGGCCGATGAAGCGGGCCCGGTCGGTTTCACAAGATAAGTGCTCGGCCAGAGCGCCGGGCGCTGCCAGCAGGTGAAACATCCAGGGCACCTGCTCGCCGGGCGTGCGCGGGCGTCGAGTGCAGAGAATGGCCTGCTGCCCGGGCAATATTTCAGTCTGAACGAACAAATTACTGAACGAGCGATGCGCCAGATCGGCATTCAGCGGTGCCAGCACCACTTCCGCAAAACTCGTCACTTCTATGTGGCGGGTACGGGAGGACTGGTTAGTCAGTGTGACGCGACGGATCTCGACATCGTCTTCCGGGGAGACGCTGATCTCGGTGTGCGCTTCGATCGCGTGGTCACAGCGCCGGTATTCCGCCCGCGCCTGCACGAAAATCGCTTCGTAATAGTCGGCCTCGCACAACGTCGGCTGATAGGCTGTTGACCAGTATTGTCCGGAATCGCGGTCACGCAGATAAATAAAGGTACCCCAGTTATCGCAGGTGGCGTCTTCACGCCAGCGAGTAACAGCGACATCGTGCCAGCGGCTGCTGCCACCACCGGCATGGGTCGCCATAACGTGATAGCGCCCGTTCGACAGCAGGTGAACCTCAGGGAGTCGGGTATTGGGATCGGTAAAAACTCGCATGTTCGAACCCGCCTCCACGCTTGGCGGGCGAGCAGCGGCGCTTACTTCGGCCGCGTGAGGATTCAGCCTGTCGCCATGCTTCGGAACCCGCTCTTGCAACAACAACTCAGTCGCCCGAATCAGCGGGTCGGACATAAAACGGCGTTGCATGGGCTGATCGAACAAGACATGCGCAAACGCCAGCAAACTCATGCCCTGGTGGTGCACCATGAAATTTTGCACGATGGCGTGCTGCTTGCCCCGAGCCACGCGTGTGGGCGTATAGTCAATGGCTTCATAAAAGCCATGGGTACCGAGGAAACCCTGCTCGGCCAGCGCTTGCAAATTGCGGCAGGCCTCCTGAGGCATCACCATCAACGCCAGGGCGCTGGCATACGGTGCGATGACAAGGTCATCGCCCAAACCGCGTCTGAAGCCAAGACCTGGCACACCGAATGCCCGATACTGGTAAACGTGATCGATATCAGTCGCGTTGTAGCAGGATTCAGAAATGCCCCAGGGCACAGCGCGTTGCCGGCCGTACTCGATCTGGCGTGACACGGCGGACTTGCAAGTCTGGTCCAGCAGCGTATTGGCGTAACTGGGCATGATCAGTTGCGGCATCAGGTATTCGAACATCGAGCCACTCCACGAAATCAGGCTGACATCGCCACCATGGCTGGTCAAAAGCCGGCCGAGTGCGAACCAGTGTTTCTGCGGCACCTGCCCTCGCGCAATCAGCAGGAAGCTGGCCAGGCGCGCCTCCGATGCCAGAAGATCGTAACAGGCAGGATCGCGTCGCCGTTCACCGACGTCATAGCCTATGCTCAACAAACTCGCCCCGTCATCGTAGAGAAACCCGAAATCCATATCGGCCAGCGCCCGACAGCGGTCCACCAAGGTGTCGATAAGATCGAGTTGCTGCTGCACGACCCCGACAGCGTTGTCAGCCAACCCCACCTTGTTCGCAAGACCTTTGTGTTGCCCTGCCGTTAGCGTGCGATCTTCAACGTCGTCGCAAAGCGCCTGGAATTGCTGGTCGAAAGTCTGCATCCAATAGAGCAGTTCACTGTCGTTGTCCACCGTTGCTGGCAGCCAGGCAATCAGTCCGTCACTGGCCTGACGAATCTTGTCCAACGCGCTCACAACATCGCCAGGCAACTGCGGTGGTCCCTCCCGTATGATCGTAACCAGGGTGCTCTGCACCTGGCGTATGTTTTCCGCCAGTTTGACCGAGGGTGACACGGGTACCTGTTCCGCCAGTAGCTGCAGCGTGTCCTGCAAACCGTACAAGGCGCCCGGTGACAATAAAGGCCGGCTTTTCAGTTCGACCAACCCCGCTTCCAACGTGAGCAGACTGCCGGCCAGGTTACCGCTGTCTACCGAAGAGACGTATCTCGGGTACAAGGGCAACAAGGTTCGGGTGTCATACCAGTTGAAAAAATGGCCATGGTAGCGTTCCAGCTTTTCCATCGACGTCAGGGTGTTGCCGACGCGATGCAGGCACTCTGTCGGGGTAATATAGCCAAAGTCGACCGCGGCCAGGTCGGCCAGCAGCGACATGCCCATGTTGGTTGGCGACGTGCGCGAGGCAACCGTCGCAGCCGGATAGGCCTGAAAATTGTCGGGTGGCAACCAATGGTCGACCGGCCCGACAAAGTCGACAAAATAGCGCCAGGTGCGGCGGGCTGCCAGCCGTAAAAATGTTCGTTGCTCGCTACTTAAACCAGGCTTGGGCGCTATCAGGGGCTGGCTGATCCACCAGCCGACAACGGGCATCAGCAGCCACATCAAAAGCACCGGGGCGGCTGCAAGCCACACCGACGCCGGGCGCGCCAACATGACCAGAATCACACCCAGCCCGGCCACCAGCAAGGGGGCAATCCACATCTCCCGGAAAAATTCAGGCAGTGACCGGCAAGCATTGCGACGTGCATAACCCGGCAATTGCCACAGCAATAAGCCGCGCCGCGTGAACGCCATGCGAACAACGGAATGCCAGATTGCCCGGAGGGCAATCAGCGTGTCATAGGGTAAAAACATTAGGGTCAGAACGGCCAGCGTGATTGGACGGCCCGCTGACTTCCCAGACAGGCTCAGATGCAGCAACCAGTCGACTTGCGCAGGCTTGCGGATCAGACCTGTTAAAGTGGACAGCGCAACCGGTAAGAACAGCACCGTCAACGCGAAAAGCACCCCTAACCAGGCGGGTCCCGGACCCGCCAGCCAACCGCCTGCCAATATGGCAAGCAGCGCTGGGGCTACCAGACTGCGTCGCAGGTTGTCGAAAATTTTCCAGATGGACAAAGCCGACAGCGGGTTCGCCTGTCGACGTGATTCATCGCCATTCACTCCGGGCGGCCCCGGCACCCGTGGCAGCAGCCAGCCGATCAGTTGCCAGTCACCCCGTATCCAGCGATGACGTCGACTGGACTCGATGGCAATGCTGGCTGGTTGCTCCTCAATCAGGTCGACATCGGTCACCAGCGCCGAGCGCGCATAGCCGCTTTCCAGCAAGTCGTGACTGAGGATAAGGTTCTCCGGAAAGCGGCCGTCAACAGCCTGACGAAACGCATCGACATCGTATATGCCCTTGCCAATGAACGAGCCTTCCCCGAACACATCCTGGTACACATCTGATACCTCGCGCGTGTAAGGGTCGAGACCTGAGTCTCCTGCGAACAGCCGGGTAAAACGTGACTGGCCGGCGCTGGTCAGGCTGATCGAAGCGCGCGGCTGAAGAATCGCGTAGCCCTCAACGATACGGCCGCAAGCGGCGTCGTAAACCGGCCGATTGAGTGGGTGCGCCAGATTGCCAACCAGGTTGAAGGCGGCGTCTCGCGGCAATTGAGTATCGGTGTCCAGCGTGATGACGTACCTGATCGAACTCAGGATAGCCTGATCACCTACGATGTTTGAAAACGCCAGAGGCGCCTCACCCCGTAGCAAGGCGTTAAACTGCTCCAACTTGCCACGTTTGCGCTCGTAACCCATCCAGACCCGCTCGTACGAATTCCACAACCGCGGCCGGTGAAAAAGATAAAAAATACAGGGTCGGTCATCACGGTAGGTGTCATTGAGCGCTAAAACCGCCGCACGTGCGTGGTCAAGCAAGTCAGCATCGCCCGGCAACGTTTGCTCGGGCGCATCAGAGAAGTCCGTTAACAGGGAAAAATACAGATTGGCATCGCGATTGCCCAGGTATCGAATCTCCAGTGCCTCCAGCAGAGCATCAATCTGCTGCCGACTGCACAGCAGCGTTGGCACGGTCACCATGGTGCGGTGGACCGCCGGAATTCCCCGGGAGAAATCCAGTCGCGGCAAAGCGCGCGGTGGCATAAACAGTATGACGGCCTGGTTGACCAAAGCGACTGCCAGCGCCGAGCCAGCCACCATGCCAGTTATCGCAAAAAATCCGTAGTACCAGACTGGGAGAGCGAATCCACCCAGAACGGTTAGCACACCGGCAGTCGTCAGCAGTGTGAGTAACGCGATAGCGCCGAGATACAGAGCAAGTCGGCAATGCCGACTCACTTTCCTGACACGATCTGCCCATGACGAACGGTAGCCGACTGCCCGTTCCAGGCAGGGACGCCCCCGATCGACCAGGTAGTAGCCCACATGCACACTCCGATCATCCCCACCCCGCTCGGCAGCCGCCGCCTGGGCCAACACGATGGCTTCGCGTGCTACCTCTATTTCACTGAGGGGGCTGGCCCGTGCTACGTCTTCGATGACATGCCGGTAGCGATCACGGGTCGCGAAATCCTGGCATGCGTGCATGCCAGAAGGGTCTTCGCGCAACGTTATTTCGACGATACTGAGCGACTCAACATAGAGCGTCCAGTCCATGGTGCCAATGAAGCGCAGACTGCCAATACTGTTGGCAATGGAGATCTGATTCGCGGCATCCGTCCGCCCGGCCGCCTCCGACAACTTCGATGCAGTTACCCCCTGTTCAAGCAACGTCTGCTCGACCCAGGTTTGCACGAAGGCCATGGCAGGCCCCATTACCTGAAGCCGGTCATAAAACTCCTCCACAAAGGGTGCCGTCAGTGGTACGTCGGCATAGGCAAACTCCGCCAGCAACTGAATTAATTGCTTCGGGTCGCTCTCGGCCGCCGCAAGCATGCGATCTGCCCAGGTAATGGCGGCATCCCGTTCCTCTCGCCGCTGGGCAATGCGCACGCCAACGCGACGCAAATTTTCCAGCAACGCCAATTGCAACATGATGGGAAAAGCCCACAGTTCACCTAGCGTCAGGGGTTCTACCGTTTGGTAGGCGGCAATGAATTGGGTCACGTTTTCGCTGTCGACGCGGCCATCCATGTGGGAGATCAACGCCAGCGCCAGGTCGTAAATTCGGGGGAAACCGGCCGAATGGCCGTCGGCCAAACGGGGTAATTGCCGGCTGTATCCACGTGGCAGCAGTCGGCGTGCCAGGCCAACCTGCTGTTCAATCAAATAGAAGTTGTCGAGCAGCCAGGCCTCTGTAGGCACAATACGCTGGCCTGCCGTCGCGGCCACGGTGACCACTTGATAGGCCGCCAAGAGGACGCCTGCGTTATCCTCCAGGCGCGACAGCAATGTGTCCGGACCCGGGTGCGGGTCTATTTGATGCTGACTTCCCAGAAAAACCGCGTGACGCTTGAGTTGCTCAATACTGAACAGCTCAGCGCGCAATAATTGGGTGTCCCGATCATGGCGTATTTCATTCCCTGTCCGGGCTGACACTGTGAACGCTTTGATGGTTTTGCTCCCTTTAAAACCATCAAATCATAGGCAATGAGACACACCCCGGTCGGTGCACTAGCCCACATAGCCATTCTGGCAAGTTAATGCGAATCGTTCAGATTTAGAGCGCCTGCGTAAAGCAGCACACAAAGCGCTTTCCGCAGTCGAATCGACACCTCCACATTAGCTGCACCGTCCCGGGCGATTGCCGCAAAGGCATAGTCAACCATAGCGTCCATCAACAGTTCAATGCCTGGGAGTACCGGTCACTCCCACTCAATCGTCGCCGGCGGCTTACCGGAAATGTCATACACGACACGTGATACGCCAGAGATCTCGTTAATTATCCGGTTACTCACGCGCTCCATCATTTCATAAGGCAGGTGCGCCCAGCGGGCGGTCATGAAATCGATGGTTTCTACCGCGCGCACGGCGATCACCCATTCGTAGCGACGGCCATCGCCGACCACGCCGACCGATTTGACTGGCAGGAACACGGCAAACGCCTGTGAAGTCTTGTGGTACCAGTCAGCCCGGTGCAGTTCTTCAATGAAGATGGCGTCGGCTTCACGCAACAGGTCCGCGTATTCTTTTTTAACTTCGCCGAGAATGCGCACGCCCAGGCCCGGCCCCGGGAAGGGGTGGCGGTAGACCATGTCGTAATGCAGGCCCAGTTCCATGCCGATCTTGCGCACTTCATCTTTGAACAACTCACGCAATGGCTCGACCAGTTTCAGGGCCATGTCGTCCGGCAGCCCACCGACGTTGTGGTGGGATTTGATCACGTGCGCCTTGCCGGTTTTGGAGGCGGCGGATTCAATGACATCCGGGTAAATAGTGCCCTGGGCCAGAAAGGCAACATCGGGGATTTTCGAGGCTTCTTCGTCGAACACTTCAATGAACTGGTGACCGATGATTTTGCGTTTTTTCTCCGGGTCGGCTTCGCCTTGCAGTGCATTGAGGAAACGCTCTTCGGCGTTGACGCGGATGACTTTTACGCCCATCTCCCGGGCAAAAGTGGCCATAACCTGGTCACCTTCCTGCTTGCGCAGCAGACCATTATCGACAAACACGCAGGTCAGCTGATCACCAATGGCTTTGTGCAACAGGGCGGCTACGACGGAAGAATCCACACCGCCGGACAGGCCAAGCAAGACATGCTGGCTGCCTACCTGGTCGCGCACTTTATCGACCAGATCATCGATGATGTTGGCCGGCGTCCACAAGGCATCCAACCCGCACAAGGTGCGAACAAAGCGCTCCAGAATGTCCAGTCCCTTCAGAGTGTGGGTCACTTCCGGGTGGAACTGCACGCCATAGAAGCGTCGTTCATCGTTGGCCATACCGGCAATCGGGCAACTGGGGGTCGATGCCATCAACGAGAAGCCGTCCGGCATGGCGCTCACTTTGTCACCGTGGCTCATCCAGACGTCCAGAAAATCCAGCCCCTTGGAGGTTTTGTCACTCAGACCATCAAGCAGCCGTGACGCGGTATCGACCTGCACTTCGGCGTAACCAAATTCCTGTTCTTTCGACCCGATGACCGAGCCACCCAATTGCTCAGCCATGGTTTGCATGCCATAGCAAATGCCCAGCACCGGGACGCCAAGGTCAAATACCGCCTGGGGCGCCCGGGGTGAGTCCTCAGCATGCACCGACTCCGGTCCGCCAGAGAGGATGATACCGTTCGGGTTGAACGCACGAATCTCTTCGCTGGTCATGTCGTAGGGGCGGATTTCACAGTAAACCCCAATCTCACGCACGCGGCGTCCGATCAACTGGGTGTACTGGGATCCGAAATCGAGAATGAGGATGTTCTGGGCATGAATGTCGAGGTGGCTCATGGCGGGTTCCGGCTGGTTGTCCTGAATGGGGTCTGATCGTATTAACAACAAAGCGGCCCTCGGGCCGCTTCTGATTCGGGCTTAGCTAACCCGGTAGTTTGGCGCTTCCTTGGTGATCTGCACATCGTGTACGTGCGATTCCTTGATGCCCGCACCGGTGATCTGCACAAATTCCGGTTTGGTGCGCATTTCTTCGATCGAGCGGCAACCGGTGTACCCCATGGCGGCGCGCAGCCCGCCCATCAGCTGGTGCACCACAGCGTGCAACGGGCCTTTAACGGCGATACGCCCTTCAATGCCTTCCGGCACCAGTTTTTCAACGCCGCTTTCCACCGTCTGGAAGTACCGGTCACTGGACCCCTGGGTCTGACCCATGGCGCCAATGGAACCCATGCCCCGGTAGCTTTTGTACGCGCGGCCCTGAAACAGCTCCACTTCACCGGGCGACTCGTCGGTACCGGCAAACATGCTGCCGGCCATAATCACCGAAGCACCAGCCACGATGGCCTTGGCCAGATCGCCGGAGAAACGAATACCACCGTCGGCAATGACCGGTATGCCTTTATCGTTCAGCGCAGCAGAGACATTGGCGACTGCCGATACTTGCGGCACACCAACACCGGCAACGATTCGGGTGGTGCAGATAGAACCGGGGCCAATGCCCACTTTAACGCCATCGGCGCCCGCTTCAGCCAGTGCCAGTGCCGCGTCGGCGGTTGCAATGTTGCCACCGATGACGTCGACTTGCGGGTAGTTTTCCTTAACCCAGCGCACCCGGTCAATCACGCCTTTGGAATGGCCATGAGCGGTATCAACCACAATAACGTCGACTCCCGCTCGCACCAGGGCATCGACCCGGTCCGGCGTTTCAGGCCCGGTACCGACTGCGGCACCGACGCGCAGGCGACCATCGGCATCCTTACAGGCATTCGGGTAAGCTTCGGCTTTGTTGATGTCTTTTACCGTCATCAGACCGCGTAACCGGAAATCGTCATCGACTACCAGTACTTTCTCGATGCGGTACTCGTGCAGCAGGTCGCGCACTTCCTGGGGGCTGACGCCCTCTTTGACCGTCACCAGTTGGTCCCGGCCGGTCATGACGGTTTCGATACGGGCATCCAGGTTCTTTTCGAACCGGACATCGCGGCTGGTCACAATACCCACCAGATCGTCGCCTTCCATCACCGGCACGCCGGAAATGTTGTTTTCCCGGGTCAGGGCCAGCAGCTCACGCACGCTGGCGGATTTCTCAATGGTGATGGGGTCGCGGACCACGCCGGCTTCAAACTTTTTGGTCAGCCGCACTTGCTGCGCCTGCTTTTCAATGGTCATCGCCTTGTGAATAATGCCGATACCACCTTCCTGCGCCATGGCAATGGCCAGACGAGCTTCGGTAACGGTATCCATCGCCGACGAGACCAGAGGGATGTTCAGACTGATGTTGCGGGTAAGCTGGGTTTTCAGCGTTACGTCTTTGGGCAGTACTTCGGAATAACCGGGTACAAGCAAGACGTCGTCAAAGGTTAGGGCGGTTTCGGCAATACGCAACATGGTGGACTTCCCTCCGGGGTGTGTGGGAAACGATCCGAACAGAGTCGGATCCGAATTGCGGCGGCATTATAACCATTTTTGCCTGCGAACAAAGTTTTGTGGTTAAATAACGCGCTTATATACCGTGCCTCAATGCGGTCGCGGTAAATGCACCGGGATCTTTCCGGCTTTCCGCTCCTGTTTGCCTCTGCACAGCAGGCATTGCCGACCGGTCAGACCTGCCTACGGATTCGACTGTTCATGAGCCTTGCCGATCCAAACGCCCCACTTTCTGTCAGCCAACTGAACCGTCAGGTCAAATTCCTGCTGGAAACCCAATACCCGGCGATACCGGTCACCGGCGAGTTATCCAATGTGTCTCGCCCGGCATCCGGCCATGTCTATTTTACCCTCAAGGACCAGGGCGCCCAGATTCGTTGCGCTCTGTTCAAATCGGTACTGGCGCGCTCGGCCTATAAGCCCAAAGAAGGCGACCAGGTGCTGCTGCGGGGCAAACTGAGCCTTTATGAGGGCCGGGGTGACTATCAAATCATCGTCTCCAGCATTCAGCCCGAAGGCGAAGGCGCCCTGCAGGCGGCGTTTTTCAAACTGAAAGAGAAGCTGGAGCGCGAAGGCCTGTTTGCGGCCGAGCACAAGCAACCCCTGCCAGGTGCCATTCACCGGGTCGGCATCGTGACCTCGCGCACCGGCGCCGCACTGCACGATATTCTAACGGTCCTGAAGCGCCGCTTCCCGGCGATCAGTGTGGTTCTCTATCCGGTTCAGGTGCAGGGGGCTGACGCACCCGGGCAAATCATCAGCGCGATTGAAACCGCGAATCGGTTGAATCAGGTCGATGTGTTGATTGTCGGCCGTGGCGGCGGTTCGCTGGAAGACCTGTGGAGTTTTAATGACGAGGGCGTAGCAAGAGCCCTGTTTGCCTCAACACTGCCGGTGGTATCGGCGGTCGGTCATGAAGTGGATGTGTCGATCAGTGACTTCGTCGCCGATGTGCGGGCAGCAACACCGTCGCAGGCCGCCGAGCTGGTCAGCCCGGACCAGGCCGATATTCGCCAGTTGCTCACCCACCGACGCGACCAGCTGGTAAGACGCTGGTCGGCCATCAACCAGACGGCGCAGCAGCGGTTGTCGTATTTACGCCAGCGCTTGCGCGACCCCGGTACACTCTTGCGCGAATGGCAACAGCGGCTGGATGACCGGGAACGTCGACTCGTCAGTACCGCTCAAAGTCAGCAACGCCTGCGGGTTCAGCGGTTCGATGCACTGGAAAAACGATTGCACCGGGCGAGCCCGATGGTTCGCCTCAAGACCGATCAACAGCGACTCGCCCAATGGCGGCAACGCCTGGAACGCCTGGGTTACGAACAAATAAAACCCCGGCGCCAGCAGCTGGCCGCCTATGCCGGGCAACTGAATACCCTGTCACCACTGAATACCCTTGAACGCGGGTACAGCATCACCCGGGCTGAAGATGGCCAGGTTATTCAGCAGGCCAGTCAAACCAAAGCCGGAGATCGGATCACGACGCTATTGCGTGATGGTACCCTGACCAGCCGGGTGGAATAGTTGTTTTCACCGGCTGGGATGCTCCCCGTCGCCCAGGGGACTGGCCTCCTACGGTTTATCCGGGGCTGGTTTAATCTTTTGTAGGAAGCCAGTCCTCTGGGTGACAGGGAGCACAATAAACCACGGCATCCAACCCGCTATCCTAATACCCCGTCATCTCCAAATACCCGACGCCGCCAGAACTGCCTTCAACCCTAACCGGCCCTTCCCAGTATGGCACCAGCGTCGCCAGCCAGCTGTCAGCCTGCCGCGCCCGAACCGTCCAGCGGGCATTCTGACTCGGGAGTTCGATGCGCCAGCGCAGTGGCAACGATTTTCGAGTGCCTTCGCCCGGGTCCACAACCACTTCGCCCCACTCAAGAGGCTCAATCACCAAATCGCCTTCATTGAGTGACCGCGACTGCCCATCAGCATCTATCCAGGTGCCTCGCACATAGGGCTCTGCGTCTTTCTGACGCAGATGGAAGGCCATCAACGAAGTACCATCGTCAAACTGAAGGGAAAACCAGTCCCAGCCTTGCTGATCCCGGGCCAGCGGCTGAGAACTCCATTCTCGGTCCAGCCAGCCTTCACCGGAGACCGGAACCGCGGTACCGTCGATGGTCAGTTCACCGGTGATCTGCAAACGGGGCTGGCTGTAGTAGTAACTGCCCTGCCCCTGACCGGATTTCTGGCTGAAACCGTTGTCACCGTGCAACACCCAGGGCTGGTCAGCCTGCCAGTCGAGCTCAATGGCCAGGCCATTGACCGTGGTGCTTAGGTGGCCCGGCACCGGGGCGTCGGAGGTGCCCAGCAATTGCCAGTCATCCAGCCAGGCGTTGAACTGCCCTGCCTCCGCCAGGCCAACACCGGCCTGGCCAATACCGCCTCGCGCAAAACGTTCTTCGTAGTGGTGACCGGTGGGTGTATGAACCGCCGAATGCGCCATCCACATCTGGTTACTGCGCCACCACCCGACAACACTATCAACCGGGCGCAGCGCCGTGCGAAACAGAGTCCAGTGAACGCCGTAGGGCTGGCCTTCGGTATCGATGAGGTTGGCGGTCAGGTACCACCATTCGATGCGGTAATCCGGGTGGGCCAGATGATCTTGCGGAAACCCTATGGGTTGCCCGGGCAGAGCTGTACGGTAGCCCTCGCCGCTGGCCCGCATGATATCGAGCGCAGACCCTGCGTCTGAATCACTCTCGGCCAGTACCGGACTGACCAGGGCGACGGCACTCAACCATGCAACTATCGGCAACGAACCCCTCATGCCGCATCCTCCCCCAGATGTTTCAATGCCTGCGGCAACCGCAGGCGGACTTGCAGGGCGCTGATCGCAAAGGTAAAACCAGCCACAGCGAGCGTCAGCCAGAACAGCGTCAGCGCCGGTTCAAACCGCCAGATCAGGGGCATGGTCCAGCCAAAACTCAGGACGTTCAGATCATAAATCAACAGTCCGGCCAGCAGGGTGCCCAGTGGGATCGACAGCAACCAGGTCACCAGCAACCCGATACCCAGTGGCAAACCGACGATCAACAGCCACTCGGGGCCACTCACGCCCATACTGCGCCAGTGGGCATAGCTGGGCAGCCGTTGCTGGTGAATCGCCAGCAACGACGCCAGCAGGGCGATACCGGCGACGGTAAACGTCAGGGCGTTAATCGCGGCAGTCATGGCGAACGTCCGGTCGAAGACGCGCAGGGAAATCGCCAGCACATCGTCGCGCCGGGTCCAGTCACCGGGGCGGGCACCGGCCCGGGTAAGCGCCGCTTCCGCCCGGGCCAGAGCATCTGCATCGTCACTGAGCCAGAGGCCCAAACCCTGCTCTCCCGCTGTCGACCAGAGCGCCTCAACCCGTTCATGGGGCAGGTAAAACTGATAGGTCGGGTTGCCGTAATCGTGATAGAAACCAACCACCTCGAACGAGACTGTTTGACCTTCAACGGGCAATTGCACCCGGTCACCCAGTTCTATGCCAGCCAGATAGCGCGCCTGCTCGTTGGCAAAAATCACGTCCGGTGCGCCGTCAAACCAGTCAGATGCCCGATCAGATTCTGCGGCCAAAGGCAGTGCCCGGGTATCCGATGTTTCTGTATTCAGACCCCGTATCTGAGTGGGTCGGTCTTGCCAGCGTACCGTCAATCCGTTGCGCCGGTGAGATTCCACCAGCCAGTCACCCGGTTCAGCCAGCAGTGCATCAATATCGAGCGTATCGCTTTGCACAAACAGGTCAGCCGCCAGGCGTTGCTGCAGCCAGTCACTGAGTGACGTTCGAAACGAATCGACCAGTGAATCGACGCCGAAGTTGGCGGTCAGTGCCAGCAACAGGGCCATAAGCGCTGTACGCAAAGTGCCCAGCTGCGCCAGGCCATCGCCACAGGCCCAGTTCAGGCGCCAGGCTGAGGCGGGCAAAACCCGCTGAATACCCTGCAACACCAGAGCAACGCTCCAGGGCAGCAGCCCGGCACCGGCAAACAGAATGAGCGCGAGTACCGTGAAACCCATGACGATGGAGTTCAGCCGGAAATACAGCAGCACTGCCAAAACGGCCAATATCATGCTGAACCCTAACAGGCGCCTGCGGGCCCGGGCATCCTGTTGCCAGTCGGCCGGTTCATCGCGTTGCGATTGAATCGACTGGCGCGCCAGTCGCCACAGCGGCCAGGCCAGTGCCAGCAGCAGCCCCGCCAGCGTCAGCAACCAGGCCTGAATGAGTGTTTGGGGTTGCAGCAGCAAGTTGTGATCCAGTACGGCGCCGTACAGGTTTTGCAGGGTGGCAGCGACCGACGGTAGCAACAACAGACTCAGCCCGTACCCGAGGGCCAGTCCTCCGGCCGTTCCGACGAGACTCATAACCAGCGTTTCCAGCGCGATTGCAGCCAGCAGCAAGCGCTGGCTGACACCCAGTTCACGCAAGGTGGTGAGCGTGTGCCGACGCGAGGTGAGTGCAAAGCGCACGGCATTGAACACGATAAACAGGCCAACGGCGAACGACAGCAGACTCATGGCCGACAACTGGGTGTGCAAACTCTGGGTCAGTTCATTCAAATCAAGCCGTTGCTGATTGGCGACCAGGGCCAGATCCGGGTTCAGTTCAGCCAGATCGGCGTTTAGCCTGGCCTCATCTTCAACCGTCAGTTCGGCAACCACCAGATAACTCAGACGCGACTGATCCAGCACCGTCAGAGCAGCGCCGATGTCCATGAAGGCACGCAAGCCTTGTTGTTCGCGACTGAACAGCCGCGCCGGAGGCAACTCACGACCGCTACTCAGTTGCAGCCGCTCCCCACTTTCCACGCCCAACTGTTGCGCCAGCGTCTCGGGCAGCCAGACCTCGAACGGCGGCGTGGCCAACTGCAGCCAGCCGCCTTCAGCCAGCCCCGAATCGCCCGTCGCCGCGTCAGCGGGTAACACCAGCAAATCGGTCGCAATCAGACTGATGACGCCTTGCTCCGCCGTGGTCAGTCGTTGTTCCAGTATTGGGTAAACCGATCGCCAACCCTGGCGGCGCAACTGAACGTAATCGTCAACCGAAATACCCTGCCCCTGGCGTGCCCGCACCCAATGGCTGGCCTGAGCGCCGAGCACCTGATCGGCCTCGGCATAGCTGGCACGGGCATGGGCGTTGATCACCTGCACCGCCGACCAGAGCGCGACACCCGTGACCAGGCCGGTCAGCAGAAACATCGTTTGCAGAGGGTGGCGCCGGTAATGACTCAGCAGCGTCAACAACACCCGCAGCAAGCGCGCGAACCCGGCCTTCACGCGCCGGACAGCCGACGTAACTGGCCATGTTGCAGGCGCCATTGTTCATCCAGAAAGCCTGCCATGTGAGCGCTGTGGGTCACCATGAGCAAACTGCTGCCGGTCTCGCGAACCAGGTCGACCAGGACGCCCATCACCCGCTCACTGGTGTCTTCATCCAGATTACCCGTCGGCTCGTCGGCCAGAACCAGTGCCGGGCGATGCAACAGCGCCCGGGCAATGGCAACGCGCTGTTGCTGCCCGCCGGACAATTGATGAGGCAGGCGCCGGGTCAGCCCGTCGAGCCCCAACCGATCAATCAGATGGTCCCGAAAGGCGGTATCCAGACGGTGGCTCAACCGGGCTTGCAATTGCAGGTTGTCGAGTACGGTCAGGGTAGGTACCAGATGGTATTGCTGGAAGATCAGGCTCAGCCGATCACGTCGCAGGCGATTCCAGTCATTGGTGTGCAGGGTAAGGCTGCTGCGCCCATCGATCGTCAGGTCACCGGAATCAGGTGTATCGAGCCCGGCGATCAGGTGCAACAAGGTGCTTTTACCGCTGCCACTTTCCCCCAATAAAGCCGCAGACCGGCCAACCGGCAAATGAAAGTTGGCCCCATTCAGAACGGTGACATCGCCATCGGGCTGGGCAAATTGTTTGACGACCTGGTTTAGCCTGAGCATGGCGCCTCGCGGGGGTAAACAGAGTTATTCGAGCAGTTCTCGAACACGGATGGCCAGTTGGGCTACATGATCATCCGCTGCGCCCAGTTCTTGCAAGGCCTCATCAAGCTGCAGCAGGTAGTCGGCATTGGACCCGGAAGGCCCGTGGCTATCCGCAATGTGACGGGCCATGTCGGTTAGCAAGGCTGGACCGAGAAACGCCAGGTTAGCATCGCTGGCCACATACACCAGTCCGTCAACAGAGTGGCCGTCAGTAAAGGACATGGGCGTAAAAAAGCGTAGATACCCGTTTTTCTCACGCACATCCAGGTGGGCAAAGGTATCCGGGGTAACCCGGTAGCCCAGGCCATGACAGACGGCACCGGGCTCCTCAACCAGAGTCACCACACGACCCGGTGCTTCCGGCGTACCACGGTGATCGTGAGAGCCTTGCCAGAATCGGCGTGACCAGCCCGAAATACTGGCTGGCTGACACTCCAGATAGGGAAAATCAACTTTGTAGAGCAGGGAGCCATAGCCGAACAACCAAACATCATCCAGATGGTCGAGTGGCGTATTCTGCTGGTTCAGTGCTGTGGTGTCATTCGACATGGATAACCGCCAGTTGGTCTGTTAGCAAGCGCTCACACTGGTCGAGCTGGCTTTCCCGTTCGGTCAATGCCAGGGCCACTTCGGCTGGAAGTGAGTTCAGGGTACTGTTCCACCGTGGCGTAAACACCCGTCGGGAGAGGCTGATCAGTCGTTGCGTCGTCTGCGCCAATTGCTCGCGCAATCGCCCTCCTCTGGCGAGCGATTCAAGCGCCAGGGTGCAGTCATATTCAAGCGCGTTTATGCGGGCCAATTGTGGCTGAAGTTGCTGCCACTGAGCTGGAGTCAACGCATCAAACCATTGGCTTTCGCACTGCAATGACGGAATACCCATCATATAGGTCTGCAGATCGTCATAGCCCCGCGGGACACGCTCCGACTGGTTGCACAACCGGCTCAGCAAGCCCGGGTTAAGCTGCCGGTTTTCGGCCACCAGAACCGACAACTGAGACTCACAACGTGCCAGGTCTTCGGAAAGGTCAGAGCCCTGCGACGCCTGGTGTCGTTGCAACAAATACCGGGGATAACGGTCAAGCGTGCGTAACGGAGACTCACTGAGCACAGCCAGCTCTTCATAGCAGCGCTCAAGCTGATTCGTATCGTCGGCGAACGCTGCTGGTATATGACTCAGCAGCGATAACGCCAGCGCGCTAGCGACGAGCGCGCTGTGTTTTCTTAGTCGTTTGCTTGCCACCACGTCCACCCTTGGGACCAAAGCCCGAAGGCTTGTTGGCGTAGGGGTTCTCGCCCACTTTAAATTCGAACCGGATCGGCGTTCCGCGCACCTTCAGGGCTTTGCGAAAAGCGTTTTCCAGATACCGCTTGTAGCTGCCCGGCAAATCACCCAGCTGGTTACCGTGTATGACAATGATCGGCGGGTTCGAGCCGCCCTGGTGAGCATAACGGGGTTTGATGCGGCGTCCACGCACCATCGGCGGCTGATGCAATTCAATCACGCCCTGCATGATGGTGGTCAGCTGATTGGTGCTCCACTTGCGCCGCGCCGAGTGATACGCCAGATCGACCGACTTGTAGAGGTGACCCACGTTGGTGCCATGCAGCGCAGAAATAAAATGCATATCAGCCCAGTCGAGGAACGGCATGCGCCGGTCGATGCTTTCCTTGATCTTCTTTTTCTCGTCTTCGCTGAGGCCATCCCACTTATTGATGGCGACGACCAGACCCCGGCCAGATTCCAGCACGAAGCCCAGCATATGCATGTCTTGCTCGACCAGGCCATCCCGGGCATCCAGTACCAGCACGACCACATTGGCGTCCTGAATGGCTTGCAGGGTTTTGACGATGGAGAATTTTTCAACGGCTTCAGACACGCTGCGCCGACGCCGAATCCCGGCGGTATCAATCAGGGTATAGGCCTGGCCGTCACGCTCGTAGGGGATATAGATGCTGTCCATGGTGGTGCCAGCCTGGTCGTACACCACCACCCGGTCTTCCCCCATGATGCGGTTAATCAGCGTCGATTTACCGACATTCGGCCGACCGACAATGGCCAGACGAATGTTATCGTGTTCGTCCTCAGCGCTTTCAATGGGTTCCGGCTCGGGAAAATCTTCCAGGGCAAGTTCCAGCAAGGAGCGCACGCCACGGTTATGCGCTGCAGCGATGGGCAACGGGTCAGTCGACAAGCCAAGCTCGTGAAAGTCGCCCAGTACGACATCGGTATCCAGACCGTCGGTCTTGTTCACCACCAGCACGGTTTTCTTGCCGGTTTTGCGCAAATGCTGGGCTATGTGATTGTCAGCTGCGGTCACACCCGCCTGGGCATCGGTGATGAACAGCACGACATCGGCCTCTTCAATGGCGGCAAGGCTCTGCTCGGCCATTTTCGCATCCAACCCCTGCTCGAACCCGCTGATGCCCCCGGTATCGATAACAATAAAGGGGCGCTCGCCCAGCTTGCCATCGCCGTATTTACGGTCACGTGTCAGGCCCGCCCAATCGGCCACGAGGGCGTCCCGGGTGCGGGTGAAGCGGTTAAACAGGGTCGATTTACCCACATTGGGTCGCCCGACCAGGGCAATTACAGGGATCATGTCGTCTTCCAGTGCCTCTAGAGGCTATAAAATGCAAGAAACCGCGAGGCCCATCATGGGCTCGCGGTTTGTATTTTTGTCACGTTTCAGAGTTCGCTTTTGCCTTGGTGCCAGGCGTCCGTATCAGGCACCGGGTGTGCCTGTCTGGGGTCGGCGTGAACCCATCCATGGGGCCTAGACCGCAGCATCCTTGCTGCGGGCTCCCCCAGACAGGCACACCCGGCACCTGACACTCAGTTGGTTGCAAACTCCGAAACGTGAAGTATTAAAATCTACCCTTCAGTCCGCCACCAACGGCCGTTATTGATCGCGCCGGCGCAAACTCAACATCTTGATGCGCGAGCTGTTGCCTTGTTGCAACAAGCGGTCGCCATACGGCACCGGGGCGGTATAAATGCCGGTCCAGTCGATCTGATGTGAGACCAGCCATTCACCGGAATCAGCATCCAGCACATGCACGAAGCCAGCGCCATCGGCCACGGCAAGGGCATTCTGCCCTGGCCATTCAACGACTTTAGTCAACCGGCGGTAAGTGAACTGTTCCTGAGTCCAGACTGGCTCCAGAGTTTGCGGATCAAGGGCTATTACGTGGCTCTGATCGTTAACGCCATACCAGTAATTTTCACCGGCAACGATGGCACGATAGGTCGAGAAAGGCTTCGACGCCACTACCCGACCCGAATTTGCCTCGATCACCAGCATATCACCCTGATACCCGGCGGCCAGAATATAGCCATCAACAACGGTAACCGAACCATCAACATCGACCAATCGGCTCACATCGGTTTTGCCGGATGCCCTCGCCAGGCGATATTCCCATTCCGGAGAGCCATCGTTCAGGTTCAGCGCAACCAGTTTGCCGTTGGCCAGCCCGGTGACGACCCAGTCATTCACCACAACCGGCGCCGCGGTGCCAGTCACCGTCAGACTCGGCTCCAGGTCCTGATAGGCCCAGAGCGTGCGACCTGTCGTGCGCTCCAGCGCCGAAACGCGGCCATCGGTGGTTTGCACGATAATACGGTCATCAAGCAAAACGGGGGCTTCTGTTGCCAGCGCGCCCAGCGCGTTGCGCCAGAGTGGCTCGCCGCTCCAGTCGAGCATCAGCAAATCACCGTTACCGGTGACAATGAGCATGTTCCGATCATCGGCCGCAACCGGCGCCACGATCTGATCAGCCACCTGACGGCGCCAGATGAACCGGCCACGGTCATTCAACAATACAATCTCACCCAGTGGCGATGCCGTAAGAATGCCCTGCTCCGTAACGGTCGGCGTGATCCGATTCAACGGCACTTCCGTGTAGAAATCGACCAGAATATGCCACCAGTCAATCGTCAGCCGGGCTTTCTCTGGCCGCTCTTCAGGCAGAGGCGTCGGCGCCTCTCGAAGTGGGCCCGACGAACAGGCCGCCAGCAACAAACTGGCGACCAGCGTCAGTATCGCAGTCAACCGCATCAAGCGTCGTCCGTCGTGGCAGCCAGGTCATCCAGCTTCATTTTCAGATAGGGGCTTTCCACGCCTTGCTGCTGCGCCTGCTCATAGGCCAGCCGGTAGGCTTCACGTGCGGCTGCGGCATCCCCTTCAGCGCTGTGGATGTCGCCACGCAGTTCATTGATAACCAGGTCATAACCCTCCGATGCAATGCCATCGAGCGTCGCCAGCGCGGCAGCATTGTTGTCGCGGGCAAACTGAACCCGCGCCAACCGGACCTGAGCCACAGGCAGCAACAGCGCATCGCTGTTCTCAACTGCCCAGGTTAACTCCACCTCAGCCGCGGGCAAATCACCTTGCTCGACACGGCTTTTGGCGGCCTGCAGAGCTGCGTATACAGCATAGGTTGTGTCGGCGTAATCAGACTTCAGCGTTTGTGCCAGCGCAAGGCGCTCCCCGGCATCGCTTTGCGGGTCGTCTACCAGCTCCATCAGGGTGATGTACAAACCCGAGGCGGCTTCCTGTTTCGCATCGACAGAATTGCTGTAATACAACCAGCCAAAATAGGCGATCAGTGCCACCAGAATGCCACCAATCACGCCATTGCCGTAAGTTGCCCACCAGCGTTTAATCGCTTCAATCTGTTCCTGTTCGGTATCGTACACCCTGTCTTTCTCCTCTGGCGGATACCAGGCGGTTCATCATGAACCCCAGGCATCCGGTTCCCCGGTGTCAACCGGAGGGTCTGTTTTATGATTGTGCGTGCGTAACCGCGTGTTGCGACTGGCTACCATACTGATTCATCAACCAGTTCGCCAGTTCCCCCTGCGCCAGGGTTTGCTGTGGTGCATCATCGCGCAGGAACTTAACCGTGACCTGACTGCCGGCGGCCTCGTCTTCACCCAGAATCAGCGCCCAGCGAGCGCCCGACTTGTCGGCTTTCTTCATCTGGCTTTTGAAACTGCCGCCACCACAGTGGGAAATCAGCCGAAGACCGGCGACATCGCTGCGAAGCTTTTCAGCCAGCGCCATACCCTGGGTTTCAGCCAGATCTCCGGCCATGATCAGATAGGCATCGACAGTGTCAAAGACACGGGTCGGTATTTTGTTGAGTGTTTCGAGCATCAACAACAGCCGCTCGACACCCAGGGCAAACCCGGCTGCCGGTGTCGGCTTGCCACCCAGAATGGGCACCAGGCCATCATAGCGCCCGCCA
Organism: Saccharospirillum impatiens DSM 12546; assembly: GCF_000423605.1. Taxonomy (GTDB): domain Bacteria; phylum Pseudomonadota; class Gammaproteobacteria; order Pseudomonadales; family Natronospirillaceae; genus Saccharospirillum; species Saccharospirillum impatiens. Next base: position 24,057 of record NZ_AUIH01000036.1, read on the forward strand.
CCACAAACAGTGCCCTGCGCACCCAGGCTGTCGGTTATCCACTCAAATACGGTCTGGGAATAGTAATCGAGCCCCCTGACCAGACGCGGGTTCACCACGTAACGGACACCTGCGCTGTCCAGCCGCGTGCACAGGCTTTGAAAGTGCAGTCGCGAGTCGTCATCCAGGTAGGAATCGAACCGGGGCGCGCTGTCGAGCAGCTTTTGGGTGTTCTCTGACTTACTGTCCAAAATACGCAGGGGGTTGCTGTACAGTCGGTTCTGGCTGTCTTCATCCAACTGCTCTTTAACGGTTTCGAGGTAATCGACCAGCGCCTTGCGATAGCGGCCTCGCGCCTCGGCACTGCCCAGAGTGTTCAGGTTAAGGGTCACGTAATCGCTTAACCCGAGGTTGTTGAACAGGCGGGCAGACACCAGAATCAGCTCAGCATCGATGTCCGGCGTAGCAATGCCAAACACTTCTGCCCCGATCTGGTGAAACTGACGATAACGCCCTTTCTGCGGCCGTTCATAGCGAAACATGGCGCCGCTATACCAAAGCCGCTGAATCTGATTGTGCAGCAGGCCATGTTGCAGGGCGGCCCGCACACAACCGGCGGTTCCCTCGGGGCGCAAGGTCAGGCTGTCACCACCGCGATCGTCGAAGGTGTACATTTCCTTCTCGACGATGTCGGTATGTTCGCCCACACCGCGCTTGAACAGAGCCGTCGGTTCCACAACAGGCATGCGAATTTCACGATACCCATATTGATCCAGAACGGCCTTGATCTGACTTTCCAGGTACTGCCACACCGGGCTTGCATCCGGCAGGATATCGTTCATGCCACGAATGGCTTGTAAAGTGGACAACCTGTCTCTCCCTAATTCAATTCGGTCAGCGAGTGGCCTGTCGCACGCCCGGGGCCGTGCAAGCAATATCGGATATTACTCACTCCGGGCAATGACCAGCGCTTCTTCAGCTTCTTTTTCGGCAATTTTACGACGGATCAGTTGTTCGTAATGATCAACCAACGTGTCGTTTTGCACCTTGTGATCGGGTTTGCCATCGACATAAATCAAGTTCGAAGGGCTGCCGCCAGTCAGACCAAGATCGGCCTCTTTCGCTTCGCCTGGCCCATTCACCACGCACCCGATCACGGCAACATCCAGCGGTGTCAGTACGTCTTCAAGTCTCGACTCAAGGGCATTCATGGTGCCAATCACGTCGAAATTTTGCCGCGAGCAACTGGGGCAGGCAATAAAATTAATGCCTTTGTTGCGCAGTCGCAGGCTTTTCAGAATATCAAACCCGACTTTGATTTCCTCGACCGGATCTGCGGCCAGCGACACCCGCAAGGTATCGCCAATGCCGTCCATCAACAGCATGCCCAAACCGACCGACGATTTAACCGTGCCCGAGCGCAAACCACCGGCTTCGGTGATACCCAGATGCAGGGGCTGCTCGATCTGGCTGGCAATCTGGCGGTAGGCGGCGACGGTCATAAACACATCGGACGCTTTAAGGCTGAGTTTAAAGTTCTGAAAATCCAGTCGATCCAGAATATCAATGTGGCGCATGGCCGATTCGACCAGCGCTTCCGGTGTCGGTTCGCCGTACTTTTTTTGCAGGTCTTTTTCCAGCGAGCCGGCGTTTACACCGATACGGATCGGGATATTGCGATCCCGTGCGGCTTCTACCACGGCACGAACCCGGTCTTCCCGGCCAATGTTGCCGGGGTTGATGCGCAAACAATCGACGCCCAGTTCGGCAACGCGCAGAGCAATTTTATAATCAAAATGAATGTCGGCGATCAACGGCAGGCTGACGCGTTTGCGAATGGCGCCAAAGGCCTCGGCGGCGTCCATGCTGGGCACGGATACGCGAACCAGGTCGGCACCTGCCTGCTGCAGTTGTTCGATTTGACCGACCGTGGCATCCACATCGCAGGTTTCGGTGTTGGTCATGCTCTGCACGGCAATGGGAGCGTCCCCACCCACAGGAACATCTCCAACCCAGATTTTACGGGAAACCCGACGTTTGATCGGGCTGACGTGTTGCTTGTTCATGTTTCGTCCTGTGCTTGCTTCCAGCGCTGGTACTCGGCGAACTCAGGGCTGTTGGCGAAGCGGTTGCGAAGTTGCAAAACGAGTGAAGAATACAGGTCTTCATCGTTCATGGCGTAGGCAATTTGGATGCCCAGCCACAGACTGAAGGGGCTCTGATTGGCGCGTTCGGCTCGCACCAGGGAGATATAGCCGCGATAAGCGCGCAACGCTTCCTGCATGCGTTCCTGCTGGAACTGCAGGTCGGCAAGGCCGATGTAACTGTTCACCAGCAAACGATCCAGAACAATGGCCCGCTCATAGGCGGTTATAGCCTCATCAACCCGGTCAACCCGCCGGGCACTCAACGCCAGGTATTCAAAGCTCTGGGCGCGACGCTGGTAAAACGTATCCTTGGTGACTTCCTCGAACTCCTCGCGGGCATTCTCATATCTGCGCTCATTGTATAGAAACACGGCATACTGAAACCGGGCTTCAGTACCGCCATCGTAGCGAATGGCGCGTCGGAAATGATGATCAGCCAGGTCCACTTCACGCTCAACCTCATACACCCGGGCCAACCCCAGATGCGCGCCGGATGCCCGGCTATCAATATCGAGCGCCTGATCAAGCGAGCGCTTGGCTTCAAACAGGTTGTTGTTCTCGAAATGGGCATAGCCGATCTGGATATAGGTTTCGACGGCCTTTTCCAGATCCTGCTTGCCGGAGAACGGGCTTTGAGTCGTGGTAACACAGGCAGTCAACAGCAACGAGACGCTCACCAGCATTATAGCTCGCAACAGGTTCATGACACGCTCCTCTGGAACCGGGCTCCGGCCAGGCCAGCCGCCGTTTGCCCCAATTGGACGGCTTCGATAAACCGGTCAGAGCGGCGCGTCTTGTCGGTCACTTCGCCAACAAGCTGACCGCAAGCGGCGTCGATGTCGTCGCCTCGCGTTTTGCGAATGGTAACGTTATAGCCGGCGGCCAGCAGAATATCGCGAAAGCGGTGCATGCGATTGTTGCTGGGCCGCTCATAACCCGAGTTCGGAAAGGGGTTAAACGGAATCAGGTTGATCTTGCACGGAGTATCGCGCAATACCTCGACCAGTTCATGAGCGTGCTCGGGCTTGTCGTTGACTTCATTCATCAGCGTGTATTCGATGGTGGTTACCCGCTTCTCCGAGAACCGGCTCATGTAATGATTGCAGGCATCCAGCACCGACTGAATGTTGTACTTGCGGTTCACTGGCACCAGGGTGTTGCGCAAAGCATCGTTTGGGGCATGCAACGACAACGCCAGGGCGACATCAGTCACCTTGGCCAGCTCGTAAATGGCAGGCACCACGCCCGAGGTGCTTAAGGTAACCCGACGCTTTGACAAGCCGTAAGCATTGTCTTCCATCATCATCCCCATGGCTTCGACCACGTTGTCGAAGTTCAACAGGGGCTCACCCATGCCCATCATGACCACATTGGTGACCCGACGCTGGCGCTTTTCACCGGGCTGATTAAAGGATTGCACCGCAATCCAGACCTGGCCGATGATTTCAGCGGTGCTCAGGTCGCGGTTGAAGCCTTGCTTGCCGGTGGAACAAAAGGAACAGTCGAGCGCGCAGCCAATCTGGGAGGAGACACAAAGCGTGCCGCGGTCATCTTCAGGAATGAACACGGTTTCAATGGCACTGCCGCCTGGCATCTTCATGACCCATTTGCGGGTGCCGTCTTTGGAATCTTTCTGAAAAGTCACCTCGGGCGCGACAATCTCGGCACACTGCTGGAGTTTGGCCCGGGTTACTTTGCTGATATCCGTCATGTCGTCGAAATTGTCGACGCCATGCTGGTGAATCCACTTCATAACCTGGATCGCGCGGAATTTCTTCTCGCCGAGTCGGTCGACAAAAAACGCCTCCAGAGCGGGCAACCCCATCCCCAGCAGGTTCACTTTTTGTACCGTTTGTTCAGTCATGGATTCACCGTTGTATTCAGTCGATCGTTCTAAAACAGCAGACCGGGAAAACCCGCTGGCTTGCCAGTATCGGCCTGCCGGGGCCGTCTGTAACGGCCCCGCATCGATGGTTCAGCCGCGCGGGCAGAGCTCATCGTTGGAGAAGAAATACGCAATTTCACGTTCTGCAGAAGCCGGTGCATCAGAACCGTGAACGGCGTTCGCATCGATGCTGTCAGCAAAGTCGTGACGCAGAGTGCCAGCTGCAGCTTCTGCCGGGTTGGTTGCACCCATGATTTCGCGGTTCTTGGCTATCGCATTTTCGCCTTCCAGAACCTGAACCATAACAGGACCAGAGGTCATGAACTGGACCAGTGCCCCAAAAAACGGACGTTCTTTATGCTCGGCGTAAAAGCCTTCAGCCTGTTCCTGGCTCAGGTGGACCATTTTGGAGGCCACAATGCTCAGACCAGAGGCCTCAAAACGGCTGTAAATAGCGCCGATCAGGTTTTTAGCAACAGCATCGGGTTTAACGATGGAAAAAGTGCGTTCAATAGCCATGTTCAGTAAAGCTCCACTGTGTACGAATTGAGTCGGGCGCGGATTATACGTGGCTGGAGCCGCCGTTACCATGGCTCCGGAGCGGGTTTTACCCGACTTGACACAGGCAGGCGCCCCGGGCGTCAGGACCGCCCGGTGGAGCGACCGTAAAGTGAACGGAACGCCGATGGCGTCTTCAGAGCCGATCCCATACCGACGCGTCCAGCGCTACGCCTGTGGCGCGGCCCCGGGACAGAAAACGGTTTTCAAACTCACGCGGTGATAACGGCTGACTGAAATAGTAGCCCTGAATGCTGTCTACGCCCAAAGCCTCCAGGCAATGCATCTGTGCTGCCGTTTCCACACCTTCGGCCACAACCGTCATCTCCAGACTGTGCCCCATTCTTACCATGGCGCCGACCATCGCTTCATCCTGGCTGCGCCGGGCGATATCGTTGATGAAGGTTTTGTCGATCTTCAATACAGTGAACGGTAAGTAACGTAAATAGGATAACGATGAGTATCCGGTCCCGAAATCATCCAGAGCCAGGTGTACTCCGGCGTCTTTCAACACGTTCAGCTCCCCGACCACCCGTTCAGACGCATTAACCAGCAACCCTTCAGTCACCTCCAACTGCAATGAATTCGGGTTCAGCAACACCTGACCGAGAACCGACTTCACAGCCGCCAGAATACTCCCGTCCTGAAACTGACGCGGCGACACATTAATCGACATCATCATGGGAACTTCATACAGTGACTGCCAATGCTTCAGTTGCGCGCAAGCTTCTGTTAATACCCAGTGCCCGATTTCTCCAATAACCCCGATCTGTTCGGCAATGGGAATAAAGACATCCGGTGGCACCCGCCCCAGCGCCGGGTTGTTCCAGCGAATAAGCGCTTCCATCCCCTTTAGGCTCCGGCCTTCAGTCGCGACAATAGGCTGATAGACCAGCGATAATTCACCGCGTCCGAGGGCGCCGCGCAAGTGCTGATCGATCTGCAACCGCTCGGCCGCCTGAATATTCATCGACTGGGTAAAGAACTGATACCCCCGGCGACCACTGGCCTTGCTCTGCGCCAGCGCGCTGTCCGCCTCCCGAATCAGCGTCTCCCCGTCGCGGCCATCAACAGGGCCCAAACTGACTCCGATGGAGGCCGATACAGCCAACGAATGCGAATTAACCGCAAAGGGCTCAGCCATACTGGCCAGTATTCGCCGAGCGACAAGTTCGGCCGCCATGCCATCCTGAATGTGCGGCAACAGCACAATAAATTCATCGGCCCCGTAATATCCGAGCAAATCGCCTTTTTTCACCACAGAACGCAACCGCACGGCCACACTCTCCAGCAGTTGATTGGCCAGTTGGTGCCCCAGGGCTTCGTTGATGTCCTTGAAAAAGTCGAGGTCCATCATGAGCACCGCACAGAGATGGTTACGCTCTATGGCCACGTGCAAGGCTTCATCGAGCCGCTCACGCATATAACGCCGGCTGTTCAAACCGGTCAACGGGTCTTTATTGGCTTCCTGACGCACAGACTCAATCTGCTGATGCGCTTCCAGCACCCGATAGTCAGCCGTTCGCTTGAGACGGCGATAATGAATGGACCAAACCAGAAGAATAATGCCACCAAAGAACAGCCCGCTGGCCAGCGCAACCCACAAACCCCAGGGCATCGCCAGTGACCGCAATGACCACCAGGCCGACCCCTGCCAGAGCAATAACAGCCCCAGACTGATCCATCGTTTGTGACGCACAGGCTACCCGCCAGGTTGGCTCTACCTTGATGTCAGTGAGCAGCGATGTCCTTGATCCGGGCAACCATGGCTCTCAACCCGTTACCACGGGTCGGGCTAAGGTGTTTGACCAGATCCAGCTGCGAAAAATAGGCTTCGGTATCGAAGTCTAGAATCTGTTGACGTGTCTTGCCATTGTAGGCAGCTAAAACAATGGCAAGCAAGCCACGAACGATGTGGGCGTCGGAATCGGCCTGAAAACGGATGCGCTCACCCCCGGCGTCATCAACCAGCCAAACCTGGCTCTGGCAACCGCGTACGATGCGCTCATCGGTTTTCAGGGAATCGTCCATGGGCGGCAAATCCTTGCCCAGGTCAATGATATAGCGATATCGGTCTTCCCAGGAGTCAAAAAAAGACAGGGTTTCGACTATGTCGTCGCTGGTAACATCGGTTCCGAATTCGGTGCTCATGGCTGACCTGCTGGTTGGTTGTTAGTCACATTTGGTGGCTCAGTATCATTGGTGCCAATCGCCCGTGCCAGCCACCGAGCATACCTTTCCGGGGTCGGCGTTAACCCATCCATGGGGCCTAGACCGCAGCATCCCTGCTGCGGACTTCCCCGGAAAGGTATACTCGGCACCCGGCACTCTATTGGTTGCAAACAAAATATTTTATTAGTGCAGTGGGCAAAACGCATTCAGAAAAACAGACCGGTTTCCAACTGGGCCTCTTCCGACATCTTATCCCGGCTCCAGGGCGGGTCGAACACCAGTTCGACCGAGACCGATTCGACACCCGGCACCTTGGCGACCCGGTATTTGACGTCGTCGACCAGCACGGGTCCCATGCCACAACCCGGGGCGGTCAGGGTCATGTCGATCATCACGTTATGGCCTTCGATGGCCACCTTGTAGATCAAGCCCAACGCGACCACATTGACCGGGATTTCCGGGTCGAAAATGGATTCCATGGCCGCCCAAACCTGGGCCTCATCGATCTGGCCATCAGCACGCGGCTCAAATTCCAGTTTTTGCGGTTCAAAACCGAGTGCATCAGCATCAGTCCCGTCAATGCGGGCCATATTGCCGTTATGCACCACGGTGTAGTTGCCACCGAGCGATTGAGTGAGGGTGACGAAGCTGTCCTGCGGAATGGTGATGGGCGTACCTACCGGCACCAGCCGCGCTTCAACATCCCGCTGGGTGACCACCATGCGTTTTTCCATCAGTGCGCAGGCTCCGCCAGATCCGTGTCAGCGGCATCGGAGTCGACCACAAAGCTTTCACCACAACCGCATTCGGCGGTTACGTTCGGGTTGCGAAACTTGATCACCCGGTTAATGCCGTCTTTGGCGAAATCGATCTCGGTCCCCTGCACAATGGGCAGCGCGTCTTTTTGCACAAACAAGGTTACGTCATCGGCCATCGGTAACCGAACATCGGTCTCATCGGCTTCCGTCACCAGATCGACAATGTACATGTAGCCGGAACAGCCACTTTCCTTGATCGATAGCCGTATGCCCTGGGCGCCAGCTTCCTGTATCTGGCGGCGGCTGTGCTCAACGGCGGCGGCGGTCATGGTCAGCTGGGCCGACTGACTCGGATCAAAGGATTCAACACTCATGGTCGTACTCCTGTTTCATAAAGGGGCTGTTTCCCGTCGGTGCAGTACCGATTAAAAGTACCGATTTACAGTACCGATATGTAGTACCGATTTGTACTACCGATATGGGGTCAACAGCGCTTACATCAAAAAAGTTTTGGCTTTATCAAGCCCGGCAAACAGCGCATCGACATCGGCACGGGTGTTATAGAGCGCAAAGCTGGCACGCACACTGCCGGTCAAACCAAACCGGGTCATGATCGGCATGGCGCAATGGTTGCCTGTGCGCACCGCAACACCCTGCTGGTCGAGCAACATGCCCAGATCAGCCGGGTGCGCGCCGTCCAGAATAAAACCCAAGACACCGGCACGATGATCGGCATCGCCCACCAGCGTCAGACCCGGGTAGTCTTTGGCGCGGCTGACCGCGTAATCGAGTACGTCCCGCTCATGGGCAGCAACGGCATCACGATCGAGGCTGTTGATAAACTCAATGGCCGCTCCGGTACCGATGGCACCCGCGACATTTGGCGTCCCGGGTTCAAACTTGAACGGCAAGGTATTGAAGGTAGTGCCTTCAAAAGACACCGTTTCAATCATTTCACCACCGCCCATAAACGGAGGCATCGCATCAAGCAACTCACGCTTGCCGTACAAGACACCAATGCCCATCGGGCCATACATCTTGTGCGCAGAAAACGCGTAAAAGTCACAATCCAGCGCCTGCATGTCGAGCGGCCAGTGAGCCACCGCCTGTGCACCATCTATCAGCACTTTCGCACCCACGGCGTGGGCCTGCTCGATAATGCTTTCAACCGGGTTTACCGTGCCCAGCGCATTGGAAACGTGCACGATGGATACCAGCTTCACGCGCTCATCAAGCAAATCCGCAAACGCAGCCATGTCTAACTGACCCCGATCATCCACCGGTATCGGTACCAGTTCGACGCCGGTCTGACCGCCCAGAATTTGCCAGGGAACGATGTTGGCGTGGTGCTCCATGCCGGAGACCAGAACGCGATCGCCTTTTTTCAGGTTATCGCGACCCCAACTGAACGCTACCAGGTTAATCGCCTCGGTAGTGCCTTTGGTCCAGATCACTTCGTCGGTACTGCGCGCATTGATAAAACCGCGCACCGCTTCCCGGGCCTGTTCGAACCGCGCCGTGGCGCGATCGCTCAGGGTGTGAGCACCGCGATGCACATTGCTGTTATCGTGCCGGTAATAGTCGGCAATGGCGTCGATGACGTCGTTGGGCTTGTGCGTTGTGGCGCCGTTATCGAGGTAGACCAGCGGTTTGCCGTTCACTTGCTGGTCGAGTATCGGAAAGCGCGCGCGCAACGCATTCACATCGAAGCTCATAGCAAATGCCCCGCCAGGTCATCTTCTTTGGCAAACAGCGATGCCAGCAAAGGCCGCAGCAACCGTTTTACCGGATCATCATCAAGCGCTTCGAGCAGCTCATTAATGAAGCCGAAGCTCATCATCACTTCAGCTTCCTGCCGGCTGATGCCACGAGACAGAAAATAAAACAGCGAGCCTTTGTCGAGCTGTGCAACGGTCGCACCGTGCGCGCACTTGACGTCGTCGGCGTAAATTTCCAGTTCCGGCTTGGTGTTGATTTCGGCACGGTGGCTGGTCAGCAAGTTTTTATTGCTCAGTTCAGCCAGCGTTTTCTGAGCGTCTTTATGAATGTGAATACGGCCATTAAACACCGCCTTCGCATCATCGCCGATGATCCCGCGGAACACTTCATTGGAGGTACCGTGCGGTACTTCGTGTTCCAGTGTGGTGTGGTAATCGACGTGCTCTTTGCCTTTTGGCAGATAAACCCCGTTCAACTGAAGGTGAGCGCCACTGCCACAATGGCGAACCACGATGTCTTTGCGCTTGAGTACACCGCCCAGTGCCATATGAAAACTGTTCATCTGGCTATGAGCGCGCAATACCGCCTGCAGTGACCCCAGATGACGAACATCACCGGTCTCCAGCAGCAAGTGGTAATGCGTCAGTTTTGCGCTGTCGCCCACGTCAATTTCCGTCACCGGGTTAATGAACACCGGCCCGTCAGATTCACTGGCGAAGGTTTCAACCAGGGTCATCTGGCTGCGAGAACCCAAGTCGAGCATAACCCGAACTGGCACTGCTCTTCCGTTGGCATTGGGCGACAACACCTGGTTTATGTGCAGCGGTTTCTCCAGCACCGTTTCCGGGGCTACTTCGATCCAGACTGCTTCAGCCAATAACGCCTGGTTGAAAGTGGTAAACAGCTGATCGCCCGCCAGGGTCTTGGCCAGCCGTTGCTCAAACCGGGCACGCTGCTCGGCCGTTGCTTTCGACAGCAACTGCACACTAACGCCTTCAGGCAAGGCACCATGATCGGTGACTTTGCCGTCGACCAGGGTAATTACGGTGCGATCCCAGTCGGCAAACACGGTACCGGTCGCACTACCTGGCTGCTCAGACAGCGACCATTCGGTGCCCAGCATGGATTTCAGCGGTGTGTACTTCCAGGCTTCCGTCTTGCGGGTCGGCCAGGGGGTGGCGGCAAATTGCGACCAGGCGCTCGCGCGCCAGTCTTTCAGCCAGCCCCAGTCTGACTGTGCCTGCAAGCCATGGTGAGCCTGTTCTGCCTGCATCGGGTCGGACACTTAGGCCACCTCCTCGTCGATCCAGCTGTAACCGTGTTTTTCCAGTTCCAGCGCCAGTTCACGACCACCGGATTTCACGATGCGCCCTTTGGCCAGAACGTGCACATAGTCCGGCACAATGTAGTCGAGCAGGCGCTGGTAATGCGTCACCACGATGATGCCCCGGTCCGGGCTGCGCAGTTCATTAACGCCCCGGGCAACCACCTGTAATGCATCGATATCGAGACCGGAATCGGTTTCATCCAGAATGCACAGGCTCGGTTCGAGCAGCATCATTTGCAGCAGTTCGTTGCGCTTTTTCTCGCCACCGGAGAAACCTTCGTTAACACCGCGTTTGAGAAAATCGGCGGGCAAGTCCACCGCTTTGCATTTCTCACGGGCAAGCTTGATGAAATCCATCGAGCTCATCGCCTCTTCACCGCGTGCGGAACGAATGGCATCGACACTGGCTTTCAGAAATTCCATGTTCGAGACGCCGGGTATTTCAACCGGATACTGAAACGCCAGAAAGATACCCGCACGGGCGCGTTCTTCAGCTTCGAGTTCGAGCAGATTCTGACCTTTATAGGTTACCGTGCCGCCGGTCACTTCATAACCGGGACGACCCGACAATACATTGCCGAGGGTACTCTTGCCGGCCCCATTCGGGCCCATAATGGCATGCACTTCACCCGGCTTAACCTCAAGGTTCAGACCGTGCAAAATGGCCGTATCTTCGACCCGGGCGTGCAAATCGTTAATGTTCAGCATGTTTCAATCTCATTCCTTCAAATTCGGTTCATCGTGAGTGCGCAAGAGGCCGGCGATGCCCGCCCGGGGTACTAACCCACTGCGCCTTCCAGACTGACTTCCAGCAACTTGCCGGCTTCCACGGCGAATTCCATGGGCAATTCTCGGAACACGTCTTTGCAGAAACCGTTAACAATCATCGAGACTGCTTTTTCGGCATCGATGCCGCGTTGCTGACACAGGAACATCTGGTCGTCACTGACTTTTGAGGTGGTTGCCTCGTGCTCGACCACCGCCGTCGGGTTCTTCGATTCAATGTACGGAAAGGTATGAGCCCCGCACTGATCACCGATCAGCAATGAGTCGCACTGGGTATAATTTCGCGCGCCTTCGGCTCCGGGGTTCATCTTCACCAGACCACGGTAGCTATTGGAGCTGTGCTTGGCGCTGATGCCCTTGGCGATGATGGTCGAGCGCGTGTTTTTGCCCAGGTGAATCATCTTGGTGCCGGTATCGGCTTGCTGATAATTACTGGTCAGCGCAACGGAATAAAACTCACCAATGCTGTCGTCCCCTTTCAGGATGCACGACGGGTATTTCCAGGTCACCGCAGAACCCGTTTCGACCTGGGTCCAGGAAATCTTGGCACGGGTGTGAGCAATGCCACGCTTGGTCACGAAGTTGTAGATACCACCCTTGCCTTGCGCATCGCCCGGGTACCAGTTCTGTACCGTTGAATACTTGATGTCGGCATCGTCCAGCGCAACCAGTTCAACCACGGCCGCGTGCAACTGGTTTTCATCGCGCATCGGCGCGGTGCAGCCTTCAAGATAACTGACCTGGCTGCGTTCATCGGCGATGATCAGCGTACGCTCGAACTGTCCGGTCTTGGCTTCGTTAATTCGGAAATACGTCGACAGTTCCATCGGGCAACGCACGCCCTTGGGAATGTACACAAAGGAACCATCGGAAAAGACCGCTGAGTTCAGGGCGGCATAGAAGTTGTCTTTCTGCGGCACAACCGAACCCAGATACTTCTGTACCAGCTCGGGGTATTCATGCACGGCTTCAGAAATCGGGCAAAAAATCACACCCGCGTCTTTCAGTTTCTGACGGAAGGTTGTACCCACCGATACGCTGTCGAACACCATATCAACCGCTACACCCGCCAGCACTTCCTGCTCGTGAACGGGAATGCCCAGCTTTTCATAGGTGCGCAGCAGTTCGGGGTCGACTTCATCGAGTGACTGCGGGCCGTCTTCCATGCTTTTTGGCGACGAATAGTAAGACAGCGCCTGAAAATCCGGCTTTGGGTAGACCACGTGCGCCCACTCTGGTTCTTTCATGTCCAGCCAGGCACGGTAAGCCTTCAGACGCCACTCGAGCATCCATTCTGGCTCTTGCTTTTTGGCCGAAATCAGACGAATGACGTCTTCATTCAAACCGGGCGGAATGGTCAGTGACTCGATATCGGTTATCCAACCGGCCGAGTATTCCGACTTCAGATACTGGTCAATATTCTCACTCATGATATTCCCCTGCGAAGGTCAGGAGGTCACCGCGCTGGCTTGCTTGCGCAAGGCCGTCACGGCGTCCCTAATACGGTGTATGGCTTGGTCCACCTCTTCACGGGTGGTGAAACGGCCCAGGCTGAAGCGCAAGGAACCGTGTGCAGCCTGATCACTCAGGCCCATGGCTTTTAATACGTACGAAGGTTCAACGCTGGCGGACGTACAGGCCGACCCGGTAGACACCGCCAGATCGCGTAACGCCATCATCAGGGACTCGCCGTCGATGCCGCCGAAATGAATGTTCAAGTGCCCCGGCGTACGTGGCGCCTGACCGCCGTTAATGTGTATCTCACCGAGATCGGCAATGCCCTGCCAGAGCGTATCGCGCAGCATGGCGATGCGCTGGCTTTCGTCAGTCAGGTGTTCTGCGACCAGACTGGCCGCCACTCCAATACCCACCAGCTGATGAGTCGCCAGGGTGCCGGAACGCATGCCGCGTTCATGACCGCCGCCGTGAATCTGGGGCAACAGCGTTAAACTGGAACGACGCCGCACGTACAAAGCGCCGACGCCCTTGGGGCCATAAAACTTGTGCGCCGACACCGACGCCATCGTCGCTTGCCAGTCATCGACCTGAACCGGGATCTTGCCAACGGCTTGCGCAGCATCCACGTGAAACCAAATGTTGTGATCGGTACACAGCTGGCCAATGCCCGCCACCGGGTTCAGCACACCGGTCTCATTGTTGGCCGCCATGATGCTGACCAGACGCGTATTGGGTTGCAGCGCGGCGGCGACGGCTTCTGCCGAAACAACACCATCGGCATCGGGCATAACCACCGTCAGGCCATACCCTTTTTGTTCCAGGTAGCGGACCGGGTCGAGCACGGCTTTGTGTTCTGTTGCGGCAACAACGAAATGGCAGTCGCCGGGCGCGAATTGTTCCGCGACACCTTTAATAGCGAGGTTATTGCTCTCGGTGGCACCGCTGGTCCAGACGATCTCGCGGCTGTCGGCACCCAGCAGGTCGGCGACTTCATTGCGGGCATCTTCCACCGCTTCCTCGGCCTGCCAACCCAACAGGTGCGAGCGTGAGGCCGGGTTACCGTAAATACCATCACGGGTCAGGTGCGCCATCATTCGCTCGGCGACGCGTTCGTCGACCGGGGTCGTCGCGGCGTAATCAAAGTACATCGGTTGCGTGCTCATAACTGACTGGCCAATATGGTGGCTTCGTTCGGGACTTCGGAACGCCCGGTTTTCAAAAACTGATGCTGACGCTGGCTGACCGCCTGAATATCACGCCGCCCGACCAGATCGGACAGGGATATGCCGTGCAGAAAGTCATGAATCTGCTGACTGAGGTCCTGCCACAGATGATGGGTCAGGCAGACTTCGCCCTGCTGGCACCCGATTTTCCCCTGGCATTTGGTGGCATCGAGCGATTCGCTGACGGCATCCACCACGTCGGCCACGCTGATCAGATCACTCGCCCGGCCCAGCTGATAACCACCGCCTGGCCCACGCACAGACGTCACCAGCGTATGGCGCCGCAATTTGGCAAAGAGCTGCTCCAGGTAAGACAGTGAAATGCCCTGCCGGTCGGAAATATCCGACAAACTGATCGGGCCAGCCTCCTGGTTCAGCGCCAGATCCAGCATGGCCGTTACCGCATAGCGGCCTTTGGTCGTCAGTCTCATGCGGGTGATCCCCCAAATGGCTGGATGTTCATGGATCAAGGTCGTCGAGCCGCTGCCGAATGGCAAAGAGGCTCTGATGGGCGCGAATTATAAATACCTGAGTAAAACAGTCAACTATTGCCCACTAAAAAGCCGAAAGCACCCGGCCACGCACCTTGATACCAAATCACGGATCACGCCCCAGCCGAACCATTGATGCAAAAAAATAACAAATAGCCACCTTTCGTTTACAAAACACCCGAGCTGGACTAGTTATAAGTAGAGCAAAATTGCACATACGCGGACGTTCAAGCGCCAGGCATCGGGTAAAAAGCACAGATGCCATAGCCGCACAGTGATTGAACAGGACGCCCGTTAGTATCACGACGAACAACAACAATAAGCGAGTGGTCGGGCACGACCTGAGCCACTCCGGAGTCGCTGCCATGCTATTTCTTACCATCCCTCGCCTGGCCGGGAGGGTATGACCGTGCTCAGTATTACCGAGGCCAGCCTGGCCTTTGGCGGAATCAAGGCGTTGGACGATGTCTCGTTTACCGCCGCGTCTGGTGAAATCACCGCTATTATCGGCCCAAATGGTGCGGGCAAAACCAGCCTGTTCAACATCATTTCCGGGTTCTACACCCCCCAAAAGGGTCGAATTCTGTTCGATGAACAGGACATCACGGGCATGCGCGCCGACAAACGGGCCGCACTTGGCATTGCCCGGACCTTTCAGAACATCGCCCTGTTCCGTGGAATGTCAGTGCTCGAAAACATCAAGCTCGGTGGCCATACCCGACTGAACACGGGGTTTTGGTCTGCAGGCTTTTATTACGGAAACGCCCAACGGGAAGAAGCCCGGCTGCGGGCTGAGATCGAGCGGGACGTCATCGATTTTCTGGAACTGGACCACATCCGAAAAGCCCCGGTAGGCGCCCTGCCCTATGGTTTGCAAAAACGTATCGAGCTGGGTCGCGCCTTGGCCATGCAACCCCGGGTATTGCTGCTCGACGAACCAGTGGCTGGCATGAACCGGGAGGAAACGGAAGACATGGCCCGTTTCATTCTCGACATTCAGGCCCGCTGGGGCACCACCATTTTGCTGGTTGAACACGACATGGGCATGGTGATGGACATCTCCAACCAGGTCGTGGTGCTTAACTTCGGTCGCCAGATTGCTGTAGGCAGCCCCGAACAGGTGCAAGCTAACCCCGCTGTTATCGAGGCGTACCTCGGCACCAGCGATCGCAGTGACAACACAGCCGGGGAGGCAATCGCCTGATGGGCCAGTTCATTCAGTACATGATCAACGGGGTGATCTCCGGCAGCCTGCTGGCGTTAATCGCGCTGGGTATTGTTGCCGTGTTTAAGGCCACCAAGGTGGTCAACTTTGCACACGGCCACCTGATTCTCTTCGGTGCCTACTTCTATTTCACCTTTTCGGTGGTTCTGCCGGAAGCGGCCTTCATGCCTGGCTGGGTCAGCAGTTGGGAGCCTGCCTGGTTGCTAGCCTACGCTGGTGACGCTCCGATGTTTTCGCCCCGCGCCGCCATTGCCAGTTGGGTCAGTGACCTGCCCCGCATTTTGCTGGGACTGGTGGGCGCATTAGCCGCCAATGCGGTGCTGGCGCTGATCATCGAACGACTGGTGATGCGCCCGCTGCTGGGGCAATCGGCCTTCGCGATGATTCTATCGACGGTTGGTCTGATCTGGGTCCTCGAAGGCAGTGCCGGTTTGATCTGGACGGCCGAGGCCGAGCAAGTCCCGGCGCTCGGGCCCAATTTCCCGATCCGTTTTCAACTGTTCGACCAGAATCTGTTTTTGTTCAGCGGTTCTCTGGTCAACCTGCTGGTCGCCCTGCTGTTATTCGCGACCCTGATGCTGGTGCTGCGCTATACCCGTTCCGGCGTCGCGATACGAGCCACAGCTGAAGATCAGAGCACCGCCTACGCCATGGGCATCAATGTGCCCAAAGTGTTTTCCACCGCCTGGCTGGTCGCTTCAACGACCGGGGCCGTCGCGGGGGCCATTCTGGCCAGCCGCAATGGGTTGTCGCCGGCGATTGGTTTGTTTGGTTTGTCTGTGCTGGCCGTGGTGTTGATGGGCGGGCTCGACTCCTTTGCCGGCGTGCTGATCGCCTCGATGCTGGTCGGCATTCTCAGTTCGATGGCGCAATGGAAACTCGGCGGTGGCGTGGCAGAAATCGTCCCTTATGTTGCGGTGTTGGTGGTTATTCTGATCCGGCCCCATGGCTTTATGGGTCAGGAGGAGATTGAGCGAATATGACCGAAGCATCTGATTCCCAACCCTTAACCTCACGTTTCGAAGAACGTGCCGATTGGGCGGCATTGGCACTCAAACCAAACCAGACAGACCACAGGATAACGCCATGATCACCGGACATTTCAAGACTGACTACAGCGCCGATGAGGGTATCTGGTCGATCTGGCCCAAACGCTGGGGGCTGGTGGCAGCCCTCATTGCCCTGGCCGTTTTCCCTTTTATGGCGAGCAATTATGCACTGCTGCTGGCCGGCCAGATCGGCATTTTCATCGTGGCCGTTGTCGGGCTGAACGTCCTGATCGGCTATACCGGGCTGATGTCGCTCGGGCACGGCGCTTTCTTCGCCGTGGGCGCTTACACCACAGTCGCCATTCATCATGAATGGCCGCTGACCTTTCCACTGATCACACTGGTCATTTCAACCGTTGTTGCGGCAGCTTTTGGCGTTCTGTTCGGGCTGCCATCGCTTCGCGTTAAAGGGCTGTACCTGGCCGTGGCGACCTTGTCGGCCAACTTCATCATTCTGTTTCTGATCGAGCAGGACTGGCTGGCCGAATGGACCGGCGGCGTGCGCGGCACTGAAACGCCCAATGCCGTTTTCTTTGGCTATGAACTGGTGTCACAGCAAGCCAAGTATTTCTTCATTATGCCAGTGATGGTGATCATGCTGCTGTTCGCTCAAAACCTGTTCCGCACCCGGTTTGGCCGTGCTCTGATTGCCATTCGCGACAAAGATTACTCGGCCGAGATTCTCGGCATTGCCCTGTTCAGCCACAAGCTGAAAAGCTTTGCCATTTCTGCTGCTTATTGCGGTGCGGCCGGCAGCCTGTGGGCTTACTTTTTCCCGGCTATACTGCCGGAGGACTTTGGGCTGAACATGTCTATTACTCTGGTTGTGTGCCTCGTTGCCGGTGGCATGGGGCGCACACTCGGGCCCATATTCGGCACTATTCTGATACTGCTGGTACCGGAGTTGCTGAAAGTTGTCGCCGGCTACGTCACTGGCGGTGATGCTACGGCGCAAACCTGGGTAAGCCCGGTCCGCGACATTTTATTCGGCCTGATGATCATTGGCTTTCTGATTTTTGAACCGATGGGTCTGGTCAACATCTGGGACCGTTTCTGGCGCTTTTTGTCGCGCTGGCCATTCGCGAAGTAGGAGGAAGAGGACGAAGAAGCTGCGAGCTGTTAGCTAGTGCCCGTCCATAAACGGCTAAGCTTCTGAAAATAAAAGAAAAATCTCGATCAGAGGGTTAAAAAGGCCCTAATACTTTGTAGAATTGTCTTCGACAAAAAAGCAAAGCACAAAGAAAAGGGCCTTACCATGCGAGAATCCCGCACGGCACAGAACAGTTTATTTGATGTGTATGCACCACACAAGTTTGGCTTGTTCCTTAGTAATCTATCGCGGGTGCTGGACGCTCACCCGGAGATACTCCCATTGCTGGAGGAAGACTTCCGCGCTGAAAATACACAGGTTACGGGACGAAAAGGGT
>NZ_AUIH01000037.1 GCF_000423605.1 Saccharospirillum impatiens DSM 12546
GGAACTGGCTAACGCGCAAGTGAACACGATCCGGCTAAAGCTGTGTAAGGTGGCGGCCATCGTCATACACAATACGCGCCGAATTCGCTTCCTGCTGCCCAGTCATTACCCATATCAAGGACTGTTTGAAACCGCACTGAACAACCTGAACTCGACATAGCCATAACCAGTGCTGACCCGGCACACTTTAAACAACGGGGTAAGGGGAAGTGTGCCTGAAAATCGGGAATCCGGGTCAAAATCGACCTGTAGCTGTGGAGCTGCTCGAAAACATTCAACAAATTCTATGCAGTGCTACTTTAGGCTGTTTGGTGAAATATCCGGGCTAGCCACTGCTTTGACTTCGCAAAGGGCCCGGGGTATATCTGAGTACAGACAAGGCCAGGCACACTCTGGCCTTGGCGCACGAATCGACTGACCAACAACAATAACAGACCGGGCCGAATCACGTTCGACCCGGACGTCGAGGAAATCGCCATGAGCCCAACCGCCGACCAGTTGCGGACGTTCAGCCGATGCATCCTGAATCTCCCGGACCCGGCCGAAACGACCGATCCACAGGACTGGCTTTCAGAAGCCGTTGCCGCTTTGCAGCCACTGGTTAAATTCGACTCCGCCTGGTGGGGACAGGTCGAGGCTGATCACGCTGCAGGTGTGGCCAGAAACGTCATGCACGGCAGCCATGGGTTAAGCCCCCGTTTTGCCCTTGAATGGAACGCCATTTCCTGCAGCGACGACTTCGCTCGTGCCTCGATAAACCGACTGGGGGAAGCCATCGTGCTGAACCACTCGGAAGACCTTGCCGAAAGCACAGACGTCACCCACTTCGCACTGAAGCACGGGCTCCACCACTGCATGGCCGTGACGTTGCGGTTTCGGGCCAGCGGTCTGTTATTTTTCATATCCCTGTATCGCAACCACACCGGCCCGGATTTTACCCCGATGGAGGCCCTGTGGCTGGAAGAATTCAGCACCCATTTGCTGGACGGCTGGGTCCACTGCCTGGCACTGGCCAATCAGGGACGATTCCGCGACCACTGGGACAGCGCCGCCCTAACCAATGCCGCCGGTCGAATTCTGTACATTGGCAAAGAACTGAGCCATCTGCTGGACGATCAGTTCGAAGACTGGCAAGGCACGGAAATGCCCGACGCTCTGGTCCGGTCACTCACCACCAAGCGCCGCTCGCCCTATCGGCGTGACCGAACCGGGCTCCTGGTTCAGCCCTTCGGCAAACTCGCCTCGTTCACCCTCTGCCGCGATGCATACCGAATGCCACCACCCCGGGAACTGAGCGCAGCTCTGTTGTACGCAAAAGGTCAGTCGTACAAAGAGGTGGCACGGTCTCTGGGTGTAACACCGGCAACCGTTCGAACGTACCTGAGGCAGGTCTATAGTCAGTTGAACGTTAACAACAAAATGGCGCTTGCTACCGCCTTGCACAAGGCAGGCTACGATACCGGAAGCGCACCCGCCCCGACTCCTGGCCCTTTGGCCCGCGAACCCGCCGACACTGCCTGAACCTCCCCGAATATTCAATTGAACAAATTGAAGCACTGATTTATCTCAAAATTCAACAAGTTAGCGACAATCCCAAACGCCCATGCCCTTTTTTGAGGCACAACGACTTGCCTAATGGGCGTTTGCTGTTAGTATCAATGTTCAATTGAACATCTAAAAATAACAAACGCATGGGGCTGGTCCTTTCAGGATGTTCAATTCAAGGCATGGAGCCTTAACGTATGGACCGCACCCAATGGAGAACCAACCATGAACCTGCAAAAGAAAATGCTCTCCCGCCTCTCACCCACAGCCACCCTGATGGCGACCGCTTTACTGCTGGGCTTCAGCAGCCAGGCGTTGGCCGAATGTGAACGTGGCGCGCTCGATACCATGTATTGCGACACCGACGGTGACCTGGTCGCCGATCTGCCTACCGATGAATCGCAATGGGTTGACCCGGACACCCTGATTTTCGCCTATACGCCGGTTGAAGACCCCGCCATTTATTCCGACATCTGGCAGCCCTTTATCGATCACCTGGCTGAGGTGACCGGCAAAGATGTGCGCTTTTTTGCCGTGCAATCCAACTCGGCCCAGGTAGAAGCGATGCGCAGTGGTCGTTTGCACGTCGCCGGTTTTTCAACGGGCCCGACACCCTTCGCGGTGAATCTGGCCGGCGCGGTACCCTTTGCGTTAATGGGCTCAAGCTCGGGCCAGTTTGGCTATTCATTGCAGGTGTACACCCATGTCGATTCCGACATTTATGAAATGGCCGACCTCAAAGGCAAGCGCGTCGCGCACACGTCGCCAACCTCCAATTCAGGCAACCAGGCACCCCGTGCCCTGTTCCCGGAAATGGGCATCGTACCGGGTGAAGACTATGAAATTTCATTCTCCGGTAGCCACGACCAGTCCATGCTGGGCGTCGTCGCCAAGGATTACGATGCGGCACCGGTAGCATCAGAGGTCGTCGAACGCATGGCCGCTCGCGGACTCTATGACGAGGACGATGTCCGTCTGGTCTGGGAATCGGATCGTTTCCCGACAACGTCTTACAACCATGCCTATAACCTTCACCCTGATTTGGCCGAGAAAGTGCGTGAAGCTTTTTATACCTTCAAGTTTGCTGGCACTGAACTGGGCGATGAGTTTGAAGGCGTCGAAACGTTCATTCCGATCACTTATCAGAATAACTGGCGCGTGATCCGCACCATCCAGGCATCTAATGGTGTTCAATACACCCGTGATAATCTTCAATAAGAAAAACGGGTGTCTCCGCCTTCTGGGCGGAGGCACCTGCGGGAGTGAAACACATGCTAGAGATTACCAACCTCGAAAAGCGATATGGTCGCAACGACCCGGTGCTCAAAGGTCTGAACCTCAGGGTTGAAGGCAGCAGTGTCGTATCCATCGTTGGCGCGTCCGGTGCCGGCAAAAGTACCATGCTGCGCTGCATCAACCGTCTGGTCGAGCCAACCTCGGGGTCGATAAAGCTCAACGGCCACGAACTGGTCAATCTTCGCGGCAGCGAACTGCGCCGTGCTCGTCGACGTATTGGTATGGTTTTTCAGGGGTTTAACCTGATCGATCGTCTGTCGGTTATGGAGAACGTGCTGTCTGGTCGCCTGGGTTATGTCTCGTTTTTTCAGGCGTTGACCCGTCGCTTTCCGCAATCGGACATAGACCGCGCATTTAGCCTGATGGAGCGCGTGGGCATTGCACACTATGCCAACAAACGGGCTGATCAACTGTCGGGTGGTGAGCGTCAGCGAGTGGCTGTCGTACGTGCCCTGATGCAAGAACCGGAAATTCTACTGGCCGATGAGCCAACCGCCTCACTGGACCCTAAAACCTCGCAGCAGATCATGAGTTTGTTGCAAACACTGGCGAGTGAAATG
Source organism: Saccharospirillum impatiens DSM 12546 (assembly GCF_000423605.1). Lineage (GTDB taxonomy): Bacteria > Pseudomonadota > Gammaproteobacteria > Pseudomonadales > Natronospirillaceae > Saccharospirillum > Saccharospirillum impatiens. Next base: position 3,402 of record NZ_AUIH01000037.1, read on the forward strand.
TCGCTGCCGGTATTAATCAACATTCACAACGTGACGCAGGCGCGGATGTACACCGACCGCATTGTCGGCATGCGCCACGGCCAGATGATTTTCGACGGTGCACCCAAAGAGTTCAATCAGGATGCACTGGATGCCATCTATGGCGGTATCGAGTCACCGGAAGAAGACGGCGCCGACCCTGAACACCAGACGACTCAGGAGGCGTTGGCATGACACCGGACAAAACAACTGCCGACGTACCGTCGGTCAGGGTCTGGAAAAAGCCACCGTTCATCGCCAACCCCTGGGTTCGCTATGGCTTGATGGCCGTCACCCTGATTTACCTGTATTGGGCATTCTCAACACTGCCGTTCAACTGGACTCGCATTGCCGAAGGCCTGCCTCGTGCGGCCCAGATTTTTGGTGGCGCCTTTCCTCCGAGCTTCGAACGCGGCGGCCTGTTATGGACCGGTTTCAAGGAGAGTTTCCAGATCGCGTTTCTGGCCACCTTGCTGGGCGTTTTCCTGTCGGTACCGATCGCCGTCATGGCGGCCAGAAATGTAGCACCCTTGCCGGTCTATTTGCTGGGTCGCACCATCATCATCATCTCGCGCAGCTTTCACCCGGTCATTGTCGCTATTCTGTTTGTTGCAGCGGTTGGCTTCGGTCCGCTGGCCGGCATTCTGACCCTGACACTTTACTCCATCGGCTTTGTGGCCAAGTTGCTGGCTGAAGAGATCGAAGAAATCGACTGGGGGCAGGTGGAGGCCATGCGCTCGGTAGGCGCGGGTTACCTGAAAATGCTGGTCTACGGGGTGTTCCCTCAGATTATGCCACGCCAGATCGGGCTGTCCATGTACCAGCTCGACAGCAACCTTCGCGCCTCGGCGGTGGTCGGGATTGTGGGTGCCGGTGGTATCGGTGGCACGCTCATGAACGCCTTCGGCCGTTATGATTACGATTTCGCATTTGCCATTCTACTGATGATCATTGGCATCATTCTGGTCAGTGAAGGCATCAGCGGTTGGGTGAGGAAAAAAGTATGGTAGATCACGCTGCAAAACTGGCTGACCATGTTTGGTCTCGTTACGACAAAAAAGAACAGTGGACTCGCTATGCCGTTTATCTGGCAACACTGATCGCCGTTGTTTGGGCGATCCACGACATCGATATTTTCTGGCCCTGGGTATGGGATGCTCCCAATCAGATTCAGAGCCTGGGCGCGCGCATGTGGCCACCGCAATTCAATACCTGGAACGCGATTTTCAATGCCATGCTCGAAACCGTGCACATCGCCACATTGTCGACACTGCTGACGATATTCATCGCCTTGCCGGTGTCTTACATCGCGGCGCAGAATACAACGCCGAACAAGGCAACACTGTGGCTGGGCCGGTTCATTCTAGTGTCGAGCCGCTCAGTGAACACCATCATCTGGGCGCTGTTGTTTGTGGCCATTTTTGGTCCGGGTGTTCTGGCGGGTATTCTGGCCGTGATGTTTCGCTCGGTGGGCTTCATCGGCAAATTAATGGGTGAAGCCATTGAAGAAATTGACCGCCGCCCGGTAGAAGCCATGCAAGCAACCGGCGCCAGCAAGATGAAGGTTGTGTTGTACGCCATTGTGCCTCAGGTGATGCCCGCTTTTTTTGCCATCATTATCCTGCGCTGGGATATCAACATTCGCGAGTCCACCGTACTCGGGTTGGTCGGCGCCGGTGGCATTGGTGTGTTACTGCAAGGGTCTATCGACCTGTTTGCCTGGCAAACCGTGGCCACCATTCTGCTGGCGATCGTCTTTCTGGTAATCCTGGGCGAAGCCATCACCAGCATTTTGCGCAAAAAGGTGATCTGACTCCGGCCCGGTGCCGCTCCGCGATAGCGCCCGGCGCCCGGCACCAACTGGAATGAGAGCGCTATGTCGAATAGTATTGGATTTGGCAACAGGGACGCTCTGATAACCGGACAGGACCAGACTGACGCAGGCTGCGTATAACGTTACAAAGGGCTGACTGACAGTGTATTTATTCTAATGGGCGCCAAAGAACGGCAGTACAGCATTCTGGAATGGGTGCGTGAGCAGGAGCATGTCGAGGTTGAAGACATTGCCCGGCGCTTTGGTGTGACCACCCAGACCATTCGACGGGACATTAACCGGCTGTGCGAGCAAGGCTTGTTACGCCGACGCTACGGCGGTGTCAGCCTGCCGGGCAGCGCGTCCAAAAGCCCCATAAGCGACCCCCTAGTGCGCAATCTACCGGCGAAACAACAGATGGCCCGGCGCGTCGCTGCAGACATCCCTGAGAACGCGACCGTCAGCCTGGGGGTTGGCAGCAGCATTGAACTGGTTGCCCGGGCGCTGATCCATCACCAATCGCTGCGCATTCTAACCAACAATCTCAGTGTGGCCTCGGCATTGTCCGCAAACCCGGGGATCGAAGTGATTGTCTCCGGTGGCCAATACCGCCACAACGATCACGACGTGGTCGGGCCGGAGGTCACCAACTTCTTCAGCTCCTTCATTACCGATTACGGCATCATCAGCACCGGCAGCATGGATTTGCACCATGGTTTGATGGACTACGACATTCGCGAAGCCGAAGTCAGCCGCGCCATTATATCCAACACGCGGGCTCGTTTGCTTGTGGCAGATCAGAGCAAATGGACGCTTAATTCGCATTGCAAAGTTGCCTCATTCAAATACGTAGACCGATTCTACACGGATGTAATGCCTGCCAGTAAACGCGCCGATTTACCCAATTCCGTAGACATCATCGAGTGTGCCGAAGCAGAACCGGAATTTGAACAGGAGGATCCTTTGTCAGTCAGCAACCTCTGATCTGCCATCCGACAGAGACTCCCAACCACGATTAGGGACATCTGACGTCCGTTCCGCTAGGCTTTGTTAACCATGCAAATACCACCCTTTCGTAAACAGGGCATCCAACGTGTCTCAACCGATCGATCTGGCTAACAGGCTGAACCGAAACCGGAGACGATTCCTGGTCGGACGCCACCGGGAAAAAGCGGCAATGGAAGCATTTGCCACCGCTTCCCCGACACAACCCGGGCTGGTCATTCATGTGTGTGCCCCCGGTGGGGTCGGCAAAACGACCCTGTTAAAAGACTTCCTTCAGGATACCCGATACGACAGCCCTATCTTGTGGCTCGATGCCCGCAACGTACCGCCCAATCCAGCATTACTTGCCGGTGCCATTCAGGCTCTGCGCGAGGAACAGGGTGTCGGGCACGCGCAGCCGCATTTACTGATCATCGACACCTTTGAATGCCTGGCACCCATGGAGGGCTGGCTGAGAGAGATTTTTATACCCTCACAGTCACTGGGTTTCAGGCTCATTCTGTCCGGTCGCAACCCGCCCGCCCTTGAGTGGCGAACCGACCCGGTGTGGATTGATGAACATAGTCAGATAACCCTGTCACCGTTTACCGATACAGAAGTCAATGAATACCTGGCTCTGCGCGGCATTGATAACGCAGGCTTTGACCGCGCCCGGCAGTTCGCCCGGGGTAACCCGCTGGCACTTGCCCTCTACTCTGACTCAATGGGCAGGGATGAGGGGCTCTCTGACAGCCTCGCCCGCAGCTGGCATCAGCGACTTGTCGACAGCCTGGAAGACAGTCGCCAGCGGGCTGCACTGGAGGCCTGCTGTGTCGTGCGACACATTGATGAACCCATGCTGGCCAGCATGCTCAGGCTGGAGCACAGCGAGGCCAACTTCCTATTTGGCTGGCTGGCATCTCAGTCGTATATTGAAACCGGAAATAGCGGTCTGTTTCCTCACGATCTTTTACGCCAAGCATTCACCGGGGAACTCAGGCAACGTCAGCCAAACCGACTGATCGAGCTTGGAGACCGGGCGTTTACCTACGTTCATGACCGGCTGGAACAGGGCGTAGAAAACCGACTGGGGTTAATTCAAGACGCCTTCTTTCTTCTGCGGGATATCGACATTCAGCAAAACATGAGCGAGTCGAATTCGATCACTGTTTACGTAGACAGTATTCGCCCGGCTGACTGGCCGACCATCGACAATATGGTTCGACGTTTTGAAAGTGACGGGACAGTCGACCTGGTCCACCAGTTGCACGCCAGCCAGCCTGAGTCTCTGACCGTCGTACGAGACAGCACTGACAAAGCGATCGGTTTCTTTCAGATTCTGAGCGTTGACCGGTTACCTGCACACTTGCTGGAAGCTGACCCCGTGTGCGCTGAGTTCCTGTCCATGGCAAGACAGACATTGAAGCACTCGGGCTCCGTTATTTTGAACCGATTCTGGATGCATGGTGATCAGGATATGGCGGCGTCATCTGTCTACACACAAGCCTTTTCGCACGTAGCCTTCCTATCAGTCAGCGCCACGCCAGCGGTGATGGGCAGTATTCAGGGAGACACCGCTGAATGGCGGCAGGCACAGGCCCGCTTTGGTCACCCGGAAGCGCCAATACAGGCAGCAGAACGTCGCGGCACGCCAGCCATGTTCATTTACCAGGACTTGAGCGCCAACGCCAGAGCCGGCATAAACTGGCTACGGCATGCCTATCGCCACGCATTCAGCCTTGAAGGTCTACCAGCGACAACGACAACCGAGCCGTTACCCGATCAAAAGGCATTTAAGAGCGCTCTGCGTCAGGCGTTTCGCAGCGCCACCCGACTCGATCGACTGCAAAGCAACGCCCTGCTCGACTGCAAACTGCTGCTGCAACACGGCCCGGACCAGGACCGGGTAACCCGGGCGCAACAGCTTCGACACCTCCTTGAAACAACCTGTGAACGGCTCGAGGCGCAAGCCACCACACTCAACCATGCGCGGGTGTTGCAATCCACCTATCTGCGGCCGGCCCCTAGCCAGCAAGCCGCGGCTGATCGCCTGGCCTTGTCCTATGCCACTTACCGCCGCCGTCTGACAGAAGCCCTGAAGCTGGTGGAGTCGGAATGGTGGGCTGAAGAGCTCAAGCTGCGCGAAAACTGAACAAAAAATGGAGCAGATTGTGAACCCTGACCCTCGTACAGTGAATTAACATTCGCTGAAGGAATAGACGGTCATGGATATCACACGCCTAATACCCCCCAAGTACCTGCGTCAGGGACTGATCAGCCTGATGATAGCCCCCGCGTTGCTTTTGAGTGGTTGCGGCAGCAGCTCCGATGATGGCCCCGGTGAGACCGACGATACAGAAGATACGAGCGATAGCGACCAGGACCCGGTCGACAGCCTGACAGCGCCCACGGTATCGGTAAACTACGACAACTGGCGCCTCCATTTCAGCTGGCCGGAAGTAGCCGGTGCAGACTACTACCGCCTCTTTGAAGATCCGGACAGCATGACTGGCTATACGCAGCTCGGGCCGGATATGACCAGCAATGAATACGTCTACAACATCAACCTCAGCGAAGGAACCGATGCCCGGTTTATCGTCGAAGCCTGTGACTCTGAACAATGCCTCGATTCCAGTGAAGTCACATTGGACGCAGTGTCTTCCGGTATTACACCCATCGCCTTCAGTGGAGATACAGCTCCGGGCATGGGCGGTGCCGTGTTCAGCAGCGACTTTGGCACCTCATTTGATTTCGATGTAAACGACCAGGGTGTCGTTGCCCTGCTGGGTGTGACCAACCAGACCGACAGCAGCGGCAGTGCCCGCGATGGTGTGTTCACATATGAGTCAGGATCCGGGTTGACCCTCGTGCAAGCTGACGATGCGACCCTGCCCGAAAGCGATGCCAGCTACAACGGTTTTTACGATGTCTGGATCGCCAACAGCGGCAGCATTCTCTTTGGCGGGTTACTCAATCTTGATAACACCCTGACCGACGATGTTGACGGATTCAATAATGAGGTCCTGTTGCGCAATACCTCCGGTACAACAGCATTATTGGCCCGTGAAGGCGAACCCGCGCGGAACGGAACCACCTTCCCGACACTGGACGCCGGCGCCAGTGTCTACTTCAGTGAAAACATCACCACCAACCGGGTTTTTACCAACATCAGCATTAATGCGTCGGGTGGCATATCCTTTCAACTGGGATCCAACACAGACGCCTTTCGCAGTGATGATGATTCAACCTTCACAGACCCAACGATCTGGTCAATCAAAGAAGATGGTACGAAGCTCCAATCGCTGAGTGCCAACCAGACGGAACTCCCGGGAAGTCTTGATATCGCGTCTTTCAGCGCATTCAAACAATACAGCCAGAATGCAGCAGGCCAGCTAGCTTACGGCCTGGCTCTTGCCAGCCTGCCAAACACCACAAACTCCGGGGTATATGTCCGGGATACAGACGGCTCAATCACCGAAGCAGCCCGAGAAGCGGGCGGATCGGCCAGCGACTACATTGACCGGCTGCAAGCCGCCACGGTAAAGATCACAGATAACGGAGAGATATTCTACTTCACCCAACGGAACGTCGCGGGTGTCGGCAACAGAGGCCTTTACACAAACGCAACCGGCACCACCAATACCCGGATCGCCCGCATTGGCCTGCCATTCCTGCTTGAGAATGGAACCACCCAGGAAATCACCGGCTTCATTGGCGGTGGGCGCTCATTTTCAGCAAGCGACGACGCCGCTGCGTTCCTGGTGAATGCCGGTTTGACCGACACCGAAGACGCCTTGATTGTGTGGCAAAACGGCAGCGCAAAGCGTCGTTTCCAGGAGGGCGACCCGGTACGCGCACTGCTGGACAGTTCAACGGTTGATCTCGATCTGGTGTCCGTTCCGGGAACAGGGCCGCGAATTGAAATGAACGACAGCGGCTGGATTGGTTTTCAGGGGCTCACCGCATTGGGCACTGAAGCGTTGTTTGCCTCAAGCCCCAATGGGTACACTCGATTGATTGTGCGCGAAGGGCAGCCATTCTCGGTGGACGGTACAGCCTATGGTACGGTCATGGAAGTACTCGACTTTCAAATCGACAACGCAGCGACCCTGACCGTGGGTTTGCGTTTTGTCGGCGGCACCAATGGCATTTTCAGTTTCACCCTGTGCGGTGCCGACGAGCCTTGCTAACGAATCGGCCGGCTTGCAGCGGGTTACCAGCTGTACCCGGCCGCACTCGTTTTACACTTTCTCGGGCACATGCAAAGGCCCGAGACTGCTCAGATAACTCGATGAAGCTGTGTACTGAGGGTAGGTTACCCTGGAGTCGCGAAAGCTTTTCAATGGCTGCCCCAGCATCAGAACTCCGCGTTCACGGCTCCGTCTGACCCGCTCGAGATCAACCACAGTGGTCATTAGTGTCTGACGTTCTCCGGCCTGTTTTAAAACCTCGCCGTCCGGTCCGACAATGATCGACTGACCATTACCCAGTGCGCCACAGCTGTTGATGTCGAAAAAATAACATTGGTTAGTGCCCGCACTTGCCCTGGCTATAGACAGCTCCAGATCCCGGTCATCGGTGTTGGTCAGCGTTGGGTGCAAAATCACCTCGGCCCCCATCGAACACAGTGCGCGTGTCGTTTCCGGAAACCACATATCGTAGCAAATGGACACGCCAAAACGGCCCACACCTTCGATGTCGAACACGGTATGCTGATCGCCGGCTGAAACGCCTTGCTCATAAGGCAGAAAGGGAAATAGCTTGCGGTGCCTGGCGACCACCTCGCCTTGCGGATTAATAACGGAAGTCGTGTTGTACACTTCACCTTCGTACAGCTCATATAACGACCCGTTAACCACCCACAGGCCCTGCTTACTCGCCAGTGAGCAGAAAAAATCCTCTGTCGGGCCCGGCAACGGTTCAGCACTGGCAACCGAGACTCCCTTGGCCGCCAACTCACCCAGCACGACCATGTCGATCCAGGGAAAACGCCGTTTGGCTCCGGCAACAAGCTGGCTGATGGCTTTCAAATTATCGCCCGTGGTGGCATCGAGCTGGATGCCGGCAATTGCAAACTCTGTCATGACTGACTCTCCGATACAGGGTAGAAGCAGGCGTAACCGTGGTTTGCCTCCTCCTCGATATAGGGGGGTGCTTCTTTACGGCAACGGTCCGCTGTCGACGGACATCGCCCGGCAAAGGGACAGCCGTGTGTTACGTTAGGCCGGTCCGAATCTCTGGACATTAACAAGGCAAGCTCGCGACGTTTGCCCGGGGTGATGCTGGGCACAGCATCAATGAGCGCACGGGTATAGTGATGACGGGGGTTGTCCAGAACCGCTCGGGTTGGACCCGATTCAACCCGATTGCCCAGATACATCACCATGATTCGATCGGCAACGAACGAGACAGAACCCAGATCATGTGAAATAAACACCATGCTTAATGAAAGCCGCGTCTTCAGTTCTTTCAAAAGCATCAGAATCTGGGCCTGCACGGAGACGTCAAGCGCTGCGGTGGGTTCATCCAGAATCAACAGTTTCGGCTCCTGCGCCAGTGCCCTCGCAAAAGCTATTCGCTGCAGTTGCCCGCCGGAAAATTCATGGGGGAATCTGTCCAGATGTGGCTCACCCATGCCCACCAGATTCAGGTATTCGATCACCTTTGCACGACGCAGTTTCTTTCTCTCCCGAAAACCGCTTGCCGCGGCCAGCGCCCCATAGCGAAAAGCCTCTGCGACCAGATCGATTACCTTCATTTTCGGATTCAGCGATGAATACGGGTCCTGAAATACAATGGCGATACCCTCGTTACGGTGCGCTGAGTTTTCTTCTCCCGGCTGATACAGTTTTCGATCCTGAAACGAAATATCGCCACCGTCAGACCGGTCCAGTCCAATCAGCAAGCGGGAAAGCGTGCTTTTGCCACACCCGCTCTCACCAACAACCGCCAGCACTTCGCCATGGGCAATATCCAGATCAACCGCGTTGACGGCAGTAAAAGGGCCTTTCCGGGTTTGATAGATCTTGGACAGCCCGCGTACTTTTAGGGTATTGAGCATATTGGCCGCTGTCATGAGAATTCAACCTCTTGCTCACTGGTCAAATGACAGCGATAACGCTGCCCATCGTTAAGTGCTCGCACTGGCGGTGACTCATCACACACCGGGAGCCTCCGGTCACAGCGCTCTTTGAAAGCACAGCCCCGAATCGGCCGGCTGAGGTCCGGTACCTGACCTGAGATATACTCCAGAACCGTTGCACCGCCTCTGATATCGGGTACCGTTGCCATCAACTTACGGGTATAGGGGTGGGCCGGTGATCTCAGTACATCCGACATCTGACCCGACTCAATTATTTCCCCGGCATACATCACTTCGACGCGATCACACAGCGATGCAACCACGCCAAGATCATGGGTAATCAGCAACACAGACAAGCCTTCCTCTCGGGCCAGGCTCTGCAACAATTGCAGGATTTCAGCCTGCACGATGACGTCAAGCGCCGTGGTGGGTTCATCAGCGATCAACACGCGCGGCTGGCACACCAGCGCCATGGCAATCACCACCCGTTGAATCTGCCCACCCGATAGCTGATGCGGGTATTTTTTCAATACCTGCGCCGGGTCGGGCAATTGCACGCGCGACAGTTTATCGAGTAATACAGGAAGCACCGTTTTACGTGAGACTTTCCCGCTGGCCAGAGCCACGTCAGTCAGTTGCTGTTCAATGGTAAAAAATGGATTCAGGGCCGTCAGTGGGTTCTGAAAAATAATGGCCGCGTGCTGGCCGGCCAGAGATTTACGATTACCCCGCGGACTCAGCGACTGACTCCGACCGAGCCACTGACATTCTCCCGTTACTTCGGCGGAATCCGGCAGCAAACCCATCGTCGCCATAGCCGTCATCGTTTTTCCAGAGCCCGACTCGCCCACCAGCGCAACAATTTCACCCTCATCCAATGACAGTGACACCCCTCTAACCGCGCGAACCGTTTTGCGAATAGAGGGAAAGCTAACGTTCAGGCCAGTTACCGATAAAAGTGTCGTCATTGCTGGCCCCTCGATTTAGGGTCAAGAATATCCCTCAGCCCGTCGCCAATCAGATTGACTGCAAGCACCGTCACGAAAATGGCCAGCCCGGGAAATGCCGCCGTCCACCAGTAATCGAGAAACTTTGACCGTGACAGAGACACCATCAGCCCCCACTCAATGGCCGGTGGTTTGGCACCGATGCCAATGAAGCTAAGGGACGCTGCCGCCAGAATCGTGTAGCCAAAATCCATTGACGCTTGAACCAGTGCAGGCGTCCAGGCATTGGGCAAAATGTGTCGCACCAGAATCTTCAGGTGGCTGATGCTCATAGTGCGGGCCGCACTGACATAGAGGTTGGAGCGAATCGACATCACAGCACCCCGCATAATGCGGGCATACCAGGGAAACCAGGAAATCGCGAGAGCGATCATGGCGTTAATCAGGCTCGGCCCTAATGCTGCAGTAATCGCGATGGGTAGCAGCAGAGGCGGAAACGCCAGAAAGACATCGGTCAGCCGCATCAGAATCGAATCCAGCCGGCCACCAAAATACCCTGACACCAGCCCTATGGGGATACCAATGGCCATGGCGACTGCGATCACGTTGATGCCGATGATCAGCGAGGTTCTGGCACCAAACATCACTCTCGACAAAATGTCCCGTCCGAGATCGTCGGTTCCCATCCAGTGAGCCCAGCTCGGTCCTTCCAGCTTAACCGAAAAATCAATGTTATTGGGGTCGTAGGGTGCCAGCCAGGGAGCAAACAACGCAGTCAGCAGAATGATCAGGAACAAACCCAGGCCAAGCACGAACAGTTTGTTGCGGCCGACAAAATCCCCCATCAGGGCAGCACGACCCGGTTCGAATGGACCCTCATGGCATTCCGCACCCCGGGTATTGGTTCTGCCCACTGGCATCGTTTCACTGGCTGACGTTTTCGACAAGGTCATTTCAGCTCCAGTCTCGGATCGACCAGGTGATAAAGCAGATCGATAACCAGGTTAAGGGACAGATAAATCACAGCCAGCAACAAGGTTGCGCCCATCACAGCAGGGAAATCGTTGCGTGTTATTCCCCCCACGGCATACCCGCCCATTCCGGGCCAGTCGAAAATAAATTCAACCACAACAGAGCCACCCAGCATGTAGCCATAAGCGAGCCCAATGACCGTTAGCAACGGAATCAGTGTCGCCTTCAGGGCGTACTTGTAATACACCTTACGACTGCCGACCCCGTAAGCCCGGAGCGTGCGGATGTGATCCTGTTGCAACACCTCAACCATGGTGTTTCGGGTAATCCGGGTAACCACAGCCATCGATGCCATCGCCAGCGTTACCACCGGCAGCACCAGATGCAAGGCGGCACTTTTGAACGCCTCCCACTGCCCCGCCAACAAGCTGTCGACCAGATAAAAACCAGTGCGCTGCGCGAACGGAAAATCCAGTGCAATCTCAGCGTCGATTCGGCCCTGTAATGGAAACCAGCCCAGACGACCGTAGAACACCATTTGCATCAGCATCGCGATCAAAAAAACCGGTAATGCCATACCCGCGATGGACGTGGTTCTGACAACGTGGTCCGGCCAGGTATTCTGGCGAACAGCAGAAAGCACACCCAACGGAATACCGACAACAATGACAATCGTCAGCGCCAGCGTGGTGAGCTCGAACGTAGCCCCAAACCGATTAAACAGATCACTGGTTACCGGTTGTCCGGTGCGCAGGCTGGTGCCGAGGTCGCCTTGAGCCAGGTCTCTTAGATACACCAGAAATTGCACGGCCACCGGTTTATCGAGCCCAAGCTCGGCGCGAGCGGCCTCTATCTGTTCAACCGAGGGGCGATGCCCCAGCATCATTTCAACCGGCGACCCGGGCAAAACACGACTCAGCAAGAACGTCAGCGTCAACACACCCAGCAGAATGAAAAACATCTGAACGAGCCGCTGGGCCAGATAGGTCTTCATGGCAGTTTCCTGACGATTGAATGCAGTGAACAAAGGTCCCCCGAGCGCAAGGCCAACAAGCCGAACCGCCCGGAGGTTAGCGACTACTGTTCGTACAAATCGTAAAAGAAGACGGCATTATAAGCGGGGTTCTCCTGAACCCCGCCAATGTCTGTCGCCCGGGCAACGCGCGATTGAATGTCGGCGTAAAAAATAGCCACGGCATCGTCAACCAGAATGCGCTGAGCTTCCTCATAATTCTGCACGGCGGCCTCACGATCATAGCCTTCCAGTGCAGCCCCCTCAGTGACCAGACGGTCGTACTCCGGGTTTGAATAATGCGACAGGTTGAACAATGTGCTGTCTTCGGTACGGAACAATCCGATCAGCCAGTCGTTCGGTGTGGGATAGGTTGGCCACCAGGTCATGGATTGAAGATTGGGTGCCGTACTGAGGTCTTTGGCCCGGTTCCAGATAACACCCCAGTCGCCCGGCAACAAATCAACGTCTACGCCCACCTGTGCAGCCATCGCCTGAAACAGCAACGCCGAGTTCTTGTAGGCTTCATCGGTGCCGATGTAAGCCATGCTGATCTCCCAGTCAGACTCCGGGATGCCGGACTCATTCAACAGCTCCCTTGCACGTTCAAGATCAAACGTCGGGTTCTGCAGATCACCATTGTGGCCCCACATGGTTTTAGGAATCGGCCCTTCGCCCACAGAGGCATGACCATCGTATACTTCGTTCACAACGCTGTCGTAATCCCAAAGGTGGGTAAGCGCCTGACGAAAAGCTCTGTTATCGGTAGGGTATTTCTGCGTGTTGATCAGGAACTGAGAATTTTTCCAGGACGGTACTGCATAGGAACTGAGGCCCACTTCCTGATCAACCCGATCGACAATATCGGCCGGTACCAGTGAAATAAAATCGGCTTCACCAGACATCAGCATCTGCACCTGAGTGGCGTTTTCAGTTACAACGCGCAAGATAACACGGTCGTACTGATTGGCCTCCCAGCCCCCCCAATACTGATCAAACGCTTCCAACACCACCTGCTGACCCTGAGACCACTGGCGCACCTGATAAGGGCCCGTACCGGCGGCGTTACCCTCATTGAACCAGTCAGTCCCTTGCTCGGCAGCATCCGGTGAATAGATATAGGCGCCGTACTGTGACGACGCGATCAGATCAATCGGTTGTGGGGTTTCGGTGGTGATCACTAACTCATGGGTGTCGATGGCTTCAATGCTCTCAACACCTGCCCAGATGTACCAGGCGCCCTGGCGCATTTCCCGGGTACGATCCAGAGACAGTTTGGCGGCTTCTGCGTTGAAAGGTGTCCCATCCTGAAACGTCACACCTTCACGCAGGGTAAACGTCCAACTAAGTCCATCGTCCGACACGGACCAATCGGTAGCGAGTGCCGGTGTGAATCGCTCGTCGGCACCTTCAGGGTTATACCAAAGCAGCGGTTCATACACGTTTGCCAGCATCACCACTTCCAGTGAAAAAGCGGCAGCCGGATCCCAGTCTTTAATATCGCCATACATGGCATAGGTGAGTGTGCGGGCATGAGCTACCGTCAGGGACAAGCTAATAGCGACCCCCAACAACAGAATCTTGATGGCTTTCATGGAGAATCCTCCTAATTATTATGTCAAGAAATAGGGTCCGCGCAGTGAAAGACGGTTAGCCGAGCCCTGTCCCGGTAGAGATAGCAAGGAAGGTGCCAAAGAACTCAGATTGCTTTTTTCCTTTAGAAACAATGCCTTGTGAAAACCATTGAGGAACAGAGTGTATTAATAAATGAATAGTCAACACATTATATTCATTTTTGAATAGGTTCTTTGGCAATCGATACGTCGTGTTTTTTCATCATACGTGCGACCGTTGGCTGCGAAACACCCAATTCACGGGCAATATCGACCTGGCGGTGATATTTTTCACAAGCAGCTCTGAGATATTGTTGTTCAACCTGGTTCAAAGCGGCATGAAACGACAACTCCATTGGGTGTCCATGAGATATGTAAAGCCCATCAGACAGATAGCCGGGTAAGTCCTCGACCTGTATTTGCTCATCCGTTGTCATCACAAAAATACGCTCAAGAATGTTTTCCAATTCCCGAATATTGCCGGGGTAGTGGTAGCGACACATAACATCAAGCGCGTCCCGGGAGAGTGTTCGGGTCTGACCGTAACGATCCGACAGGCGCTGCAACACCAGTCGCGCAAGACCCGGCAAATCACTCAGACGATCGCGCAGCGCAGGCAACTCAATGGGCAATACATTGAGCCGGTACAGCAGATCCGACCGAAACGCTCCCTGCTCGACGCGGGCGGCCAGGTTCTGGTTGGTCGCGACAATTAACCGCACATTCACTTCCCTGACCCGGGTATCACCGACCCGAATAAAACGCTGGGTATCGAGGAAAGTAAGCAACTTGACCTGTAAATCCATGCTGAATGAATCGACTTCATCCAACAGCAGGGTTCCGCCGTCTGCCGCCTCAATCAAGCCGGGCTTGCCTCCTTTGCGGGACCCACTGAACGCCCCTTCCGCATAGCCGAAGAGTTCCGCCTCGATCAGCCCTTCGGGTATGGCTCCGCAATTTAACGACAGAAACGGTTTGGCATGTCGATCTGACGTCTCATGGATGAACCCGGCAATCACGCTCTTGCCAGTTCCCGTTTCACCCGTAAGCAGTACGGTAGAATCAAAATGAGCAACCCGAACACAAGTATCAACAATACGCTGCATGACATCGCTGTTGGCCACCAGGCTGCCACTGCCGAAGCGGTCAATCGACAACGCCGTCAGTTCAGACTGAATTTTCTCCTGGATACCGCGCGAGCGATCAATCTGTTCGCGCAGTGCATTAAGCTCTGTCAGGTCACGCTCAGTGCCGACAACCAGACTGACCTCCCCGTTTGCATCGAAGACCGGCACACCATGAACCAGCAAAGTGCGCCCGGAGCGCACCTTTTGAATAATGGCTGTTGGCTTGCCAGTGCGAAGCACCTGATGAGTCACATCACGGTCATAGTTGCCCTGCCCCTGTAACTGGTCAACGGTCTTTCCACAAACCTGATCTCGCCGGATGTCGTTTAATTGCTCACAGGCGGAATTGACCCAGATCAGATACGCGTCCGCATTGCACACCCAAACTCCGTCGGTCATCGCCTCCAGAACCTGGAAAAGCAGCTCCAGACTGACCGATTCACGCAATAGCCCGGGGTTTTCAGAATGATTGAGAGGGAATTCCAGAGACGGCATGGTCAATATTCTTATTTGAATAATTTAGAAAACTGTAGGGGACCGCTCCGAAAAGGTCAACGTTGTCGAGTGCGAGCGCGACCTCGTGGCGACATCCCATTCACAAACGATCCGGTATGCCAGAACGAAGCCATCGGCCGGACAAGTCAGTTGCAGGTCACGGTACCGGCCGACGGCGGTATAGTGGACACACCCCAACAGTGGTCGACATTCGAGAGAACCCAGGTGCGCTCAGCACGCAAGGCTCCTACAATCGTCGCTCAGTACAACCGCCCGAACAACCGGGTGAACAGCCCGGTTCGCCACTGACTGACCATGAGGCCCGTCAGTATCAGCATACAGGCAAGCAGTTTGGTTGAGCTCATCGCTTCACCATAAAACAGAAAGCTGCCCAACAATCCAAAAACAGGCACCAGCAACGTCAGGGGTGCCACGGTCGACAGGGGGTAGCTCACAATCAGGCGGTTCCACAGCCAATACCCCAGTAACGTGGTCGGATAGGCCTGAAAGAACACCGAAAACCAGACCTCCCGATTCATTTGTGCAGGCAATGTCAAAAAGACCTCAGCACCCTGACTAACCCAGGCCACCATTATCAGCGGAATGGGCGCAAACAACATACCCCAGACACTGAACGCAAACACTTCAGCCGTTGCTGCCTTCTTGACGATGATGCCGGTCAAACTCCAACTGATGGCCGCCACCAGAACGAACAGCAACCCGATCAAACTGACTGAGCCATCCTGCAACGTCATGCTGACGGCGAGCCCAGCCAGCGCAAGCCCTGCACCCAGCAGTTTGGGAAGCGTCAATCGCTCTTTCAGCCAGGCCCACCCCAACACCAGACTGGAGACAACGCTCAGTTGCATCAGTAAACCCGCCATGCCCGCCGAGATACCCACCGTGATCGACCAGGTCATCATGCCCCACACCCCGGTGCCAAAGGTCAGCCCGTAGGCGAAGAAGTATCGGGCTGGCACAGCAGGCCTGGCGACGAAAAACACCGCTGGAATGGCCGCCAGCGTGAAACGCAACGCCACCAGTAGCGTGGGGTCAATTTGGTCGGCCCCAAGTTTGATCACCGAAAAGTTGAACCCCCATAAACACATCACAGCGATGCCCAACAGCAAATCGTTCAAACGCATTGTCGCTTCCCCGGCCACATTGAAATCAGAGACCCAGCTTAGCCAGCCTCGAAAACAGTAAACAGATTCAATTTTCAATAAATAAGAGAGTACAATTTCAAGAGAACGGCCGAATGCGTGCATCCCACCCCTTTACGAGGCCCATTCATGCGCTATAAAGCCATCGCCGATCAGATCATCAGCGACATCGAACAAGGCACCCGGGTCGCTGGCACCCGAATGCCGCCCTTGCGCGCGCTGACCAAGCTCTACGGGGTCAGCATGACCACAGCACTCAACAGTTACCGTCTGCTGGAGGAACTCGGCTGGATCATCGCCAAACCCCAGTCGGGCTTTTACGTCACTCAACCCCTCAGCGACCAGAAAACGCCGAAGCCGCCGCTGTTTCGAAGCCACCTGACGGATCCGAACCGCGGGCACGCCAGCCCTCCTGCCATTGCACCGTCTGTTATTCACCCCGGCCCTGGCCCTTTGCGCATCTCGCAGATGAGCCCGTCACTGATGCCGACCGATGCCCTGCAGCGAAGCCTGAAACGCGGCATCCAGCGGTTGGGCCGGCGCCTGCACGAATACCCGGATCGTCAGGGCGAGATAACGCTTAGGCAGGCTTTGGAGCAGCATTTTCTGGGGTATGGGTTTCCGTTTTCCGCCGATGAACTGGTCATCACCAACGGCTGTATGGATGCCGTTCGCGTCGCCCTGGAAGCCACGACCCAAAGGGGGGATGCAGTCGCGATCAGCTCCCCCTGTTTCAGCGGCCTGCTGGAGCTTTTGGCGGGTCTGTCCCGCAAGGTGATCGAGATCCCCTATACCGACGACGGCATTGAACTGGCTCAGTTGGAGCAACACCTTAAAGACGGGACCGTCAAAGCCGGCTTGTTCAGCACCTCCCACATGAACCCTCAGGGCACCAGCCTGTCACCCGCCCAGAAACAGGCGCTGGCTGCGCTGGCAAGCCAGTACCGGACGCCCATCATCGAAGACGACGTTTACATGGAGCTGGGGTATGACAAGGTCGCACCGCTGCCAGCAAAGCACTGGGATTCAGACGGCTATATCCTCTGGTGCGGTTCCGTTTCCAAAACCCTGACAGCAGGCTACCGCGTTGGCTGGTGTCTGCCCGGTCGCTATTTACCGGATGTCGTTCGACGCACCGAGTTCAGCCACTTCGGTGTGAATTCACCCGTTCAAATGGGCCTGGCCGACTTTATTGCCACCGGCCAATACCACAGCCACCTGCAGAAAACGCGCCTTCGACTGGCGCACCATATGCGCCAGTACCGCAACGCATTGGCTGGGTTACTGCCAGCCGACGCAGCATTCAGCAACCCGACCGGGGGCATGGTGTTGTGGGTACAGGTGCCAGGCCTGAACACGCATGAGTTGCTTAAAGCGGCCCGTCAAAATGACATCAGCATCCGCATCGGCTCACACTTCAGCACCCTGCCGCTGTATCGCGATTGCTTCCGGATCAACACCGGCTGGCCGCTGGAGGAAGACACTGAAGAACATCAGGTAGCGAGCAGGCACCTGCACAGGGTGGCAGAGCTGGTGAACAGCCAACTACAGCAGGGGGAAACACAATAACGCAGACTGGGATCAAACAATGCGCTTCGGGGGGTGTTACAGAAACGGGGTGATATCAAGATTCAACTGGCGCGCATCCAGAGTGCCTACGATGTCATAGCGGGAGTTTGCTTTGGCCAGATCGACGACTACCGGCTCTACCTGATGTCGGTTCACCGTGTTGTAGAAGACCCTCACCAGCGGGTGCTTCGGGCTGCGTCGATTGGCTTCAATCACCACACCGGCCCGATTGTTGGACAGTTCAACCAAAGTGCCCACCGGGTAAACCGACAGGCACCGAATGAAATCGTAAACCAACTCTTTGTCGAGGTGAAAGATGCTCCACTCGACCAACTTTCTCAACGCCAGATCCGGTGACATGCCGGTGTGGTAGACCCGATCCGCCGTCACGGCGTCGTAAACATCGCAAATCGCGGCCATCCGGCCAAACCGATCGATCTTGTCCTGGTTCAGACTGCGCGGGTAGCCGGTACCGTCCAGCCGTTCATGGTGCAGCCGGCAGATCGATCGACTCACCTCACTCAACCCGGCGGTCACATCCAGAATCTTCTCGCCATAGGTAACATGGCGCTTCATCTCATCCCATTCATCGGGCTCCAGCTTACCGGGCTTGTGCAAGATAGAATCAGGCACCAGCACCTTACCAATGTCGTGCAGAATCCCCCCGATCACGAGTTCCTTGAGCACCTTGGGGTCGAGCCGCAAAGAACGGCCAAATATACCCAGGAGAATCCCCACATTCACCGAGTGCTGGAGCAGATAGGTATCTTTAGATCGGATATGAGACAGGCAAGCGAGGGCATTTTCATTGGTGTTAAGAGACTCAAGAAGCTCTTCGGAGGTCTGATCGACCGCCGCCACATCAATGGCGCCATGGTTTTTCACATCCTGCAATACATCATCAATGACATTGCGGGCTTGCTGGTATCGTTTTTCGGCCCGGTCCCGCTCTTTCGAGACAGGCACTCGCTTGCGGGCTGTTCCGGCGTCCGACTGAAGCTGCAGCGATTCCAGTTGCTGTGCCTGAACCTGCTTCTGTTCATCGGCCGGCATCGCCTCAGGGCAGTCAAGCCCCTTTGCCGTGTCAATAAAGAGCTCAGTAACCCCAAGCTGTTTGATTTTGTCGATGGTCGCCTGGCTCCCGATCTTACCGCTTCGGGATGCATTATTGCTTGGCACCCACTGGTTATTCAGATCGGACACATACATTCCGGGCTTCAACATACTGATCAGTATCTTCTTTATCACGCTACACCCCGAATCATGACGTTGCCTACTAACCAGAAATGCAGAATATCAACCCTACTGGCAACTGTCGCTATTCCGTGCACATATTAACCAATGGTTCGCATAGTAGATTTGTATCGGTCATTGTTTCAACAAACACCTGATCCCTCAATCTCAACCGGAACACCTCAATCAACGCGGTCTACAAACCCTCATTCCAAGTGTAAAGTAGACCCGTAACCGACACGGAGACTCCCGACCCCATGAGCACCGACTTGACTGACCAAGATCAGGAACATTGAAAGGCGTTTGAATCGAACCTGTTCAAGCAATACTGCGCGCTCAAAAGCCAGGGGCTGAATCTTGACCTGACGCGCGGTAAACCTTCCGCCGAACAGTTAAGCTTGTCCAATGGTCTGGACGGTATCCTTAACGGCGACTACCAATCGCGCGACGGCATCGATACGCGCAACTACGGTGGGCTGGAAGGGTTACCGGAATGTCGGGAGCTGGGCGCCACACTGCTGGGGATGCCCGCTCATCAGGTTATTGCGGGCGGCCATTCGAGCCTGACGCTTATGCATCAGGCCCTGAGTCTTTGACCTGTGCTGTCACCGTTTGAAGCGAACCGAATGCCAGCGCCCGGTGATAGCCCGGAAGTCTCAATCTACCCGCGCTAGTACATCGACTGCTCCGGCCAGACGTACCAGAGGCTGAATACCAGTGGCAGGGCCGTAACTGCAACCAACACCGCCAGCTGCAACCACCAACGGCGAGTTGAAAGCCAGGCCCGAAACAGGCTAACCGTTAGCCAGGGCAGCGCAGCGGCCAACAAAGCCAGAACCGGTACGTCGACCAGGTGATACGCCGTCAAAGCGACCCACATCAGTGGCAAGGTGAGCGTCACCAACAGGCGCTGCCACAAACGGGACACCGACCAGCCAGAGATCATCGGCGCGGCGCAATTCACCCACCAGCAAGCAGCCATCACCACACCCATGGCACCGGCAATTTCCGCCAGTTTGATGCTGCCAGCCAGGCCGACCGTTGGTGCCAGTATCGCTACCGGGGCGACCAGAAAGCCCGACATCCAGAATCCACGCGTCACCTCAGCCGGATCATCCCGGCTTTCAGCGCTATAAGCGACCAGCGCAACCGGCACCAGCAGCGCAACGACCTGGCCCAACCAGGCGATAGGGCCGATGGACGCAGCAAACACCCAGACCACCCAGACGCTGATGGGCAGGCCAAGCAATATAAACGCTGCCCCCCGCCACCGATTCACGCTGGCGGCGAGCACCGCCACCAGGGTCATCAGCCAGAGGCCATCCATCGCAGTAGGATTCAACGGTTGGCTGAACCGAAACCCCTGAATCCAGCCATAGGCGCCGAGAATGGCCACGAGCGAGCCAACCAGGGGTGCCCAGGCTACGCGCAAACTGGCTACCGCCGCTGCCAGCATAACCAGCAGTGGCATTAGGATGGTGGGCAACAATAGGTCACCAATCATGACTAAAACTCCCGCCAGCCGTTATTGGCGAATGCCTTCGATAAAGATGGTCAGTTCAGTCGCGTCTGGCACGTTGGGAATGAAATAATCGATGTCAAAGTCGCTGCGCATCAACTCAGTAGTGGCAACGAAACCCTGACGAAAGCCACCCCAGGGGTCTTCACCTTCCCCGATTTTGACAATATTCATGTCCACATCGCGGGTCACGCCATGCATGGTCAGTTCCCCGGTCAGCACGCCTTCGTCTGCAGTGCCTTCATAGCCAGTGCTGGTAAATTCAATGGTTGGATACTGGCGGGCATTGAAGAAATCCGGGCTGCGCAGGTGCTCGTCCCGGTCGGTGTGGTTAGTGTCTATGCTATCGGTCTGGATCTCGATCGAAACCGAATTCTGCGAAAGATCTTCATCAGACCAGGTGTAAGAGCCGGAGAAATCGTTAAACCGACCCGGCAGACGAGACACGCCCAGGTGACCGGTTTCGAAAGTAACCGCCGAGTGTGCATGGTCGATCGCATAGTCAGCTGCCAGCACCGAGGCACTGATCAATGAGGCAGACAACGTCAGCACAGTCATGGAGAGAGTTTTCATGGTCGCTTCCTTGTAGAGAATTAAACGGGTTAGAGCCCGACACTCTACTGAGTCACTCGCTCGCTGTAATCCACTGTAATTGAAAATGGCTTTTTCGAATTTGGAAAACAGTGACACCGGTTTTAAATCGATGTATAGATCGTTTAAGGACGCCAACACCGGAGACAAAAACGGGTAAGATGAAGGGTTAAGGCAGAAAAAAGGGGCCCCTTGATGGACCGATTGGACGCATTGCGCGTGTTTTGCGCCGTAGTGGAGCACAGCAGTTTTTCCCGCGCAGCGGCCGAACTGAACATATCGGTCGCTAAGGCCAGCAAACTGGTTCAATCGCTTGAGCAGACACTGAACACCAGCCTGTTGCGCCGCAATACCCGCCGCATTACCGTCACTGAAGCTGGCGAAAGTTATTACCACGATATCGTTCCGCTGCTTGAAGAAATGGCCAACATAGACGCGCGCGTCGAGCGCATGACTACCGCGATCAGCGGCACACTGCGCATGACCATGCCACTCGATTACGGGCGACGGCTGATCATGCCGCTGATCCCCGAATTCAAACTGACCTACCCGGACCTGGAACTGGACATCGAACTGTCCGACCGACACGCCGACCTCGTCGCCGAGGGCTTCGACCTGGGTCTGCGCATCGCCGACCTGAAAGACAGCAGCCTGATTGCAAAGCCACTGGGCTCTTACCGCATGAAATGCGCTGCTTCGCCGGAATACCTGTCCCGACACCCTGCTATTACCATACCTGAAGACCTGGAGGCACACCCCAGCTTAACCTACTCATTGATGGCCCAGCCCACCCAATGGTTGCTGAAACGGGGCAAAGAAGAATCCAGAGTCAAAGTTCAATCAGCCTTGCAATTAAACAACGGTGATCTGCTGGCAGAATCAGCCTGCCAACACTTAGGGGTGCTCTATCAACCCGATTTCATTCTGAACCCTTACCTGGAATCCGGTGCGCTGACCCCAGTGCTCACTGACTGGCAAGATCGTATGGTGCACGCCTGGCTGGTCTACCCGGCCCGCAAATTCCTGCCCATGAAAGTACAGGCGATGCTGGGTTTCCTGAACAGCCGCCTCTCAGATTCTCACCCCGATTCGACCTGCTAAAGAGCCCTTGCAGGTTTGTTCAGTAGAAAGAACCCCCCACTGGCTGATCAAATAGAAGTTCAAAATGCAACCACTTGTAAAATTCTGGACGAGTAAAAATTGACTACCAAGCACCCACGCTTAGACTGCTGACGTTCACTTTTGACCAGGGACGTTCCATGCAGACGCTCGGCGCCATTCGCAATGACTGGACAACAACAGAGGTTCGCGACCTTTTTGCGCGGCCCTTCAACGACCTTATTCACACCGCACAGAGTATTCATCGCCAGTACTTCGACCCCAATGAGGTTCAGGTCAGTACCTTGTTATCGATAAAAACGGGTGCCTGCCCCGAGGATTGCAAATACTGCCCACAGAGTGCCCGCTATGATACCGGCCTGAAAAAAGAACGGCTAATGGACGTCGAGACCGTGCTGCAACGCGCCACAGAAGCCAGACAAAGTGGTTCGACCCGCTTTTGCATGGGCGCAGCCTGGCGCAACCCCAACGACAGAGACATGCCCGCTGTCATTAAGATGATTCAGGGGGTCCGATCACTGGGCCTGGAAACCTGCATGACACTGGGCATGCTCAGCCACAAACAATCCCTGATGCTGCAACAAGCCGGGCTCGATTACTACAACCACAACCTCGATACCTCACCGGAATACTACGGCAACATCACCACCACCCGCACCTACCAGGACCGTCTGGATACACTGGGCCATGTGCGCGAAGCCGGCATGAAGGTGTGTTCAGGCGGTATTGTCGGCATGGGCGAAAGCGCCAGTGACAGAGCCGGGTTGCTGGTGCAACTGGCCAACCTCGACACACAGCCCGAAAGCGTGCCCATCAATAAGCTGGTCAAAGTAGCCGGAACACCGCTGGATCAAGTGGAAGAGTTGGATGCATTCGAGTTTATTCGGACCATCGCTGTGGCCCGCATCATGATGCCGAAAAGCCATGTACGGCTCAGCGCCGGCCGGGAAGACATGAACGAACAAACGCAGGCGCTGTGTTTTATGGCCGGAGCCAATTCAATTTTTTACGGCGCTCAGCTACTGACCACACCCAACCCGGAAGCAGATGCCGATACCCGTTTGTTTCGAAAGCTTGGCATCAATACCGAGCAAGTGCCCGATGAAAGTAATCAGCCAACAGCATGATCTATGCACTTCTGGGAGCGAACATAATAATGGCCATACCCAACAAAGCCACGCTGGCTCCCAGTAAATCCCACCCGGTTGGCTTGATGCCATCGACCGTCCAGAGCCAGAGAATCGCCATGAAAATATAAACACCGCCATAGGCGGCATACACGCGGCCAGCGGTCGTAGGGTGCAACGACAACAACCAGGCGAACGCCGCCAGACTCAACGCACCCGGCACCAGCAGCCAGATGGTTTTGCCTTCGCGCAGCCAGAGGTACGGCAAATAACATCCGACGATTTCGGCCAGAGCAGTAACAAGAAAGAGTC
The DNA here is from genome assembly GCF_000423605.1 of Saccharospirillum impatiens DSM 12546. GTDB lineage: Bacteria > Pseudomonadota > Gammaproteobacteria > Pseudomonadales > Natronospirillaceae > Saccharospirillum > Saccharospirillum impatiens. The sequence goes on from NZ_AUIH01000037.1 coordinate 27,098, forward strand.
CCAGTGTTTTTAGTTCAGGCAAAATGACATATCCCGCTGCGGTAGATTCTACGGTGATTCGATAGGTTATTCTGTCGTTCCCGGTACACCCAAAGGTGACGGGGAGTCAGCTTATTTGTCGGTACTGTGTTGAGTACCCTGGCCCGGCGTAATAAACAACAGCTTTGATTTGCATGCCGTCTTGGCGGTATGCCATACCCCGCTGGGTACAACCAAATACTGACCCTGTTCGCGCAGAGTAATACGGCTATCGCCTGACTCTGTCCGGAGCAAAAACGTAACGTCACCGGCCATCAGCAATACAATTTCATCACCATGGGGATGGACCTCCCAGCTTGACCAATCAGACTCGAACTCATGGCAGGCCACCAGTTCATGCCCGACAAAACCATTGTAGGTTTCATCAATACGCTTATACAAGGTGTCATCGGCAGGCTCAATAAATGCCTTTTTGTCCGGGCTCAGTACGATAAAATCTCGTTCAATCTGGTTGGGTGCTGTCATGATCGGATCCTGTCTCATGCCACGTTTTACGTTCAATGCGGTCAGCCTACCACAGCGCCCCTCATCGCAAGACCATCAACCTCATCCTTGTTCGGTACCAGTGCCCTAATTCAGATTAGACGGAGGCCTGTAATCTGAACCGGCAACATCGACAACCAGCCTACCGTTACTTTTGTTGTGACCTGGTTTTTACTTTCGCCGTGAATGCTTGAACCTGATGCGACTAAAACTGGCCCCTCGGTTAAGCGGGGTAATCGCAAGTAGCCGGTCGATGCGCACCTCCCGCTGACCAGCATCGGTATCCAGCACCAGATACTCCTCCTTACTCTGTGCGGTATAAGTCGTTGACGCCTGGGCCTGGAATCGCTCACCGCTGAGCAGCTCGACCAAAAGGTCGTAGTGGTGCATGCAGGCTATCTCCAGATAGTCATGCAAATCGCAATCCATAATCTGATAGACAGTCACGGGAACTCCAAAACGTAGGCCCAAAGCAGAAGTATAGCCAAGTGAACGGGTGTATAGCTCTCATTCAGCGTCTGGGAATGGGAATGGGAATCTCGACAACCGGCTTGACCTAAAGTAAACCTGAGGTATTAGCATTATCGACATCGCACCAAAACAGCAAACCGAGGAACTTGCCATGTGGATCCAGCACTGTCTAAGCATCTTTAAAGCACGACGCGAACGCGCACGATGGCTAAAGCAAGAACGGGCGGCGCGTTTTGAACTGCGTCACCTGAACCATCATCTGCGCAAGGACATTGGGCTGACCAACCTTGGGTCTAACCCGCCACTTCGGTGGCAGCAGGCTCCCGGGAGCCAGAACATTTCAAAAGAAACACCCTCCAGTGCCGCTAACCCACAGGGTACCAGGCGGCAGCCATCGCCTGGGTGACAAGCAGCGGTTAAGCTGCTTACATAGACAAACAGACACGTTCAACTCAGTGCGTGACGCAACAGCGCCGAAGCGTTCCTGGCAACTGTGCAAAACCGATGTCACCGACGAGGAAAACCCTGGATGGCCACTAAAAAAACGACGCCCAGCTACATTATCCGCGAAGCCACCGAAGCGGACTTACCGGTATTGGTGGATTTTCTTAAGAAACTCGCGCTTCATGTAAACGGCGAGCCCGATCTGGACCTTAAAGAGTCAGAATACCAACGGCTGCTGGAGGTGCTTGAAGCGGCACTGGCCTCGCCCGACAAACGCATTGTGGTGGCCGAGCAGCCCGGTGTTGGTTTGGTCGGAATGGGCGATGTTACAGTCTGGTCTAGCCAGAGCATCTGGGAGCAGGCAACGGTGGCCGAGTATCGCTCTGCTATTCTTGATGATATCTGGGTTGAGCCGGAATTTCGCAAAGCCGGCATTTTTAAAGCCTTGCTGCGAAGCCTGGTTGATTTCGCCGACGAAAGAGGGGCTCACGATCTAATGCTGGAGTATTCATCCTCCAACAAGGAAGCCAAATCAGCCTGGACTCGGCTTGGCTTCAAGACTACTGGTATTCGCGCCGCTGCGTTCACCCACCACGTGAAGGAAGCCCTGATATGACTGGGTTTAACTGCGGTGTTTCTCAGGCAGTAACCGGTCACTATTTACAAAAGGAAACGATCTGATGGCAGGCCGAACGGTTAATGTTTTCTATGACGAGGTAATGCTGGGTCATAACCCGGAAGTCGACCTACCTTACTTACCCAGCCGGGTTGAAAAACGGGTCCGACACATTCTGGATGGGCTCGATTTTAAATGGAGTTACCCCGAACACCCGGGCCGTGTTTCTGCGATCAAAACCTACCTCGATGAACATCCGATTCCCGGCGTCCATTTTCGCACAGGCCCGAAGGCCAGCTACAAACAACTGGCCCGCGTTCATACCAGCGCCTATCTGGACTACCTGTTTTCACTGGCCGGCAAACGCGCCTGGCTCGACTCAGACACCACCGCTGTCTCGCCCGATAGCATTGACGCCGCGGTAATGGCGGCCGGGCTCGCCATTGCCGCCGTCGAATCCGTCGTTAATGGCAAGGCGGGCAGCGCGTTCGCCCTGGTCAGGCCCCCGGGCCACCACGCGGAGCCGGTGCGCGCCCGCGGCTTCTGCCTGATCAACAATGTCGCCGTCGCCGCTGCTCATGCTCACGCCAAACTCGGTTGCGAACGCATACTGATCATCGACTGGGATGCCCACCACGGCAATGGCACTCAGGATATCTTCTGGGCCGACCCCAGTGTTCTGTTCTTCGACACCCATTGTGCGGCGCCATTCTACCCGGGTTCTGGCGATCTGGAAGAAGTCGGTGCCGGCCTTGGTGAGGGCTATACCATCAATGTTCCTATGGCCGAGTCCTCTGGCGATGTAGCTTTTGAAAAAGCCTTCAGGGACATTCTTATTCCGGCGGCCGATCAGTTCAAGCCAGACCTGATTCTGGTGTCCGCCGGGTTCGACCCGCACCGGAACGACCTGGCAATGAACCTGACCTACGACGGCTTCAAGGCAATCACCGCCATCGTTCAGGGCATAGCGGACAAACACTGCAAGGGTAAGCTGGCGTTCGTGCTTGAGGGCGGCTACAACCTGACATCATTGTCGCGCGGGGTGCACTCCGTGCTGGAAGTGCTGACCGGCGGTAAGGTACCCAAGGTGTCGGAGATTGGCATCAAAGAGGTAGAGAGCGCGGCAGAGTTTCATCTCTCCGCTTTCACTGATGATGAATAAATCTCGACACTCAGGATGGACCAGTAAACGGTAAAGCGGCACCAATGGCCGCGAACAGCCCACCACAGACCTGATTAAAACGCTTGCCGACCCGGGCAAGCCAGGGCCGAATGGTAAACGCCAGTCGCGCCAACCCGTACTCGACGAAAAACTCACCCACGGCAAAGGTCATAGCCATGATCACGAACTGCTGCAACAGCGCCGCATTCGGGTCCAGAAACTGCGGCAGAAAGGCGCCAAAGAACAACAGCACCTTAGGGTTGGAAACGGCGGCCAGTAGCCCTTGTCGAAACAGCACGAACCCGGGCACCCGCCTCTGTTCCGCAACCATATGAAGCTGGGGCGGCGGTGAGCGCCATACCTGAATGCCCAACCAAACCAGGTACCCGGCGCCTAACCACTTTAGCACCATCAGGGCATGCGCCGAGGCTTGCAACAACAGTCCAATGCCGAACATCGACAGAGCAATGGCAATAATAAACCCCAGTGCCCCGCCACTGATGGTAAACAGAGACCGCCGATGTCCGTAGAGTGCTCCATGGGTGAGGGCCAGCAAACTGTTAGGACCTGGCGTCAATGACAAACCAATGACCGCGACCAGATAAATCAACCAGATGTCCAGCGCCATACCAGTAACCCCTTAAATGCCATAAAACAATGATGAAACCTTACTCGGGAACTGTCTACCCAGCCACTGATAATGCATTCACACAGTCACCTACTTTGGCATTCAACTCAGCTAGTTTTTGTACTGGCTTGCACCTAGGGTATGCAGAACATCCGCCGAACTGATTGCCCACGCTTGCTCACTTTTTCGAAGCACACACCGGTACTACTTATTCAGTAAAAGGTAGGGCCCCAAGTCATGCTCAACGTCTGCTGCTAACAATCCGACAGTAACGGCCACACCGGCGGCTTCTAATAGTTGGATTCCCGCGCCATTATTTCTTGGATCAGGGTCTATTATTCCCACGAACACAGACTTGATGCCGCTTTCAACCAGCGCTTTAGCGCAGGAAGGAGTTCGCCCCTGGAAGGAACAGGGCTCAAGTGTGACATAGGCAGAGATATCGTTCAGACCCTCTTGCAGGTTAGCCAACGCCATGGCCTCGGCATGGTGCTCACCGGGTCGCCCGGTATGCCCCCGGCTAACAATCAGGCCGTTTGAGACCAGGACACAACCGACAGGCGGATTGTCACCGCAAATGCCCCTCGCCTTGCGGCCTTCATTCAGGGCTTGTCTCATGAAATAGTCTGGGTTCAATGAACTTACTCCGCCGTGACACATAATGTTACGACCGCCGATGATATCACTTGATGGGGCCTGGATGACAAAATCACACGCACCTGAGAGCCATCTACCCGGACACCCATCCCAATCGACTAATACAAACTACCTGAGGTCAAGCCTGGAAAGCTGACTGAGCTGACTGGTGTAGGTGTCCTGGTCCTCGCAGCCACCCAAGCCCCGTAGAGCTTGAGTCAGCCCGATCTTTCCGGTTTACTGTGCGCTATTAACCCCCAGAGCAACTGCAGGAGCACACCGATGAGCCGCCATTTTGAAACCGCCGATGGCCTGTGTGAAGCCCGCGACCCGGCAACAGAGGGCTTTGTCTTCAACCAGACCATGCTGCGCATCAAGTCTCCCCAGGCTTCACTGGACTTCTACACCCGTGTTATGGGCATGACGCTGGTACGCAAACTGCCCTTTCCTGAGATGCAATTTACCCTGTACTTCCTGACCGCCATCGATCCGGCCGACTTGAAAAACTGGGCAACCGACACCGACCAACGCACCGAACAGACCTTCAGCCGGCCCGCCATGCTCGAACTGACCTACAACTGGGGCTCGGAACAGGATGACGAGGTTGTCTACCACAATGGCAACAGCGACCCTCGTGGTTTTGGCCACATTGGGTTTGCCGTACCCAACCTGAACGATGCCTGCGCCCGTTTCGAAGCCCTGGACATACCATTTGTGAAACGCCCACAAGACGGCAAAATGAACGACCTCGCCTTTATTCAAGACCCGGACGGCTACTGGATCGAGATCTTTGAACCCAGCCGTATTCCTGGCGGCTTGGCAGCCCACCTGGGAGATGAGCACGTTCAGGCTGACTAAGCCTGCCTGAGTTCACTTGAGCGACAACCAGGGAATGAAAACTAATGGGACACGTCCCTGGTCCTCCAGCCCGCCAATTACTCATAGCTCGCACGTCAGCGTCTCAATCGACGATCTACTCTGAATGCTCTTAGGGCCGACATCAAGGCCGCTCAAATATATCCTCAACAAACGCCTCGAGTTGATCCTCATTACCGCTGGCCCGAATGTAAGCGCGCAACCCCATAAATTGCAATTGAAGGCGCTGGTTACCAGCAACAACAGGTATTAGACATTATTCTGGGGCTATCTCAGAAAGTGATTAGCAACTACGTGAATCATCTGGCAAAAACGCCTGTCGATAAACGATTTGAACAATACGCCTGGAAATAAACAGAAAGGGAACTGAGGTGCCTGTCCACAGTGACCCCAACGAAGATAGGACCACCAACCCATTGGCACCGTTGTTACAAGTCACAAGACCGGGTCGTCTTCCCGGGAAACCAACAGGGTGATCAGCCATCCCCTCTATGATGATATTCACCGTGTTCTTTTAACAACCAATAGGTAACACCCAGCGACAACGTCGTTGCTGCGATTCCAATCAGGTACAGGGGCGTCAGCGTATCGAAATCGAGCACAATGACTTTTCGGGCAATTGCCATCAACGCGGTCGCAACCACCAATTGAACGGGAAACACATTAGTGCCCAGATAGAGCCGGATATTGATGAAAATCTCCACAGCAATCAGCACCGCCATAAAGGCCCCGAAGGTGTAGAAAATGTCATTGATGTCCAGCAGCAGAAAAGGCGGTGCAATCAGTCTGTCGTAAATGATGTAAATAACATCGCCAACACCCCATAAAATAACCGCCACCATCAGTACAGCAAGTACCCGGATGGCAAACCGGATGATTCGATGCAGGCCACGAAAGAAAGGATCCGGGAAATCGACGGGCAGTTCCTGATGGAGCTCGTGCGGGCGTGTTGTCGGCGTCTGATTCAGCTTTGTCTCTTCGTGCCCGGGCATTCATACTCTCCATCCAAACGTGTTAGCACCAGAACAGGCACAAGGATCGTTAGCGTTCAGTATAGTAGCTCTCGACTGTTTAGCCCAGCCAGCGTGCAGAGGGAAATCCTCCCCAGAGGCTTCCCGGCCCGGGCAAGCCAGGGCTGGATGATAAACGTCAATCGTGCCAACCCATACTCGAGCAGAAAGTCGTTCATGGCAAAGGTCATTGCCATGAGCACCGATGATGTCACTTGATGGGGCCTGGATGACAAAATCACACGCACCTGAAACAAATGCCGATGATGATGGACGCGTCCTGTTCGAACGGCTCAATGAACCGGGCATCATTGCTCAACTGAACCGAGCGTAACTGGAATCCCGGCTTGAGGATGGGCTGACCATCCATCATTTCAGTGCGCTGAACCACCTGGCCAGGTGGATTAGCTGCCAGGACACCCACCACAGCCCATCCGTATAAACTATCGAATACTATCGTCTAATAGCCAACTAATATGCCCGGGCAATACTATTCCGCTATATGCCAAGCTGACCCTGCGTCCCGGTGAGTGGACGCTGAATACTGGTTCCGCCTATGAAGGCCATGTACACTGTCGTACGTTTTTTACCCTATACCGAACTTCCGCCATGACGTTCGACTAATGTGAAGACCCCAATAACCAACCCGAGAACTGAGACGTCTGCGGGTTCAGTTGAGCGTCTGGCTGCTGACAAAACATCAACCTCTAATAACGTGTTTCAAGGCCTTACCTGACATGAGGACACCCCATGAAAACGCTAAGCAGGGCACTCGTTTCTCTCTTGCTGTTAACACCCATGCTGGCGTGGTCGACCAACCATCGTGAAGGCATCACGCTGGTTCAAGGCACAGAACAACAAGTGATGAACCTGGAGGAGCTTCACGGCCAGGCCAACATTGCCATCGACATTTACGAACCCTTCCGCCGGGATCACATCTCAATACGGGGCATTCGTCTGGTCGATTTTGTCGAACAGCATTTCAACGATACGCCCGACAGTATCGCGCTGCAGGCCCACGACGGCTACACCGTCGAAATTACCGACTGGCAAGACCGCAACTGGATACTGATGACCCACGAGAACGGTCGGCCCCTTACACTGCGTACCCATGGCCCTCTAAGGTTGGTAGAGGAAGACTTGCGCGATCGCGATCCGGAAATACTGCGCGATTTCACCGATTGGGTATGGATGATTAAACAGATCACGGCAACCCAGTGAACCCGCTGCAAAAACAATTGTCCTGGTGGTTGTGGTTAGCCACACTGAGCTTCGGCGTTGTCGCGGGCTGGGTCGTGTACGAAGTGCGCTGGTTTTACCCGGACCTACAACGTCATTTCGGGCCAGTGGGCGACCCTCAGGTTGGGCGTCAGATCATCACCCGATCACGTGAGTACCTGCAGAATGGGTTGAATATTCTGGCCTCAGAACCTCTGAATAATGAGCAATTCGACGACGCCTTTTTTCAGTTCGAACTGGCTTACAGCTTTCTCAACGTCGGGCTCTATCGGGAACGTTACGACTGCACTGAAACGAGCCTGAATCAACTCGACCAACTACTCAATACGCTAACGAATGCAGACGCGACCGATCTGGCTTCGGTCGTGCGCGCGGTCAACCCCATCGTCCAATGTGCAACATCCATCGAACAGCACCAGTGGGAGTTGCGTCAGACACGCGCCCTGCATATGGCTGAACGTCTTGATCAAAGCCAACGCTGGTTTTTAACCGTAACCGGAGTTGCCTATTCCATGGGTGTTTTGTTTCTTGTGTTTTATGAATACCAGAGACGGCGCACCAATCATTCTTTGAAATCCCAGCTATCCTGGATGGAAAAGGCACTGGAGGATGCGCTCACCGGCGCACAAAATCGACGAGCCTTTGATCAGGACCTTCAGCGTCATTTCGAGCGCTTCCAAAAGGGCGACCCCAGCTTCTCGTTGCTAATGTGCGATCTGGACTACTTCAAAGCCTTTAATGACCATTATGGCCATACCCGTGGTGACGAAGCCTTGCAACAAGTGGTTGAAACCATCACCCAAACCCTGAGGCCGGGTGATCAGGTTTACCGATATGGCGGTGAAGAACTGGCCATCCTATTGCCCAACACACGGCAGTTACAGGCGCGCCCAATAGCCGACAGAGCCATCGCTGCGGTACGCAACCTGGGCATAAGCAACCCGACTAGCCCGCAGGAGAGCTTAACCATTAGCGCTGGCCTCGCGACCAGCGCCCACACCGACACAGAAGGGGCCGATGTGCTAAACCGGGCAGATAACCTTCTGTATCAGGTAAAAGCCCGCGGCAAAAACGATGTGATCGACGAATCCCAGAGCGAAGAACGCCCGGACAAATCCAACCCGACCTGAACACGAATGGCAATGCCAAATACCAACCGGTACAAACCCCGGCACCCATCCATCGCTATGAACAGTCACATTCTGTAGCAATCAACACAGCAATTGTCATTGAACCCAAGCATCGATCGAATGGTCCATGCGCGAACATGGCAAAAATCGACCGCTTCTCCGTGAAGCCGCCGATTAGTGCATAACGCAAGTGCCATTGTGCGAGCTACCGATCCAATGAAGAGCAACTATTCACTTATCTTTGTGACCGTGGTCCCTTAGTCGGTTCTATAACGTCGATTCGTAGGCCCGTATCATCGTCGACAACTGATCCTTTAGGTGTAAACGCTGCTTCTTGAGATCTTCCAGTTCTTCATCGGAGGTGTGTTCCGCACCCGTCTCAATGCGATGAACAGCATGCTCCACGTCATTATACTCTCCGAATAATCTGGCAAAGTGATGATCGTTCAACTTCAGGTTATGGATGGCTTCTTTGGATTCGGGAAACTCGTGAACGAGATCATGTTTTTCCAGGGTCATAGCGTCAGTCTCCTTGACTGGGTAAATTGGTGGTGACTTACCTCAGCATAAGCTCCTCGAAATATCATGCTTTGACCCTCGTCAATACATTGCGCGGTCAGCCTCGTTAATCCACGACTTTAGTACCTTGGAAACCAGTACCTTGGACACCCACACCCTACCAAATTAATGAGATCTATCGAAAACTTACTCTTGATAGACTGTGTAGTAAAGTTGTCTCAACTGGGCCCTTCTAAGGTGCCTGTCCAATGTGATCCGCGAGAGGCGCTTGCCTCTCTTTTTTCACAGGAAATAGCACATGTTCGCGCTAAACGATAAATGGATCTGGGATTTCTGGCTGTACCAGGACGGCGACCACTGGCACCTCTACTACCTTCAGGCCGACAAAAGCCTGAAGGATCCGGAGTTGCGACATTGGAATGTCAGCCAAGGTCATGCCATCTCGACCGATCTACAGCATTGGGACAACCAGGGCACCTGCCTGGCCCCCGCCCAAGGCCCGGCCTGGGACGACAAGACCACCTGGACCGGTTCGGTCATTAAAGACGACAGCGGGCTTTGGCACCTTTTTTACACCGGCACCTGTGAAGCCGAACGAGGCATGAAACAGCGTATCGGTCACGCCACCAGTACAGACGGCCACCATTGGGAACGCCTTGGCAACGGCCTGGCGCTTGATTTGGACCCAGAGCTATATGAAGAATACGAACAAGGCCAATGGCATGACCGTGCCATGCGCGACCCCTGGGTAATGAAAGACCCTGATGGTGACGGATGGCTGATGTATTTCACCGCACGCGTAATGGGCCGTGACGAACCCAATGACGGAGGTGCCATCGGTCTGGCACGATCAGCGGACTTGACCCACTGGACTCTGGAAAAACCCGTCTATGCTGGCCAGTTCGGCCAGTTAGAAGTTCCCCAAGTCTTCAAACATGGCGCGCACTGGTACTGCCTGTTTTGCACAGCCGGGGAGCACTGGTCAACAGCCTATGCGGCAGCCTCACCCACCGAACCCGTAGGCGGCACCCACTACCTGATGGCCGACCATCACCTTGGCCCCTGGCGGCTGGCCCCGGGGTCTTTCCTCGACGGCGCCAACCCGGTGGCACGTTATGCAGGCAAGATCATCCGGCAAACTGACGAACTCGCGTTCATGGGCTTCTGGCATGACACCCCGGATGGAACCTTCATCGGCCAAGTGTCTGATCCGGTTCCGGTCAGGGTGAACGCTGAAGGGTTGCTGCATCTAACTGACTGATAATTGAAGGTTCACATAGCGGTGACTCGCCAAACAGGCTGTTGAGACTATCCGCATGAACTGAGTGTTCGCTATAAAATTCATCGTTTATGCGGGGCAATTTCAACACACCTTTTATGCAGGAGAAACTGCCGGAACCCTCGATCGGCCGAATCAGGCCTAGCCAGGCAGGGGGGAATATTGCATCACCTCCTGCAAACCTCTGTGGCATACTTGCCGGTGATTGATTTAATTTAGGGCCCTATCATGGCTAATGCGCTACTTCATACCATCGCCGCATCTACCCTCCTCGCCGCACTGATGGGCTGCCAGCCCGGAAGCACCAGTGATTGCGACATCAAGCCCTACCAGACTGAGATGCTGGACCAGGTGAACAGCGCTCGCGCCAGCGCCCGAACCTGCGGTGATACCGACTTCCCTTCCGCCCCGGCCCTGGTCTACCAATGTGACTTAAATAAAGCGGCAGAACGCCACGGCCAGGACATGGCCACCAACAATTTCTTCAGCCACACCGGCTCTGACGGCCTAAAACTCAGAGACCGGGTGGATGCGACTGGCTATCAGTGGAGTACCATTGGTGAAAACATCGCAGCCGGACAAAGTACGGTGGCAGATGTAATGGATGGCTGGCTAAAAAGTGAAGGCCACTGCAAAAACATCATGAATGATCAGTTTAAGGAATTTGGCGTGAGCCGAGTGGATACTGAGACCGCCGATTTCCACCGGTATTGGACCCAGGTATTTGGCGCTCAACAGTAGGTGCTACTAACGAGCTCAAGCTGAGTGATGAGCTCGCCATTTATTCAATGGACATCGACACTGGTTAATACATTTAAGCTATTAAATTCGATATTCTGATAGTCGCCAATTGTAGACGCCCTAGTAACTCCTTATTAATTGGCCCTTAGTCCTTATGTATCCCCGCTGTTTGTCGAACCGGGTTTCATTGAGCTACTCTGAGCGGCTCATCGAACCTATCAACGACGTCCAGCGAGCCCGACCATGTCCGAAGATCCCCTGAAAATACTCTCTGATGCAGCCAGCGATGCCCATGCCCGCATCCAGGCCAGTCACGAACACATCAACCCGGTCATTGAGGTTCGCCGCAAGATGCGTGACGCCGGAATTCCGGCGGATGTACTGACCATTGACTGCCACCAGACACGTCGCCGTATCATGCTGATTCTCCATGACCAGCAGCCCGGCCTGTTGTTGTATCAGTTTATAACGATCGAACAGGAGGCCGGAGATGATTTTCAGAGTATGGCGTTGTCCGAATTGGACACCCAAAAACTGGTGCAGTGGATGGAGGACTATTTTGGCTGAGTCTCGACTTTGAGTGGGGGGGCTTTCGAAGTCGACTGCCCACTGAGGTGACTGTCCAACTAGCTCCAGCTTTTCGGGACCCTCACGAATGAAAATAGCCAAAAAAGGACTGGACTCCGCCAGAAAAACCTATACCCTGCACGCAGCTTTAAAAGAACGACGAATATTTAGTTGCTCCATGCCGAGAATTTTCAAGTCCTTGTCCTGTAGTCCTTAAGTACCGCTCCCGTTTTATCGCTAAACCGCTCCACAGGAGCATACTTTTCTTATATACAGGATATTTATCATGTCTACAGTTACCGGCACCGTAAAATGGTTCAACGAAGCAAAAGGTTTTGGTTTTATTGAGCAGGAAGGCGGCAAAGACGTTTTCGCTCATTTCAGCGCCATCACCGGTTCAGGGTTTAAAACTCTGACTGAAGGTCAGCGCGTTGAATTCACCGTCACTCAGGGTCAGAAAGGCCCTCAGGCGGAAAACATCACTCCTAGCTAAGTGATGTGATTTAAAGAAGCCCCGCTAAGCGGGGCTTTTTTTTGAGCTAAATTCCACCAGATAATTGAAACTACCGGCACACCAACCCCAGTTGTTTAATTTAAGCTATCAGGAGTCAATCATTGATAGCCGACTAATGTGGTTGTATCAACAGGGCTGCCTTGCTGGGATGCCTTGCTGGGACACCCACATGAATACTTCGACTGGCTATTTCTACTGTTCGCTAGGGTGCCTGGCCTATAATTTGAATATTTACCCTCCAAGTTAGTGACTACTAATGTACCTGTCCTATTAGTCGCACTATTAGTCGTTCAGACGTCAACGATTCCAGCGATTAATAACCGGCAGCTGGCGGCGGTACGTGTAAACCACAACCAGCGAGAGCAAGCCGAGAACGATCGCGGGTGTCGAACCCGGGCCGAGTATGAAAAGATGGGCAATCACTGCTCCAATCATGGTGCAGACCAGCAAAGCAGCGCCCCAGGCTTGTTTACCCGGAACAAAAAGTAAAATGGCCGAGCCCACTTCGATAATACCGGTCAGGTAGCGAAACCACTGTCCAACACCGATGGTTTCGTAAGTTGCGACCATCATTTCAACACCGGCCAGTTTGGCGCCACCTGCACCGATGAATGCCAATGCGAGAAGCAATCGAATAAAGATGAGTCCGTAACGTTTGAGTTTGTCGTTCATGTGTTTTCTCCGGATTAAAAGGTCTAGGCGGTTGCGCTGATGTCAGTAAGCAGATTGTCGAGTACTTGTGAAAGTTTGTTCTGATGCTCAGGCTGAATAGGGCGATTGGCCTCACTGTCGAAGTTCACAAAAAAATCAGGCAGTGAGAAGCTGCCACGTACGTCCGCACCGAAGAACGGCAACGCTTCCGTCGCCGTTCTCAGGACATTCTTGCCACCACCAGGCCCAAGCGATGTAGAAAACAGAGCCATGGGTTTACCTTCAAAGAGGCGCATTTCGATGCGCGAGGCCCAATCAAATACATTTTTGAAAGCGACTGTGTAGGTGCCATTGTGCTCCGCGAACGAAATCAGTACCGCGTCGGCTTCGCGAACTTTGCTGAAGAACGTCTGAGCTTCCGGTGGAACGCCCGATTCTCTTTCCCGGTCGATGCTGTAGATCGGCATTTCATAATCGTTCAGGTCGATGAATTCTACCTCGGCATCTGGACCAGCGGTTCCGATCAGTTGTTCCGATGCATAAGCCACCAACTGCTTGTTGATGGATTGTTTGCTGCTGGTTGCCGCAAAGGAAAGAATTTTCATGTCTACATCCTCTTGTTTGAGTTGGCTCAAGATGATCACAAAATTCGCGATCTAATCTCGAATTCGTCGATGTGGGCCATTCTAACCCGCTGTATATTTGCAACAATGTGCGGAAAATAGCCTGGGGTGTGCGTATATGTGATATGAGTCTTTGTTCGTGGGAGGCCTAAACAGAACGCAGACCTGCAGTCAGGACCGCACACCGAGCGGGAATTGGGTTTAACGCCTCTGGGAAACGCCCGACAGGACGCTCTCTGGGCAGGCCTTTCAGGTCATTAATAGGTATCGGACACTTGATTCTGCCGCGAAGCGCTGAGTGGACACGGCGTCAGCCCGCTCACAATAAATAGCTGTCGGACACCATTTTCTGCGAACTGCCTGATGTAGTTGACTATTCAAGCAGATCAACAAAGCGGCGCATCTGACTAGAGTGACTTGTCAGGGCCTTCGAGATCTCTTACGGTAAGCGTCCAACCGCACCACCTGTTGTTTAAATCTATCAGCCCGCAGGCTGTGGTTTTCTTCAACAGGATCCATCAATGCAAACTCCGGACGAACGACGCACTTTTTGGGCAGAGCATCTTAAGGCGTGCTCCAAAAGCGGCCTGACCAAAGTCGCCTATTGCCAGCAACACGGTCTGAAAATCAAAAGCTTCTATTACTGGCAACGCCGTAACCGGCCTGTTACCGGGCCCGTCACGCTGGTACCAGTGTCGGTTCAGACTTCTTCTGTTAACACATCGCCCGACGGGTTGGTATTGCGTCATAACACTGGCTGGTCATTGCACCTACCGGCCGATCTGTCGCC
>NZ_AUIH01000038.1 GCF_000423605.1 Saccharospirillum impatiens DSM 12546
AGGCGCTGACGCAGCAGGTCAATCTGGGGGTGCAGAACCCGCCCGGTACAACGAGGATCGTCCAAGACCTTATCCAGTTGGCGTGACAGGCCGAGCTTTTTGTCGACTTCGCGAAAGAGCACCAGTCCGGCGTCTGACGTTAGATCACCACCGGTAAAGTCGACTTCAACCTTACGGCGTTTTAGAGGAGAAAGGGACAAAGTCATGTGGTAGCATTCCGTTACGGCTTTGGTGGTTGAAAATAAATGGTGTCGCAACCTTATTATCAACTTCCCAAAGCCGTTTTGCTATCCGAATACCCAGTTTGGTGAAATATCCGGGCTAGGGAATCTCTTGACAGATTGAAAACCCTTTTTACAGAGATTTCCCTAGTCTATCTTCTCCAATATTCTTGAGACTTCATTCGCTTTATGTAGTGCTTATTAAAGTAAAGAATGCCAGGTGCCTGGCTCAACGCAAAACAGGCCAAAAAGAAAGTAAAGAATGAAATATCATCAAATGAACCACCCATTTCTCGGGCAAAGACAATCCCAAGAATCATCGGAGAAACAATAAAGCATGCAAAAATTGAGAAAATTATCGAAGCCAAAAGATATTTAGCCACTACCCCTTTGCGACTCAAATAAAGTTGAATTTTTACATACAGAACCATGCCAACCATTAAAAATGGAACACATAGGAAAAAGAACAAAAGGGTTAGCATCCAAATCAAAACTTCTGTCCTGTTCTCACTTGTCGGCCGCACATACCAAAAGTTGTCATCAAGCTCCCCCTTTTCGATTGCAAGATCACCTCAAACTGCCCGTCTGGACAAAACCAAATGCCTGTTGTGATATACGTCATACCGGATAACGATCTAAGGCTTGTGCTCCATGAGTTGGGTAGGAGACTCAGTACACAGTGTTAAAACCATGGTTCATAAGGTATCGATTTGGTTTTTCCATAACCGATAGCCTCCAACAATTTTGCCACCTTTCTATAAGCGCCAATGGAAATAGGCAAGTCATGGCTGTTGTTTAATCCAATCATCGAAAATATACCTTCAAGTCTACCATTTAAGACAAAGGCGCTAAGGTCCAGTTTTGCCTGGGAGATATCGCTACATATATCAATGACTGCATCGATGTCAACATAGGTGACAGGCTCTAGCCCAGAGCATGCCAAATTCGATACGCTGCTCCTTACTTTGACACCCAGAAGCCTCGCGGCATGTTTGAAATCACTTACGGAAAAACCGGTTGCATCGTCACTTATCCATATGGTAATGCCTAAAGCCTTGTTATTGGCAGGTATTATTATAATTTCATAATCGACTAGGTAATCTAAATTTGTTGAATTCGCTGAGGGATTTTCATTAATAGCCCAACTGATAATATTTTTGGGAAGCGACTCTAACCATCCACAAAACTCTTTCAAAGCTTTTTTCGCAGAATCGCTACCCATTATCGAAATCCTCAGCAATCACAATTACTGTTACCAGTTGATGCACCTACTGCCCCGCCAGCAGCCCCACCCCCTGTAGCAAATGCAGAATTAAAATCGCCGGCAGGAACTGATATTGGTGAATCTCGATGCCAATGACTTGGAGTTCTTGGCTTACCCCCATGTGCACTTAAATGTTGCCTACCCGTGTTTCTGTTAAAGCTCCATCCAAATCGGGTATTACCTCTATTAAGAAAACCGGGACGCGGCGGAAAACTACCAAACTTTCCTGCTGCTTTTGCAGACCTTCCAAGCAGCATACCTCCAGGCCCTGTTGAAGACAATGCGGCTCCCATAGCTGCGGAACCTGCAACACTTCCCCACTCCACGCACTCCCATGAACCCCCATTTTCAATTAGTTGAGATGCCAAATCAATTCCACCACTAATTGCGCCTCCTAAAATAGGAACTAAGAACCATGCTAATTCACCGTCAGGATCCACCGCATTGATAGGGTTATCTGCTGCATAAATATAAGTGTTTACGCCCCCTTTTAGCCCTATCGGATCACTGGTGATATAGCGACCAGTATCAGGATCATAATAACGACTAAAGTTATAGTATAGCCCGCTCTCATGATCCTTGAATTGACCAGGAAATCGCAACTTATCCTCAATTGTATTTATATTATTCGTTAAATTCCCAAACGCTTCGTAGTCTGCCTGCCAAACTATGTCTCCACTACTGTCAATGATCTCATGGGTTGTGCCAAGGTGATCTCTTATGTAGTGATAAGTTTCATTGTTTTCCACAAACCCAACCGGTGTTAGCCCTTCCAGGATATAGCGACGTTCAGTTCCGTTCCTGGATTCACCGACAAGGTGTGTGCCCGACCAATAAAAATCCGTGGCTTCAGTACCCATGTTGTTCTGTTTGGACCAGCGGCGTCCCATTGGGCCATAGGCGTAGCTGTAGTCGACGGTTGGTTGGGTATCGGTTTCGTCATTCGGATAGGCCAGGTAGCCGATCAGTTGATCCAGGCTGTTGTAGGTATATCGCTCCACTTCGCCGGTGGATTTATCGGTCTTCTCGATCCGATTTCCGTTTACATCATAGGTGTAACGGTGAGTATCGTCTTCGAGCAGTCGATTGGCGGTGTCATATTGCGCATTGTTATTCAGGCGGTTACCCAGCGCGTCGTAGCTAAAGGTTTCGGGTTGACTGGGAGATTGAACATTTTTCAGGCGGCCGGTGTTGTCGTAGTCGAAGGTTCTTGTTTCATCGGCGACGCCTTGCCATTGGCTGATGCGGCTGGTCAGGTCGTATTGATAGCCGTGGCTGCGCAGGCCGTTTCCATGAATGATCTGGCTCAATTGGTTGGCGGCGTCATAGGTCAGGTTGCTGTCAGCGGCGTTCCGGTCTAACGTGGTCAGCCGGTTTAAAGCATCGTAAGTATATTGATAGAGTGTACCGTCGACGTCCAGTTGGCTGAGCAGGCCTTTCACGTTGTAACTTTGGGTTTGTGTGATGCCCATTCCGGCCAGTTGGGTCGTCTCGTCCTCGGCGTTGTATTCGTAAGTTGTGGTTTCACCATTGACGGTTTCGCTGATTTTGCGACCGAAGGCGTCGTATTCCAGGGTGACAATACCGGTATTGTTTTCAGCGCTGACCCGCTGGTCCCTGTCGTTGTAGGCATAAGTGTAGGTGTCTTCGTTGCCGATTGATTTTTGCACCAGGCGTTTGGCGGCATCGTAGTCGTAGCTGATCACTACACCATCGGGCCGGGTGACGCTCGCCAACAGATTGTCGTTGCGATAGGTATATTCGGTCACGGTACCGTCGTAGAAGGTTCTCTGGCTCAACCGACCAAAACTATCGTAGTAGTATTGAACCATCTCCCCATTGGCCGGGGTGACCTGGGTCAGACGTCCGGTAGCATCGTAGGCGTAGGTGGTGGTGCCGCCGTTGCCGTCGGTCGCGCTGATCAGGCGGTCCCGTTCGTCGTATTGGAAACTCTGGGTTTCGCCCGCCGGGTTGACGATCTGGATCACATTGTTCCGGGCGTCGTATTGGTACTGGGTGGTCCGCCCCAGGGCGTCGGTGGCGGTCAGCGGTAACCCGTGGTCGTTATAGGTGAATTGGGTCTGGTGGCTTAGTGCATTGGTGGTTTGGGCCAAGTCACCGGCATCGGTCCAGCTCAGGGTCGTGAGGTCGCCAGCCGGATCGGTGATGGTCAGTGGGTTGCCTTGATCATCGTAGGTCAATGTCGTGGAGCGGCCACTGCGGGTCTGGACGCTCACGGGCCAGGAATGGCCTTCGTCATCGTATTGGGTCGTCACGGTGCCGCGCTCATCGGTGCGAGTCAGTTGATTACCGTATTCGTCGTAGGTGACTTGGTATTCCGTTCCCATGGGGCCGATATAACGGGTAACCAGGCTGTCATCGTCGCGGACGTATTGAACGCTTCTGCCCAGGGGAGCGTCGATGCGGGTGTACTGGCCGGTTTCGTTGTAGGTGAACACCCATTGGCTGCCCTGGCTGTCGGTCTTGGTGGTACGGTAGTTCGCCGGGTCGTACTGATAGGTAAAGGTGTTTTCGTATTCGCTGTAGCTGGCGACTCGGGTGCCGTCGTAATTGACGGACGTTTCTACGATGCCACTGGCGTCAGTGACCTGCGTGAGGTGAGTGTAAGTATGACCGTCGCCTTGCGGCCTAAAAACGGTATAGTCGTAGCGACGCACTCCGCCCGTGGGATCGGTCACAGCTGCCAGGTTACCGTCGGTGTCGTAGTCGTAGCGCCATTCCCGGCCGGAGTGATCGCGAATGGTGGCGATCAGGCCATTGGTGTTGTATTCGTACGTCAGCGAACGACCATACTCGTCGGCTTTTCGGATCAATCGCTGCTGGTCGTCATAGCTGTATTGGATGGCATTGCCGTTTCGGTCCACCTCCGTTTCCAGGTTGCCATTCGTGTTGTAGATCCGGTAGCTGCCGTCAGGTTGTTCAAGCATCGCCTTGCCGGCATTCAAACGAGTCACCACGTCGAATAGCCCGGGCGCCATAAAGGTGCCGTCATTCTGTTCGCTGTAGATATATCGTTTACCGTTGGGCAGACGGCGCACGTATTGCGGGGCAAAGGAATCGCCGGTATTGCCCCCGGTGTACTTGTAATTGAAAACCAGCCCCTGGTCGCAACTCATGCTCCATCCGTTACCCATGAGGCCGACCCGGGGGTCGTGTGAATTAAAGGTCCGGGTGACGGCGAGGGTCGGCCGCCCTTTGAGGCGTACATCGGTTTCCTGCCAGATGAAATGTCCGGTCGATAGATAGACCGGCGAACCCTGGCTGCTGCAGTTGTCCGGGTCGTTTTCGCATTCGCCGCCTTCGCACGGGCCCGGGTCGTCCGGCCGGTTGGGTTCGGTCGTGTCATGACCCTGGTCCCAGGGGAAATGATAGGCCTGCGCAGGCATGAAGACGGTGAGGCCGATTATTAGAAACAAACATACGAGCAGGCCGTTGACGAATCGGTCGATGCGAGATGATGTTGTAGATAGAAGGCTGTTCATGGTCGACTCTCCCTGAGTTATCGGTCCGTGGATAAAGCGAACGATTGAAGTTCATTCGAGGTCGCATCGAGCAATCGCGCCAGTCGATGGTATTCCGACTGATATTCCGGGTTTTTGGCCAGCCAGTCTTCAATCGCCTCCCTGTTCCGGGTCGCCCAGGCGACGGCTTGCGGGGCCGTCGTGCCGTATTGCCGGTATAGCGCTGTGATGGTCTGTCGCGTATCTGCGTCGCGTTGCTGGATGACATCTGTTTCGACGCCGGCCCGCAGCAAGGCCAGTCGTTCTTCCACGCCGTCGAGCGTGGCCTGGCGAACGGCGATATCCAGTTCGACATAGTGCGCCGGTGTCAGCTCCTGCGCCAACACAGACAACGAAAGCCCTGCCAGCAAGACGCCGGAAAGGATGAATCCGAGACGGTGAATCCGGGTTACCAACATGATCGCTCTCCCTCAGTAATAAACGCGTTGCAGGGCATATACGGTGATGGACTCATAGCCGCTGTCGTCGAGCCCGGTTACGCCCAGTCGATAGGTCCCGGGTGCGACGAAATGTCCGTCGTTGTCACGGCCATCCCAGGTCAGGGTGTTGTCGCCCGCCATCAGGTTGTCGTACTCGAATGTCGCCACGTCCTGGCCGCTTTCAGCATCGTTAATGACCAACCGCGCCCGACCGGCCCGATTCAGGTTGATGTTGATGTGGCTGAGTGCCGGGCCCTCTGGCGTGTTTTGAGTCGGCTGAAAAATGGATGGTTCGGCGGTGACGGAGGCCACATGCACACCACTGCGCACATAGATGGCGTTGTCCGGCAGGGTGTAGGCGAAAATGCCGAACAGAAAGCGGTCCCCCGGCGGTGCTTCGATTAACTGCCCGTCGGCGTTCTCGCCATTCCAGGTGACCGTGTGGGAGCCGCGGCCCAGCGGGCGCCGTTGCATGAAGGTGACCAAGCGGGTATTCACGTTGAACAAGCCCATGAAAGCCGTAACCTCGGAAGCCCGGTTAAGCGTGAAGGTGATGTCGAGCGGGTCGCCGGCCAGTGGCGAGAAGCTCGATGGGATCGAGCTGCGCGACGGGTTGCTCTGCACGCCGCCGGACGTCAGGGCTAAATCAAGGCGCTCTGTTCGGCCGTCGAGCCGGTACAGCAGGATCGCCCGGTATTCGCCCTCGGATACCACTTCACCAGACTCATCCCGGCCGCCCCAGGCGTCTTGGTAATCGCCGGCCGCACGGGTGGTAAATGGCACAAGGGTGCGGACGATCTGGCCATGTTCGTCTTCTATGATCAGGCTGACCTCGGTTTCGCCGCCCAGGGTCGTCTCGACGTTCAGGCTCTCCCCGTTCAAGGGATCCAGCGTGTCGGTACTGACACTCAGATCCACACCCGGCGTCACGAAGATCTTGACCGTATCGCTTGCCTGCAAGCCCTCGGCGTCCGTGATCCGTACCCGGGGATAGAAGGTGCCGATCTGGGAGACCGTGGTGTTCAGTGTCGCCTCGGTCGTGGTCTGGTCGTAAACACCGTCGCCGTCCAGATCCCATTCGTACTGGTCGATCGGATCGCCATCCGGATCTTCAGCCGTGGCGGTCAGTCTGACGTTCAGCGGCGGATTGCCCGTATCGGGCGAGGCCACCAGTGTAACGCTCGGGCTGCCGGCGGGCAGGGCGCTGACGTTGAGCGTCGGCACGGTAATCTCAGTGGCCGCGCCAAGACTGTCGGTCACGCGCAGGCGGGCCTGGAAGCTCCCTTCCGAGTCATAGGTGTAAGCTGCTGTACCGGCGGTTGTGGTGGCATCGTAGGTGCCATCGCCGTCGAAGTCCCACTCGAAGCGGTCGATACCATCAACGTCCGTGGCCGTGGCATTGAAGGTAACTGTCAGCGGAATTGGCCCGTTGGAGGGGTTGAGATCAACCGAGACCTCGGGTGGCTGGTTGCCAACTGTAATTCGAATTTGGCTGGTGGCCTGCTCACCATCGCTGTCGGTCACCCGGAGCGTGGCGTCGTAGCCACCGGGTGTCTGATAGGTGAAAGTCTGATTGCGTCCGACGGTTTCGCTGCGGTCATAGGTGCCGTCGCCGTCGAAATCCCATTCGTAGCGAACGATGGCTGTTTGTGTATTGGCATCGGGAATAAAAGTAACGGCCAGGGGGGCGCTGCCTTCCGTAGGATTGGCCGTAGGTAACGCCGCCAGAGCATCGGCCACGCCCAGATAGTGGCTGGCGTCGTCATCCACAGCCGTACTGTCGCCCAGGCCCCGCGCCGTCACTCGACCGAGGTTTTTATACTGGCCCTCGACGGCCACGCCGGTCATCCGGCAATTCCGGCTTTCACCGACGGTCAATGTGGGGATTTCACAAACGGGAGTGGCTTCGGCCGGGGACGGAAGCACCAGTTCATCGGTGATCACCAGATTGGTAAGGTCCACGTCCCCGGTGTTACGAACCGTGAATATCCACTCGACTGGCTCTCCCACAGTCAGCTCCGGCCCGGGGGCAACGTCGGCATCCTGGCCTTCGGTGCTTTTTTCCAGTTCGATGGCCGGATTGCCCAATGTACCCAGGTAATGGCTGGGGTCGGCATCCCGTGCACGTTGCCACCAGCGATTGCCTTGAGCCAGTGCAATACCGGTGTTTTCGTACTGTCCTTTTTGCGCGACCCCAGTCCGGGTACAGGATTGTGAGTTGCCCTGCTTCAGATTGTCGATGAGGCACACGTGCACTGCGCGACCGAACCAGGTGTCGGGATCGGGGGTATGATCAAAGACATCCACCTGTTGCAGAGTGGCATTACCGGTGTTCGTAACGGTGTAGGTCCAGGTGACGGTGTCGTCCAGCAACAGTTCCGGGCCCGGGGGCTGGTCGGCGTCCTGACCGTTGGTCGTGGTCTCGATGGTGATGTCAAACGCTGGATGCCACCACCAAAAGGCTTGCGCGGAAGGTATCTGCAACAGCAATAACAGGACGACCGGGGTCGTCAGCCATCTTGTAAAGAAAGAGCCCGAACGGCCAATGAATCGAACGCGGTTTAGATATCCATTCATGATGTTCACCCCTGATTATCCCGAGTGCCCTCCTTGAAACGGGCAGCAGCTTGAGTCTGTTCGCCGGATACCTCGTTTATTCCGGAATGAAAATGCGCAAGGTCCTGACACCGACCTGGCCGTTGAATCCCGAGACATTGACCGTGACCAGGTGGACACCTGGCGACAACCCGGCCGGATTCCAGCGCCAGGTCAGCGGTACATACCCTTGTTCTTCTTCGGAGACAAAGGCTTGGTCGACAAAAAACGCAACCTCGTACAGGCTTTGCTGCATCGCCCAGCGGTCGTCCTCATGCATGTCGACTCGCAACGACACCGGCCCGGTCACCTTTGGAATGCCCGCCTCATTGAGGGGCAGGTCGTCGCTGATATCGAGCGTCACTCTTGGGTCGATGTCAACAGAACGAGGCAGGTAATGATGGCGGGAGATTCTGCTGTCGTTTCGTTGCAGCGGAACCTGACTAAAATCGGGCATATCCGAGGTCCAGCCTTGATCCTGGCGCCAGTCGGTGTAAGAAAGATCCGCGTTACCAGTGGTCAGAATACTGTGCCGGGGTAATTCGAACCCGGTGACCAACAAGGCCAGTTGGTCGTGTTCGATCAGATTGACCAGATTGTCCTGATCACGTCCGTTCCAGTTGATCACGTTACGCCCGGGACCTCGGACTTCCCAGCTCAGAATAGACGCCATCATCGGTCCGGAGCGAACCCCGGCCCGGGCAAGTATGCGAGCGGGGCGCTCCAGGTGAAAAACAATTCGACCGGAGGGCTCGACCTGAGGCGACAGCCGCAATTCCTCGCCGCCACTGAAGGTGCGCGGGTCGTATTCCCGTTCGATGCCATCGTCTGCCACCGGTTCGAACTGAACCACCGGTATGTAGGCTTCGTCGGGTACCACGACGCCTTTATCGTCCTTGCCGTCCCAGGTCAATCGATGGGTGCCGGCTTCGAAGGTAGTGTCGGGTGACAGGATGCTAACCAGATCCCCGTCCACGGAGTACAGACGCAACTCCAATCGACCGCTCCGATCCAGTTTGACCGGTATATCGAAAACCTGACCCCGGCTCGGATTGAATTCACGGCGATCGTAATCAGCAATGGCGACCGAGGCGTGGCTATGGGTCATCATCACGATTCCCAGAAGCGTTATTCCTAGCCGGAGTATCATGGGTATCGAACCTCCAAGTTCCGAATGTCCGTCACCCCGGAGGGTGATGTCAGGGCGGTGAGTTGACCCGCTTTATTTCGACACATAAGCGTGGAACCCCCTGCCTGCTGGCGAATGAAATACAAGCGATCATCGACCGGCGCCGGGGACAGATCGGTCACCGCGCCTTCCGTGACTGGCTCGGCCGACACGGACGCGCCGGCGTTCAAAGATTGTCGATAAATGTGGAAATGGCCCGCAGCATTGCTGCTGAAATACACCCAGGTATGGGTGGCGTCGATAGCGGGCTGCCGACTGATGGCATTGTTCAGAGTGACTTGTTCCGCCACACCACTGCGAGTGTGATATCGCCAGATTTCCTGGATGATCTTGCCGCAACCGAGTACGCAATGAACGTGACTGTAATACAGCCAAGGGTCAGCCAGGAAGGGTTCGAATTGCGCCGAGCGTTGGGTGATAACTGGAGTCACCAGTTGGCTTCCCGGCTCGAACCGGACGATGTCCGTATCGACGCTTTGCCCTTCCTTGAGCCGCACCAGGTATAGATCGCCACTCTCCCGATCCCACTCTGGTTGGGCGTAAGCGAATTCAGCGGACGGTTCCAGCCAAGAGTCATGCCGCTGGCCGTCCAGCGATGCGATGCGAACTCGGCCAGCCTCGTCCAGATACGCAATAGCGTCCTGTTGTGAGGTCATAACTGGCGTTCTGGTCTCCGCTTTCAAATCGATGGTGCTCGGCTCATCCGAACCGAACAGTACGGCATAGGTTTGCCAGCCCTGTTCGGTCAGGCCCACGAACGTCATACCGGCAGGCCACTGTGAACAGTTGGCGTATAGCAGGGTCGAGACCGTCCAAAGCAGAGTGACGGCCACTGACCGTCGTAGGTTGAAGACAGTCATGATTCGAGCCTCCCACCGCTACCGGATGCGCGCCATCTGAGTGTGACCGCCGCGACAAAGGACAGAGCCAGTGCGCCGTAAAACAGGGTATAAAATCCGTCTCGGGTTTCCGTGCCGATCAGGAAGCCGTGCAGCAGACCGAGCGCCACGACGCCCAGCACTATACGGTGGAACCAGCGCCAGACAAGCCTGAGCTTGTTACGCAACAAAGCCGCTGTGACTGCCAATAGCAGCAGGAAGAAGGCAGTCAGCCCCACAGTAATCGACGCATGGTAGAAATCGCTTACGTTCGGCAGCAACAGAGGCCACTCAAACCTGTTTTTACGCAATGAAACGGCCGTGACAAAGCTGCCAACATGGCCAGCGACAACCAACGTGGTGATGCCTCCCAGAATGCCATGCCGTGTTCGCGCCCAAAGTGGCAACCAGGCTTCATAACAGGTGGGTTTCAGCAAACCACATAACGCTTGTAGCCACAGCAATAAGGCGGCATAGAGGCCAAACAACTTGGAGAGGACGTACCAGACCTGCCCCGGTGGCGCGCCGTATTGCCAATAGGTGGTTATATCGGTTGTGCTGTACCACCAAGCCCAAGGGAGTGTCAGAATGGCGATCCAGATCATTCGGCCGAACAGCTGTGTGCCTGTCGGGCGCTTTAACGGGAGGGTATCAGTCAGTTGAGTCCGCATAGATTTCCATCCCTGGCGCAAAGTGACAATTGCTGGCGGGCAAGCTGTTCGGGCTGGTCCGCGTCAGTGAGGGGCAGTCCTTTGGCGTTCCAGCCCGACAAGCCATGGGGTTTCATGACAGCGACCTGCTCGACCCCGTTTTTCAGCATCAAGCGGGCCACTTCGTAGCCTCGAAAGTCTTTCACACAGTAACTGACTACTCGGTCCGCCTGTTTCAGTCGATCATAGGCAGCGGAATCCAGATCCCGCATGGGGAGATTGATGGCACCGGGAATGTGGGATTTCGCATATTCAGCCGGTTCGCGAGTGTCCACGAACACGACGTCTTTATCTGCTGCGATTTCTGCGAGCAATTGATCAATGGACAGTTCAGCCACGCGATGGGTGCCCACACGCTCAGCCAGCTCGGGGGCTAATTCGCAGCTCTGTTCCTGAACGGCCTGATCGAGTGTGCGGTCGAGGGAATCCACACCCGCCTGCCTGGCCAGTGATGTATAGAGGGCATCGAAGAATTCTCCATAGCAACTGTCCGGCACATAAGCCCGACCGTACCGATCCTGCAAACGGCGAAAATTCCGTTCCACGCTGTCCACCATCGGGTCGCTTCCGGCATACCAAGCCGTGGTCTCGATGATGGAAAGGATATTGCCCATACGTTGCAAGACCGGATCGGCTGCCTCGATCAGGTGGAGCAGGCTTTGGAAGGTGGATTGATCGGCCGTGCGCATATACTGCGCATCCGGTACACCAAAGGCGATGCCGCCCGACAGGGAGTCACCTGTGGGTCGGATCTCAACGTTGGCAGTGGGGTCGATATGACGTTTAATTAACCAGGCGGACGCCCAACTGTCCGGTTCCAGGCTTTCCCAGGTCAGATAGGTCTGGGCGTTGGATCGACTGGCCGTGTCAACGACACCGTAGGCGATGCCGGATAATACAGCCATGATGAACAGGGCAATTATTAAGTTGCGCATCCTTGTAACACATCCATGCTTTGGTCATGAGTATTGGCGAAAGCTCTGGTCTGACCCGAGTCGTTTTGCACTCCAGGGTCGTACCGGCATTCATGACTGCACAACATGAATCCCACGGAGTGTAACCATATCGGTTGTCAGATGGATGTATAGTGAGCCATTGAATGGCTGTGATGGGTTTCGCAAAAAAAAGGCATGAGATGGACAAACTGAGCATGTGAATAGCGCGTCTTGGTTGCTTGGCCAGCCATCGCCGGCTTGAGCTGAAATGCGAACTGCCTGGCGCCTATCCTTGAGGCTCACCTGGCCAATGTTCGGCAACAAAGTCGATTCATACTGGACCGGATTAGGGTTCGGTCGAAGTGCTGGACAACGCAATAATTCGGGTTTAAGTTCATTCTATAGATCAACAATGTCAATTCTGCTGCGCGTAAACAGAGAATACTGTCGAGAACAAAGAACCTGTTATTCGCCAATCAATGGACTGACTTGGAGGGTAATCTCCCTGAAATTAAGGGAGCGCGAAAGTAGAATGTTACAAACCCTATTGTGCTAGGGCCTTGGATAAGATGATGCTCTTCTCAATAACATTTAGTCGAATGGCTAAGCATAACTTCAAACGTTCACTTAGAAATCACCATATAAGTAAGTGCTTACCAGCGTAAGTATCCACTAACCAATTTGTTCAAAGTATATTTTCATTTTTTGGTCAGCTTTTTGTTTCATTAAACGATAGAATGCGGGTTTCAGGGCATCGTTGCTCCAACTTCTGCTGAACTCGACATGTCGAGTTCAGCAGAAGTTGGAGCAACGAAACATAACATTGAACATTGAAACGAAAGGCTGTTCAAACTGAAACATAACCTTGAACAACCAGGGTGCTAAGTCTCAATTGACGCCCTGGTTATTCTGTTCCGCCCATACATTAATCGCCCATAGAAACCTTGAAATCACTGCTAAACATGGATTTAGGCGTGAATCGCCGCCTATTTGCCAGCCGCCAGTGGAGGCTCTATTTTTACTAACCCACAACAAACACTGACCGCAGCGGCCTGATATTTACTTTCACCTCCTTAAAAAAGGGAGGGTTACTGTTGCACTCCCATTCATCAGCAACCTATGGTCACCCGGAGAATTAATGTGACGGTGCATCTGATTTTGGGCGGTGCGCGTTCAGGCAAGTCGGGTTACGCCGAACGTTTGGCGCTGACCGCCGACGGCCCACTTTATTATCTGGCAACGGCCGAAGCGGGTGATGCAGAAATGGCAGAACGCCTGGAGCGACACCAGGCTCAGCGATCACCCAGGTTCACAACGTGTGAGTGCCCGCTGACTCTGGCGGAAGAACTGGCCAAAAGGGACCAACCCGGCCACACTGTTTTGGTCGATTGCCTGACCCTGTGGCTCAGCAACTGCCTGTTACAACAACCTGAATCCTGGCCGGTATACCGCGCCGCGTTACTGACTCAACTGCGTCAAAGCCGAGCTGATATCCTGCTGGTCAGCAACGAAGTTGGCCAGGGTATCGTGCCGCTGGGTGCGCTAAACCGTCGGTTTGTGGACGAGGCTGGTTGGCTGCATCAGGCCATTGCTGCCGAGGCTGACAACGTAACCTGGGTCGTTGCTGGTTTGCCGCAAACGCTCAAGTAACATCAACGGGCTGCCAACTGAACCAACCAAAGCCAACAGAGGGAACCAAACAACATGCCGAAGGAACGCTTCACCATTACGGCTGTCGACAACAGCCTTGACGCGGTTATCCGCAACACCATTGATAACAAGACTAAACCGCCCGGGTCACTGGGTCAGTTGGAGGCGGTGGCGGCACAGGTTGCCCGTATCCAACACAGCTTAAGCCCTCAGCTAAGCCGGCTGAACCATTGCGTTTTCGCAGCCGACCACGGTGTCTGCGCCGAAGGGGTGAGCCCTTACCCCAGCGATGTTACCCGCCAGATGGTGATGAACTTCATGGCTGGCGGTGCCGCGATTAACGTCTTTTGCCGACAGCAGGATGTGCGGCTAACCGTGGTGGATGCCGGTTTGAACGGCGACACCCTGCCCACTCACCCAAACCTGATTGACGCGAGACTTGGCAACGGCAGTGCTAATTTTATGCGTCACCCGGCGATGACGCGCACGCAATACCAGCAAGCGGTTAACAAAGCCGCTGAAATTGTCGAAATACAACTGGCTGAAGGTGCCGATATTTTAAGCTTTGGCGAAATGGGCATTGGCAGTACGACATCCGGTGCTGCCCTGATGGCGGCCTGTCTGAAGCTCGACCCAAACGACTGTGTCGGCGCAGGCACCGGGGCTGACCAGGCACTTATTGAACACAAAGCCACCGTCGTGCGTCAGGCCCTGGCGTTACATCAGGCAGGGCTAACCTCGGGTCGCGCCATCATGCAGCACCTGGGTGGGTTTGAGCTGGCGATGATGGCCGGAGCCATGGCCGCCACGGCGGAGCTGGGTAAACCCTTTATTGTCGATGGCTTTTTGGCCACGGCCGCCTTGATGACGGTCTGGTATGACCACCCGGACGTGCTCGACTACGCCCTATTCAGCCACGCTTCCGGCGAACAGGGGCACCAACGCATGCTCGACGCCCTTGGCGCCACACCCTTGTTGCAGCTAGACCTGCGCCTGGGTGAAGGCACCGGTGCCGTACTTGCCTGGCCGCTTATTCGTGCGGCGGTGGCCATGCTGAACGACATGGCCAGTTTCGACAGTGCCGGTGTCGATACAGCGGGAGACGACTGAGCCCGATGTCATCTCCGCCGTCTTCAAAGAGCTGTTCCCGGACAGACACCTGGCCTGCCACCCAATGGCACAGTTTTTTCAATGCCTGGGTCTTCTTCTCACGGCTGCCCCAACCACCAGGCATTCGCTTCAACGATCACTTGCTGAACCACAGCAGCCGCTATTTTACCTGGGTTGGGGCCATACTGGGCCTGTTACTGGCCGGAGTTTTGGTGCTGGGCGACCTGCTGTGGAACGCGCCACTGGCTGTTGCGCTGATGCTGGCAGCCAGTTTACTGCTGACCGGGGCTTTTCACGAAGACGGCCTCGCCGACCTGTTCGACGGGTTTGGCGGCGGGTTTAGCCGCGAAGCCGTGCTGAGCATCATGAAAGACAGCCGGCTCGGCACTTACGGGGCTGCCGCTCTGGTCGTAACTCTGCTGGTCCGATGGCTGGCCTGGACCACTCTGTTTGAGCAAGGGCTATCAGTCTGGTGGGCTCTGCCGTTTATCGCGGCCTGGAGCCGGTTCTGGGCGATTTCAACACTCTGGACACTGCCCTATGCCCGCGACCACGATCAAGACCAAGACAGCAAAAGCAAACCCCTGGCCACGCGGTTCGGCCTGGCGGCGACCGGGGTAGCCCTGGTGCCACTGCTTGGGCTCATCGGCTGGCTGACACCAGGGTCGGTGCTCGGGCTGACTCTCGCTGCCCTGACCCTTCGTATTGTCCTCAACCGCTGGTTTATGCGCCGCATTCAAGGCTACACTGGCGATTGTCTGGGCGGTGCCCAGCAACTGCAGGAAACCCTGGCCTTGCTGGTTTTACTGGGGCTGATAACCTGAGAGTCCAGAAGGACGCATCACCAACCCTTTAGCAACCATCATGGAAGGATGCTTGTGATACTGATTCGACACGGAGCACCGGCCGAAAACGGTGTCTGCTACGGACACAGCGACCCGGCATTGGCGGTGCCTGCCGAGGCCACTGCCCGATCGTTACCGCCGACGCTCGCTGAGCAAGCAGGAGCCTGGTATTGCAGTCCATCTTCCCGTTGTCTGGAGGTTGCGCAACGGCTTGTGCCAGCAAAGCAGTTAACAACAGTCGATGCCTTGCGTGAATTGAATTTTGGCGACTGGGAACAACAGCCCTGGTCGGCTATTGAACACAGCGCCCTGGATGCCTGGGCGGAACGGCCGTTGGATTTTCGCATGCCGGGCGGCGAATCGGCCCGCGACCTGTTTAACCGGGTAGAAGCCTGGGCCACCGGGGCTGGCATCAAAGAAGGCGATGTCATTGTCGCCCATGCGGGCAGTTTACGCGCCCTGGCCGCCGTCATGCTGGAGCAGCCGTTTGAGCGAACCTGGCAATGGCCCGTGCCCTATGGCACCGCGCTGATCATAAATTCCCGGGGTACCGGGTTCGATCTCTGGGACCGGGACGACTGATCGCCCCTCCCTTGAACCGCCCCGAACCGATTACTCATCACCAAAGGAGTCCCCTGTGACTCAACACACAACCACACAGCCTGAGCACATCGTTATCATCGGTGGCGGCGCCGGCGGACTTGAACTGGCCACGCGCCTGGGCAAAAAGCTGGGGCGTCGCAAAAAAGCGCGCATTACGCTGATCGACCGCAACAACACCCATTTGTGGAAGCCCCTACTGCATGAAGTAGCCGCGGGGTCTTTGGATGCCGGTGTCGATGAAGTCAATTACCGGGGCCAGGCACGGCGCAATGGGTTTCACTTTATGCTCGGCACCGTTTGTGACCTGAACCGGGAAACGCGTGAGGTAGTGCTGGCACCCCTGGTCGACAATGAAGGCAACCAGGTACTGGATGAACGCCGGATACCCTACGACCAATTGGTGTTTGCGCTTGGCAGCGTCACCAACGATTTCGGCATACCCGGCATCCAGGAGCATTGCATGGTGCTCGATTCCCCGACCCAGGCTGAACGCTTTCACCAGCACCTGCTCAATGCCTTTTTGCGACTTGACCGGGCCCGGGCCGAGGGCGTGGACGAACGGCTGAAACTGGTGATTGTTGGAGGCGGTGCCACGGGTGTCGAACTGTCGGCCGAACTGTATAACGCGGCCAGCGTTCTGAAAGACTATGACCTCGGCCATGTTGGGCCAGAGCATCTGGATGTGACCCTGGTCGAAGCCGGGCCGCGCATTCTCCCTGCCCTGCCCGACCGCATTAGCCAGACAGTCACCCATGAACTCGGCCAGCTCGGAGTCAAGGTTCGCACCCAGACCAAGGTCGTTAAAGGCCACGACGGTGCACTGGAAACCGACGACGGGGAACGCATTGAAGGGGCCATCATGGTCTGGGCGGCTGGTGTTCGTGCGCCCGGGTTTCTGAAAGACCTCGCCGGGCTGGAAACAACCCGAAATAACCTCATGCTGGTTAAAGGCACGTTGCAAACCACACGCGATGAACGCATTTGGGCCATCGGTGACTGTTCGGCCTGTCCGCAGCCCGGGGACCGCTGGGTCCCACCGCGGGCTCAATCAGCGCACCAGATGGCCAGCCATGTGTTCAAAAACATGCTGCGCCAACGCAAGCCGTTACCGCTGGTCGAATATCGATACAAGGATCACGGCTCGCTAATCAGCCTGAGCCGGTTCAGTACGGTGGGGTCACTGATGGGCAATCTGACCCGGGGCAGTATGATGATTGAGGGCCGCATTGCACGCATGGTGTACATCAGCCTCTACCGTCAGCATCAGGTCGCCTTACACGGCGTCGCGCGTACGGCGTTACTGACGGTCATCGACCGCTTGAATAACGCCATTCGGCCCCGCCTGAAACTGCACTAACCGCAACGTCATTAGCCCAGAAACTCGGCTCGCAGAGCCGGGTTCTTGCTAAACTGCCCGCCCAGAGACAGGGTTTCTGTCTGGGATTGCTCATCCATAACGCCCCGCGCTTTCACGCAGTAGTGCCGGGCGTCCAACTGCACCGCCACATCGTCGGTGCCCAGTAACACTTGCAACGCCACCATAATCTGACGGGTCAGACGCTCCTGAACCTGGGGCCGTTGCGCGAAAAAGCGCACCAGACGGTTCAGTTTCGACAGCCCGATGATGGTGTCCCTGGGGATGTAAGCGATTTTTGCCTGACCATCGATGGTAATAAAATGGTGTTCGCAGGTACTGAGCACGCCGATATCCCGCACCTTGATGACCTCGTGCAGGCCCATCTTGTTCTCGATCTGGGTGATCTTCGGAAAGGTGCTGTAATCGAGCCCGGAGAAGATTTCATCAACGTACATTTTGGCAATACGGGCCGGGGTTTCCATCAGGCTATCGTCGGTCAAATCCAGCCCCAGGGTACCCGCCACTTCAGCCATCAGGCCGGTCAGCCGTTCCCGTTTCTGATCCCGAGTCAGTCCGTTATCGACCATGGGGGTTTCCAGACCCTGGCTGACCAGTGCCTCGCGTACCGCTGCGGCTTCGTTACTCAACATAGGGGCACTCTTTGCAATGAGGTGGGGTTACGGGTTGTACGCAGCCAACCCGGAGGGCAGATGACAGCCTGATGAAGGTTTTTCGACACAACTACAGCGATTCTGACGACCAGTCGTGCAGCCACTGCTGCGTCAGCCGGATGCCAAAGCCGGTAACGTCGGTCGGCACATGGCCCAACCCGCCCTTGTG
Source organism: Saccharospirillum impatiens DSM 12546 (assembly GCF_000423605.1). Lineage (GTDB taxonomy): Bacteria > Pseudomonadota > Gammaproteobacteria > Pseudomonadales > Natronospirillaceae > Saccharospirillum > Saccharospirillum impatiens. The sequence goes on from NZ_AUIH01000038.1 coordinate 18,159, forward strand.
ACTGTCTGCCGCCAGGTCGACATGCACCCAGGGCACACCGGCTTCCACAAAACGGCTCAGAAAGCGTGCCGCATCGATGTGATCGGATGATTTACCCGGATTGCACTGCTGAATATCGGCAATATCACTTTTGATTTGCTCGTCGTAATCCGGGTCGATCGGGAATGGCCAGACCCGCTCGCCACTGCGCTGACCGGCACTAATAAGCGGCATCCACCAGGCATCGTGGTTGGTAAACACACCGCTGTAGCGCGTCGACAGCGCCGCAATGCAGGTACCCGTCAACGTGGCGTAATCGAACACCCACTGGGGGCGCTCGCGTGATGCCAGCGTCAGTGTGTCGGCCAAAATCATGCGACCTTCGGCATCGGTGTCGACCACCTCAATGGTGGTGCCATTCAGGGCCCGCACCACCTGGTTGGCATGGTAAGCGTTTGGCCCCAGATGGTTGGCAACCAGCGCCAACCAACCGGTCAGGTTGAACGGCAAGCCCAGCCGCGTCGCGGTAAGCAGATTGCCAAGCACCACCGCACTGCCGCCCATGTCACCGTGCATGCCGAACATGCTGCCGCTGATTTTCAGGTTATAGCCGCCGGTATCGAAACAGACGCCTTTGCCCACCAGCGCCAGAGTATCCGTCGACGCGGGCTTACCCCGGTACTGGACCCGAACAATGGCCGCTTCTTGATTATCCGATCCTTGAGCCACGGCCAGAAAGGCACCAGCACCCATCTGCTGCAGTTCTTTATAGTCGTATACCCGATAATCCCAGCCTTCCGCCTCAGCCAGATCCTCCACCCAGTCCCGATAGGACCAGGGCGTCAACTCGTTGGCTGGCAACGATGATAAAAACCGGGTCAGCGCATTGCCTTCAGCCTCAGCGCAACGAACCTTGACGGCCTCTGCGGTCATCGGCCCGACGAGCGTAATGCGGTCAACTGTCGACGCCGGAGCAGGTTCCTGCTTGAAGGTGGGTAACGCATACAAAGCCGCCAGAGCAGCGCTCAACAGAGCATCCAGCGCCTCGGCACTGTCTGCCACCAGCGTCAGATGCTGATCACCCGACTGCCAGGCACCGGTTACGGCTATACGCGCCTGCGTCAAACGCTCGAACACAGTCGTAGCCGCCTTGGCCTTAACGAACGTCCACTGAGCCCCGGAAGCTTCAGCCGCGCCCAGCGTCTGGTCACGATCCCGGTCCCGACGGGCAATGGCCGACAAGGCGCTGTGCTCACGCCACTCCAGCACGGCATCGCTGTCTGCAGGAACGGAAGAGGCCAGTTGAACATCAAAAACGGGGTAGTCGAATGCTTTCATAGTCACCTTGGTAAAAAAATAGACACCCTCAGCCGTCAATAGACGGAAGGCTCACCCTCAGGCCGGGTTTTAAACCGCTTGTGCAACCACAAATACTGATCAGGCGCCTCGCGTACACAGGCTTCCAGCCAGGCATTAAAACAGGCCGCATCGGCGATGTCATCTCCACTGGGGATCGGCAGCGGCGGGCCAAAACGCGCACCGTAGTCGAGCAACGACGGCTTGCGGTAAAAGAACACCGGAATCACCCGGGCATTACCCGACTTGGCCAGCTTACTGGTCATGGTGACGGTGGCTGTTTGAATATCAAAAAAGGGCACGAATTCACTCGCCTTGCGACCGTAGTCCTGGTCCGGGGCATACCAGACAATGCGGCCATCACGCAGCGAGCGGATCAGCCCTTTCATATCCCGGCGCGCCAGAGTGCGCTTACACCAGCGCTCACGCGAGCGGGTCATAAAGTAATTGAGCAGGGCATTGTCGTGTTTGCGGTAGACCAGATCATAGGGCTTTATCAGCCCGAACAAGGCACCGGCCATATCCAGAATGGCGAAGTGGCCGCCCACCAGCAGCACGCCCTGCCCGTCTTTTTCAGCGGCGTCCAGATGTTCAACACCCTCCCACTCCACCCGGGAACGCATACGTTCGATCGGGCGTACCCAGGCATCCGCGGTTTCGAAAAAGCCCAGAACGTTGGCGAAAAAGGTATCTCGCACCAGAGTGTTGCGTTCAGCCTCAGTTTTTTCAGGGAAACACAGATCAATGTTGGTCTTCGCGACGTGGTAACGGCCACGGGCCAGGCGCATGGCCAGCGGGGTTAGCACGCGGGCCAGGCCAATACGCACCTTGCCCGGCAAGTACCCAAGCACATACATAAAGCCGATAAAGAACCAGGCACCCCAGTATTTAGGCGCGAGAAAGTCGCTATACTGGGTGCCTTCGGTAACGCGCGAGTCGCGCTGACGACGGCCCGGTCGCTTTGGCGGAGTCGGCGGAGTGGGGTTCGCTTGACGCATCGGGCTCTTGAATCGTTAAATGGCCCTGCAGTTTACCAAAATTATGCCCCATTCTTCGAACAATTCTCGTCAAGGATTCGCCAACATGGCCAAAGCATTGCCCAAATTTCTCACCCGCCGCCGCGCTGCCCACAAGCTATTAAGCTGGATGGCCGCCATGCAGGTCAGGTGGCAAGGCTATAGGGACGCGCGCAGCGCGTTGAAACACAAACGGAAACAGGGCAAACATTGAAGCCTGCCCTTCTGGTGTGGCTTCAGGAAAGCCCCATCACCCCATCCATTTCCACCTGGGCATCTTTCGGCAACTGAGCCACGCCAATGGCTGCCCGTGCCGGATAGGGTGCTACGAAGTACTCCTTCATGATCTCGTTCACAGTATTGAAATGGCCAAGATCAGTCAGGTAGATATTCAGCTTAACAATGTGCTGCAGGCTGCCACCGGCGGCTTCACAGACGGCCGTCAGGTTCTGGAATACCCGGTGCACCTGAGCCGCGATGTCGCCTTCGACCAGCGCCATGGTTTCCGGGTCTAACGGGATCTGGCCCGACAGATAGACGGTATCGCCCACTTTAACGGCCTGTGAATAGGGGCCAATGGCAGCCGGGGCTTGGTCGGTGCTGATGATGCTCTTATTCATGCTACGTTGCTCCATCTCATCAATTTACGCGGCCCGCCATTATGATTGATTGCGCGACGAGCACAACGTTCTACAATCGCCTCTTTTCGAACATCCCGGCGAAGCCTGCTAGGCTGTTTATTTTATTGACTCAAGTTCCGGCATTCGAACGGCGCGAGCGACAGGTGCCGGTGGTGCCTCTGCGGGGGAGTCCGCAACAGGGATGTTGCGGTCTAGGCTCCAGGGAAGGTTTCACGCCGACCCCGCAGAGGCACCACCGGTAACCGTCGCGGACCCTGGCCACTCAACTAACTCCGGCACTTGACTAACTAACCACAAGGAAACCGCACGCTATGAGTTGGTCTGTTGCCGACGCACTTGAACTCTACAACGTCAGCCGCTGGTCGGAAGACTACTTTGGCATCACCAGTGATGGCCGTGTCAGTGTTAACCATGCGGCGCAGCCGGTACCGCTGACCCGCATCGTCGACGCCGCTCGCGCTCAGGGCCTGCAACTGCCCCTGTTGGTGCGTTTTCCGCACATTCTGCACGACCGGGTCGGCACCATTGTTGATGCCTTTCACAAGGCCATCGCCAGCGAAGCCTACCAGGGCCAGTACCAGCCGTTGTATCCGATCAAGGTGAACCAGCAGCGCCGCGTGGTCGAAGAGATCATCAATGGCCAGCAAAAGGTGTGCAATGGTCGCATCGGGCTGGAAGCCGGCAGCAAGCCGGAATTGCTGGCGGTGATGGCTGAAGCCCACAAAGGCGAGACCACCATTGTCTGCAACGGCTACAAAGACCGCGAATTCATTCGCCTGGCACTGCTCGCTGAAAAACTGGGGCACCGGGTGTATTTGGTGGTTGAAAAAGCGAGCGAAGTCGACTGGGTTATCCAGATTGCTCAGGAGCTCGGGGTGCGCCCTCGCATTGGTGTTCGTGCCCGGTTATCGTCCATCGGCAAGGGGAACTGGCAGAACACCGGCGGTGAAAAATCCAAATTCGGGCTGACCGCTGCTGAAGTGTTGCGCGTAGTCGACGCCCTGAAAGCGGCCAACATGACCGACGCCTTTCAACTGCTGCACTTTCACCTGGGCTCCCAGATTGCCAACATCCGCGACATTCAGGTCGGGCTGCGCGAATGCGCGCGCTTTTATGTCGAATTGCGTCAGTTGAACGTGCCGATTCAAAGCGTTGATGTCGGCGGTGGCCTCGGGGTCGATTACGAAGGCACCCGCTCGCGCTCAACCTGCTCAATGAACTACAGCACTCAGGAATACGCCAACAACGTCGTGTTCGCGTTTCGTCAGGCGGCTGAGCAGGCCGACCTGCCCCACCCGGATATTTTCAGTGAATCAGGCCGCGCGGTCACCGCACATCATGCCGTGCTGCTGACCGATGTGATTGAAGAGGAACGGGCTGAATCCAGTGACGTCGGCCGACCCGACAGTGAAGAGCAGCCCGCCTTGCTGGAGCTCTGGTCCTGCCTGCAGGATCTGGACTCGCGCAAACGCTCTCTGGCCGAGCTGTATCACGATGCCAGCTACTTCCTCAGCGAATGTCACCAGGCCTATAACCTGGGGCAGTTGTCGCTGCACGGCCGGGCTCAGGCTGAAGAACTAGCGCGCAGCTTGAACCAGGGCATTCGTCGTCGGCTGAACCCCAGCAAGAGCAGCCACCGGGGCATGATCGACGATTTGAACGAAAAGCTGGCGACCAAGCTGTTTGTGAACTTCTCGGTATTTCAATCGGTACCCGACATCTGGGGTATCGACCAGATATTCCCGATACTGCCGCTCACCGGGCTCGACCGGGAACCGACTGAACGCGGCGTGATTCAGGACATTACCTGCGACTCCGACGGCCGCATCAATGCTTATGTTGACGGCGAAGGTGTGGAAACCACCCTGCCCCTGCCCGACTGGACACCCAACGAAAAGCCCTGGCTGGGTCTCTTTATGGTCGGTGCCTACCAGGAGATTCTCGGTGACTTGCACAACCTGTTCGGCGACACCGACAGCCTCGACGTCTTCTTTGAAGACAACGGCGACCTACGGCTGAGCAACGTACGCCGCGGCGACAGCATTCAGGGCGTTCTGAAAACCGTCGACTTTGAATTCGACATGCTCAAGGCCTCCTTCGACAAACAACTTCAGGCCGCCAACCTGAGCGACGCCGAACGGGCCGACATGATGCAGCAGTACATCAACGGTCTGAACCAGATCACCTATCTGGAAGCGCGCCAGGCGACGGCGCCCCAGTAACCCGGCAGAAGCCCGGCATGAATAGAGAGTTCCGCCATGGCCGTGCAGTGTCCGTTTTGCAGCGCACCCTTCACGGCCGACTACCCGGCCAAAACCGAAGGCGTGCACACCGTTAAATGTGACCGGTGTCGACGTGCGTTTATTATCTGGGTCAGGAAGGGTTGGCTTGGGTGGTCGCGGGTTGTCAAAGTGAGGTGATGAAACGCCTCACAAACCGCCGTTTTACCGGCGCCGTCAATAAACCAGTAATATTTTGTATTTAAGTGATAAATACCCACTTTTACGATTGATCTTGACCGGTCGGATAAGCATAATCCGCGCCGCGATCTGCCTACTAATTGAACAGACCGTAAACACTACACATTTGCTGTTTTTAGGAGAGCACCATGACAGCTATCGGTCTCAACACCCCTGTTCAAATGCCTGCCGTTGCTCAGGTACCCGAATTCTACATGCCATCCATGCCCCCGCTTCACTTGTTGAAGTCGGCTGGCCGCACCTACCGTGCCTGGCAGTATCGTCGCAAACTGATCAACCTGCTGCGTTATGACGACAGCATGCTGGAAGACATTGGTTACACCAGTGCCGAACTGAAGATGGCCATCCAACTGCCATTGAGCCAGGATCCACGTCCGCTGCTGAAGCAGTTCCGGGCGCAGCGTCGGATTACTGGCTAAGTCTACCCAGCCAAACCTACGCGTTAAATCGACCCCGGGCTCAGCCCGAGGTCGATGCTTGTTTACTGCCTGGGGTCATCGTTATCGCACTATGGCCGTGAACAGGGCGACTTCTCACCCAGTGCTGTTACCTCAGAGACTTTTCCTTCTTCCGACCACGTCAGTTCAAACCAACCGCTCGCCGGTGCTCCGGTAATTTCCGCCGAAAACACACTGCCATCGCATTGTTGGAACTCTTCGTCGCGCCCGGTTATTACTTTTAAAATAGTCGGCTTCATTGGGTCTGCTTGGGGGGCTATACGGCTACTGCCAAACGCTATCGGCTGATCGTCCAGCATCACGGGTGGCTCAGATTCAAATGCGAGTGTGGGCTCGACAACATCCGGTTCGACCGACTCAGCGCGACGGGCCTCTTCCCGGGGTGCAGGAGCGGCCGCCTTTTTTGCCGGTGGCGCGATGGCATCACTGGCCGTTATCTCAGCCACCAGGGCTTCCTCGGAATCGGCCAACCCATTGCCTGAGCTGTCGGACTGAACGCTAAAGGTTTCACTAACCGGTTGCAGAGGATCTTCAAGAAAGTTCACACCCAAGACGACAATCACCACAGCTGCCGCAACGGAAGACACAGCACCCTTCCAGCCAAAACCTCCAGCGCGATCAGTGGCTCTTTCTTTAGCGGCAGACAACACAGCGTTGTTCAGCTGCTCTGGTGCCGGGTGACGGCGCTTGCGCTGCTGGTATAGCGATGACAGATCATCATCCTGCGAAACCATGCGGTCATCGTCATGCGGGGCCATGATGCGACTCCAACTGTTGCTGTAAGGTTTGACGGGCAAAACGAAGCCGGCTCTTGATGGTTTCCTGGCCGATGCCGGTAATGTCGCTGATGTCGTTCAAGCTGAAGCCTTCCTGCTGTAATACGAATGCCTCACGTTGCACAAAGGGTAAGGCCATTAATGCCTGGTCAAAATGCTGGTGAAGGTTATCAAGGGCGACCGTGCTTTCCAGCGGCTGGGTGTGAAACTGAGCGGTAGTGGCTAAGTCATTTTCACCAGCCTCCAGATCCGTTGCAGACCAGCGTTTCTGTCGCCGCAGCTCATCGATCATCAAATTCCGGCCCAGCGTAAACAACCAGGTTTTGAACGTGGCTGTACCTGGCTCGTATTGATGCCGACGCTCCATCACCCTGAGCCAAACGCCCTGGTACAGGTCATCGGCCAGGGTGGCATCCGTCTGGGTTAACAGGAAGTGATACAGATCGTCGCCCGTGCTGTGCATCAGGCGGGCCAGCAAGTCGGCATCCCCGGCCTGACGATAGCGCCACATCAACTGGCTATCGGGATCGGCCGGGGCTCTAGAGCCCCGGCCCGAAAGCCAGCTTTGTACGTTGGTTAACAGCGTCACGGCAACGTGCGTTCCTGTTTCAATGAGGCACTAGTTTCAAAAAGGGGATAGTGCCTCGGCATTGTGCATGAGCTGAAGCAATTCCTGACGGTAGCCAAAGGCATCCTCACCGATGGCGGCTAGCGCCAGCTCACGCGCCTCGCGCACCGACCAGTCGTTGACATAGTAACTGCCCCGCAACAACTCGCCAAATCCGGCCACGGCTGCCGCAAACTGCATGGCTTCATCCATGGTCTGAACCGCCGAACCGGCCTCAACAGGTTGGGTCATCAAACGGCTACTGTCCTGATCCGGCAATTTGTAGCGCAGCTTAACGAAGGCCATTTCTGATGCGGGGGTGTCTGTACCCTGGCTTTGCTGATACCGCAGCGGGTCGTTGAACCGGAAATCGCTTTGCGCAGGCACCACTTCATACAGCGCCGTCACAGAATGCCCGGCACCTACATCGCCCGCATCGACCCGGTCGTTATTGAAATCTTCCCGGCGCAACTGCCGGTTGTCGTACCCAATCAACCGATATTCCGCGACCTGATCGGGGTTGAACTCGACTTGTATTTTCACGTCTTTAGCGATGGTATGCAGAGTACCAGTTAGATCTTCGGCAAACACTTTGCGCGCTTCGCTGAACTGATCAATGTAATACGCCGTGCCATTGCCGAGGTTGGTCAGTTCTTCCATCAGCTGATCGTTATAATTACCGGTGCCAAACCCGAGGGCGCTGAAAAACACACCGCTCTCCCGCTTAGTCTCGATCAACGCTTTCAGGTCATCGAGGTTCGTCACCCCCACATTGAAGTCACCGTCGGTGCCGAGTATTACCCGGTTAATGCCACCATCCCGAAAATGTTCCTCTGCAACCTGATAGGCCAGTTGAATGCCCGCACTACCATGGGTGCTGCCCCCTGCCTGCAACTGGTTCAATGCCTGTTGAATCCGGGCACGGTCATCACCGCCCGTAGGCTCAAGCACAACCCCCGAGGCCCCGGCGTACACAACAATGGCGACTTTATCTTCGGGCCTTAACCGATCGACCAGCAAACCAAAGGCGCGCTGCAGCAGGGGCAGTTTATCGGCCTGATTCATCGAACCGGAAACATCCAGCAAGAATACCAGGTTCATGGAGGGCAACGCCTCTGGCTCGACTTCATACCCCTGAACCCCAATTCGCAGCAGTTGAGTGTTTTCGTTCCAGGGAGTAGGTGCCAGCTGGGTATTAATGGCAAACGGGTGCTCGCTGTTACCCGGCCCTGCATAGTGATAATCAAAATAGTTGAGCAGTTCTTCTACCCGAATGCTGTCTTCCGGGGGCATCACACCCTGCCCCAGAAAGCGCCGCATGTTGCTGTAACTGGCGGTATCGACATCAATACTGAAGGTAGACACCGGCGTTTCGGCTACCCGATGAATCGGGTTTACCTCAGCCGCCTCGTAACGTTCACGATCAGGCTCCGAATAAACCGGCGACTCCGGGCTGGGCACTGGGTAGAGCATACTCGCCATACTGTCAGACCGAGCAGCTGGCTGAGCCAGATCGCCCAGAGTTGCGGCATACTCTTGCCCCGAAGCCGATTTTTCTGCCTCCCCAGCGGCGTCCGTTTGTAATACAGGCCGAACTTCCGTGGTTGGTGCGTCAGGCTGACCCTGATCGGATTCAAGCATCATGGGTTCCTGACTGGAGCAGGCGGCGAGTACGGCGGTTGTCAGCCAGAGGCTGTGAATACGGTTGGACATGCGATATCCCCTTTTTCTTAACGGCCGCCGTTATGGCGGTTTCAGGGGTTAAACGCTTGGGATGGAGGAAAGGGGTAAAAAATACGGAAATACTGCAAGCACTCTGAACGACGGGTATTCATTGGAAAAGCGCTGTCGGCTATGGTCAGGGGTTAACTTCAACTCGCTAAACTGAGCCACTATCGGTCGATACTTACATTAGCAGTCTTCTCCGGAAAACCGTTTAGGACTACACTGCCTCTACAAGTCAGCATGTGCACCGAGCAGAGCGTCGGAGTTGATTGAAGAAACCCCCAAATGCAGATAAAGAAATACCTACATACGCTATTATTGCTTTCAAGCACACCCGTACCCGGCCTAACGCAAGTGTTCTTAAGCAACAAGAAGCTGGGAGTCATAGCGTGTGGCCTACCAGCGCTCGCAATCTTGGTGGGCAATAGATTCAACGTCTTACTTGATAGGCACAGCGCCATAGCCTTTTTAATTGGTTTTTCTGCTTTATGGCTCTGTCTGACACTCACATCCCTTTTACAAGTTTTCGTCGAGTTAATTAAGTCATCAAAGCAGCAGAATCTGGCCTGGCCACGCAATAAGTGGACTCTGGTTGGTATTCCCTGTTTTTGGGTCGTAGTGCTGCTTTGGCTAGTGTTCAACCCAGCCCTACTGCTCGGTGCGGATTTCTATAAAATACAGGGCCAGTCTATGTGGCCAACGTTGCAGCAGGGGGATTGGGTGATCGTTGATCCAAGCGTGCATGAAGCACCCGAAATGGGCAGTATCGTCATCGCCAAAACAGGCACGATGAATTACTTTCTTATTAAACGGGTATCGCCACTCCCTGACGGTTACCCTTCGACAACCAGCTCGGTTTGGCTACTGGGTGATAACCCCGACTACAGTTCTGACAGCCGTTCCTTTGGCAGCGTACCTATTGCGGCGATACAAGGCACAGTTGCCTGGGTTTGGGCGCCTTAACTCTTAAACCCAGTTTCCCTCTAGCTCAACATCCTTTACACCGCAGGCGAGTAACCACACTTGTAGATCAGGCAGAATTTGCTCCAAGGCGTAACTGCCCATGAAATTCAATGTCAGCTTGCCTTGCTCTAGGGTATAGCTTTCCAGGTTGATGCTGTCGTAGGCAGCCTCAAACTTATCGAGCACTTTTTCCAGAGTGGATTCAGCCGCTGGAAAGGTGTCTTCGCCATAGGTCTCCAGCGCTGCGCCAGTTTTACCGGCGACCATCAAATCAAACAGACCATTAAATTCGGCCATTTTATCAGGCTCAACCTTACCTTTGATCGTTACATAAATCTCCATCAACTATGCTCCCGTTTCACATCTTCCCAGATGGCTTTAACTATCGGATCAAACCGCAATGTTTCCATGTTTTGTTTAAACTCTCGAATGAAGTTATCTATGGGATATTTAAACTCTGGTAAAGCACTGTCGTGACTCCTAAAGCACAACTTCATCAAGTTCTGTAGGTTTTTATCCAAGTATTTGATACTACTAATATCCTCAGGAGTTATCTCCTCAATCGCCGAAAGCAAATATCCAGGCCTATATATATACTTTGGTGAAGATCCCGCCAATCCATCTAAAATATTTTCGACTCTAACTGAGTAATGCATTACAACTACATCAATATGCAACTCACCCTCTAGAAAACTTTGCTGTCGCTTTGCAAACACAGGCGACTTGATTATTGTCTGATACCTCTCTGGCAAGAAGTGATCCCATAATGCAAGCTCCTCCTCCAGGGTCCAGCCCCGATTCGTTAGGCTCGCCAAAACCTTATTTTCTAGCAGCTGCTTCATCTCTAAATTCAATCGGTCATAGCCGCCAAAAGTATAGATAACGTAATCCCAGCCTTCAGGCTTACGTAATGGAAAGGTATCAATTCGGCTACCTAAAAAACCCGGGCTACCCCTTCCATGGTCTTTAGGTGATTCTAGCTCCCCTGTGAAAAAATACTTTTCAAGGACTTTAAGTTTACTTTTCCTCACTCCATCGTACTGGAATTCACAATACTGCTGCCACAATGCTTCCCGCCGTTTCTGCCACCAAAGGTCTTCAGTGAAGCTCATATCCGGTTTTTCTATCTCTCTCACAGTCATTCAATTATCTCCTCTGGAATTAGGTCAATGGCGTCTGTAGCCGCATCAAACCCCATATCAGCGAGACTGAGCAGCAAGTCTTTTAGGCCTGCGTACTGAATGTGACTGCTCATTGAAATATACCCCGCCATGTTCGCCTGATATACCTTCTCATATTTCTGACTCTCACCATTCTTTATCGGCTTTTGCGACATTGCATCCAAAATAGTGTGCTCGGTACCCTCTGAGCCCAAGCGGACGTTTTGAGAATCCTTGGTTCTTTGTTTGGTCTTATTCTTGGGTACGTTAAACTTCTGAAATAGCCACAGAAAATCTGAACTAACAGTTACAGTTGCGATTTCATTTTCATCGTCATTGAACCGAGCATGCCCAACCTGAGCTGCCGCCCTATCCAATGAAAACTGCCGGTGCAGGCTTTGCCAGTCTTTCACGCCAGTATTATAGTTCCATGAGTCCGCCTTACGATTTATGAAACTGGCTGGCCAATACCGTTCATTACCACTATTGCCCTTTGAAGAATAAGACTTCAACTCAACCCAACTTTCGCTATCGCCGTCCCCTAGAACAATATCAACATAACGTTCGTAGGTGTTCTGTATTCTCTTTGAAAATTCAGTATCACTCTTATCAACTACTATTCGCCCACCGTTCGCAGCAACTTCATCTTTATACAACCAAATCTTCCGATGCCCCTCGATTTCTTTAATCGCTGGCCCCCCTGCACGATGCAATGCTTGGTATTTGGCTATTTGACTCAAGTGAAACAACGCCCCATGGCCACCGCCGACAAAATTGTTGGACAAGACGCTGTCTTCTTTGTTGATGTCCTCATCGGTTAAATAGGTATTGGTTGCATCGCCCAATAACTTACCAAACAGAATATAGACCTGAGCACGGTTCCGACCACCCCTTAGCCCTTTGCTATCGCATTCCAGTGTCGTGAGCATCTCACTATAGGCACTGTCATCCAGGGTTTCATCCGTTCCTTGCCCTAAGTCTGGCGGGGTGTAGCCATCGTTCCCACCATCGTCCTGATAATCGTCATAGGCGTCCAAAAGCTTCCCACAACTCATTTCCCAGCCAATATAAGCCGTTATCGCTAGGGTCCCAATCGGGCTAATGCGGGCGTTGGTTTTACCTCTTATAAACGGCCGGATGTTTCGGACACCCCCTTTGGCAGAAACTGTTGCTAGGCTGCCCAGCATTTCGGGGCTGTGTACATACTTTCTCAAGGCTGCGCCATCGATATGTTTGACTTCCTCGACCATGGTCGCTAATTGCCTGGGAAGATTTAGAATTTTCTGCCCATCTAGCTTACGTCCCATTTGTATGAGTGCATTCTTGATAGCCGTCGAGGCTACTCTGGGCGACACTCTGGGTGCCGCGTAGGCTGTTCTCGCGACACTCATGAAAGCTGGGCTGGTTAGCGCGGCAAAGGCATCCACTTCCGGCGTTTCGTCACCCTCCCAGGCTTCACCTGGCAACCCGAGCCAGTCGACCCAGGCCAGGAGGTCATCGGGGCTGGAGACGCTTGACCAGATCAGTTCCAAGCCTTCGCGCGCCTCTTCATCCGAATACAGGTCAACCGCGATCACCATAAACGGCAGCAGGTTCCACAGAGTATCGAAGTCTCCCTGCTTAGCTTTGCTCATGACTCGGCCCAACATGCCGGCAAAATGTTTGCTGAATTTGGGGTTTGTTCTGGCTATTCCCCTCATCATCACTTGCATGGGCTTGGTGACGAGTTTCAGTGGTTTCGCAGGCGGGAATATTGTGAGTACATCCACTGCGGCGATGGTGAACTCCATGGCATCGAACTCCTCCGGGTCCGTTGCCAATAAGGCCAATTGTTCGAACACAATGGCAGCACTTTCGAGCGGGATCAGGAAATTGATCGCATCCCACAGGAAGCCCAACCCAAAGGCAGCATGGGCGGTCTTCGACCAGGGGTAAGTGGGGCCAAAGGGATCAAACGCTGAGTATTTGCTGAGGGTTATTAACTCAGCCAATTGCTCTTCGGTCGGTGACTGGCCGTTGAATGCCAATTCAATCGGCGGGGCCTCTTCTGCCAGATGTGTTGCGTAGAAGCCAGCCATATCGGTGAACAGGGATGTGGAGACGAGAGATACATACTGTCGTGTCTCTCCGGTAGTTATGGCTATTCGCTGGGTATCCAGCTCGGAGGCACCGGGACGCATCAGGCCTTGGCTTTTCAGCAGAACTGACTGTGCGCCACTGTCTTCAAAAGACACCGACGCAACCTCACCCGTACCATTCAGGGTAATCAGCGGTTGGCTGTCAGGGTTATAGAATTTCAGACCATTTATACGCCCTATCAGTCCTTTACCCAGAATAAGATCATGCGGTAAGGCACTGTCACGCTTTAACAGTGGGTCATTATACTGGGTCCATTGATAGTCAATGGTTGATGGCAGGGGCGATTCGTAGCTGTTGTCATCGACCCACAGGGTTAACTGGTTGCTGTCGGTCGTCACGGCAATACGATGCCATGCTTCGAGTTCCAATGGTGCGGACACCACTTCAGCCGTGTCCGTACTCGTCCGCACGCTGAGTTTAATGGCACCTTCAGGCGTTACTGTGAGAGTCTGCCCCCCTTGCCCAAGGTTAATAATCTCAGCGGGAGTATCACCTGCGTCGGGGTTTGTTGGGTCGTCTTGTGTCAGGCGCTGGCTTCTGGACAGCAAATCGTCCAGCTTGAGTTCAGCGGTCCAGGCAATGCCTGTAAAGCCCCCAATGCTCTCCAGATTGTCGCCATACATCAGTGCTGGAACATCCGGGTTGTACAGCCACTGCATGCTGTGGCCCTGGCCGATCATAGCATCGTTGACACGCCGAACGCCCTGCGCCAATAGGCCATTCTGCCCTGCTTGGTTCTGAACCAGTCCCTGGTCGAGGTCGTTCATCATGTAGGCGGCGAGTAATGCCCTGTTAGGGGCGTAAACATCGCCCAGACTTAGATTTACGGCGTCACCCGGGCTGCCGGTTACGGTGACCGTGCCTTCAATACGATAGGGAATTTCAGCTACTGAGTCGTCGTAGCGGGCATAGCTGATGATTCCGGTCTCAGCTTGGTCACCGACTAGTGTTAGAGCATTGGCTTGTAAATTGCCCAGGTTATTGTCAGGGTCCGTTACCGAATAGTAGGTCTTGGTGTAACTGCTCATTCCCACCATGGCTGTCAGCTCGCCATCACGGACGCCTTTAGGGGCTGTAATGCTCGTTTTCGCCACCCCCTGGCCGTCGGTTGTGATGACGCTGCTGCCAACATAGGCAAAAGTGCTCTTCAACACGACATCGACATTGGCCACTGCATTGCCTTCGTGGTCGGTTACCCTGGCAGTTACCGTCCCCGTCTGGCCTACATCCAAAGCTTGTGGATAATCCAGTTCAATATTCAAGGGGTTAACCTGAACGGCCACCTCTCTGCTGGCGTCAGCCGATTTAATGGTTACCGAGGCGGGCCCTTCGAAAGGGCCGCCAACAATCGAGAACCGCATCGTGCCATCGCTGGTTTCCAGTTCTGCATCGGCCAGTTCCACACTGCTGTGGGTGAACACATCGACGGGCGTGCCGTCTTGTACCAGGTTTCCGTTTTTGTCTCGAACGGTGACGAAAAAATCTTGCGTCAAAGACGTCTCGGTGGCCAAGCTTCCGGATGTGCTATAGCTTATGGTGTGTGGCTCTCCCGGAATCACTTCGATGGTGGGCAGGGCTATGGGCGCCATGTCGGTACCCATCATGTCTATCTCAATCTTGGCGGTTGAACCGGCCGTGGTGGGCATGACGATACGGTTCAGAAACAGGCCATTGCTGTCGTTGAACTGAACGACTTCATCCATAGCCCCGTCACCCGAAATCAGCCAACGCAGGTTAACCGGTTCCTTGACATCGGGGTTGCGACTGGAATACCCCACCAGACGGGCTTTCCAATCGAACTCTGGTTCGTCGGCAGAGACGTACAGCGTCTCGTGAGGTTCAGCCACAATCCCCGTCACCAGGGGTTCAACCACCATGTATTCAAACGCATATTGCCAGAGTAGGTTGCCTGCATCGCTGTTCATATACAGACTGGCCGTCAGAAAGTCTTCAGGCTCAATCAGTGCAAGGCTGCTCAGGTCGTTAAAAGCGAGGGTGCCGTTCTCTGAAAGGGATACTTCCAGCTCGTTCTCACCCAGGTTGAATACCAGTTGTTTTTTTCCATCCAAAGACGGCAATAAACTTAAATCGGAGTAACCCAAGTCGTATAGAACGGAGACTGCTTCGTCCAAAGATGACAAGGTCGGTGTGGAGTCCTGATAGATATCTGTCGTAGTGTCGCTTTGCTCATCCTGGGTAGTGCGCCTGAATTCATCTATAACCAGATCAAATACGCTGTACTGATATTCGGGACGATAGACCCAATCGTGAAGTGGCGCTGGTTTCGGCAGATTCTCTATCGCATCGAATTCCTCTTCTGCTGCAAGGCGTGCTCGCTCCGCGAGGTAAGCTTGATATTGAAGGGTGTTGGCCGACTCATTGTACAAAGGTACTTTAATCGGAACAAAGCGCTCCGGGCGATAATTATTCTCAGCAGTCCCTTCAAAACTCACGTCACCAATGCGGTTCTGTCCACCCAACGCAAAGTCGGTGTAATCGTTGAACGGTATCCCGTTAACCTGCACGTAATAATGCAGGTTATTGTCACTGGCACTTGGCAAGCGCAGCAGCTCAGAGTGCTTGCCCGGCTGAACATTGAACCGGGCCTGGCCCGCCTGGCTGGCGTCACTTAGGGTGTTCTCGCCCGATACGTAGGCCAGGCGACCGGTGTAGCCATAGTCGGTCAGGGCATCTGGCAGGGCGCTGCCATCCTGGTCGAGCCATTCAACGAATATTTGAATGAAGGTGTCGTCGCCTTCGCCGGCGCCTTCGTGGCTGATCAGGTAGTCGCGTTGTTCGTCTTTGGTGAGGCCCGCTTCAATGTTGTAGCGCCGTTCGGCCCAGATTTTCAGGTTGGGGGCCAACAGTTCGATGTCGGGTACCTTGGTGTCGAGCAGGCCGTCGCTGAGTTGGTCTTCACCCACTACGATCTCTGAGTGGCCGAGGTAGCCGGTCACCCGGTTAATGGCCCAGACTTCCAGCGTCTCGCCAGCACGTACCTGGTCGGCGGTGCGGTGTTCGTATAGTTCCGGGGCCATGTTGCCTTTGGCTTGCCAATCGCTGAAGCCACCTTCTTCGCGCATGGCGGCGAAGGTTCCGTATTGGTAGGAGAGGTCCTGAACGCCGCGCATGACCATGCCAAAGTCGACGCGAAGTTCGCCTTCCACCAGGTTGAGGTCGTTGTCCGCCAGGCCATCCGGGCCGGCGGGTTCGTAGGCGTCTTCGTCATCTTTCAGGCCCTGGCGCTGGGCGATCAGTTGGCCGGTGGCCTGGCGGATAATGAACAGGTCGGTGTCTTTGAGGTGCTCGGGGGCCAGTTGTGAGACCAGGGCTTTATCGCCCGTTTCGCGTTCCAGGTCGATCACCCGCAGCAGGTTCGGTTGGCACAGGTCGGCAGTGAAGTCGTCGCTGCAGCCTTCGCCTTCGGGGTCGTTGGGTGCGGTAGAAAGATACACCCCTTGTACGGTGGCTACCTGGCAGTCTGCTTCCTGCACGAAGTGGCCTTCGGCATTCTGTACACCGCAGTAAGTAGTGTCTGGCGTGCCGTCCAAATCAAAGTCGTAGTAATCGGCATTGGTTTGGGTAAAGGCGTCTGGGGTGTCCAGGTCGTACACCGGGGCGGTGCCTGGGGCTGCCAGTTCGACGCCGGGCAGGCGGATAGAGCCGGTTAAAATGTTGACGTCGATCGGGAAGTCGAGCGCGATCGGTGGGTTGGTGCCCGGCTGGAAGTTGTAGGTGGCCATGCCGTTACAGATGAACGGGAAGGTACGAGTAATGTGGTACCAGTATTGGCCGCTGATGTCCGGGTTAAAAGCACGGTAGGGAACCTGGCCCGAAACGGCTTCGGTGTACTGGTAAAAGAAGGTCGGACACGGGGTGGCGGTAATCATCATCGAGTACTTGCCACTCTCGTTCGTGGCGGCAGCACCCAGTGAGGCCAGACCGGTCGACAACGGCAGCGCCTGAATCGGGTTGGTCAGGGTCGGTACGGTGCCTTGTGAACGAATAAAACCCGACACAAAGGGTGAGGACTCAAAACGGTCTTCCGGCGAAGTGGCGTTTGGGTTCTCGTAGTAAACGGCACGCGGGGCAATGCGGTATTGGCTGGTGCGCACGATCTGGCCATTCTGGTCGATCAGCAACGAGCCGGTCTGGCCAGCCATCGACTGATACTGAGTCAGGTCAATGGGGTATTGGCGCATCAGATAGGGGGACGTTGGGGTGTACAACAGGCTTTGTGGGCGCACCAACACGCTGAGGGTGCCCGGGTTCAGGTTGGTATCGGCTTCGGTACCGGTCCAGGGTTCGGCTGGGTCGGTGGCGGTGGTCAGTGTTTCAATGCGGGCCTGGTACTCGGCCAGGGTCAGGCGCTCGGGGTCGTCGGTTCCCGGGTTGGTGTCGCGAAACTGTTGTAAGTCGGCTTCATATTGCTCGACATAAGCCTGGTATTCGCGGGCCGCCATGATGCGGGTATTGGCGTAGGGGCCATTCGGGTCAAGTGGGCCGATTTCGGCGACTTCTTCGCCCTGGGCGTTGTATTCCACATACACCGGGTAGCCCTGTTCGTTCTTGTAGATGCCCCGGGTGTAGACGTACCCGCTGACGAACTGACGGTTATTGATGAACCCCCAGCGAGGATCAGGTGCGTTCATCAGGGAGGCGATGCCAAAGGCACTGACGGTGCCGGGCCACGCCGACAGCGCCAGGCAAGTCAGTACAATGAGGTAATTACGTCTTGTGCTGGCGAACATCAATAAGCACTACTGAAGTACATCCGGATCATTTAGCAAGGGGTCGTGCATCTCGGGAATCAACTCACCTTCTTGTCCTTCGCATTCCGAGACGTTCGGGTATCCATCGGGCCAGCGCAAGTTCTTCGAGGCGAGCCACTGCTGGACAGTGGCTTGATCCGTTGCCTGTCTTTGATATTCATCGACTTGTACATAATGCTCAAAGGATGATTGATCGAGATAAAACCCTTGGTTGCTTGAGCCGACTGGATATGGATTGAAGCGTTTGCGCCAGACGATCAGTTCGTTAGTGGTTTCGGTATCACCATCAAATTCACCGACAAACACTTTGGCGTAGATGCGTTCCGCTGGATACGGGCTGCGCATGTCTATTTCTGACACATACTCATAGCCGGCTTTGTCAGGGAATTCAGCTGGGAACGAATCCTGAAAGGCGGCACGCATACCAAAGGTCACCGTTTCTTGCTCAGGCGAAAACACTAAAATATCTAAGGTTCGATCAACATCCCCGAGCATTAACACCAGTTCACTAATCCCGTCGTCCTCAATATCACCGTAACGCAGCGGCGCATCGCTTAAGCAGCCAATGCCTTTTCGGTCTACCCAGGTATCAAGTGTTAATCCGTAGTCGTACCAATCGCCGGAGTAATTAGACGTGAAGGCACCCAGTGACTCGTCATTCACTTCGGTTGGCCACCGGGTAAGGGACAAAGCACTCATGTAACTTGCATCGGAGAACTTAACCCTATACAAAAACATTTCTCGAGAAAATGCATACCATTCATTGCCTTGGTCTAAATTCGTTAAAGCGAGTAACGATAATTCATTTACGTCTGGGCGCGCTGCTAAAACATCATAAACTACGTAGGACGCTTCTCTCTGCTCATTTGTTCTTGGAGCAATACCTCTGTCGTAAGGGACAGCGCCAACTAAATCCAAGCCTAAACTATTGGAAGAGTAAACTGCGAAGCAGCCAAATACACATAGCCTAAATTTATTATTCATTGACACAATACTTGCCCCTCTGGTACTTGCGGTCGCCCTGTCAAATCGAATGGAGATGCGGCTGCTCTTACTTCACTAAAATCTTCCCCCTCCATCCACTCTACCTCTCCATAAACATAACACCAAGCCGCTTGAGCTTCATCTGCATCCGTATCCGGGTCATCCTCGACCGCTTCTGAGCCTTGCCAGATGTAGGTGACGTATGGCAAATAACCGTCAACGGTATCTAAGGTTTGCGTGTGCTCTTTAATGCGCATGGCATAACCAAAGGCGGTGGATCGGTATTCCCCGTCACTGATGCTTGCCTCACTACTCAGCAGCAAATCCGAAAAATAGTGATGCGTGTTCAAACTACCGGTCCCCCGGTTGTAGGCGACCATGGCTTTGACCAATAAGTTTAAGGCATGGTCTTCTACGGCGTTGAACTCATGGATGTTATCAGCATCACCGTTGGCACAGCTTTCATCGCCCCTTGGTACCGGCTCGTAACAGTAAGCCTCAGGCCGTTGGTTGACTGGTATGGCTGTGGTGTAGCTAGGCATGTCAGAGAACGCCCGATACAATCCATTGGATGCACCGCAGTCTTCATCGGACGCGGCCATAGCAAAACCGAGCAAGCTGTTTTTGGGGTGGTACATATTAATATTCTCCGCACCATCGGGATGTCCATTATTCAGTAAATACCCTCGAATGCTGGCACAGTCGTTTTCATCACCATACATTCGCTTCCAAACAATGTGATTGAAGCCCATACTGCCCTCTTCGTCGGCCCCGCCTTCCGCAATGCGGAAATCCCTGGATGCCGCGTCATTTGGGAAGCTTCGAGCCCCCCAATGGTCACCACCATTTTCTTGGTAGATCCATGCGCGAACAATGCCTTCTCGGGTGATACTCGCGGCATCTTGTGGCAAATCATTCGTAACGATCTCATGGTCTTCGTCTGAATAGGTCGCTTCGATTTCATGACCAATTCGTGAGGATGGGTGTCTTTATTGATTTCCTAATAAAGAACCATAGATCTTAAAAATCTATACTTGCTCGCTATCGGCTACCTCGAAGGCTATTGTGGACCCCACTGTCAAGACCACTAATGCATTAAATTAAGGTAAAATGCCCTATGGGTTAAATTGTATTCTTACGCGGCTTGCAGCCATTGCACAGCAGTGCCATGTACTTCTGCCGGTGTCCTGTTGTTGAGCGATTGATGCGGCCGCTCATGGTTGTAAAACCGGAAGTAGGCACTCAAGCCGTCCCGTGCTTCCTGCATCGTCTGATATTGCTTTAGATACACTTCCTCGTACTTGACGGAACGCCAGAGCCGCTCGACAAATATATTGTCCAGTGCCCGGCCCTT
>NZ_AUIH01000039.1 GCF_000423605.1 Saccharospirillum impatiens DSM 12546
GGTCCTGATACAGCTGCCAAGGCTGCTCTTGGTTCACCCGGCTGAAGCTGCTGCGGGAAATGACTCTGATGCCGATGTGAAAGAGCTTGTTCCTTTGGACTTTAAGGTTTTCGACGACGTCGCGAATGCTTGATCGGCCAGTGACCTGCAGTGTCAACAGCAGGACGAACTGATCAAAGCGAGAGAACTTCCGGAATTTCTGGCCTGTGTGATGCGTTCTCGCCAGTCGGTCAAACTCCGACTTTGAAACAAGTTTTAGAAATTGGGCGACGATTGTATTAACATGGGCCATGGGCTTAGATTTCCAGGTTAGTAACGTTTGTTGTGGTGACATAATTTTACCAACTTTTTGATTTCTAAGCCCTTTTTATTTCCCTAACTGTGGGACAGCAGTGAGGGCAAATATTTTCACTCCCTGATGATGTATCAGCTGATGGGCGTCAACGGTGCGTTTCTAACCGGCGATATATTCAACCTCTTCGTCTTCTTTGAAGTACTGCTCATTGCCTCCTACGCCTTGCTGATACACGGCGGCGGCAAGCAAAAAACCCAGGCGAACGTTCACTACATCGTACTGAACCTGATCGGCTCTGCGTTCTTTCTGTTCGCACTCGGCATGCTCTACGGCACGCTCGGCACCCTGAACATGGCACAAATGTCGACTCGCATTGCCAGCCTGACCCCCGGCGCCAGCATACTGGCTGAAGCCGGTGCCCTGTTGCTGCTGGTTGTCTTCGGTTTAAAAGCCGCGATGATGCCCCTGCATTTCTGGTTGCCCAAAGCTTATGCCTCGGCCAGTGCCCCGGTCGCGGCCATGTTTGCCATCATGACCAAGGTGGGGATCTACAGTATTTTTCGGGTACACACCGTGGTGTTCGGTGAACAGGCCGGGGACCTGGCCTTTGTGGCTATCCCCTGGATCTGGCCACTGGCCCTGCTGACACTGGCAATAGGTGCGGTAGGCGTTCTGGCGGCGCCGACTCTGCGCACACTGGTCGCCAACCTGATCCTGATTTCCGCTGGCACCTTGCTGATTGCCGTTGTGTTGCTCAATACCCAGGCCGTCATCGGCGGACTTTACTATCTGGTGCACACCACCCTGGTAACCGGGGCTCTGTTTCTACTGGCCGATCTGATTGCCCAGCAACGCGGTCAGGCATCCGATCGCTTCGTTGTCTCCCGGCCGATGAAGCAGGCGCCTCTGCTCGGACTGTTATTTTTCATCGGTGCTGTCACGGTCGCCGGTTTACCGCCGCTGTCCGGTTTTGTTGGCAAGGCACTGTTGCTGCAGGCGGCTGAAACTCCCGCGGAGATGGGGTGGGTATGGTCGACCATACTGCTCAGCAGCCTGGCCGTGATTGTTGCACTGTCCAGAGCCGGCACAAACCTGTTCTGGCATGTGTCCGGCACCAAAACGGGCACCGAAAACGCCCAGCCGATTCAGCTCATTGCCATTGCCTTGCTGCTGCTTGCTTCACCGGCACTGGTTATACTGGGTGGTCCCGCTACCGAGTTTGCCGAGGCGGCGGCCCTGCAAATGCAACAAATGTACCCCGCCGTCCAGACCCTGATCGCGGAGAGCCAGCCATGAGACGCCTGTTTCCGTTTCCCTACCTGAGTTTACTGCTGCTAATTACCTGGCTGCTGATGAACAACAGCGTGTCGCCCGGCCAGATTCTGCTGGGCGGAATCCTGGCGCTGGTCATTCCGCTGGGCACTGCATCCATGCGCAAAACCCAGCCAACGCTGAAAAAGCCCTTTCTGGCGGTCAAATACTTGCTGATGTTGATGGGTGACATCATTGTCTCCAATATTGAAGTCGCCATTCAGGTTCTGGGACCGGTGCGCAACATCACGCCCGGGTTCATCGCCGTACCACTCGACATTTCTCAGGACTTGCCCATTACCCTGCTCGCCAGCAGCATTTCGCTCACACCGGGCACCGTCAGCCTGGAGGTGTCGGAAGACAAACAATGGCTCTATGTTCACGTGCTGAACCTGGTTGACGAAGCCGGCACCATTGCCAACATCAAACAACGCTATGAGTCACCGCTCAGGGAGATTTTCGGATGCTGACCCTTGTCGTACTGATCAGTTGCACTTTTGTCGGTGTCGGGCTGTTGTTGAACCTGTGGCGATTGCTCAAAGGGCCGAGCGTACTCGACCGGGTGCTGGCGCTCGATACCATGTACATCAACAGCATCGCCCTGATCGTTTTACTCGGCCTGTACTTTGGCTCGCCTCTGTATTTTGAGGGCGCCTTGCTCATTGCCATGCTGGGTTTTGTCAGCACGGCTGCCCTGTGCAAGTATCTCGTGCGCGGTGACTTAATCGAATAACGCCCGGCGGCCTATGCCGCCGGTCAACCTTTTGTGGAGTTGTTCAATGAACCTGTTTGTAGAATGGCTGGTCATCATCCTGTTGTTGCTGGGTGCCTTTTTCCTGATGGTCGGTTCCATTGGTCTGGCCAAACTGCCTGATTTTTACACCCGCTTGCATGCCCCAACCAAAGCCTCGACGCTGGGTATTGGCGCTGTGCTGATTGCTTCAACGTTGTTTTTCAGTGTGAACCAGGATGGCATCAGCGTGAAGGAACTGGTGATCACCCTGTTTCTGTTCATCACCGCACCGATCACCGCCCACATGATGGGCAAGGCGGCAATGCACAAGGAAAAACCGGCGCTCGAGCGCACACAGAACCGGCACTTGCAGGATCCTGCCCGCCATCGCCAGCCGCCGACGTAATCTACCGGTCGTCAAAGATCAGTCCATCCTGCAGCGGTGCACCTACCGCTGGTAAAACTGAGTGTCTGCTCACAAATCCAACACAAACTTGAGGTTTCCCCTGAGTCTTTGCTCAAGTTGATTTGACACCCTTCCCGCTCACTGCTTTTCTTGCCCATGCACTTAACGTTGTCGCGATCCGGAATCGTGAAGTGGCTTGGGTGTCCCGTATTGTGTTGCTGTCTGCGTGGACAAGGAACATCCACTGGTGCATGTGCACCAGCATAGGGACGGGCTCACTGATGTCTGATGCTTCAGCCAGCGCTTCACCGCAAGCAACCCCGACAACGGGTGACCACAGACTGGTCATTTGCTCCATTGGACGGGCGACTCCAGCCTCGGCAAAATCCATCGCAATCGGGCTGGGTGTTTCGGTCCAAAGCGTACTCAGCGCCATTTACCAGGCACCGTCGACTCTGGTTGACAAGGTGTCGCCGGAAGTCGCCGAACAGCTGCAGTCATTGCTGACAAGCCTCGGTTTCGAAACACGAATCGACCCCTGCAGCCACCCCCTCACACCGGCAAACGAACTCATTGATATTGCCGGCTACATCACCGACGTCCGGGCTTACGATCACATCCTCAGTGCATTGGCGCAGTTTCTGGGCACCACCCCGGAAGAATCCGCCCGCCTGCTCAACACACCTCCGGGCATTATTCTTGGCTCTGTCAGCCAGGCCACTCTGGCTGCATTGCGAGAGCGTCTTGGAACCGGCATAGAGTTGATCGAATCCAACCCCCAGACCGCCCGCTACAGTGTATTTATGACCGACAACGGCACCGGGCAATCACGCAGAACCAGCCTTGAACTGCGCCGCCGGGGTTACCAGCCTATCGCTGACCAGGGGTGTGTACTCATCGATCTTGATAAACCCCGGGCCGACGCCCTCTGGTCTGCGTTTCAAAAGGCAAATACCCTGAGAGTCATCAATCAGGACTTCCTGAGATACAACCTGGTATTAACCGGGCCTGGTGATGGCGCCACCCCCGGAGCCTGTCATGTCCTTCAGGAGCAAGCGGGAATACCTGAACACATCATTCCAAAACTGTTTACCAACACGCCCATCACCCTGATCGAAGCACTGCCCAGCAAAACCCTGGAATCCACCCTGCTGGCGTTGACCAAAGCCGGACTCAGCGTTCGCGCCGACCTGATCAGTTTCATGCCGCTGGGCTTGTCCATCACGCATACCCGGGAACCCAGGCAACTGAGGCAAACACTGCACTCTCTGGGTTTGATCGATTCAAGCCGCACCTTACCCGCCTTGCCCTTCAAACTGCCCTACGCCCTGCCAGAGCTTCAGGCCCGCGTGGTACGCAGTGTGCTCGAAGCAACCGGAACATCAACAGAACTGGTCGAGGTTGCATCATGATGCAGGCCCAAAAAACACAGACTGACAAACCCTCGATCCCGGACACCCATGCTTACCACCTTGGCGTGGCAGAAGCGGGAAAATGTTGCGCACTCAGAGGCGATCATGCCGAAGCCCTGCGTCATTATCGTGAAGCCATCAAACTGGCTGTTTCTGCACGTGCTCCCGAAGTTTTTTTCAGGCACTACAGTCAGTGCGTGCTGGAAAGTCTCGAGTTAACCGGCAGCTATCAGGAGGTGCTGGATTACTGCGAAAAAGCGGACCAGTACTATCAAACACTCGAACAAGACGCTGGCACTCAACGTCAGGTTCACGCCCGGGACCATGGCAGCATTCTCGAACGCCAGGGGCTGATACATGCCAAGCTTGGCGACCGTCAGTCTGCATTTGAGAGTCTGGAAAAAGCCCGCCGTCTCGCCGGTCAAAACACTCTGGGCCTGACCGAGCAGGTCATCGGATGGCTGCAGCGCGGCCTCCACCCTGATCTGGCACGACTGACAGACGCTCAACGAAAACACCATTACTTCAGCGTACGCCCCGACCAGGTCGACGCTCGCCGCGCGCACCCGTTACCGGCCGCAGCAGGCTCGGGTCGAAGTCCTATTCGTTCGCGCAAGTCCTTACTGTAACAAGTGGGTTAAAAAGGCTTCCTGCCTTTTTAACCTAAAGGGAAAGCAAAGGCCTGGCCGTCTTTGATTTCATCGGAACATCCGAATTTTCGGACCAATTGTTCCGGTCACAGGCTGATGACATCAAGAGAATGTCAACCGCCTGTTGATCGACTGATCATCCCGCCCAAGGGCGGTCTGGAGGTAGGCAATGGCAGACTATGATGGACTGACACCCGGCCAGGTACTGGCAGATGCCAGTGTCGCCGAATTTATCAAGACACTGGGGCTGTCTATTGCCGAAGCACAACAGGCACTGGATGAAAACTCGGTAGAACAGATCGGCGAGTTTATTACGCCCCGGGAAGGCCTGGGTGGGCGTACGTTACTCGACCTCGGTTTGTCGCCTGCCTTCTATCACTATCAACACGCAGACATCTCATGCTCTTTACAGCTGAGTTTGCGGGTCGAAAAAGACCTCAGTGTCGGGTTAAATCTGAACGGTTCATTCAACGACACTGAAACGTCCAATAGTGATCAGTCGGAATCCAGTGAAAGCACCGAAAGTGGTTCAAGCAACGTCTCACGGGAACGCACGGCGGAAATCAGCGTGCAAACCTCCAGCACCGGTGCCCTGACTCTGGGCGGCCGGAATTTCCCGATCAGCGGTGACGACCCCCTGGCACGCATTCGTGCTCTGCAGGAAGCGGTTACGTCAGATACCGGGGCCGGTGTGCCCCGATTGCTGTACCAACACCCCGATCGCGCCTTCACAATCGACACCGATGCCGAACCGGAGAAAGTCACGACAACCGACCGGACCGTTGCGTTCAAAGGGGGCGGCTTTGATCGCTGTGTCATTCAAATCGATGCCAACAGTGCAACCGACTACGCCTTCAATGGCACCACCACCGTCACCACCACCGCCCAGGCATCACTGCAAGCCTACGCCGATCACGTTAAAACCGACGTTGAAGCGGCAGGGTACACCGCGACGCTTTACGCCCCCAGTGTTCCGATTGCCACGACCCATTTCAAAACCGGCAAGCATCACCTGGAAACCTTTGACGTCAATGGCACCACCTTTAACGACGACATGATTCAAAGCCTCGGCTACCTGGCGCAATTTGCGCGTGAGCACAACCTGGATCTCGACGTCGAAGGCTTTGCCGACGCCCAACCCTATCGCAATCAGCCAGCCTCCGCATCAGACCAAAGCAACATCGACCTGGGCAACCGGCGGGCTGACGAAATCATCCGGCTGTTGGTCGGCCAGGGGATGCCAGCCAACAAAGTAGCGCGGAAAACGTCTAGGGGGTCGGCCGACGCCCGCACTGCCGGCGGTACACCAGACAACGTGGCTTTTCGCAAAGCCCAAGTCCGGATCAGGAATCGTGCGGTCTATTACTTGCTGGTTCGCTCCCCTAATTCGAGCCTGACCATCGACAGTGTAACGCCCGACAAAACCACACCCGGCACCAGTGGCAACGGTTTTGCCTGGCTGTATCGTCCTCAACCGTTGTCGCTGTCCGGTAAGAAAGTCACCATCGAAGGGACCGACTTCCCATTCTCGGGTGGTTCGGTCGCAGGTCATGCCGCTGGTAGCCCATCGGCCTATGCTGAGAACCTGAAGACCGACATCAATGCCAACGGCAGTGTCGACTTCAGCGCTTCGGCCGAAGCCAATGTGGTGACCATTTTTGGCAAGAGTACGCCGTTCCGGCTGACACTGGTTTCCTCGGAAGAGCGTTCCATTCAAATCAGTGGCACCGAAGGCATTACCGTCACCCGACAATTCTCCCGTACCGAATCATCGAGCCTTACCCGGCAAAACACCGGCAATCGGGCAGTTGCAGTAGGCGCATCGCTGGACGTGCGGTTTTCCCGTCAGTTTGAAATGAACGTAACCGGCAATTCTTCCATTTCAGCCCGGCTGGTTTCCATACCCGCACCCCCGGAGTTTTTGGAAACCATTAAAACCTTTTTGGCACAAAACGATTGAAGGCCCATGAAACCATTCACCAGGAGCATCAGTCATGAGTGAGGTACCAGCGGTTACCCGCTCGTTAATGTCGGCCCCGTTGCCGCAGATCATCGAGAAGCTGGGCGTTGCCATTGCCCAGGCTCAGTTGGCGCTGGACAAGAACTCCATCGAGATTGCCCAGTCACTGGCCGAGTCTGAAGTCGAGATCGGCGACACCACCTACAACTTGTTGTCGCTGGGTTTTGTGCCCAGCTTTTACGCCTTCACCGAGGCCACAGTCGAAGCCAAACTCAGCTTCAGCATGACAGAAAGCACCGAGACATCCGTCAATGTCGGGGTTCAGGTCGGCGTTCAATACGGCGTCTTTATGGCCGCCGCGTCGGTCGATGTTGGCTATGCCCGCAAGTTCTCGGTTTCGGCGGAAGGCATGTCATCGATTGCCGCGCGGCTGGTGTCACTGCCCGCACCCGAAACGTTTTTACTGTTATTAAAACAGCTATACCAGCAAGACATTTGATCACCCGGAACTGAACAGTCAGCCAGAGGAGAACGGCAATGGCGATAGGACAGGAACTGCTGAACGTACCCATGGGCGATATGATCCGGCAAATGGCCTTCGCCATTGCTGATGGTCAGTATCAACTCGATGAAAACTCGATCAACGTCGCCGAAATGATGGGTGGCCTGACCACGGTGTATGACGAACGGGGCGAGGTCAGCTTTGACGACAGCCGGGTGTTTTTCGGCTACGAATACATGACCATCAAAGAGGCTCGCGCGTTCGCACTGACCGACGATGCCCTGTCGGGAACGCTCGGTGACGATGCCATCAAGCTGTCGGAAGTCCTCGAACCTCTGACCAAAGCCCCCGATGGCACGGAACTGGATGACAACACCGAGATTCGGGTACCCGTCCGGCATTCCATGATGGAACTGGGCTTTGTGCCGACCTTCTATCAGTTCGTCGATACCATCATCGAAGTAAAAATCGCCATCAAGATAACCCGTGAACGCGAGTTTACCCACACCCGAAGCAATAAAACGACCGACCGCGCCAACGCCTACAAACGCAAGCGGTCGTTCTGGGGCACGTCGAAATCCGCAGGCTCGGAAAGCAAGGTATCAACCAGCCAGGTCGATGCCACCTATTCCAGCAAATACTCCTACACCGCTGAAGGGGCGTCCATTCTACGAACCAAAATTGTTCCGGTACCGCCGCCGACGGTACTGGAAGACAGAATCCGCTCGTTCATGGAATCCGAAGAAGCCCGGCGTGAGGCCAACCTCGAAGTCCGGCGTCGTGACCTGGGTCTGGATACCGACGACGATGCGTAAATTCACACGCGCTTGTTGCAGCAAACAGGCAGAGGGTTGAGCCATGTCTATTGGCACTGAAATGCAAAACACGCCCTTCCCCGAGATGGTTCGCACGCTCGGGATTGGCATCGCAGAAGCTCAGTATGAGCTCGACCTGGTGTCGTTGAAGATCGCCCGAATGATGGCCGGCTACGCACCCGATCCGGAACCGGAAAACGGCGAACCGGCGCCCGCGCCAACGACACCACCAGAACGAAACATGCTGGTAAAGCTGGGAGACGGCAACGAATACTCGCTGTTGGAGCTGGGTTTTGTGCCCACGTTTTATCAGTTTGTCGACACCCTGATCGAGCTGAAACTGTCGATTTCGATGTCCCGGGAAACCAACATAAAGCGATCATCCACCAACGTGAATGCGTCGGTCAGCGGCAAGGTCGGCTTTTTTTCAGCCTCCGCCAAAATGAGCGTCAGCTCTGTCTCGGCCAGCTATTCGTCAAAATACCAGTACTCGGCAGAAGGGTCGTCGCTAATGCGTACCAAGCTGGTGCCAGTGCCTGCACCCGCGATTCTGGAGGAGCGGATCCGGTCGATGATCGCCAGCACGCTGACTGTAGCCGACGAAGACTGAGCCATGACCCGACGAACCTGGCGCGATCTGGAACAAGACTCGAACCCGACCACCCGGGGGCCATCAGCCCAGGGGCCAGACAACATTGCCGCGATCAGCCAGCGCAACCCCTCTGATCTGGCCGCAGCCACCCAACTGGCACCCAACAGTGGGCTCAACCAGTTACTGGCACAACGCAACGCCCTGGAAGCCAAGCTGCGCGGACTCACCGGCGAAGCCGAACAAGACGCGGCGATCAGCCAGCGCTTCCCGGTCGCCAGTTTTGCCGAACGGCGCCAACAGGAGCAAGCCTGGGCCGCCCAGCGCGCGGCGGTGCGCCAACGCCAGCAACAAGGTGTGCATCCATCGCCGCCTGGCCAGCCCCGCGGCAGTCTTCCAGCATCGCCACTGGAGGGCCGTATGGACGCCGGAATGGCAGGGCGCAGTGGTTTGAGCCAGGGTGCTGACAACCGCTTTGCAACCGCCAACCGCCAGGCACGTTCAGGTTTGCGCCGTATTGGCGAAGCACTGACGCCACCACAATCGATCAGCCAGCCTTTAGGCGACGTGCGGCAATCGGTAGACGGCGCACGCGATCAACTGCGCGACCTCGACCAGCAGCTTGCCAGCGAAGGCGTCTCAGACCGGGAGCGGGCCGAGATACGCGACACCCTGCAAGGCGACCGCCTCGATAAGACCAGCGCGGTTCTGAACCGCGCTCAATCGGCGCTGGATGCACCAAAGCGAGCCGTTGACCGGGTTGAATCAGGTTGGCTGGCGCGTGAACAACAACTGACAGGCGCCATGGATCGTTTCTCCCGGTATGCCGACCGTCGCGAGCAACGGTTGTCAGTCGACAGGGGTGGCTCCGGCGACTTGTTCGAACGCATGCAGGCAAACCGCCAGCGCGCCCTGGCGCGACGACGCGAACAACAGCAGGCCGAACAACGCGATCAGCGTCGGCGCGAGCGAGCCCTGGCCAACCAGCGTGAACGATCGCGGGAAAGCGACAATGCCTGAGCAGCCCGGGCATGACTGTGCCCCGGTTGACGGGGTACATGCATTATATGAGGTTAAGAAATGAGCGAAGGAAATTTCATTGCTGACACACTGGAAAGCATTCTGGTGGGCATGGCCGAAAGCCTGCGCGAAGCCCAGGAAGAGCTAAACAGCATCGCCCCGCTAGACGGCTATGGCCGCCCCGCTCCCCAATACCGTATCCCGCACCTGGATTTCGAAGTCGGCTTTCAGCTCACATCCGAAACCCGAACCGATGGCGGAATCAGACTGTTTTTTGCGCCCGCCAAAAGTGGGGAAACCTCCAAAGAAGTCACCAGTCGCATTACCGGACGGTTCATTGCTGTGCCGCCGGGTGAAGGCATGCCGGTTCCCAGACTGACTGCCGAAATCCAATCTACCGGCAACCGCCGGACCGTTACACTGGCCGCTACCACCAGCGCCGGTGAAGTGCTCACCGGTGCCGACATTGAATTGAACCTCGACCGGGACGCCTCCCTCGGTTTGTCTGCTGCAGCCGGCGTCAGTTCACCCCGCCTGTCCGCGGTGTCACTGGATCGCGCCGTACTGCAGACTGATGCCTCGGGCCTGGCGGTCGCTGAAGTGCAACTCGGTGGCTCCCTGCAAACCGCTGCTGTGGTCGTATTGGTTGCAGAGCTGGGGTTTGAGACCCTGCGCCTGGTCATCGGCAAGGAGATCGCCTGATGGGTAAAGTGGTCGCAACCGTTCACCTGCTGACCGACGAAGGCAAAGTCGCTGCGGGTCATACCCTGAGTCTGGAAGCCTATCACCTGAAAAACCGTCGCTGGCAAGCCGTTGCCAGAACCAAGACCGATGCGCAAGGCATGGCCACGCTGACCAGTGCCGCCACTGTGGTCAGCGAGACCATGGCCCCGGCATTGCGGTTGACCGAAGCCGGTTCGCCAGCACCCCGTGTTCTGGCGCATGGCGGCCTGACCCAATACGACACCCGACAACAGACGCTGTTTCTCGACTTTGGCAACATCGAACGTCTCGAGGAAACGGCGCACCGGTTGCAGCACACCGACAGCCGGTTCGCCCGCACCAATGAATCGGTTTCCGGCGCTCCGGTGGCTCCGCAAATCTCGGCGCTGGCGATGAACCGGCTGGTCATGGCCAACCCAACGCTGACCGCCAATCTGACCCGTGTTGACCTCGCCGGCGAGCGGATAAAGCCTCAGGCTGAGGCGACCGGAGTGACACTTGACCCCGCCGTCACCGCCACCTTGCTCAACACCAAGGAGATCGACACGCTCAAGGCCCGGGAGCTGCAGTTGAATGCTCAGTTACTGGACAAGAGCCGTGAATTCACGCTCACGACCGACAAGCTCACTACGGCCACCAGTCGCATTGGCACGCTTGAAGCCAACCTGACGCAAACCGCCGCCGAGAAAGACGCACTGGCAAAAAAAGTAGCCACCCTGGAAGCCAACACCCGAACACCGGCGTCCATCGATACCGTATTGCTGGGCCTGGGGACCAAGGTCAGCAGCTCCAATGACCGCATGAAATCTCAAGCCTTGCCGTATCGGCTGGGTAACGTAAAAATCGACCTGCGTGGCTCGGTATCGCCAGATGGGGAATCCATCGTCATGGGTGATTCCGCTGGCGGTGTCAGCACAGAACTGATCAGTGACGACGCCCGCACTGAAGAGGCCCGGGTCACGGTGCCCGCCGTCGTCGGTCTGACCGAGAGCGCAGCAAGGCGCGTACTGCGCTCGGTCGGCCTGCGCATGACGACAGCGCATCAACAACTGGCAGCAGGCAGCGGCGTACCCGGCCAGGCACTCAGCCAACACCCGGCCGCCAGCAGCGAAGCGGCGCATGGCAGTTCGGTGTTGGTGGTATTCGGTGAAAGCACTGCGGAGGCGCAATAATGTTGAAACGCTCCGCCCACTTCAATCTTTTGGAGTCGGGATAGCAACCAAGCAAGTGACAGGTGCCGGGTATGACTATCCGGGGTAGTTCGCAGCAGGGATGCTGCGGTCTAGGCCCTATGGATGGGTTCACGCCGCGCGATGTGTCGCACCACCCGGATAATCATTCCCGGCGGCTGGCACGACCTCCTGGCACACTCTTAAAGTTGAACCGCAAAACAGGACCCTCAAAAATGAAGAACTTGCGTTCACTGGTACAGGATGTGGTCGCATCACCTCTGGGTGATGTGATCGCCTCGGTTGGCGAAGGCGTGGCCAGCGCACAACAGGCGCTCGATGAAGGGTCGCTGGCGGCGGTGCTGGATCTGTACGCCGAAAGCGATGACGCCAAAATGAAACTGCTGCAAGACATCGGCTACCGGCCTACTTTTTACGCACTGCCCGATACCACCGGGGAAGTACGCGTAACGCTGCGGCTGGGTCAGGGAGCTGCCGGCGCCTCATCGGCCACAGCGGTTAAAAAAACCACGGTTCCCTCCGTTCGGGCGACCCTGGGGCGTCAGGGGTTGAACACCAGCCGCAAACTCTATGCCTCGCCGGTCGACGCCGGTTACACCAATCAATATGGGTTCAGTGCCGATGTCAGCGCCAAACTGACCTTCCGCATCGTGCCCATTCCACCGCCAGACGGGGTCGATGAACTGCGTCTGGTACCGAATGTGGTGCAAGACGCTGAGGGGAACCGTCGCAGTCTGGCGATTGCCCGGTCTGCGCTGGAACAACTGGGCCTGACCGCCATAGTGGCCAGCGGTGACACGGAAGTGGACGAAAACCGCCTGGTCGCGAGCCAGGACCCGGCGGCCGACAGCATCGCCCGGGCTGGTGACGAGGTTATCCTGACGCTGGAGGAGTGACTATCGACACCTTGTGACAGGCGGAATGCCCCTCATGTTGTGGGCATCATTCACTGAATTCGCTCACGGAGATCCCAGTGACCGCCTATTCGATACTCGATTTATCCCCCGTCAATCAGGGCAGCACCGCCCGTGAAGCTCTGCATCGCTCCAGGGCGCTGGCGCAACACGCCGAAAAAGCCGGCTATAACCGCTTCTGGATGGCCGAACACCACAACATGCCCGGCATTGCCAGCGCCGCTACCTCGGTCGCTCTGGGTTTTGTCGCCGAAGGCACTGAGCGCATACGCATCGGCGCCGGCGGGGTCATGTTGCCCAATCACGCGCCGCTGACCATTGCCGAGCAGTTCGGCACCCTGGCGGCCCTCTACCCTGATCGGGTGGATCTGGGCCTTGGCCGTGCACCCGGCACCGACGGCGCCACCATGAGAGCCCTGCGCCGCAACCCGATGAACGCCGCCGATACCTTCCCCGACGACGTTCAGGAGCTGCTGCACTACTTCGAACCGGTACAGCCTGGCCAGACGGTGCAGGCCGTACCCGGTGCTGGCCTGAGGGTACCGGTCTGGCTGCTCGGCTCCAGCCTGTACAGCGCACAGCTGGCCGCCGCGCTGGGCTTGCCATTTGCGTTTGCCTCGCACTTTGCACCCGATCACCTCGATCAGGCACTGGCGATTTACCGCGAACGGTTCAAACCCTCGCAATACCTCGACGCTCCCTACGCCATGGCCGCCGTCAACGTCTTTGCCGCTGATACCGAACACCAGGCCCGGGTTCTGAAAACCTCGGTCGAACAGCAGTTTATGGCCCTGCGCCGTGGCACGCCCGGCCCGTTGAAACCACCGGTTGAACCCGATCAGGTGGGCAGCCCGATCGAACGCGCTCAGGTTGATCACGCCCTGGCAGAATCGGCGGTGGGCACATCGGGTCAGGTAGAAGCCTGGTTGCGTCGGTTTATCGATCGTACCGGGGTCGACGAAATCATCTTTACCGGTCAGATGTTCGACGACCAGGCTCGCTTCAAATCGTTCGATATCGCCGCTGATGCCATGCGAGCCATCGAAGCCAGCCAAGTTGCCGTATAACCGAATACGTTATTGAAGGAAGACACAATTATGTCCCATGACACGACCATTGACCCAAATCAGACCGTCCTGGTCACCGGCGCGACAGGCTATGTCGCCGGCTGGCTGGTTAAAAACCTGCTGGACGCCGGGCTGACCGTGCACGCCGCCGTGCGCGACCCCGACAACAGCGATAAAGTCGCCCATCTACTGGCGCTGGCCGACAGCGCACCGGGCACCCTGAAGCTGTTCAAAGCCGATCTTCTGGACGCGGGCAGCTATTCCGAGGCCATGGCCGGTTGCACCGTGGTTTTCCATACTGCATCGCCTTTTATTCTGACGTTCGATGACGCCCAGAAAGACCTGATTGAACCCGCCCGTCAGGGCACCCTGAACGTGCTCGACAGCGTCAATAAGACAGACAGCGTTAAACGGGTGGTCCTGACCAGCAGTTGCGCGGCTATTTATGGCGACAACATCGACTTGCAGACCTCGGGCAAGAAAGCACTGGATGAGACCGACTGGAACACCACCTCCTCACTCACCCACCAGCCGTACTCCTATTCCAAAACCCTGGCAGAAAAAGCCGCATGGGAAACCGTTGAACAGCAGTCACGCTGGGACCTGGTGACCATTAACCCGTCGCTCGTCCTCGGCCCGGGTATTAACCCGCGCAGTACATCGGCGTCACTGGGCATGTTCAAGCAATTCGCCAGCGGTAAATTGAAGGCCGGCGTGCCGGCTTTCTACATTGCTGCGGTGGATGTCCGTGAAGTGGCCGATGCCCATGTCACCGCTGCGTTCAAACCCGAGGCCCGGGGTCGCTACATTCTCTCCGGTCACGACACCAGTTTCATTGAGTTTGCCGACATATTGCGCAACCAGTTTGGCAACGACTATGGTTTCCCCCAGCGCATTCTGCCCAAGCCTTTGGTTTGGCTTGTTGGCCCGTTGGCCGATAAATCGATGACCCGGGCCATGGTCAGCCGCAATGTGGGCCACCCGATCCGCTTTGATCACACCAAAAGTGAGCAGGAACTGGGCATTCACTATCGCCCGCTGAAAGATTCCATTGCTGATTTTTTCAATCAGCTTCAGGACAGCGGCCAAATTCCCAAAGCGAAGCACTGATCCGGGCGTGACGACATCTAGCAGGCCACTGAAATTCGCAGAATGTCAGTGGCCTGCTACTTGCACACGTGGGCCAACAATTCAAACATTCCGGCGCAATCGATGACGGATAAGGCATTGATTTCGGGGGGACAGTCAAACGTCACAGGTGTCGAATGTCGTGTTTTGAAAAAGGCAGGGTACCTGTTCCAACAATCTGCTAGGAGGTGACCATGCAAGCCATGAAAACACTGGGTCTGATGACACTAACGCTGCTCTTAACGGTTAGTCAGGTGACGGCAGAATCCCCTGCCGGGCAGCGCTTTCCGGACGTTATCGATGTCAGCGTGCGAAGTAGCGCAGATCAACGGTTTACCTTTCAGGTAACGCTGTCATCGCCGTACGACACACCTCAGCGTTATGCCGATGCGTTCAGAGTGATGACGCCGGATGAAGCAACGCTCGGTGTGCGCGAGTTGCTGCACGACCATGCCAGCGAGCAACCCTTCACACGGAGTTTATCGGGCGTTGTCATACCTGCCGACATTACCCGGGTGATTGTGCAGGGCCGCGATCAGCAGTATGGCTATGGCGGCAAGACCCTCACCCTGGACTTACCCGGGCGATAGTCTCAACGACCCGACTCCATGGCGGTAAATGGCATAGGTTGCGAGGCGCTGCCCGGTTGAAAGCCGAATTGGTGGCGGTACGTTTCCATGGTCATACCCAGCTCACGTTTGAACAGGCGCCGGAAATTGCTTTCATCCTGATACCCGACATCCAGCGCGATCCGGGCTGAGGTCAGGTGGCTATTTTCCAGCAACTGACAGGCTCGTTTCAGGCGCTCTTTTTGCAGATATTTCAACGGCGATACCCCGGTTGCCTGCTGGAAACGTCGCTTGAACTGACGGCTACTGATATTCACCTGTTCAGCAGCCACCTCCATGCTCACTGACTCATGTAACGATTCCCGAAAACGAGCCTGCGCCAGGCGCACCAACTCATCGTTGTGCGGCCGGTCGTCGCCTGTGGCACTGTATACCGACGGTGGCGTCGGGAAGCGATCGACTTGCATCATTTTGGCCGCCGTCAGGGCCAAATCCCGGCTGCCGTATTTTTCCGCCAGATGCAAAACCCATTGATAGGTGGTCTGAGCGCCGCCGGTGGTGCAGGTGATCCGACCATAATCGGCAAGGACCGAGCGGGTATCAACCCTCACTCCGGGAAACAACTGCCGGAAATTCATTTCACTGCGCCAATGCATCAGCGCCGGAAAATGCTCAAACAAACCGGCAGAGGCCAACAAAAAAGACCCGGTGCAGCAGCTCGCTACCTGGCCACCACGCTGGTAGTGCGCGGCGACGACCGACACCATCGGTTGCAACTGAGCCAAAGCCCCGCCAATTTTGGACTGGCTGGAAATGGCATCGTAAATGGAAGGCACCACCCAGATCTGACTTTCCAGTGGCGTGCGAGTGTCAGCAAAGGCATCGTGCATTGAACAATCCGGAGTCAGTGTCATGCCATTGAAGGGGGTTACCGGGTTACCGTCCATCGACACAGTGACCCAACTGAACAACGGGCCTTCACCACCGGCCTTGATGTGGCAATAATTCAAGGTGATCAACCCGTCGATCAGGCTCATCGCCATGGAGCCCACACAGCGGTCGGTCAACATAATCACAATTTTCATCGCGGTGTCCATTTTCGCCAGCTTTAGGGCAAATATGACACTTACGGGGTATCCTCGCAAGGCGCAGACTGCCACTCGAATCCATTCAATACGAGCAAGCCGTCATGACTCTGAGATCGTCTACGCCAACTGAACGGGCAAACGGCCAGCACGCCAAACTGGCCCCTGAGCCCGTTGCCAATAGAACTGCCCGGGCGATCCCTGCCAGCTTTCATGCCCTGGTCACCACGGTAAACCTGATCGGTCGATTCGCACCGGGGTTGTCTGCCCGTTTCTTGCAATCGCTCTGGTTTCGCCCGTTTCACGCCCGGCCCGGGACACGAACCCAGGCTTTCTGGCGCAGTGCGCACCGACGCACCCAGATGCACTCTGGCCAGGCAACCATTGATTTGCACTTTTGGGGAGACCCCGGTGCTCCTTTGCTACTCGGCGTTCATGGCTGGCGGGGCAGCGGCGTTCAGTTCCGGCACTTTGTTGAGCCACTGACCGCCGCCGGTTACCAAGTGTGTTTGTTTGATATGCCTGCGCACGGCATGAACCCCACTCGTTTTACCCACGTGTATGAGTTCATGCAGGTATTGCTGACGATTCAAGAAGAGGTGGGTCGACCCGCAGGCGTAATCGCCCACTCTATCGGGTGCCAGGCCGTTGTTCAGGCGCTGGCCAGAGGCTTTCAGCCCGGCTATCTGGGCTTCATTTCCCCGGGGCTGAACATGGAGGCCATGGTTGACCGGTTTGGTCAGACGCTGGGTTTGAGCGAAAACGTACATCGCAGCCTGAAGGCTCGTCTCGCCAAAAAATCGATTGGCATCAGCAAGGCCTGGATAGGCACCCGGGACACCCTGTTCCAAACGTTGTCGCACGACGTCGCTCGACAGCACCTTACCTTGCCAGGCTTGCTGATCGCAGACGACCAGGACGAGGAAATTGACTGGCAGGATATAAAGACCGCTACCGACTACTGGCCATTGGCCGGGCAACGCTTCAGCTCAGGGCTCGGCCACTACCGGATTCTGAAAGATGAAGCGGTAATAGCGGATCTGACGGCTTACTTCAAAGCCTTATTGTAAGAAGTACTCTGATCGTTCGGACCGGAATGGAACTCCGGTCCGAACAAGCGTATTAGCGGTCAGGTGTGCACGGTTTGGCTGATGCCACACCGGCCACACAGATCTCAGCAGCGAACCTTTACCAGGGAAGGGAATCGCCGTTGCTGTGCCAGAATGAACCCGTGTTCTCCAGGGTCAGGCCATCGATTCTTGCAGCAAGGCCAGTAGCCGCTTCTTCAGGCGTGATCATGCCACCAAAGTTCACCATGCGGGTTTTAACGTAGCCGGGGTGCAGCAACGCGACCGCAATGCCTTTGGGTTTAAGATCAACCGACAGGGATTTGCCAAAGGCATTCAGCGCCGCTTTCGATGCGCGGTAACCATAACGGCCACCGGAATCGTTGTCGGCAATGGACCCCATTCGGCTGGTAATCAGCGCAATCTTTCCACCCGCGACCATATTCGGCAGCAAGGCCTCGGTGACACGCAGTGGCGCGTAGGCGTTGATCTCCATCTGGCTGCGAATCGAGTCGAAATCGATGTTGCCAAGCTGATCATCCTGCAACAGACCCGCGTTGTTGATCAGCAGCTCGATTGATTCACCGGCAATGGCCGAAACCAGCGTCTCAATGCTTTTTTCCTCAGTGACATCAATGCCTTGTACAACCTGCTTCGCCACAGACTCCAGTTCCGGAGACGACTGACGACACACACCGATGACCTGCCAGCCATTGCCAGCGTAATGACGAGCCAGTTCCAGCCCAATGCCCCGGTTAGCGCCGGTAATCAGTGCTTGTTTCATGGTGGGGATCCTTTGTTGTCGCTCAAATGAAGTGACTCAACCTAACGGATGTAGCGGGCGGTTGCTAGCCCATCGGGCTAACGCACCGACCACCCGAGCAGAAACCGGTGCCCGTGATCAGCACCGAACGCTCGTGGTAACCCATCAACAAGCGAATAAAGGGCCGGGCAACCCGATGACGCAATGCTTGTGTGTGGCAGCGTACCGACACCCTATTCCCTTTGCCTGAGAATCGGATTAAGTCGAGTTCGACGCTCGGCCAGCCCCGGTGACAGGAACGTCGGGAACGCCAAACGCAATGGAATCTGTATTATGAAACATACCCTTCTGAACAACTGGTCGACCCGACTCTGCAAGCTAACCGGTGGTCTGCTAACCGCCGTGCTGCTCACCGCTTGTGCGTCGGCCCCCCTTCCTCCCACAGAGCAGTTGGATGCAGCGAGAGCCGCTATAACCACTGCGGAACAGGCCGAGGCACGACAGTTTGCCCAGTCTGAGCTCGAAGATGCCCGTGCCCGACTCGCCCTTGCAGAAGAAGCGGTCGTGGCGGAAGACATGAGTACAGCGGAACACCTCGCTTTGCAGTCACGTGTTACGGCAGAGCTGGCTCTTGCCAGAACCGAAGCGACGAAAGCAGCCGCCATCAATCGTGAAATGCAACGCAGCGCAGACGCAATGGATGAAGAAATGCAGCGTCAGGGAGACCAATAATGAACCTACCTACCTTTTTAACCTCGGGCTCTGCGACAACAGCGGCCACGACGCTGGTACTCACCAGCATTCTGCTTACGGGTTGTGCCGCCGTACCCAGCGCGCCCACCGGTTCCATGGAAGTGCGCAACAAACTGAACACCTTGCAAAACGATGCGCAGACCGTTCAATACGCCCGTGTCGAGTTACGCGAAGCGGATGAAGCCGTCACACTGGCCGAACAACCGCTTGATGCCGATGAAACTGAGCTTGCCGAGCACCGTGTCTACATGGCCAACACCATGATCGAGATCGCCAAGTCAAAAGCATCCGTGCGTATGGCCGAAGCAGACCGCACCGAAATGGGCCAGAGACTTGATGCCGCCAGACTGGCCGCACGCACAGCGGAAGCAGACCGGGCCGCCGCTGATGCCGCCAAAGCACGCAGTTCGGAAGCCGCCGTTCTGGCCGCCACCGCAAGAGAAACCGAGGAGTTGCGACAACAAATACTGGCACTCGAAGCCAAGCCAACGGATCGGGGCCTGGTGCTCACCCTGGGCGATGTGTTGTTCGCCACCGGCAGCGCTGACATTCAGGGTGGGTCAAACCAGAACCTGGAAAAACTGGCCAACTTTCTTACCCGCTACCCGGACCGCGATGTCACGATCGAAGGTCACACCGACAATACCGGTACGGCATCTTTCAACCAGACGCTGTCTCAGCAACGAGCCGATTCAGTGCGCCGTTATCTGATTGAACGCAATATTGCCAGT
Organism: Saccharospirillum impatiens DSM 12546; assembly: GCF_000423605.1. GTDB lineage: Bacteria > Pseudomonadota > Gammaproteobacteria > Pseudomonadales > Natronospirillaceae > Saccharospirillum > Saccharospirillum impatiens. The sequence goes on from NZ_AUIH01000039.1 coordinate 19,684, forward strand.
AACCGGATGACGACTTCCGGCCTGGGCCTGGACCATCCGGTGGCCAGCAATGATACCGCGACCGGGCGCCAACAGAACCGCCGTGTCGAAGTCATCATAGCGGATACTCAATAACCTTAATGACGGTACTCGTCGCTTTTTGAAACAGGAGACATGACATGCTTGAAACAATTGCTGTGGTGTTAATCATTCTCTGGCTACTGGGACTGGTCAGTTCATACACCATGGGTGGGCTTATCCACGCCTTCCTGGTGCTGGCTGTCGTGATCATTCTCGTTCGCTTTCTACAAGGTCGCCGACTCTAGCAACCACACTTTCATTCACAGGGAGAGATGACATGAACACGATCAGAGTGACGGCTATTCTACTGTTGGTGTTGGGTATTCTGGGGTTGGCCTATGGTGGTTTCACCTACACCCGCGAACGCAGCGAGGCCAGCCTGGGGCCCATTGAACTGACGCTGAGCGAGGAAGAGACCATCAACATTCCCGTCTGGGCCGGTGTTGGTGCCATTGTGCTCGGCGGCGGTCTGCTGCTCGTAGGCAGACGACGCCTTTAATCGAGTGGCTTCATGAAAAAGCCGGACATCGATCCGGTTTTTTTTCGGGAGAATTTCGCCTCACAGCCTATGGCTGCTGGCTGTTTGACTCCAGTCGCAACCTTGACTCCAATGCTTTGGTGTCGGTGATATCAACCATGGTCATGACCACACCGTCTATTACGTTATCCAGCCGACGGTAAGGCATGATTCGAATAGAAAACCACCGCCCCTCCCGCGTTGTTATCTGCTTTTCACTGACCACCAGCGTATCAAGCGTTACTTTGGCATCGTCTTCCAGTTCGGGGTAATCAAGAATCGTGGTCAAATCGCTCAGTGGTCTGCCCACATCGCTTTCCCTCAAACTGATGATAGCCGAAGCACGAGCGGTGTATCGCCGAACATTCAGATTCTGATCCATGAACAGGATAGCAATCTCTATGCTGTTGAGTACGTTCTGCATGTCACTTTGAGCGAGCGCCAGATCATCCAGTTTGGTCTGCAACTCGGCATTAATCGTCTGCAATTCTTCATTCATCGACTGCATTTCTTCCTTGGACGACGTCAACTCCTCGTTAGCCGACTGCAGCTCCTCGTTGGTTGACTGTAATTCCTCATTCGATGCCTGAAGCTCTTCTCTGGACAGCCTCGCTTCTTCACTCAATTGTTCGATCGCCTGCTGATAACGCAGAATGTCTTTGGAATACTCAGCGTCTGCCTCTCCCGCCGGCTTCTTGCGACGCGGCCGGTGGCGCTCGGCCACTTCCCGGAACACCACCACCGTCATGTCCTTCATGACACCGGGCTCCTGCAGGGATTGCACCACCACATCGACATGCTGCACACCCGTACCGGTTTGCACGGCAAGGTTGTTGAGCTCAACCGGCGTCGTCTGCAAGGCGGCTTGTTGCAACGCGGTATACAGCGGCGTACGCAAGCCTTCACGGGCCATTGCATGAATATTCCAGTTCGCCTTGCCTGCGGCCGGTTCAAGGTACTTTCCGGTCCGGCCGCTGATGTACACAATATCGGCCTCACGATTAAGTACCACCGCTGCGGGGGAATAGACTTGCAGCAACAAGTGATCGGCCGCGGCCTGCAGTGTGTCTGTGGTCGTAGCCGGGGCAATGGAGGTCGACATCGGATGCTCCTTGGACAATGTAGACAGCGGCGGGAAAGACTTGAGCAAAAAGTTAGAGCCACTGATTGAATCGTGTTCCAGACGTCGGTACAGCCGCAGCTTCGACTTAAGCGGGGTAAACAGGTAATTCAATCGCCCGACGGTTTCCGAATTGCCCAGCAACAGCAATCCATTATCCAGCAGGCTGTAGTGAAACAGTGGTAGCAGCCGCCGCTGCAGCATTGGGTCAAAATAGATCAGCAGGTTACGACAGGCAATGATGTCCAGCTTGGTAAAAGGCGGGTCCAGAATCACATCATGTTGCGCAAACAGAACCCGGTCTCGAATGTCCTGATTGATCTGATAATACTTGTCATGCCGTGTGAAAAAGCGGGCCAGTCGCGGTTCAGAAATCTGCGCTTCAATACTGTGCGGATAGCGCCCGGCTCTGGCTGTTGTGATGGCATCCTGGCTTAAATCCGAGGCAAACACTGTAAACCGCCCGCCAACCTCTGGCTGAGCCTGTTCAACGGCTTCGGTTAACAAAATCGCCAGAGAATACGCTTCTTCGCCCGTCGAGCACCCGACAACCCAGGCGCGCCAGTGGTGTTCAGGCGGGCGCTCTGCCAACAGCGCTGGCAAGGCCGCTTCGCCGAGGTAGTCCCATATCTGCGGGTCACGAAAAAACTCGGTAACACCAATGAGTAGCTCATTGAACAACAACTGCACTTCTTGGCTGTTGTCGCCCAGGTAGCGTGCATAAGCCTCAAGCTTGGTAATACCATGGATGGCCATTCTCCGCTCTATGCGCCGATGCAAAGTACTGGGTTTATAAAGGGAGAAATCATGCCGGGTGGTTTGCTGCAGTATCGCGATGATCGACTCAACCGGTTGCAGCGACCGGGTCGCCGATTCGCCCGGTTCCGGCTCAGCAACAGAGTTGATGTAGGAAAGCAGTCGGGGGGCCAACTCACCCGCCGGCGCGACTATGTCGTCACAACCGGCCGCGATGGCGCTTTTGGGCATGGCGTCATACTGGGCAGTCGCCGGGTCCTGAACCACCGTCAAGCCGCCTACCGCCCTGATGGTTTGCATACCCAGGGTGCCATCGGCCCCCATACCTGACAACACGACAGCAATTGCCTGCTCATTACAGGCGCTCGCCAATGACGAAAACAGGATATTGATCGGCAATCGTAACCCGGCAGGCGCCCCTGGTTTCTCCAGCAGTAACCGCCCGTCTTCGAACCGCAGTTCTGAATTAGACGGAATAACATAGACCGTATCCGGTTGCACACAGGCATTTTGCTCAGCTTCAACCACTGGCATGCGGGTACTGCGTTGCAGCAGTTCGGGCAACATTGTCTTTTGCCTGGGGTCCATATGCTGCACGACAATGAACGCCATGCCGGTATCTACCGGCGTATGACTAAAAAACTCTTCGAGAGCGGCCAACCCACCGGCAGAAGCCCCAATACCCACAATACGCATCAGGGTTCTTTGACGTGAGAATCTGGAGACAGGACCAACAGTGTATGCCCTGAGACAGCACCCGAGGTAACGGTGACCGACACCTGCGCATTGGCATGCCCGGACAGCACCGCCATACACGACCGGCATTTTGCTGGCACGTCTTCGCTGAGAAGCAAGTCAGCTACGGATGCGCGACTGGCGAGCGTCAGAAATTCGAACACAGAATGCTGTGTAAGCAGCACCGGGTCGGTACTCAACAGCACCCCTGCGGCGACATTGCTTTCCACAATCTGCCCATCGTGCGCCACAACCAGATACGGCATAGGGGCAAGGTCAAACAGCGCCTTGTAATGAAAGAACTCTTCCTCGACCTGGCTGTCATTCAAGTGCGCCTGATCGTAGATAAGATCCAGTTCTACCTGATGCGTTTGCAGCTCGTGCAACAATTTCAGTGCGTCGGCTGCATGCTCGGGATCACTGGCACGCCGATAAAGCAACTCCAAAGCATCGACACTCAGCGTTCCTCTACCGGTAGTGGGTGCGGAACCGTCGCGTATCAGTTTCTCCGCGTTCAATCGCAGCCGTTCCCGAACGTCAGATGTTGAGTGCAAGTTGATGTTCATCATTGAAATCACGTACTCGATTATCTCTTTTTGGCCTTTAATCCTACTCCTTCCACACGGTATTAAACAGCGGTTTTGGCCGTGTCAAAGCACTCACGGCCTATGTGCGATGCCGTACGGAAACTGCCTCCAGTGGCTGGTAACGTGCGTCTAACTAACACTCGCCTATCGACAGGAGACGCGGCATGCTGAAAAACCCAAAAACGTCACTGCGCGCCAGCCATACTCTTCCGGCCGCCCTGAGCAGTTCTGGGGTTTCAACAGGTTCATTGGCCGCAAAACGCCGTCGGGCAGGTTACGATTACGCGAAACACGCTGAAAAACTGCTGAAAACAAGCGCCATCCTTGATCTGATCTCCGATGCCGTTCTGGTCACCGATACTGATGGTACGGTCACCTACATGAACAGTGCGGCTGAAAGCCTGACTGGTACAAAGCGTCAGGATGCCATCGGTCGCCCACTGGAGGAGACGTTTCAGGTGATCGACACCATCACCCGAAACGTCAGAGAGAATATCGCGCTGCACGTCATGGCAACCGGCCACGCCGTCGCCATGCACAACAGCAGCCTACTGATAACACCCGACCGTACGGAAATGGCCATTGAGGATTCCGCGACTCCGTTGTTCAGCGATGATCATAAAATCGCAGGCGTGATGATTGTATTCCACGATGCACGTTACTCCAAAGAAGTCACCGCGAAGATGACCTACATGGCTCAGCATGACCCGCTCACAGGCTTATTTAACCGCTATGCCTTTAACGAGCGGTTCGAAGAGTCGGCAGCTCTCGCTCGCCGCCACAGAAAGAAGATGGTGTTGCTGTTCATTGATCTCGACAACTTCAAGGAGCTCAACGACACCCAGGGTCACGGCAATGGCGACCATGTGCTAAAAACCATGGGGCAGGAAATTCTGCGCTGTGTGCGCGTAACAGATCATGTTTGCCGCTTTGGCGGTGACGAGTTTGTTGTGCTGCTCAGCGACATCGAACAGCCGGAACAAGCCTTTGCCGTTGTTGACAAAGTGCGGGCGGCGGCAGACGCCCTGATGACGCTGAATAACCAGGCCGTCTCACTCAAACTGAGTATTGGTGTCAGCATCTACCCAGACAATGGCGATGCTTTGGAGACACTGCTTCAGCACGCGGATGCAGACATGTACCGGGTGAAATCGTCCAAAGCGCGAAGCGCTAAAAAGCCAGCAGCCGATGCAGCCACCTGGCCGAAAAACACCCATTAACTAAGGTACTTTCTGGCTTCAAGGCCCGCTGTTTCGTTTCGTACGACCGAGTAACATTCGCAACTCAAGCTTTCCAGCTTCGCCCGGTTAAGCACGGTTATATGGCCCCGGTGGTACTCAATCACACCGTGTTTCTGTAACTTACCGGCCGCCTCTGTAACGCCCTCACGTCTGACGCCCAGCATATTGGCGATCAGTTCCTGAGTCATGTTGACCTGATCGCACTCCAGACGATCAAGTGACAACAGCAACCAGCGGCACAGTTGCTGGTCAATGGAGTGATGTCGGTTGCACACCGCCGTTTGTGACATCTGAGTGATCAGCGCTTGCGTAAAACGCAGCATCAGAACGCGTGTTTCAGAGTGATTGTTAAACTCACTGGTAAGCTCTTTGGCTGGCATTCGGTACGCGAAGCCATGGCTTTGCACGATCAATCGGTTCGGCGTACTTTCCCCGCCCATGACCACCGCAACGCCGACCATTCCCTCACGACCAACGACCGATATTTCTGCACTTGAGCCATTCAGCGTGACGTACAGAAGCGAGATGATGCAATCGACCGGGAAATAGACGTATTCAATTGTCTGGCCCGATTCGTAGATAACATCGCCCAATGATAGCTCTACCCGTTTCAACTTCGGGAAAATGCGCTGTTGAGCTTCGTCCGATAACGCCGCCAACAAATGATTTTTTAGCATTTCCGATCCATCGAGCATATAACGTCCTATTGTTTAAGCGAGGGCTGATTGCCGGGCTATTAAAATGCAACACTGAGCATTACCATACCTGCGCCTGCCAATGTAGCACACAAAAGAACCGTAAAAAGTTATTTCCGGATATCACCGCTAATTACCCGATTTAACTGGCTTACAGCCCGATCCCACGGTGAGAGACAAGTGAATAGACGAGATAATCGAGTCAGCGTTCGGTAGCGAACAGAACCGGGCGGTCACTCTCGCTAAAGTGGTCAATGCGGGACTAGCGTGTCAACTTAAGCGATCATCCTCAAGTCCAACCCGGACTGGCAGGGTCAGGAAGCGTATCGTACAAGTCAATCGGCAGGATGCCGTCGCAGGGAAGTTCAGGGATGAGTACGGGCAACAATGGAAAAGACACGCGCTAGTCCCACTTTTTAAAGAGTCGGTCACTGACTTACAAAATCAGTCACCGGAAAACCAGAGTAATGTGCTCAGTAAAATCAGTACGCCTCAGTCACAACGTCCGGGCTGTATGCCGTCAGACTGACTCAGACGACTTAACCAACCGGTTGCGAATGCAGTTTTCCGGGCAATCGGGTCTTTATAACCGGCACGAAATTTTTCAATCAACCGCCTGCTCTTTTACCGGCTAACGTATAAGCTCAGCGCTGCTTAAGGCACGCTAATCACCAGTTTGCCGAGGTGGTCAGCCCGCCCAAACCGATTCATCGCCTGGCTCAATTCACTCAGGGGCGTCGGACCGTCAATCACACAGGTCAGAGCGCCGGCATCGAACAATTGCCCGAGTGCAGCCAGCCCTTGGTTGGGTTTCAGGCTGAGAATTTTCAGCTGTTTTCCGGTCAGCGGTTTGATGACAGGTGCCAGACACAGCACTTGAAACAATCGAGTCAGGTGGCCACCGACTGTAACGTATCGCCCCCCGGGTTTTAGTGCCTTCAAATAGCGAAGCGGTGAGCGCGTGGTTTTTGCATCCAGCACCAGGTCGTAGCGGTTGATCCCGCTGGTGAAATCCACTTGTTCATAATCGAGGGTTTCATCAAAACCCATAGCAACCATGGCCGCAAGTTTCGACGCTTTATCCACACCGGTCACCGTGCACCCGTAAGATTTGGCTATCCCGATGCCAATGGCACCCACGCCGCCGCCTGCCCCGTTGATCAGCACCGACTCGCCTTCACGAATAGCCCCCACATCCACCAGCCCCTGCAGCGCAAGTAAACCTGCATGAGGCAAGGTAACCGCTTGTTCGAAGCTCATCGTTACCGGCATCTTGCCAACGGCAGTGGGTGGCACGCAAACGTACTCGGCAAACCCACCGAAACCCGCCTCGGAGAGATCGCCGTAAACCCGGTCTCCAATGTCGAGGGCGGTAACGCCTTCGCCAAGCGCTTCAACGACTCCGGCAATGTCAGTTCCCAGGATCGGGATTTTGGGGTGGGTCAGCCCCGACATCAGCCGCATTGGAAACGGTTTGCCGCGCAGCAGTGACCAATCCCAGTCATTGATAGCCGTCGCGTGAACCCGAATCAGAACCTCACCGCGCTTAGGTTCCGGCTTTGGGCGTTCACACAACTGCAATACATCCGGTGTGCCATAGCGTGAATAGACAACTGCTTTCATGGTGTTCCCTGCCTGTTGTGACCCCGCATGCATTTCCACACTGCATCGGCGGGCGCGTCATTGCAGCCTGGACTGAGTTGTTGATCATCCAACTGCTGAAACGAGTGTTACGATAACGTACACGAATCGCCAAACAATAACCGTTGTCCATAAGTCATGTTCCGATTTGTGACCGCTGGCACTGTTCCGGATTCACAACCCGGTGAACACTCGGCGCTCTAACAGGCTGTTGAAAAAGGCCTCCTGTTTTTTCAAAACACGGGAGCCAGCAATTGCGATGCTTGCTTCTAAGGCAAAATCAATGACTTAAGGAGCCCCTGAACAGTCATCGATTTGCCGGAATGTCCATATTCCGGTAGCAGGTCGCCAATATTCTACGAATATCAACCGCTTGATAAACAAGAACAAACCCAACCAATGGGCAACAAGGAGAGTATGAATGCGAACCTGGTCAACGCTGTTGCTCAGCGGGGTAATTTTAGCGGCTGCCGGGACGGCGGTCGGCATCATGATGGTGAAGACACCTGAACCGGAGAAAGTCGAAGCGGCTGAAACCGAAACGCGCATCGACAGCGCGCGGGTAACCCCGGGCTTCCATCGCCCGGAGATCCGGCTTGTCGGTCGCCTGGAAGCCCGCCGTCAGCAGAGTATGACCACCACCTTAGGTGCAGACATCCGTGACCTGGCGGTAAAAGAAGGCGATACCGTGCAGGCAGGCGACCTACTGCTGCGCCTCGACGATTTCGACACCCGTCAGCAACATCAGCAAGCCGAAGCCGATTTGGCCGATATAGACTCCCAGCGTGAGATTCGCCAGTTACAGCAACGCCTTAACGCCCGGGCGCTGTCGGTCGCAACCGCCAAACTCGAACAGATGCAGCAGCAAGCGACCCAGCAACAACGCCTCGTTGAACGCGGACTGGCGCCTCAGCAACAACTGGACGATCTGCAACAGCAAGTGGAGCAGCAGCAACTCACTGTGCTGCAACACCAAACCACGATCGACAGCCACCCGGCCGAGCAAGCCCGTCTTGATGCCAGCCGCCAGAAACTGATGCTGAGCCTTGAACGGGCGCAACGGGCGCAGAGCGACACCGAAATACGAGCCCCCTTCGACGGACGCATTGCCAGTGTCGCCGTTCGCCCGGGTCAGACCACTCAACCGGGCCAGACGCTGTTAACCCTCTATTCCGACCAGTCGCTGCAACTGGCCGTTCAGCTACCCCATGATATGGCGGGTCAGGAACACACTATCGGGGCACGACTAACCCGGGGCGAGCGCCAAACCGAACTGCAATTCAACCGGGCAGAAGCTCAGATGACCGCAAGTCAGGGCGGCTTTACCGCCTGGTTCGATTTGACCGACGGTAGCGGCTGGCTGCCGGGCGGCTATGCACGCGTCACCATTGAGCTACCGGCCCAATTCAGCTACCGCGTTCCGGAAGCCGCCGTCTTTCAGGATGGCTGGATCTACCTGATTGATGAAGACCGCCGCTTGCATGCCAGATCCGTCGACATTCTGGGCATTAACAGGGAGGACAATCAGCGCTGGTTGATCGTGAACGGGCCGGATCTCGGTGAAGCACTGCGGCTGATGACGACCCGGTTAAAAAACCCGATTACCGGCATGCGCGTCTACGAACCCGGGGTTGATCCTGCTCCGGAAATAGCGGCCGAAGCTGGCACCACCGAGCCCGGCGGGGTCAATGACCTATGAAGACGCTGGATAACCACGGCCTGCTGGCCTACTTCAGCCAACACCGGGTCGCGGCCAACCTCATCATGATTGTCGTGGTGTTGTTTGGCCTGATGGCGCTCAGCCGTCTGCCCACTCAACTGATGCCTGATTTCAGCCTGCCCGGCATAGAAGTCTCGACGGCCTGGCCGGAGGCCAATGCCCAGGCCGTAGAGACGTACCTGACCACACCGCTTGAACAGGCATTTCGCCAACTGGATGACGTTGAAGAGGTCTGGTCGTGGTCGAATCAGGGCCACAGCCAGATTACTGTGCGCTATTCGATGGACGCGAATATGGACACGGCACTGTCCGACATGGCCGGCCTGCTCAGCGCATTCAACGACCTCCCTGCCGGTGCAGAAACCCCCGAGTATCAACAGGTGGAAGAAAAGGAAGTCGTCTTCTCATTGTTGGTGACCTCGGCCGGGCCCTTGAGCGATTTGCGCCCTCTGGTGCACGACTTTAAAACCGATCTGATGACCCGGGGCATCGCTGATGTCGATGTTCGCGGCTTCCCGGACCAGGAAATTGCCATCGACGTACCCCTCGAACGTCTGCTTGCCAGCGGCCAGTCGCTGAGCGACATCGCCAATCAGGTTCGCAGCGCAAACCGGGACGACAGCGCCGGTCAGGTTGGCGACGATTTTTCCCGGGCTTCCGTTGTCAGTCAACGGCGCAGCGACAGCTCCATAGCGTTAGCGGACCTGCCGATGGCCAACCAGCAACCGCTGTCGACCCTGGCAGACGTTGACCGGCGAGTGGCACCCGGCGCCCGTCACTATGTGCTTCAGGGGCAGTCCGTCGCTCGCATGCTGATCTTTCGCTCCGACAACCTCGACAGCCTGGACACCAGCGCACTGGTTTACCAATGGATCGACGAGGTTCGCCCTGAACTTCCTTCCGGTACGGACATTGTCGTCTGGTGGGACATGTCGGAATTCGTGCAGGGCAACATGGACATGCTGCTGCAAAACAGCCTGATGGGGCTGGTTCTGGTTGTCGTCATATTGTTTATTTTTCTGAACCGCCGCGTGGCCTGGTGGACAGCCATGGGCATCCCCGTGTCTGTACTGGGCACCCTGATCCTGCTGTATTTAACCGGCGGGTCGATGAACTTTCTGTCGATGTTCGCCTTCCTGATGGCGCTGGGCATCATCGTCGACGATGCCATCGTGGTCGGTGAGGAAACCGTCACCCAAATGGAGAAAGGCCTGTCACCGGATGAAGCCACCCGGGTTGCCGCCCGACGCATGTTTGGCCCGGTTCTGGCCAGTTCGCTGACGACCATCGCAGCCTTCTTCCCGTTGCTGCTAGTGCCGGGACCTTTCGGTGAATTACTGCGCCCGATCCCTGTAGTGATCATCAGTGTGATTGTTGCGTCACTGATCGAGTGCTTCCTGATTCTGCCCGGCCACCTGAACCACAGCTTTCACGGGCACAACCCGAAACGCAGCCGCTTTCGCCAAACCATGGACGCTCGCATTCACCGGTTGCGCGAGCATTACTACCGGCCGTTTGTCACCTGGGGTATCCGCAATCGCGCGATCACACTGAGCCTCGCCATCGGATTGTTTATCGTCGCCTGCGGTCTACCGATTTCAGGCCTAGTGCCCATCACCGACATGAACGCGATTGAAGACAACATGGTCACCGCCTACATCGAATTCTACGACGGCACCGACGAGCAGGTGATTGACCGCTACACCGCTCTGGCAAAAACCGCCCTGGTAGACACCGACACGGCTCTGGGAAACGGACAACCCATCGTCGATCAGGTGTATGAAATTTACAGCGGTGATGAAGGGTTTACCCAGGTTCAGGCACGACTGGTCGATCGCGATGACCGGCCGGTTTCCAACGGCGATTTTTTAAAAGCCTGGGGAGAACGCATTGAGATCGGACCCGAGGTGTCTTACCTGTCGACCGATAGCGAAGACAGCGGTGACCAGTCCACTCTGACGTTTTTCCTCGCCGGACGCGACCTGTCTGACCTCAAGTCGGGTGCAGAAGCACTGAAAGCACGGCTTGACGATTATGCCGGCCTTTCAAACGTTCGCGATACCCTGCCCTGGGGTGATGAGCAGCGTTTGTTTGAGTTGAATGCAACGGGCCTGGGGCTGGGTTTGTCCGAGACCGAGATCGCCGCGCAGATTCGTCAGGCTTTTATGGGCATTGAAGCTCAATCCTTTACCGAAGACGGTCATACGATCCCGGTCATGGTCCGGCTCGCCAAGGCGGACAGGGAAGCGCCGGGTGCGCTGTACGACTTGCCCATCCGAACCGGCAGCGGACAGTACGTTCGTCTGGCCGACGTTGTCGATTTTCGTACCGAGCGCGAACTCAGTTCAATTTTCCACAAAGACGGTCAATTGGGCGTAGAAGTAAAAGCCGACGTACTCGGCGAAGACGCCAACATGAGCACCATCGCAGAAGACATTCGCCGTCAGGAAATGCAACCCATCCTCGACCGCTATGGCCTGACTGCGCAAATTCAGGGCAGCGCCCAGGACATTCAGGAAATGCAACAAAACCTGATTCTCGCGGCCATGGGCGGCTTCGTCCTGATCTACTTTATCCTGGTCTGGATGTTTGGCAGCTACAGCTGGCCTCTGGCAGTTATGTCGGCCATTCCGCTGGGGTTGACCGGTGCCATTTTCGGGCACTGGTTGCTCGGTTATGAGCTGACATTCCTCTCGTTTTTCGGTTTGTTTGGGCTCGGTGGCATCATCATTAACGACGCCATTATTCTGATCAACCGCTATCAGGAAATTCGCGCTGAGCAACCAGAGCTTGATCCGCGTGCGGCCATTGTCGACGCCAGTTGCCAGCGCTTTCGCGCCGTAATGCTGACCTCCATCACCACGGTGGCCGGGCTGGTGCCCATTTTGCTGGCCACCTCTGTTCAGGCTCAACTGGTGCAAAGCATGGCCACCTCACTGGCCTTCGGCCTGGCATACGGCACCTTGCTGGTGCTGGTGGTGATCCCGGCGATCCTGACGTTTATCGAATCGGCTAATGACCGGCGCCAGCAATTCGGAAGATGGGTCAAACGACGGGTGGTTGAATAGAGGGATCAGTTTTGAGCTTCGAGCTTTGAGTAAAACATGACCACGGTTTAGCGCATGCTTTTTCTCACAGCTCTCAGCTCTAAACGAAACCCACCTATTCATTCAACTGCTGCACACTGTATTCCACCCATTGCCAGGCAAGGGCATCAGCCCGGGGCACGTCGCCTTCGTTGAACACCATAGCGACTACCGTGTCGTGCTCTGGCACCAACACCAGCAAGCTGTACCACATCGTGTTGGAGCCGTTGTGCCAGAGCATGGGGCCGGTTTCAGCGTTGCCTTCACGCAGTACCCAGCCAAACGCATAGTGTTCCAGGTTGGGACGGTGCAAACGCTGGTAACCGTCGGCACTGAGCAGTGTGCTTTCGCCGCGCTCACCCGACAGATGTTCATAGCCATACCGCGCCAGATCCTCCAGCGTCAGGTGAACCGTGCCGGCCGGGCCAATGATGGCGTTATTGTCTGCCGTTTCACTGGCGGCCAGGGTAAGGCCGAAGAGATGGCGATGACCGCGTGGTTCGCTTAACCCGCCCCCCTCACTTTGCGGTGGCCCGAAACCCGCGCTGTTCAATCCCAATGGTGCAAACAAGCGCTCACGCATAGCCTGCTCCCACCCCTGGCCCGTCAGGGTTTCTATCACCACGCCTGCCAGGGTATAACCGACATTGGAATACAGAAACTCAGACCCGGGCACCGAATTCGGCGGTTTATTCAACACCTCTCGCACAGCCTGAAGACGCGCTGCGGGTCGCGCTGCTTCATCGGGTGAAACCTTTATGCTCTGCAACATGGAAAAGTTGGCGGGGAGGCCTGCGGTATGACTGAGCAGCTGTGTCAGCGTCAAGCCCTGCCAGTCCGGATACGCGGTTTCAGCCAGCCCCAGAACGGGCAGCAACGGCGTGTCCCAACCCACCTCACCCGCTTCCACCAACCGGGCGAGCACGGTTGCCGTCATCGACTTGGTCACCGACCCCAGATGCCAGCGGTCGGCAACGGTGACCGCCACGCCTGACCCCTTCTTTCGCTCGCCGGCCGCACCCAGGTAACGAACCTCGCCACCCTGAATAACGACAGCCGCCATCCCGACCAGTCTGGATTCAACCTGTTGCTCTTGCAGCCACACATCTGCCATCGGTTGCGCTCCCTGCTCGGCCCTTGCTTCTGCCTGGGCGCCCTGCGATAGCCAGAACATCATCGTGAATCCGGAGTAAAGTAGCAGGCTGATTTGTCGACGGGTTAATGGGTTCATCGCTAACTCTGAGGTACCCTTGTGCTGTGAATTCAACAGTAGCCTGGGCATCAACACCGGTTAAGTCACCAACGACCAGACATCATCTTTGTAAACCCTCTGGTTTACACCAAAGAGAGATCCAGTATGTTAGTCCAAAAACACACGGGCAAGCGCATTGCACTCTGGCTGCTGGCAACGGCCTTGCTGGCGGGTTGTGCGACAACCCCGAACCCGACTCAGAGCAATGACGACAACTTACTCGGGCAAAACGTCGGCATGCTGTATCAGCAATGGGGTGAGCCCGTGTATCGATCCGAAGCCGCCGGCCAGGCGCAGCAACTTCATATTTGGGACCGCAGCGGCTGCATGAACAATGTCACCACCCGAACCGATGGTACGATCATCGGCTTTGCCGTCACCGGAGATTGCGACTATTGATCAGTGGGCCGTAAGGGCATTTTGCCGGGTTCAACACTCAACGTTTCGTTCATCAGGGAGTCGATACCGTGCCCACTGCGCCACACGTCAGTCTGAAATTGTTGAACCAGCTGACCCCTCAGTGAACCGCAACCCCCTTAACCAGCGCATAGACGCAATCCCCCCGGGTTAACGCCAACTGACGGCGGGAGCGCTCGGTAATGCGTGACAACAGCACCTGGGCTCCCAACCTGAGTACAACCAGCACATGCCCCGGTTGTGGGTCGGCCTCCAGCGCGTCAATCTGCACCGCCAGACAATTGAGCACACTGCTGTCCGTCGCCGGTGCCCGGCTGATCGTTACATCCCTGGCCGCAACACTCAACCGCACCGGTGTACCCGGGGGCTGGTTCAACTGCGACACCCAAATCGACTGGCCATCGCAGATCACTTCGGTCAAGTGATCCGCCTCGTCCTGTCGAACAACCGCCCCTTCCAGCAGCGCCTTGGCACCTTGCTGGTGTGCCAGCGGCATGTCGAGCCGGGTCAGCACGTCAGCCACCGGGCCCTGTGTTTGCACCTGCCCGTCATCCATCAACACCAGTTGATCGGCCAGCCGCAACACTTCATCCTGGCTGTGACTGACATAGACCAGCGGCACAGCCAGATCCCGATGCAGTTTTTCCAGATAAGGCAAAATCTCCGCTTTGCTGTCACTGTCGAGCGATGCCAGTGGCTCATCCATCAACAACAGATCCGGGCTGGTTAACAACGCCCGACCCACGGCAACGCGCTGTCGCTGCCCGCCGGATAACTGAGCCGGATAGCGATCCAGCAAGCCTTCCAACCCGAGCAATTCAATGGTCGGCTGCCACTCAACCCGGCGCTTACCCGGTGCAACACGCCGCCAGCCATAGCGCAGGTTGCGCTCTACCGTCAGATGCGGAAACAGACTGGCTTCCTGAAACACATAGCCCAGCGCCCGCTCATGTGTGGGCAACGACCAGGCACCCCGCTGCCAGGCCTGACCGGCCACCTGCAACTGGCCACTGGCCTCGGGCTCCAGACCCGCCATGCAGCGCAACAAACTGGTTTTGCCGCAGCCAGAGCGGCCAAAGATGGCGGTGACACCCCGGTCGGGAAGGTCAAATTCAGCCTTCAGCGCAAACGAACCCCGCCTGAGGTCAAAGATAACGTTCATTGCGCCACCCCAACCCAGCGAAAACGGCGGTTCAGGGCGTAAACCGACAGGAGCAACACAAAGGCCAGCACCAGCAACACCAGGGAGAGACCGTGAGCGGCGCCATAATCGAGCGCCTCGACGTGGTTATAGATAGCAATAGACGCCACCTGAGTCTGGCCCGGAATACTGCCCCCGATCATCAGCAAGACACCGAATTCACCCAGTGTGTGGGCAAATGAGAGCACAAAGGCGGTGAGAAAACCGCGCTGGGTCAGCGGCAACACCACCGTCACAAAGCGGTCAAGCGGGCCGGCACGCAGGGTGGCCGCTGCTTCCAGCGGTCGGCTGCCCAGGTTTTGAAAGGCATTTTGCAGCGGCTGCACGACAAAGGGCAGGGAGTAGACCATCGACCCGACGACCAGCCCGGTAAAGCTGAACGCCAGGTGGTTGAGCCCGGCCGCCTCCAAAGCCCCACCGACGGCTCCCCTCGGGCCCAGCAGTATCAGCAGGTAAAAACCGATCACCGTCGGTGGTAACACCAATGGCAGCGCCACCAGGGCCTCTACCAGTACTTTGCCCCGGTTTGGGGTAAACGCCAGCCACCAGGCCAGAGGAATGCACAGCACCAACAGCAGGACAGTGCTGATCAGGGCGAGCCTGAGTGTCAGCAACAAGGCAATCCAGTCAGCCTCGGCGATGCCCAATATCATTACCAGAGCCCCTCAGGGTGATTGAGTGGGCAGATCATACCCGTAAGCCCGAAACAGGGTGCCCGCTTCGGCCCCGCGAACGTACTCGGCAAAATGCCAGGCGACGGCATTTTGCTCGGCCCGGCGAGTCACCACCAGACCCTGTTCCAGCGGCAGATGACGGTCACCGTCGATCAGTCGATGCCCGCCCTGCGCCGCTATCTCCGGCGTCATGACCAGCGCCAGCGCAATAATGCCCACTTCCGCAGCGCCACTTTGCACCAGCTGCAAGGTGCTGGAGATGTTTTCGCCAGTCACCAGACGCGGCTGCAGTGTCTCCCAGACACCGGCCGAGATCAGCGCTTCTCGTGCCCTGGCGCCGTAAGGGGCGTGACGCGGGTTCGCAATGGCCACCCGTCGAAAGCGCTGATCATCGGCCAGATCAGTCAACGTCAGCTGGCGGGCATCAACGGTGTTGCTCCAGATCGCGATGCGACCGATCGCGTAGGGCAGAACCTCGCTGGCGGTGAAACCCGCTTCCATCAACGCAGCGGGGTAGTCCAGGTCGGCAGACAGATACACATCGAAGGGCGCGCCGTTGATGATTTGCGCGTGAAATCGGCCGGAAGAACCGTACTGAACCTCGATCGGGTGCCCGGGATACCGCGCCCGATACTGCGTCGCAATGTCTTCCATAACAAATCGCAACTGGGCTGCGGCCGCCACCCGGGTGACCTCCTGAGCTTGTAACGGGGTCGCCGCCGTCAACATCAGCAGCACACTGACCGTCAGCCTGGCCAGCAGGCGCTGACAGATCCGCATAGAGTACTTCCCAGGGTGACGTAAAACGTTACCGAAATATATCGCCATATATAACGCCTGACAACTCCCCCTGCATCTGCAGAGGTTACTCCACTCTGCACAGAGCCCTAGCATGGGGTGACCATCCAAAAACAATAAGGGTTCACCCAATGAAACCAACCAAACCCCTGGCGATTGCCGCTTTCGCCGCCCTTTCCTGTTCCTTGCCTCTGGTCGCTCCGGCCAAGGCAGACCCCATCAACTGGACCAGCCCAACCCTGATCGATGCCCGTGCGAGCATGTTTTTTCCGGGCCCGAACTATCTGACCTTCCAGCACTTCGACAAGCTGTTCGCCACCCGAACGGTGGCCGCCGGTCCAACGGTCTGGCAATTACCATCGGACCCTCAACAGATAACCGGGCCATTCCAATTCGACAATGAACAGTACGAGCTGGACGGTTTTCTTGAACAAACCCGCACCAATGCCTTACTGGTCATAAAAAACGGAAGCATCGTTCACGAGCAGTACCGCAACAGCATGACGCCGACAACCCGCCATACGGTGTTTTCGATGTCCAAATCGGTGATCGCCACGCTCATCGGCATCGCCCGGGAAGAAGGTGCTATTGGCAGCCTCAGCGATGAGGTGACCGACTATTTACCCGCCATGAAAGGCTCCGCGTATGAGAACGTGACTCTTGAAGACTTGCTGAGAATGCGCTCAGGCGTTAACTGGGAAGAACGTTATGAATTCGGCAGCGACACCCAGCTCACCGAGGTACACGACAACGCCCTGGTGGCCTATCAGTACCGCTGGTGTGACTATGCCGCTGGCGCTGAGCCCCTGCACTCCCCTGGCGAGCACTTCAACTACTCAACCCTGGATACCAGCGTGCTCGGTTGCGTGCTGGCGAAGGCAACCGGCACCACCGTGGCCGACTACATGGCCGAGAAGCTCTGGCAACCGGCCGGAATGGAACAACCGGGCTACTGGATCATGGATGGACCCGAATCGGTCGGCGACGAATTCTACGGAGCCGGTTTCAATGCCACCCTTCGAGACCTGGGCCGCTTCGGTTTAATGATGCTCAATAACGGCCAGGCCAATGGTCGCCAGGTAGTGCCCGCCGCCTGGGTTCACGAATCCACCGTACCAAGCGCTGGCTACGAGCCCACCGAGCCGGGTGAGAGCCTGGGGTACCAATACCAGTGGTGGACGCTGGCCGACAGCAACGCCTATTCAGCCATCGGGTTGTTCAATCAGTTCATCTACATTGACCCCGACCGGCAAGTGGTTATTGTGAAGCTCAGCTACACGGATAACCCGCTTGGCTGGGAAGAACCGACTATTCACTTTTTCAAACAAGTAGCGGAACAATTTTAAACAAAGACGCCTAGGAGTCTGTCGGACTTAAGGGGATTGAAGCGAGGGAGTGGGATGGCGAGACCTAATGTTCGCAAATTTCGAGTGCATAGTGGGCCTATGTGCTCGAAATTTGCGGATATTTGGGCCGTCGTCCCGCTTCCGCAGCCAATTCATCCTAAGTCCGACAGACTCCTAGCCCGGATATTTCACCAAACTGGGTATTCGGATAGCAAAACGGCTTTGGGAAGTTGATAATAAGGTTGCGACACCATTTATTTTCAACCACCAAAGCCGTAACGGAATGCTACCACATGACTTTGTCCCTTTCTCCTCTAAAACGCCGTAAGGTTGAAGTCGACTTTACCGGTGGTGATCTAACGTCAGACGCCGGACTGGTGCTCTTTCGCGAAGTCGACAAAAAGCTCGGCCTGTCACGCCAACTGGATAAGGTCTTGGACGATCCTCGTTGT
>NZ_AUIH01000040.1 GCF_000423605.1 Saccharospirillum impatiens DSM 12546
GTAACAACTGTGCTCTGAGCAACCGCTCTGGTGGAATCGACATCTTGCCACGCTCGGAATAAGCGCCATCCAAGAGCCAGTCAATGCGGGTCAGCGCTGTATCGAATAAAACCTTGATCGCTCGCAACGGGTGATCTTTGGGGACGAAGGAGCCCAGGTGGACCGTGGAAAATAAAGCTTCCTGAGTGATGTCGAGACCGCGCATTATCTGATTGGCTCCGGATCAGTTTGACTGAGAGTATGTTACCAAACCCACGGTTCATGCGGAATAATTTCAACAGCCTGCTAGGCCGTAGCGCCATTCCGAGCGATAACCGCCGCGCTGGCGAGGACATTCTATAGAACGCCCTCAAAAAGAAACAATCCTTTGCCAGCTTAACGCAAAAACTTGACCGTCTTCTGGAACCACATCAACAGCATGGGGTCACCCTCTACGGCCAGGCGTTTATCCTGAATGGCTTTCATGACGGCGTTTCGGTCTTTGCCGGTGGCCATGGCCCAGAGCGTGCTGAAGCCTTCTGAGGCGGTGGTGAACCGCAGGGTGATATCGGCGTGTTCGGCTTGGCCACGACGGGACTTAAGTCGCTGGTCGCGAAACGCCAGATACCGGGAGACTTTACGCTCATCGGTGGTGAACTGAATGGTCCGGTCGATGTCTTGCAGCGCTTCGCGAAACGCGGGCTGGCGGCGAATGGCGCGTTTGAATCGCAGTGCCATCAACCAGAGTAATATGCGGTACTTCATGCCTTTGGCCTCACAATATAGGGGGGCGCATCATGCGAGGTCTGGTGCCCGCTGCCAAGTCTGGCCGCCGATTCATGCGGTTAAAACGAAAAACGGGGCCAGAAGGCCCCGTTTCGTGACTAAAACCCCTTCATTGGTGATTCACCGGATTGAAGGTAGGGTTAGCCAGTGCTCAGTTTACTGAGTCTTTCAGCGCTTTACCGGGCTTGAAAGCAACGGTATTGCTAGCCGGAATCTGGATGCTGGCGCCAGTTTGCGGATTTTTACCAGTGCGAGCTGCGCGGGCGCGTGCTTCAAAGGTACCGAAACCCACCAGGGTAACAGACTCTTTCTTGGCCACGGTGTTGGTGATCTGGTCCAACATGGCATTCAGCACTTCGTTGGCTTTTTCTTTCGAAATATCCGCTTTTTCAGCGATGGCAGCGGCCAGTTCTGGTTTACGCATAAGACTTTTCCTTCTGTTTGTATCGAGTTCCGCATGACTGATTCAGCATACGCGACGGTATTTGGATTGCCAAGCGCCCAACGGGCCCTTGGCAGCCCCAGGTTAGCTAGCCAGCAAAGGTGGTACGGCTTTTAGCCAGGTATTGCGCTCTTTGATGCGCTCACCGGTCAACGCAAAGCCCACAATCGACTCACCTTCACGGCACACAGCCGCTAGATTAGCGCCACTGCCGTCAATTTGCCATGCCCCTGTGCTCCGGGGTGGGTACGCGATCACAGGACAAGCCGGTGTTTTAACCGTAACCGGCATAGCTGGCCACTGTACGGCGGTCGGTTCACCGGCCAGCGTTTTGGCCAGAGCACGGGCAGCATTCATCAGCGGCATAACGTACATCAGCACCAAACCTTCCACCTCAGCGCAATCACCGAGCGCATAAATAGAGGGGTCGCTGGTTTGCAAGTACTTATTAACCTGAATGCCACGATTAACAGCCAGCCCGGCTTTGCGCGCCAGATCCAGCCGTGGCAAGAGGCCAACGGCTGACAATACGAGGTCGGTCGCAAATTTCTGACCATTGGTCAGACTTACCTGTAATTTACCGCTCTGCGAGCGATCTACCCGGCTCAACAATGGCCCCAGATGAAACTTTACCCCAGCATCCATCAGCGCCTGCTTAAGGGCGTCGCCCACTTCGGCGGGGACCAGACCGGACAGCAGGGTCTCGCTCGGTGCAACAAGATCGACCTCAAAACCGGCGCTGACCAGATCATTGGCGAATTCACAACCGATCAGGCCCGCCCCCATAATGGTTACCTGGCGCGCGCCCTGCAGTTCCGATTGCAAACGCGCAAAATCGAGCCGGTCGTTAACGCTGAACACCCGGTTCAGCGCATCCCCCTCCAACGGTGCCTGAATGGGTTCTGCGCCCACGGCCAATACCAACTGCCCCCAAACCAGCGTGGAGCCGTTGTCGAGATGCAGTGTGCGGGTGGTGGGGTCGATGTGCAGGACTTCGGTTCGGGTAAGTACCTCGGCCTGGTAGCGCTCGGCCACCGCTTCGGCGGTCAGTTGGATCAAATCATCTGCCGACTGCCCTTTGCTGTGGGCATTCGACAACATGGGCTTGGAATAGCCGGCGCCATCGTCAGCGGTAATCAGCACCATTGGCGTTTCGGTGTCGGCCTTGCGCCATTCTCGCACCAGCGTATAAGCCGCCAAACCAGAGCCGATGACGATCAGCGGTGGGGTCGGGGCGGAAGACGCCTTCAAAGCACGATCATCTCAAAATCGTCTTTGGTGGCACCGCAGTCGGGGCAGGCCCAGGTGTCGGGGACGTCTTCCCAGGCGGTGCCGGGCGCGATGCCCTCCTCCGGAAGTCCTTCGGCCTCGTCATAAATAAAACCACAGACAATGCATTGCCATTTTCTCATGTCGATCCTCTCTGACCTTACTCTGTTTTGTCCGCCCGGACAGGTTCGCCCCGGCGTTGCTGAAACTACTGGCACTGCCCGGCAATTGCAAGACAGTCACCCTGTCACGCGTCAGGCACGCCTCTGGTATTCAAGGAAGGGCACCTTTACACTGGCGCCTTTCAAGCAGCCGGACTGACCCGTTGTGACCGTTGCACACCCCCAGGCCGCCAGGGCACCTGTTGCCTCAACGATAGCACCGGCGGATATGCGTCAGTATCACTGGTACGACCTCAACACCGTACCAGACCAACCGCCGCCAGCCTGGCGCTACTGGTTAGAGGTACCGGGCAGCCTAACCCAGGCCCTTAAAGAACGGACGTCTGCGTTTTCAGTTCAGGTTCTGGCAGAGCGTGAACTGACGCTTGAAACGCCGCTGCACGCCTTTGCTGGCCAGGCACAAGCCCGGCATTGCTGGTCACGCCAGGTCGCACTGTGCCATGGTGGCACCCCCTGGGTATTAGCCCATACCCTGGTTACCCGTGCCAGCCTGAACGGTTCACTGGCAGATTTGACCCAGTTAAACAACCGGCCACTGGGCGAGCTACTCTTTACCACGTCCGGGGTTCGAAAAGACCTGCTGCAGGTCACCCGAACGCCAAATGGCTGGGGTCGACGATCGCGCTACTGGCTGCACGATGCTCCGATTCTGGTTGCTGAATTTTTTATGGAATCCCTGATCAGTCATGAACACCAACGCCTTTCCACATTACCTTAAACTCACCCGGCTCGACCGGCCGATCGGCATCTATCTGCTGCTGTGGCCTACGTTAACCGCTTTGTGGCTTGCGGCCGAAGGCTGGCCACCGCTGCATTTGGTGGTCATTTTCGTGCTGGGCACCACCCTGATGCGCAGCGCTGGCTGTGTGATCAACGACTACGCCGACCGCCACCTCGACGGCCACGTCAAACGCACCAATCAGCGCCCTCTCGCACGCGGCCTGGTCACCGAGCGTGAAGCGCTGCTGCTGGCTGCCGTGCTGGCTCTGGCGGCCTTCGGCCTGGTGTTGCTCACCAATACCACCACCGTCTATATGTCATTCGGTGGTCTCTTTCTGGCCGCGCTCTACCCCTTCATGAAGCGCTACACCTACTTGCCCCAGGTGTTTCTGGGGGCCGCATTTTCCTGGGCGATTCCCATGGCCTATACCGCCGTCGGTGCGCCGCTGACCGAGATTACCTGGCTGCTGTACACCGCCAACATTCTCTGGACGGTTCACTACGACACGCTCTACGCCATGGTCGACCGCGACGACGATCTGAAAATCGGCATCAAGTCGACCGCCATTCTCTTTGGCGATGCCGACAAACTCATGGTGGGCCTGTTGCAGCTACTAACCTGGCTCGCCTGGTTCATGCTCGGCATTCAGGCCGAATTGAAGCTGTTCTGGTGGCTGGGTCTGACAGTAGCGACCGGCTGCTTTCTTTACCAGCAATGGCTGATTCGCAACCGTGAACGAGACCCTTGCTTCAAGGCCTTTCTGAATAACCACTGGGCGGGCATGGCTTTGTTTATCGGTGCAGTACTGGACCTGGCGATACTTACCTAACTGACGTTACGGTTATTGCTGATAGTTGAGTGTCAGGTGCCGGGTGCGCCACTCCGGGGTAGTGCGCAACATGGATGTTGCGGTCTAGGCCCCATGGACGGGTTGAGTGGGCGGCATTCCGCCCGACCCCGGAGAGGCACACCCGGTGCCTGGCACGGATTGCGGCACCAAACTGAATTTTGACAATCTGATGAATGCTGTAACACTCCTGTCATGAACCCAGCGTTAAATGGTCGCAAAGGTGATATTAAGGTGAACCATGAACTCTCGCAGCATTCTGATTGTTGACGACGAATCGGCCATCCGCGAAGTGATAGCCGCCGCCCTTGAAATGGCCGGGTACCACACGCTGGAAGCGGGCGATGCCACCGAGGCTCACAGCCTGGTCGTCGATCAAAAACCCGATCTCATTTTGCTCGACTGGATGATGCCCAACGTCAGCGGTGTCGAACTGGCGCGCCGCCTGAAGCGGGACCCGATGACCGCTGAGATCCCCATCATCATGCTCACCGCCAAAGGCGAAGAAGACCACAAGATCACCGGACTGGAAGCTGGCGCCGATGACTACATCACCAAGCCATTCTCTCCGCGAGAGCTGGTGGCCCGGCTGAAAGCCGTATTGCGCCGCACCACCCCTGCCGGCATTGAAGAACCGATCGACATTCAGGGCCTGCGCCTCGACCCCAACAGCCACCGGGTCAGCACCACTGAAGGTGAACTGACCATGGGGCCGACCGAATTCCGGTTACTGCAGTTTTTCATGAGCCACCCGGAACGGGCTTATACCCGCTCGCAATTGCTCGATCAGGTCTGGGGTGGCAACGTCTATGTCGATGAGCGTACCGTCGATGTGCACATCCGGCGCCTGCGCAAAGCCCTCGGCGAGCCTTATCAGGCCATGATTCAGACCGTTCGAGGCACAGGATATCGCTTCTCGACCAAAGTTTCGGCACAATCGGCTTCATGATACGAGACATACGACGCCCCTATTTTAGAAACCTCCTGTTAGGACTGACTGGCGTCTTTGCCTTTGGCGTCTATGTCGGCAAACCGATTCTGCTATTGCTCATTGCCGTCAGCGTCTATCTGGCCTGGCAACTGTTCCAGCAAAGCCGCCTGATCAGCTGGCTGGAACAGGGCGCGAAATCCGAGCCACCAGATTCCAAAGGCTTGTGGGGCATGGTCTTCGACCACCTCTACAGTGAACAACGCCGGCGCAAGAAGCAGGTTCGCCACTACCAGAACGTCATCAATCGGGTGCAAAACTCCACCGAGGCCCTGCGCGACGGCGTCATCCTGCTTGATCACCACGGCGCCCTGCAATGGTGGAATCAGTCGGCCGCCGATCTGCTTAAATTGCAGCCGCGCGACGAAGGCCAACTGCTGATCAATCTGGTGCGAGAACCCGCGTTTCAAAACTTTTATCAAAACCGGGAAGTGCGCGAGAGCATCCGCATCGACAACCCGGCCTTTGCGGACAGAACGCTTGATGTCTCGATGACCCTTTACGGCAAGGGCGAGCGCCTGCTGCTGATTCGCGACACCACCCGCATGACGCAACTGGAGCAGATGCGTCAGGATTTCGTTGCCAACGCCAGCCATGAACTCAAAACCCCGTTGACCGTGCTAAAAGGCTACCTGGAGTCGATTCTCGATTTCAGTGACGACCTGCCTGCACCCTTGCGCCGGGCTCTGGGCAGTATGAATGGCCAGACACAACGCATGGAAAATCTGGTCAATGATTTGCTGGTGCTGACACGGCTGGACGTAGAAGTCCGTGATTCGGTGCGTCAGCGCATTGATGTGGGCAACCTGCTGCACAGCATTGCCGACGATGCGCGGGCATTGTCGAGTGAGCGCAAGCACAACATTACGGTTAAATTGGACAGTGACCAGGGGCTTCAGGGTGACCCGTCCGAATTGCGCTCGGCGATCAGTAATCTGGTGTACAACGCAGTGAACTACAGCCCCGACGGCAGTGATATTGAACTGCACTGGCACGATTCGCCTCAGGGCGGATTCATTTCAATTCGGGACAATGGCATCGGGATCGACCCGCGCCACATTCCGCGCCTGACCGAGCGTTTTTATCGGGTCGACCCGGGCCGCAGCAGCGAACGCGGCGGCACCGGGCTGGGGCTGGCAATCGTCAAGCACATACTGCATCACCACCAGGGCCGTCTGGACGTAGCCAGTGTGCCGGGGCGAGGCTCTGTGTTTACCTGCTGCCTGCCGACCGAGCGCCTGATCCCCGGCGAAAACGAGGCAGGCACACCAGCGTCAGCGACGGATCGAAGCCACAAGACGGCTTAGCACTTCCATTTTTTCCGGATCATCATCCACAAACTTAACACCGAGGCGCACGCTGCGCGCATCCATCGAGGCCTCGCGCAAGGCTAGCTGGGTCACAAACCCATTGATGCGCGCCACGGAACTGGGTTGATCCGGCACCTGCAGGTCAATAACCACCTGTTCAAACAAGATGGGCGCTGGCGCTTCGTCCAACAGAATATCCACGGAAATCTCAACCAGGTTCAAATCCCGCACCGCCCCCTTCCATTGCCCCTTCGACGAGCGCACCAACACCTTGGTTAACGCCTTACCACCTCCAGCGGCGGGTTTGGAAGCACCGGGCTGGGCTGTTTCTGGCTTGCCACCGGTTAATAAACTGGCACTGTCGCTGATCGTTTTCGCAGCTGCGGGCCTGGGCGTCGCCTGCCCCGAGGTCAACAGGCTGGCGGATTCACCCAACCCACCGCCGGGCTTCGACATGGCAGCCTGGCCTTTGAGAATGCTGCGAATGAGGTCCCGGTGATTGACCGAGAGCGCCTTGAGTACTTTCTTCATGATTTGTTCATTGCTGAAGGGCTTGCCAATGTAATCACTGACACCCGCCTCGACCGCTTTGACCACATGAGACTTATCGCCCCGGCTGGTGACCATAATAAAAGGTGTTTTAGCCAGTTCGCGTTCTTTTTCGGTCTCCCGCAACCAACCGAGTAATTCCAGGCCCGACATTTCCGGCATTTCCCAGTCACACAACACCAGGTCGTACTGATTTCGGTTCAGTAACCCCTGTGCTTTGCGCCCATTGGGCGCTTCATCTATTTGACACTGGACAAACTGGCTTTTGAGCGCGCGCTTGACCAGATCCCGTATAAAACCGGCGTCATCGGCCACCAGAAACGATAATTTTTGCATTCGATTGATCCTGTAACAGTCCTGCGGGACTCATATCGAGGCCATTTCCCTTTATTCTAGCAGCCAAATTAGGGGTTTAGGAGGTTCTGACCGGTTGCAACTGCAATTGCCAACGCCCCGGGTCGGGTACCACCTTACCCAGGGCAACCGAGCGAAAGCGCATGTCCCGGGCGACCAGTTGACGGATCTCGGCGACCGTTTCCTCCGGAGTATTGACCGACCAGTAGAGCCCCGTGATCAGACCTCGCTGAATGGGCAGTACCGGTTGCGACACGCCTTCGGGCCCGGGTCTCACTGGCGCAGTGCTCTCGGGCATCAACAGGCGCCATTCCTGATTGTCGGCACAGGCCGGGTGATCCAGCAGCAGACCAGGAAAAGGATTGAGCGCCGTCACCTGATAACGATGCTCACCCCCGTATTGAACCGGCGCCAACAGCGCAGGCCGCCCCTCCTGACTGGCCAGTGACGCGTGCCGGCTGAGCATCGCCACAGCCAGGCCGCTGAATCCTTCGGCCAAATCTCGCCAGGCCAGGTAACTCAGTGCCGACGGAAACAAGCGGGCTACCCGGGCTTTTGCCAGTCGACCCAGATCATAGCTCGGCGTACGACCGTATTCCCGCTCACGGGCCGCGGTTCTTATGGAGCTGGCCAGCTCGCCCGACTGCGCACGAAAATGCTCAAAACTCAGCAATCCCTTAACAGCAGCGGGCAGCGCCTCATACTGTCGCTGCCATTCCCCTTCCAACGCCTCGGCACTGACCGGCTGTACCGACCGGGCATTGGCGGATACCGGCTGAGCAAAGGGCTGAGCCAGTGGCAATCCAGGACTCAGGGGTATTACCCCCTGTTTAAGCCAGGAAACCGTCATTTTTCCGCCAAAGAAATGGAGGGTTCCAGATGGCGATGTCTGTTTTTCTGACATAATTTGTACGAGATTTCCTACATTCTATGTGAGAATAATAGCTACTTAGCGGAGACATCGTCCCACAAAAACAGCTGTCCCGCAGCATGGCAGGCTTTGCACTCCGTCACACTTTTCGAGGCACGAATCGACAACATATTGACGCCCAAAGTCACCGGCCATACCCGTATCATAGCCTGCGTTCAGGGAGCAGAGCCACGAATTGGCGCGAACAGAGAAGGAACGCAAGGCGAGGCGAGGGACCGTCAGTTGGCCAGGGTGGCCAAACAGGGATGCCGACCAGGAAGGTCACACCAGGGACACCGTTCGGCTCAGCAGCAGCCGTTACAGGGATGCACAAGGACGAAACAACAGGGAGGTCCGGCAAGGAAACGCTCGACCGGGGACGGTCACACGGAAGAGCATGCAAGAACCGGGAAGGTTCGCAGCAGCAATGCATTAGCATCTCACTGGCAAGACCCGGAAGGGCAGAGTCATCTGCCCTTCCACTCTCTTCCATAGCATCGATTACAACCAATCACCCTACCCCCTCGATTCCAGAGGTGCTGGCGTTACCTTGCGGTTGGATCGACACGTCGCCTGACTGACGATCAATTTCTCATTTTCCTCCCCTCCGTGTAAGAGATCTCCTACACAGGACGTAGGATGTTCCCACCTCTTTTGTGACGAAGTTCACTAAAACCGTTCGCCAAGCCGCATCAGACCGTCGACCGACCCAACTAAACAGCGCAATTCCCAGTCTCAAAGCGCTAACTGCGTCACAAACCAAGCTGACATTGGCTATACTTCTCTCGTGTTCAGGAAGAACGCCAACGGACAAAACAGGGGCCAGGCTGGCCAGCCATAGGATGGCAACAGGAGTATCGCATCACGCGACACAGCACGGATGCTGACGTCCGGATCTTCAGATCCCGGATAGCAGAATAGACACACCATAGGCGCCAGGAAGGGGCCAATGGTGCGGCAACGGAAGCTCTCAGCAGTTCAGTGGTCGACACGGATGGTTAAAATGATCGTAATAAAAAAAGGCCCTCGGATGGGGCCTTTTTTTATGCCTGCTTTTTGACAACTGACTGTCAGAGACAGTGCCAGCCAGACTCGTCACGACCAGGCCCTGGCTACCGCCCTCCCTACCTTGCAGCCCGGCTAGAACAGACCGTTCAACGTTGCAGCCAGCCGCGCGCTGGCTTTGATCATCTGTGTTTCCAGCACTGGCATGGCAGCCTGGCGATAGGCTGAGTCGTACTGGCCACGCCCGGCAAACGCGTAGGCCGACGCCAGCGCGATCTGATGTGTCTCCAGCGCCCAGTCAATCGGGTTCAGCGATTGCTGCCACTCGGCAACGGGCAGCTCCGGCAAGCGCCGCCGGTAACGCTGCGCCTGTACAAACCAGGAATCCGATACCCGGCTGTACAGATCTTCATTCCAGACCCAGTCGAGCGTTACGTCGCGCAGATCGCTGCTGGTCAGCGTCAGATCCAGCCCCCCGTTATCCGCCTTGCGACCGGCATTGACCGGAACGTGCAGCTCAGTCACAAAATGCATCAGAAACTGCAGGGCTTCGCGCTTACGAATCACACTGAAAGAATCGTCTTCAAGCACTCGCTGACTTTCCAGAATAGCCGCGACCGCACAGAGATTGCCCGGGCAGTTGTCGACCAGGTCAAAACTCGTCGCACCTTCGTCAAACACCACTTTACTGAAACGCGGTTCGGGGCGAGCTTCATCAGCCCAGTTTGCCAGGGCTATCAGGTCACGCCCCCATTGCGGGCCATACCATTGTTCCAGTTGATTGCGAGCAGGCTCATCCAGTTGCAATATTGCCAGTTGAATCACCGCCTGATGCGCCGATTCATTCAACGCCCAGGCCCGCCCAGGCAGCAAAGCCACACTTAAGGCGGACACCAGACACAGGCTACACAGCGTTCGATGCAGATGGTGATACAACATGCGATCAAGCCTCTTCGTCAGCCACGCCGGCTGTGCCGCTCGGCCAGCCAACCAACCAGTATAAACACCAGAACCACCACAACACCCAGCCAGACAGAACCGGCCATCAGCAGTAAATTAGAGATAACAGGCACCAGGTAAACGGCAATCAGCCCATAACCGATGGCACACAGCAGAATAAACACCAGGGTACGAACGATGAAATGCGCCCGGCGAATCAGCGCCCAGACAGCGCGGTTGACGTCATTGCCGTATATGACCAGAAAGGTCGCCACCAATGCGGATGAAATAAAGGTGAGATGCGGACGGATCAGCCCCGACAGGGACAACAGCAGATCGGTGATGACATTCATTCAAAGTTCCAAGACCGTACAACTATAGAACGCACGACTTTACTGAATATCTGCTTGTGTCGCCAGTTAAGGTCGGTTTGGAGTTTGGGGACAGCTGCCAGTCAAGTGAAGGCGGCCGGGCAAGTCTGTCCGGCGAAACGAACTCATGCCACCAAACCCCAGAAACGAAAAAACCCGCACGAGGCGGGTTTTTTCGAAAAATGGTGCCGGCACCAAGAGTCGAACTCGGGACCTACTGATTACAAGTCAGTTGCTCTACCAACTGAGCTATGCCGGCAACGGGTGCGTAATATAAGGAAAACCCAGTTGCTCGTCAACAACCTTTTGATTCGCAACAAGTTTTTTCTCAATTATTTTTTCTTAATCTGCGCTTCGATCTGATCCAGGTTGATGTGGCGCACATCTTTGCCCTTGACCAGGTAGATCACCGATTCGGCGACGTTGCGGGCATGATCGCCAATCCGCTCCAGTGAGCGCAGCGACCACATGACATTCAACGCCCGGGTAATAGTGCGCGGGTCTTCCATCATGGTGGTCACCAGCGTGCGAATGGCGGTGCCGTACTCCAGATCGACCGCCTGGTCTTGCTGCAGTACATCAAAAGCGCTGTCGGTATTCAGCCGGGCAAAGGAATCCAGCGACTGGGAAACCATTTGCCGAACCTTCTCGCCAATGTGGCGCAGCTCTACGTAGCCCTGCGGGCCTGAGCCGGTATCGGCCAGCTCCAGCGTGTGTTTGGCGACTTTCGAGGCTTCATCGCCCATACGCTCCAGATCGTTCACCGCTTTGGATACCGCGATCACAAACCGCAGATCCGAAGCCGCAGGGTGACGCAGCGCCAGAATGCGGGCGCACTCCTCGTCGATCTCCAGCTCCATCTCGTTGACCGTCTTGTCGGTGTCGATCACACGCTGAGCCAGCGATGTATCCATTTCCATCAATGCCTTCAGGGCATCTTCGACCTGCTGCTCGACCAGGCCGCCCATTTGCATCAGATTCTTGCGTGCTTCTTCAAGCTCGGCGTTGTAC
This sequence comes from Saccharospirillum impatiens DSM 12546, assembly GCF_000423605.1. GTDB lineage: Bacteria > Pseudomonadota > Gammaproteobacteria > Pseudomonadales > Natronospirillaceae > Saccharospirillum > Saccharospirillum impatiens. The sequence goes on from NZ_AUIH01000040.1 coordinate 11,664, forward strand.
TGAGCTGAAGTGTGGCGATCAAAATGTGACTTATCCATAGTGTCTCCTCTCCGATCAGCCGAAGCGACCGGTGATGTAATCTTCTGTCAATTTGTGATCCGGCGAGGTGAAAATCTTGTCGGTGTCACCCACTTCGATCAGCTTGCCCAGGTGAAAGTAGGCAGTACGCTGCGAAACCCGGGCAGCCTGCTGCATACTGTGCGTCACAATGGCAATGGTGTAGTTTTCCGACAGCTCGGCAATCAGCTCTTCGATGCGAGCCGTGGCGATGGGGTCCAGGGCTGAACAGGGTTCATCCATCAGAATCACTTCCGGCGATATCGCTATGGTACGGGCGATGCACAGACGTTGTTGCTGCCCCCCGGACAGACCCGTAGCGGGCTTATCCAGACGATCCTTTGCTTCGTCCCACAAGCCCGCCTTGCGCAGGGCGGTTTCGACCACCTCATCCAGCTCAGCGCGCCGTGATACCAGACCGTGAATACGCGGACCATAGGCTACGTTATCGTAGATCGACTTGGGAAAAGGGTTGGGTTTCTGGAACACCATGCCGACCTTGGCACGCAGCTCAACGACATCCATGCTTTTGTCGTAAATGTTCTGGCCGTCGAGAATGATCTCGCCCCTGACCTTGCAGATATCAATCGAATCGTTCATTCGGTTCAGGGTGCGTAAAAAGGTCGACTTGCCACACCCGGAGGGCCCGATCATCGCGATCACTTCGTTTTTGCCGATGTCGAGGCTGACATTCTCAATCGCCTGATTGTCCGCGTAGAACACATCCACATTGCGGGCACTCAAACGCGGATCATCCAGCAAGGGGTCACCTACAGTCTGGGTCCAGTCACCGATGTCAAACTGATCGGGTTCGGTCTTGGCTACGGTCACGGTTTCGGCCTTCTGTTCTGAATATTGATTGGTAATAGTCATCGTTTACGGTCTCCCCGACATCGCCTACCAGCGACGCTCAAACTTACGCCGCAACAGGACGGCCAACAAATTCATCAATGCCAGGAAGCCCAGCAGCACCATAATGGCCGCCGACGTTTTGGCAATAAAGGCCCGCTCCGGACTGTCCGACCAGATATACACCTGAACCGGCAGAACCGTCGCGGCATCGGTGAAGCCCTGTGGAATGTCCACGATGAAGGCCACCATGCCGATCATCAACAGCGGCGCGGTCTCGCCCAATGCCTGAGCCATGCCAATGATGGTACCGGTCAGCATGCCTGGCAGCGCCAGCGGCAAAACATGGTGCAGCGTGACTTGCATCTTGGAAGCCCCGAGCCCCATGGCGGCATCCCGTATGGACGGTGGCACGGCCCTAATCGACGCACGGGCTGAAATAATGATGGTCGGCAACGTCATCAGTGTCAGCACCAGGCCACCGACCACCGGTGCCGAACGCGGCAGGCCAAAGAAATTAATAAATACCGCCAGGCCCAGCAAACCAAACACAATCGACGGCACCGCCGCCAGATTGTTGATGTTGACTTCAATGATCTCGGTCAGGCGGTTCTTCGGCGCGAACTCTTCCAGATAAATCGCCGCAGCCACACCGATCGGGAACGACAGTGCCAGCGTCACCACCAGGGTATAGAACGACCCGACAACAGCCCCCCAGACACCTGCGGTTTCCGGATCACGCGAGTCACCCCGGGTGAAAAAGGTCGTGTTAAACCGGCGGTCGAGTTCACCGCTGGCATCCCAATCGTCGATCCAGGTCAGTTCCAGGTCGCTTACCCGGCGCTCACTTTCTGGCAAGGTACGGTCGATGGTTCCATTCAATACCAGATCCAGGTCGTCATCAGCCATTAGCCACAGTGTTTCACTCTGACCCAGCAAATCAGGATTCTCCGTCAGCCGGTCGCGTATTGTGTAGCCGGAAGCCGTGCTGATCAGAGACATCAGTGCGCGGGTTTCATTACGTCCGGTGACATCGGGAAAACGCGCCAACAGTGACTGACGCACCGCATTGTCAAAATCAGCGAAGCGCAACTGTTCCGGGTCCGAGGCGTCGTCAATGTACAGCGCGTCCGGGTCGTAGGTAACATCCAGCTGGATAAAGGTGCTTTGAAACGCCGGAATCCCCGCGCTGAAGATGGTCACCAGCAAGACGGCCAAAAAGGCCAGGCCTGCTGAGATCGAGGCGATGCCATAGGCTTTGAACCGGCGTTCGCGGTTGTAGCGCTGCTTCAGCCGTGCGTTCATGCGTTCCTGCTTGACGGTCGCCATTCGTTCGATGGCGTTCAACGGTTGATCAGTCATATTGTTCACGGAACCTCTTCACGATCGACATGGCAACAATGTTCAGCAACAGAGTGGTTATAAACAGCATCAGACCTAGCGCAAAGGCCGCCAGGGTTTTGGGGCTGTCAAATTCCTGATCGCCCACCAGCAGGGTGGCAATCTGCACCGTCACCGTCGTTACTGCCTGCAGCGGATTAACCGTCAGGTTAGCGGCCAGACCCGCCGCCATCACCACAATCATGGTTTCACCGATGGCCCGGGAAGCAGCCAGCAATACGCCGCCCATAATGCCCGGCAATGCCGCCGGGAAAACGACCTGACGAATGGTCTCACTCTTGGTAGCGCCGAGGCCGTAGGATCCATCGCGCAGGCTGTTGGGCACCGCGTTGATCACATCATCGGAGAGCGACGAGACGAAGGGAATGATCATAATCCCCATGACCAGGCCGGCAGCCAGAGCCGATTCGGCCGACACACCATCCATGCCAATGCCCTGGAAAAAATCCCGCACCAGGGGGGCCATGGTCAGAGCGGCGAAAAAGCCATAAACCACGGTAGGGATGCCCGCCAATACCTCCAGCAGGGGTTTTACGACAGAGCGCACTCTGGAATTGGCGTATTCAGACAGATAAACGGCTGACATCAAGCCCAGCGGAACCGCCACCAATAACGCAATGGCGGCAATCAACAGGGTGCCGACAAACAACGGAATGGCACCAAAAGCACCGGAAGACCCAACCTGATCGGCACGAATGGCAATCTGTGGACTCCACTTGGTACCGAACACAAAATCGAAAACGGGAACAGACTGGAAAAAACGGATGCTCTCGAACAGCACCGATAGAATAATGCCGATGGTCGTAAAAATGGCAATGGTGGAGCACAGCAGAAAAAAGCCTTTCAACACCAGTTCAAACTGTGGCCTGGCACGCAGGGCAGGGCTGGTGCGCAACCAGGCATAACCCCCGCCCAGAATCGCGATCACAATCGTCAGGGCTATTTTGCCAAACTGGCTACTGGCATTCAGCGACGCCAACAACTCACCCGCCTGTGCCAGGTCGGGGAGCTCACTGCCATCAATAGTGCCCAACCCAATGTTTTGAATCTGGCTGAGAACCAGACCAACCCGAGCCTCTGACAAGTCAGCATAACTGGCCGGGAGGCTGGCCAGCACCGTACCCGTGATGACTGAGCTTTCGAAAGCTGACCAGATAGTCAGCACAACAAGGGCCGGAATACCGGTCCAGACCGCGGCCATCAAGCCATAGTAGTTGGGCAGGGAATGCAGTCTTTTGATCCCGCCAAGCGGCTGGGCCAGGTGCACCGAACGCTGACGACCGAGCACATAAGCCCCCACCGTCAATGCCAGTACAATCATTATCAGGGTCGATGTTTGCATCCAACCACTCCTCAGAACGTTAAAAAACATCTCGTTCAGTACTCTGCTGCAAAGCACTGAACGGGATATTAAACCATCACCCGTGGCAGCCGGGTTGCTGCCGGTGCCTCAATGGCGGTGCGTATTCTCTCAGAAAAAACCGCAGGAATAACCCACCCTGCTGAAACACCAAGAGGAGGGCCGGGTAACCGGACCTCCTCTGTGCTGGCCGCTGCAGTAGCCGGCCTGCTGATCAAGCTTACAGTGACACGTGGCGCAGGTTTTCTACGTTGCCTGTCATGCGGGCATATTCAGCGTTTGACAGCGGGATCAGACCACGGTCAATCAGGTAACCGTTGGGGCTAACCGCACGGCGGCTTGTGAACTCGGCCACATACTCTTCGATACCCGGAATCACGCCAATGTGTGCTTTCTTGATGTAGAAGAACAGTGGGCGAGACACCTTGTAAGAGCCGTCAGCGATGGTGTCAAAAGTCGCTTGCACGCCATCAACGGCCACTGACTGAACCTTGTCTGAGTTCTGATCCAGGAACGAGTAACCGAAGATGCCCAGGGCATTCGGGTCGTTTTCCAGACGTGACACGATCAGGCTGTCGTTTTCACCGGCTTCAACAAAAGAACCGTCTTCACGCATGGTGGCACAGACTTCTTCCATTTTATCTTCATCGCTATCTGCCAGAGATGAGATGGCGTCGAATTCCTGACAGCCTTCTTCCATAACCAGCTCTACGAAGGCATCACGGGTACCGGAAGACGGCGGTGGACCAAAAACGCGAATGGCAACATTCGGCAGGCTGCTGTCAATGTCGCTCCAGCTGTCGTATGGGTTGGTGACCAGGCCAGATCCATTCGGGTTCGGAACGGTTTCAGCCAGCGCCAGGAACAGTTGCCCTTTGCTCAGCTCAAGCTCAGCACCCTCGGCGCTGTTGGCGATAGCAATGCCGTCATAGCCAATAAGTACTTCAACGATTTCATCAACGCCGTTGCTGGCGCACAAATCGATTTCAGATTGCTTGATGCGACGCGAAGCGTTGGTGATGTCTGCGGTGCTTTCACCCACTCCCTGACAGAACAGGCTCAAACCGCCGCCTGAACCGGTTGATTCGATAGTCGGAGTCGGGAACGATGTTGTCTGACCGAAACGCTCGGCGACAACTGAGGCGAATGGGAACACAGTAGAAGAACCTACTATGCTGATCTGGCTACGGCCTTCGGCCGAAACAGTTGCGAAGCTGGTAGCGGCGGCGGCAAAGGCCAGGGCGCCAATCATTTTCTTGTTCACTGGTAAACCTCCAGTCAGTCTTGGGTTTTTCTCGGTGCTCCCACTTGCGAACTGGCAACTGGGTCACAACCTCGAAGCTCGAGAGGCATCCTAGAGCTCGGATGTGACAAGGATATGTCTTTACTATGACAGTAATGTTACAGCTGTCATAAAAAGGTCAGGAACAGCAATGAGCCTGCCTGCAACGTAGTCAATACCGGCACCCTTACCGTATACTGATGTCAATAAACATCACGTTATAGCCCCACCCGACCTGGCCCAGACCGCCATGACGACTTTAGGGAACCCATGAAAAAACTGGATGAACACAACCCGACGCCCCGCGGCGAACTGCAACTGCGGGTGGTCGCTCAGCCCAAAGACACCAACACCAACGGGGATATTTCCGGGGGCTGGCTTGTCACCCATATGGACATGGCCGCCAGCATCGCGGCCAGTCGGCTGGCACACGGGCGCACCACCACCATGGCCATTGGCGAGATGTCGTTTGTTCGTCCGGTACGCGTCGGCTCGGTAATCTGCTGCTATACCCGCATTCTGGGCATGGGCCGCAGCTCGATTCGCATCGGCGTCGAAGTCTGGTGCCGGATGCCGGAAGATGAAGAGCGCCAGAAAGTAACCGAATCAGAGTTCGTTTACGTCGCCATAGACGACAACCGCCGAATTCGGGCATTACCACCATCGGGACAGAACAAACCCCTTAATTAGGCAAAGTGCTCCCGTCATCCACCCGGCGCCAGCCGGGTCAGTAACCACTTACCTTACACCCCTCGTCATCGTTAGAGCAGGCCGACCATCCATCCCTGGCCCGGCAAAAAAATGTGAATTAGCCCACGTGTGACGTTTTTATTACAGCCCCAGGTCTCTATAATGCGCCCCTCTTCATTCGACGATGCGACAGAGGAAAGCAACATGGCGGCTGACAGCCCATTGATGGCCCTCTTTGGCCGGTCTCCGGTCAAGCCCATGCAGGAACACATGCAAAAAGCGCATGCCTGCGTGGTTCGACTGATCGACTTTTATGACATGGCCGCCACAGGCGACTACAAAGCGGCCGAGTCTATCCGGCTGGACATCGCCAAACTCGAAGGCGATGCCGACCGGATGAAAAAAGACATCCGCATGCACCTGCCCAACAGCCTGTTCATGCCGGTCCCACGGTCCGACCTGCTTGAGCTGCTGACGCATCAGGACAAGCTAGCCAACCGCGCAAAAGACATCGCCGGGGTCATGCTGGGCCGGGAAATGACCATTCCCGAGCCGATTCAGCCGCTGATGCGCGAATACCTGGAATCATCGATCAACACCAGCCAGAAAGCGGCCGATGCCCTGGCTGAACTCGATGAGCTGTTTGAAACCGGCTTCAGTAGCCGGGAAATCAAGCTGGTCAGTGGCCTGCTCAACGATCTGGACGATCAGGAGCACCGGGCCGATGAATTGGAAATAAGGGTACGCCGCGCCTTGCGTACCGTGGAAAAGGACTACCCCCCCATTGACGTGATGTTCCTCTACCGGGTGATCGAATTGATCGGTGACCTGGCAGACGTGGCACAACGCGTCGGTTCCCGTCTGCAAATTCTGTTAGCCCGCTGACGCTGCGCCTTTTGGGCCGCACGTCATACACTGCTCACTGATAAGAGGAATACCCCATGACCGTCATTGCAGAATACGGCCAATGGTTCGTCCTACTTGCCTGCTTGTTTGGATTTTTCATGGCCTGGGGCGTTGGCGCCAACGACGTCGCCAACGCTATGGGTACATCGGTCGGCTCCCGCGCACTGACCGTAAAACAGGCGATCATCGTCGCCATGGTGTTTGAATTCGCCGGGGCATATCTCGCCGGTGGCGAGGTCACCGGCACCATCCGCAAGGGCATCATTGACGCCAATGTGATGGCCGGATCCCCGGAATTACTGGTCTATGGGATGATGTCATCACTGCTGGCCGCAGGCATCTGGCTGGTGATCGCTTCTATGATGGGCTGGCCCGTCTCAACCACTCATACCATAGTGGGCGCCATTGTTGGTTTCGCCGCCGTCGGCATCGGCGTTGAATACGTGCAATGGGGCAAGGTCACCTCCATTGTCATGAGTTGGGTGGTCTCGCCGGTCCTCGCCGGCACGCTGGCATTCTTTATTTTCCGCAGTGTGCACAAGCTCATCCTCAACACGGATGACCCCTTTGGCAACGCAAAACGCTACGTACCCGGCTACATGTTCCTGACCGCGTTCATGATCACCATGGTGACCTTCACCAAAGGCTTGAAACACGTGGGTGTTGGCCTCTCCTTCGGTGAAAGCACTCTGATCAGTATCGCCGTGAGTTTTGCGGTCATGTTGCTCGGCATTGCCCTGCTCAAGCGCGTGAAGGTTGATGAAGAGGCTGACAGTCAATTCCGCTTCGCGTCGGTCGAGAGAGTATTCGCTATTCTGATGATTTTCACCGCCTGTGCCATGGCATTTGCTCACGGGTCGAACGATGTGGCCAACGCCGTTGGCCCATTGGCTGCCATCATTAACGTCGTGGCCAACCAGGGTAACATTCTGGCTGAATCGGCCATGCCCGCCTGGGTGTTGCTGCTCGGTGGTGGGGGTATCGTGCTCGGCCTGGCCACCTATGGCTACAAAGTCATGGGCACCATTGGCCGCAAAATCACCGAACTGACCCCAAGCCGCGGGTTTGCCGCCGAACTGGCCGCGGCCACCACAGTCGTAATGGCCTCGGGCACCGGCCTGCCGATCTCGACTACCCACACCCTGGTTGGCGCGGTTCTGGGGGTCGGCATGGCACGCGGTATTTCGGCCCTGAACCTCAGAGTCGTAGGTACCATCTTCGCCAGTTGGATCGTCACCCTGCCTGCAGGGGCCTTCCTGGCGATTATCTTCTTTTTTATGTTCAAAGGCATTTTCGGCTGAAGCATACGCCTCGATACCAATGCAAACCGGGGTATCGAGGCGCATACAGACCTGCCCGCCATACGGTTTGATGACAAACGCGACGATCGATTTCGGTTACACTCCGCCGATCAATGGTTAATCAATGCTTTGTTCATGGGACCTCAGTTTCACCGTTTTATTCGCGCCTCAATACGCATAGGACTGCGCCTGTTCGCAGCCCTGTGCCTGATCAGTATCGGCCTGACACTGCCACTGGCGGTCTTTAACCCGCCGACAACGGCGTTCATTCTTCAGGACTCGGGCGATCAGCCACCCTGGCTGACGCGCTGGACACCTCTGGAAGCTATTTCCGCCCACCTGCCGTTGGCGGTCGTGGCCTCTGAAGACCAGCGTTTCCCCGATCACTTTGGCATCGACGTGACCGCCATCCGTAAAGCCTTAAATGAAAACCGGGAACAGTTACGCGGTGGCAGCACAATCAGCCAGCAACTGGCCAAGAACCTCTACCTCTGGCCCGGTCGCAGCCTATTGCGCAAAGGCATCGAGGCCTGGCTGACGCTGTGGATGGAGCTGTTCTGGACCAAGACTCGCCTGTTGGAAATCTACCTGAATGTGGTTGAATTCGGCCCGGGTATATACGGCGTCACCGAGGCAAGCCACCACTTCTTCAACAAGACACCGGCGCAACTGAGTGCTTACGAAGCTTCCCTTCTTGCTGCCGTGCTGCCCAACCCGAAGCGGCTTAATGTGAGTCAGCCTTCTGCTTATGTGTCGCAGCGCAGCCGGACTATTCGTACTGCCATGTCCTATCTGGGTGGACACAGTTACCTTGAAGGCATCCTGCCCTGAAGACATGAGCTTTGGCGCAAAAACCCGTACAGTAGGCGCCCCACAGATGACCGACGGTTCCACCATGACCATGATAGTGCCCCGCCATGCTTCCCTGACTGTGCTCGCGCTGATTGCGTTTGCCGCCAATTCAGTGCTGTGCCGGCTCGCACTGGGCCCGCTCAGCATCGATGCGGCCTCGTTTACCGCCGTGCGTCTGGTTTCCGGGGCCATCACCCTGGTGCTGATACTGGCGATACGTCATCGTCCGGGGAATGCCTTGTCGCAACTGCTGGCCGGTTCCTGGCGTGGTGCGGGTTTCCTTTGGCTTTATGCGGCCTGCTTCAGCTTTGCCTACGTTCAGCTCGACACCGCCACCGGAGCATTGCTGCTGTTCGGCACCGTGCAACTGACCATGATCATCACCAGCCTGTTGCGCGGTGAGCGCCTGACCGGACTGGAATGGCTGGGATTGTGGATCGCGGTGGGCGGGTTCTTGTATCTGATCATTCCGGGTCTGACGGCGCCGACCCGGCTTGGGTTTGTGCTGATGGTGATCAGCGGCATCGCCTGGGGGTTCTATACGCTTAACGGTCGGGGGTCGAGTCAGCCTCTGGCCGACACGGCGGGGAATTTTGTTCGGGCCGCCCCTTTCGCTTTGCTGCTGTACCTGCCTTTTACCGACGCCATTCTGATCACGTCATCCGGCTTCTGGCTGGCTGTCGCCTCGGGCTCACTGGCTTCCGGCATCGGCTATGCACTCTGGTACAGCGTGTTGCCAGCACTCAGCGGCGTTCAGGCCAGTGTGTTGCAACTCAGTGTGCCCGTGCTGGCGGCCATCGGTGGGGCTGTGGTTGTGCTGGAACCGCTGACCACGCATTTGCTGGTGGCTACCGGGCTGCTGCTGGGGGGTATCGGGGTATTTCTGGCGGGCCGGGCAAAACAGGCGGCCCGCTGACGGGCCGCTTGGGGTTAAGGGTTTTCCGCTGAAGCAGATTCGGGCGCTATGCGAGTCGTTTCCGGCTCAACAATGTCGGTGTTGAATTCTTCCATGAAAATGTCCCAGAAGGTCAGGAACACCGCAGCGATCAGAGGCCCGATGACAAACCCGTTGATCCCCATCAGTGCAATGCCGCCAAGGGTCGAGAACAGCACCAGGTAATCCGGCAGTTTGGTGTCGCGCCCCACTAGAATCGGGCGAAGAATGTTATCAGCCAGGCCAATGATAATGACGCCGTACATCACCAGTACGATGCCCGGAACAACACTGCCCACGGCAAACAGATAAATAGCCGCCGGCCCCCAGACCAGGGCCGCACCCACAGCCGGGATCAGCGACAGCACCATCATCATCACGCCCCACAGAATGGCGGCGGGAATGCCCAGCACCCAGAAGATAAAGCCACCCAATGCGCCCTGTATCATGGCCACCAGAAGATTGCCTTTAACCGTCGCCCGGGTCACCTCGGCGAACTTGTCAAACAGGCGACGTTCGCGCTCATCGCCCAGCGGCAGGGCTTTTACCATCAGTTCTATCAGGGTGTCGCCATCACGCAGCAGGAAGAAGGTCAGGTAGAGCATCATGCCCAGATGCAGTACGAAGGTTAGGGTATTCTGACCAAAAGTCAGCGTCTCCTGTGCCAGGTATCGACTGGCGGCCACACTGAAACTGGATATCTGCTCACGCAAATTATTGGTATCAATGCCAACCCGCTCCAGTGTTTCCGGAATCACCGGAAAGGCCGTTCGAATCTGGTCCAGATAGGCACCGGGTGACATTTCCCCATCCTGAATACCCTGATACACACCGATCGCTTCGCGAACGACCTGAGCCAGAATCAGCAGTACTGGAATCACCACAATCAGCATGCAGCACAGCAAAGTGGTGATGGCCGCAAGGTTGCGACGCCCGTTGAAACGACGCACCAGTCGCTGCTGTAGCGGATAAAAAATAACGGAGACGGCGGCTGCCCAGAAAATAGCGCCCCAAAACGGTTCGAGTACCAGGCCAAACAACACCGTGACGATCAGTAAAAACACCAGAAACGAGCGCGTTTCCATCGATTGTTTCATGCAATTACCCTTAATCCCTTAAATCCAAGATCGGCCAGCTTACCCTAAGTGGCGAGGAAATCTAAGAAGCCTGAACGTCACCCGTTGACTAAAGTGTGGTCTGCAGCACCGCCAACTCGTCGATGAACTCGTCACTGTGTTCAATCAGGGCCTGCAATACGTCCTGCTCCGGGTCTGTCCAGTCTTGTTCGAGCGCGTCCAGAATGACCTGACGCCATTGCGATTCGGCTTCATTGAGGCGGCGAATCAGGCTGCTTTCATCCGTCAACTGAGTGTGCACCCAGTCGGCAATAGCTTCCAGTAAGGCCCGCTCTGTGTTGGGCGCCTTGGGCAGGTCGCCGCGCTCGCGCTCGAGCATTTCAACATCGATCAGTAACGCTTCCCGACGGACCGCTGTGGTTCTCAACAACCGTTCGAGGGGGCCGGACAGCGTGCTTTGATCCAACACATCCTGAATGCGTTCCAGCAATTCGCCGCCCTGGGCATGAATGCCTGCCAGCGCAGCAGTGTGGTCGTCTCTGAGTATCGGCATAATGGCGCTCCTGCGGGCGAAAATGGGGCCCTGCTTGCCATGAGTATGGCATTGTTCAGTGATTATGCCGAAACCTGAGTTTTAAAGGGCTGGTAACGGGTATTTCAAGGGGTTATTCAACGGGTGGCGAGCGTCAGGCTGATTCTAAACCAAGCACTAACGGCTGCGCCGCCCCCTCTCTCTAGCTCTCTCCCCCAGTGGTGGAGAGAGGACTGTTAATGCAGTGCTACGAGCCATGGGCGCTGGCTATATTTACCCAACTAAGCGCTCCCTCTCCCGTCCCACGGGAGAGGGCTGGGGAGAGGGTTCAACTCGATAACTAACGGCTATAAAACACCCCGTTATAGCCCCACCAATTGCGCCGTATACAACACCTCCGTCGGCTGACCGGTGGGCGAACCTCCTTCGGGCTCACGACTGACCGCCAACACCTCAACATCAACCGCATCAAAGAGTGCGTTGCGCGGCAACAGGCGCTGACCCGACTCCGGCAACAAGCCCAGAGACACAGGCGCCCGGCCATCGGCAGCCACCAGCCAGAGTTCATAATCGCGTTCCGAGCTTGCCGTTACCTGGCGCGTGCTGGTCACCAGGAGCCCGTCCTCAGTCAGGTTAACCGACCAGAGCGCCTGAGCACTGGCATCCTGAATGACCGCGACTTGCGCGGGAGCCGACGACGTTGTTTGCCAACCGTTCCAGCTGATCATCACCAGTACCAGAGCCGCAGCAATGGCAGGCCAGACCCAGCCCTGGCGTATACGAGAGGTGCGAAGCGGCGTGACGTTCTGGTGCGGCTCGTCAACTCCGGCCTCGACGACTTCGGTTTCGCCGAGACCCAGCCGCGCTTCAATGCGTCGCCAGACCCGGGAACTGGGTTGAACGTCGTTCAGGCTAGCCCCCAGTGCGTTCAGAGTTTGCTCCCAGTGCCAGACGGCTTTACGGGCCCGGTCGCTGGTGACCATCAGCCGTTGCAGTTTAAGCCGGGTGTCGTCTTCAAGCGTGCCGAGCACATATTCGGCCGCCAGTGTATCGAGCTTTCTATCAGACAGCTGTTGAGTCATTCCAGGCACCGTTTCAGTTGTTGCAATCCGCGTCGTATCCAGCTTTTTACCGATCCCAGCGGCAAGTCGAGTTGGCCGCACACTTCCTGATGGGTCATGCCACGAAAATAAGCCAGTTGAATGGCATGTCGCTGCTGGTCTTCCAGTTCATCGAGGCATTCGTCGATGCGAATCCGGTCCCGACCGGCGTTCAGCGCCCCCTCCGGCGTGTCAGTGTCTTCTGGCTCACCGGCCAGATCCACATCCCCGTCGGTCAGATGCTCCCGCCGGGCTTTGGCGGAACGCAGTAAATCGAGGCAGCGGTAGCGTACGATACTGATCATCCAGGTCAGCACTGCCCCCTTTTCCGCCCGGTACTCCCCGGCGTTGTGCCAGATGCGCACAAACGCATCCTGCACGGCATCTTCGGCCAGGTCCCGGCGTTTCATCATGCCCAGACTGACGGCATACAGCTTGCCGGACGTCTGGTCATAGAGTTGGCGAAAGGCCTGGGCGTTGCCCTCGGCGGTTTGCATCAGCAGTTTGAGAACATCGGTCTCGTTCATGGCAGGAAAGTCACCGTAACTGTTTAATGAAAAATGTGAGATTGACGTAAATACTCGCCAAAACGCTCTCTGGATGCAGCCTGCTGGTTGAAAATTAACCAAACAACCCTAAACTATCGTACTTATACCTACTGCTTGCTTGGGAGATTAACAGATGTTGACGGACATAACGGGTAGCAATGCCACTCTGGGTTCGATCAATCGGCCAGAGCCACGCGCTCCCCAGGCACCCACCCCTGCACGACAGGAACCAACACCCCAGGAGCGCCAGACGCCTTCCCCCGACGTGCAGGTCAACACGACGCTCGACCGGCGCACCAGCGCTGAGCGATCTCTGGTACAGGAAGCCTCTAACCTGGCCATTTCCCAGCAAAGCCGGGGTGAAGTGGTCGACCAGCTGCGCACTGAACGGGATCTGATCGCCGAGGGCGGCAGTACCGAGCTGACCGAAGGGCGCGAACAACTCAGTGCTCAGGCAGCAGACGCCTTGCAGGAGATACGCGAACGCGCCCTGAGTGAGCCCTTTGGCGAGGGCATCGACGACCTGGGGCCGTTGCCTGACAACTCTTTTTTCATCCGGGATCGGGGTGAGACCCTGAGCAATCTGGATGGGACCATTTCTGCTCTGGAGCGCTTCTCCGAAGCTGAGTCCTCCCAGTTGGATCAATTACAGCAAACGTTCAATGCCAGTCAGGATGAGAGACTGAGCCCGGACAATACCGCCATCGAATCGGCCGATGAAGCCGAAACCGCCGTCATTGCCGTTCAGCAACAGCTGGCAGCTGAAAACATCACCGATGCGAATGGTCTGACCAGCATTGAAGCCAGCACGGTACTCGATGCCCTGCAAAGCGACCAGTCACCCGGTTTATGACGCTTGGTTACGACTGAGCACTGACGGGTCCTCCACTTAAGGCGGCTGATGGTTCAGCCGCTTTTTGGTTGCGCCGACATATTAAATTGCAGGTAGAGATTGATCTGATTGGCGACCAGTTGCAGTTCTTCAAACTGGCGTTCAGTGAGCGCATCGCCGTCGTTGTCCGCATAAATCACCCCCACCAGCCGGTCCGGCGACTGTACCGGCACCATCATCCCGTCGACTGTACCGAGCAAGCGCCGCATCACTCCGTCAGTGGGTGCTTTGCGAGTGTACCAGCGGGGTTCGGGGGCTTTTAGAAACACCGCCAGGGTTTCCTCCTGATGCAGAGTGCTCAGATCCAGTTTCAGGACTTCACGCCAGCGGGCTACGTCGTCTCCGGCGACGATGACCGGCTCGAGCCGATGATCCCGTGCTGAACTCAACCACAGGGCCACCCGGCCAAACCCGGCGCCGCGATGCAGTGCATGGACCGCCAACTGCAATAAGCGAGGCAAGGGTTCAACATCCATGATGCAACGGCTGATGCGGTTCAGAAAACGCTGCATGTCGTGGTCGGTCGGTTGCACCGCTGTGGTATCACCCTCGATCACGTCACGTTGCGGCAGAGCTTGCAACAGCCGCTCCGCACCATAAGTCGCAGCGACCGATGATGCCTCCTCGGCCATCAGCAAGATGTGTTCGCGCACGTCGGTACTGCTGCGATCCTGAAACTCACTGATGCGTTGAATAACCTTGCGCATGTCCGGGTGATCGATACCCAGATGAATCGTCTGGCTAATCTCATCCCCAAACTGAACCGACCGCACCCAGGGGTCGGCACTGTGGCGGTCATCACTGGCTTTTAATACCAGATCACCCAGCCCCCACTCCTGAATCAGTGCCCGGTTGAGGGTTTTGACACCTACACCCAGATGCTCCAGTGCCAGGCTGTGTGCCTCGCCCGGGCTCAGATCCCGGGCGGCCATAAAGGTGTCGACTTCGGGCCGCCCGGTCGCGAGCAAGGCCAGGTCGCCCAGGCGCAGCAACAACGCCGCAATGAAGACTTCTTCGTGATCGTCGCCTTTCAATTGCTGGGCGATAGCCCGGGCCTGAACCGCGGCGTGAAAGGAGCGAGCCAGATTATTGATCAGCCGGTCGCGGGGTTTGCCGTCGAGAAAGCCGTCGATCAGGGTGGTGGCCAGCGCTATGTTCTTCAGATCCATATAACCGATCTGCACAATGGCTCGCGAGACGGTTTTGATTGGGCTGAAACTGCGGTTGTAGTGCACCGAATTGGCCACTTTCAGCACCTGGGAGGTGAGGTCTGCATCGCGCAACACGATCTGGGTGAATTCGTCGGCGCTGCTGTCATCGTCATCGCTCAGTTCGCAAATCGCCTTGACCACTGAGTTCAGCGATGGCAAATCCAGCTTTGCAATCACCTTCAACCAGGCTTTAAGTCCCCGGACATCGTTCATGGCAGGCCCTTTTATCGTTGTTATAGTGGCGTCAATGGCCTCCCTGCCTGTGCGGCAATGGTGACATTGCCGATACACTCTGGTTACCCTGCAGTATAGCGTGCTTAACGCGTTACCCTGTTAGCATCGGTGTCTGTCGGTTCGGCGTTGATATAGTCGTCGGGGTTCATCACTTCATCGTACATCGGGACCAACCGGGCCAGCAGATCATTCTGGGCACCGGTCGCCACGCCAGCTTCGTCCATCGCGGCCACAAGGTCTGTCACCAGGGCATTGAAATGGCTGTCGTTCAAATCCATTCCTGCATGCACCTGAGCCATGCTGTCGCCGGTATAGTCACAGGGGCCATCACTGACCTGGCACAGTTGTTCGATCAGTTTTTCACGAAAGCGGCTGATGTTGGTCGCGGCGAAAAATGGCAGCAGAGTGTCGTTGCCACCGATTTCGTAGAGCAGGTTATCGACAATGGTGGTGATGCCTTCCTGCTCGCCCAGGCGTTCATATAGCGTCGGTTGGGTAGGTGTTGTGCTGCAGGCGGCCAGCAGCCAGATCAGGGCGATGATCGTTAACAGTCGCATGGATTGAATCACCTTCAGTTATTGATTTGAACGGACAAATACCAGCCTGTCTGGTCATCCCAGAGGGCCACTTTGCCTAGATCGGTGTAGGCACCGACAACCGTGACCTGCTTACTGGGAAACCAGGCAACAAAGGCATCGCGCCAGTCTGATTCGCCCAGATTGAGCCGGTCCGGCTTTTGCCGATACTCGACGCCGACAGCCCAGTTGGCGTTAAGGAAAACGCCTGCGCTGGCTTCGGCCATCCATTGCGTGTCGGTGCCGCTTCCGTCTCCAAACCCTAAAAACCCCGTCTCATTCGCATCGGTATAGCGAAAGGTTCCGTTCAGCAGTAGATTCCGTTCAAAGAGTGCGTGCAGGTACAACTTGCTGACCGAGAGGTACCAGTCGGTGCCGCTGTCACTGTTGGCGCCCAGTACATTGCCAGCTGCCGGATTCAGGTTAACCTTGTGCTGCATACCCAGGCTGACCTGTGGCCAGGGTTCATAGATCAGGTCGCCCCAGAGCCGGGCTTTGGCGCCATACACATGTTGTTCGATCACGCCGTCAAGCGGGCTGCTCAGCACCGCCGCCAAGTTATCCACCTGCAAGGTCTGCTGCGCGAAACTGACTTCAAACCGGTTGTTGATCCCGGCATGCACGGCCGCCGTGCCGAGTTGGAAGTCGGGCAGGCCAACGCGCGTCACGCTGGCGGCCGCACCCCATTCCCTTTCGCTGCCATAGCCACCGATGATGGCCCAGGGCACCAGGCCACCACCGGCTGCACCTTCGATCTGGGTAGCACCTGAAGTGGCGAGAATCTTACTGCCGGCCCAGGCCGGGTTGAACACAAGCCCGGTCAGTACAACGAGTAACATCAGAGTTCGACTCAGATACCGGTTAACCATAGTTCAACTCCAATTTGGACTCCTTGAACGCCGCCAGCCAGGGTTTCAGGTCTGACACCGCCATCGGCTTGCTCAGGTAATAGCCCTGAATGGCATCACACCCCATCTGTTCCAGCAAAGTCAGGGCGGCGAGGTTTTCAACACCTTCGGCGATGACCGTCAGACCCAGATGATGCGCCATTTCAATGGTCGCCCGTACGATGTTCTGGTCATCCTGGTCTTCATCGAGTTGCAGCACAAAGGATTTGTCGATCTTGAGTTCGTGTATCGGCATGGTTTTCAGTTGCGCCAGCGATGAATAGCCAGTGCCAAAGTCATCCATCGCCAGGTCAAAGCCCGCATCAAACAGCCGCTTGAGGTGAGACAGCGCCAGTTCGGTATCCGTTACCATGGCACTTTCTGTTATTTCCAGCATCAAGTGTTTACGCTCAAAACCGGCATGCGCCGTTCGCTCGATCACCCGGTCGATAAAGTTTCTGTTCAGAATGTCCCGGGCGGACAGATTGATGCTGACCCCCATATCAAAGCCTTCGCTACGCCAGGCTGTCATCTGAGCAATGGCTTCGGTAACCACCCATTCGGTGATTTGGGTGATGTCGCCGGACTGTTCGGCCAGGGGTATGAATTCATCCGGGAACATGCGACCCAATTGCTCGTCGTGCCAGCGCAACAGCGCCTCTGCGGAATGAATGCGCCGGTTTCGAAGGTCGTATTGCGGCTGAAATAGCAGTTCGAAGCCACCGTGTTCAATGGCGTGCTGCAGCCGGTTGGTCACGGTCAACTGGCGCAGGTGGGATTCATCGCGCCCGCTTTGATATCGCTCAAGGCTCTGACCATGCAACCGGGCATCGCTGACCGCAATGTTGGCGCGGCGCAAGGCGTCTTCAAAGTTCTGTGCGTGCTCCGGGCACATTACCAGTCCCATGCGGACATCGAGCACGACGTCGATGTCGAGATGTCCAATAGCCCGGTCAAACACAGCGAGATAATCGGCCAGCGCCTGGTCGCACGCCTCTGTCGTTACCGCGTCAGCCAGCACCAGAAACTCGTTGGGACCCACCCGCCCGGCTACATCGCCCGGCCGTAACTGTTGCACCAGCCGTTCCGCGGCCAATCGGACGATCTCGTCAGTAAAGGCCAACCCATACACATCGCTCAGCGCGCTGACGTTCTCAAGCCGTATCAGTACGACGGCCAGCCGATTTTGCGGATCGTCCTGCGGCTTTTCGGCAAAGCGCTGCGCCATCTGCTCAAGGTTGGGCAGCCCGGTTTTCAGATCGTGTTGCGCCTGATAGAAAATATGCCGCTCACGCTGCTGAATGTCGTTCTGCATGGTGTTAAGGGTTTGCCCGAGCACACCAAACTCGTTGGTGTTTTTTAACGATACGCCCTGTTGATAGTCCCCACGGGCAATGCGCCGCGCGGCCGCTACCAGGGTATCAATCGGTCGGGTAATGCCACGGGCAATAAACAGGGTGACCACGGCAGCGGCCACCAGTGCTGCCAGGGCAATCAGCAGCATTTGGGTGCGCAACCGGGTGTTGGCCGCAACGGCATCGGCCAGCGACACCGTCAGTAACGCGCCCAAATGCACCGGTGGCTGATCAAGCAGGGTCGCGTACCGGCTAAGCAGGCCCTGCTCGAGAAGCTCTTGCGAGGCCTGAGCAAGCACCTCCTCGTATGGCCCCAATAAATTAACGTTCGCTAAAGGCTGGGTAGGCAGTGTACTCAGGGTCTGCAGGTCCGAGTCATTGCCGGACTCCCTCTCCCGGTATATCAGCGTTACGTTGGCACTGGTAATGTCCCGAAAGCGATTCAGCAAATCGCTGTCGAGCAGGAAACCCATACCAACCCAGGCAACCCGTTGCGGGGCATCTACCGGTACCATCACCATTTGATAGGGCTGGTGTTCACTCAGTGTCAGCAATGAAAACGCAGTGGCCTGGTTGCCAAGGCCAGAGCGCACCCGATCCAGATCGGCACCGATATCATGGGTGCTGATCAGCACCTCGCCCTCTGGTGACATCAGCATAATCAAATCAGCGCCGATGCGATCGCCGTGATTGGCCAGCACGCTGATGATGGTGTCTTCTTCATTGGTAGCGATGGCCTGGCGGAAGCCAAAATCTTCTGCCAACAGGGTGGTCCGGTCAGTCAACTCCCGGCTGTTTTCATCGAGCAGGGTTTGAAACACGCGCTCGGCTACGGCCAACTCGCGCAGAGCGTTGGTCCGGGTATTGGCATCGGTTGCCCGCAGGGCAGACAGGGTTGTCGCGGTCAGCGTAACGGCCAGTACGGCTGTGAAAATCAGCAGTAGCCGGGTACGGAAACTAATCGTCATTGGTCTTATATTGCTGCAGTCGGTTACGCAGGCTGCCGGCAGCGGGTTCGGGCTCCGCCTGGCGCTGGGTCATTGGCAGTTCAATGCGCAACAGGTCTCCCTGGTTGTCGAGCCCGGCTATCGGCAACGCCAGGGTCTCTTCAAGATCCGGGTGCCAGAGCACCAGCTCGGCCGATTCGGGGGCGGTGAAGGTTGGTAGCGTCAGGCCGCCGTCGGCGTCGGTCACGCCATAAACCTGACCGTCAGTGACGTAAATGTAACCGAGCATGGCATCGTGAATGTTACAGCCAATCACCACCAGCCCTGACTGGTCAAATTCGACCGGTGGTGCTTCGTTGCCACGAAACAATTGCAGTTCAAACGTTTTGGCGGGCGAAAAAGAATAGACATGGTGGCGAGTTTCGTCGCTGTTGGGAAACTGGACCCGGGTACCCGTGCTGATGGCAATAACCTTGGGGCTGAAACTCAGGTCGACCTGGTCCATCACGGCGACATCGGGGCCTTCCTGTGCGGCTGACGTTTGCGACTGCTCAACACGGGCTACGACATCACTGACCGGTTGGCCAGCCTGATCCACAAGCTGCAACGGAGGCAGTGTGACCGCCGTAGCAGGGGTTGCCGACACACTCAAAATAACCGCCAGAAAACCGAAGGAAAGCCACTCTCGCTGTAACCCTGATAGAAGACAAGGACGAAAGTTAACCAGAAAGTTAGACACCCTCTGCATAAAAAACCGGCACTGCCGGAAGCACCAACGACGCAATAGAGACAAGCACTGCATGATGCACAGCCGTTTATTTACCATGGACCTTCACTATAGTCGACCCGGTCACGGTTTGGCGACTCAAACACCCTGTTTCCGTTGCTTTTTACAGTGCCGTACCGGGTTTATGGCAAATTCCGGGGTGTTAGCGAAGCCGTGTCCAGTTCAGTCCCTCTGTAGCCGGTATGATGCGATAGGCCGCCGCGCGGTCATTGCCTTCCAGAATAGACAGTTGTCCATCACAGATCACCGCTGCGGCGCAGTCTGTCAGGGCAAGAGCCTCCACGGGGTTGGCCAGCAAATCCTGTATCAGTGGCAATGCGCGTTGCTCGCTGTCGAGGTGCGGGCACAGCATACCAGACACTAATCCCAGGCCTTCGACACGGGTAAAAGTCCAGTCGCCGTGGGTATCAAAGCGGTTGGAATCACTGAACCCCAGGTCAAACCAGCAAAGAGCCCCAGCGCTCAGGCCACACAATACTTTGCCATTTGCCTCGGCCTCAATTAACAGGCGGTCCACTCCGTGTGCCCGCCACTGAGTCATCATGGTGCGGGTGTCACCGCCGCCCACATAAATCAGATCGGCCCAGTCAATCAGGTCGGCAATGGCATCAGCGGTGGGCTGTCGGCTCAGGCACAAAGCCCGGGTATCGCACCCCAGCAACAGCCCATAGATCTGATCAAACGTCTCGATATAGCCGGGCGCGTCGCCACTGGCGGTAGGAATAAAAAGAGCACGGGGCTGGGCTTTCTGGGTTTGCTTGACGATAAACTGATCGAGCAGCAGGGTCTCCTGATCTTTCAGTTCGCCGCCGCCAATAGCAATGATGGGCATAGTTGATCCTTCAATTCCGGGTGCTTTGACACAGGGTCTGTTCCTCAGGCTCCCTTTATACCCATGAACCGGCGATTGGATCAAGGCTAACGGTGTAAGACCACCTTTTGCATCGTCCGCCCACGAATCTCGATCGACTCACGGTACTGGCGCGGTGTCATGCCTTTGATTTTTAGAAAGTGACGGTTGAAATTGGCCACATTGGCGAAACCGGCGTCAAAACAGATATCGGTGATGGGGCGATCGGTGACTTCCAGATGCTCACAGGCGCGGCTGATCCGCAACCGGGTCAGGAAATCGATGTAGCGGTAACCGGTCGCTTTCTTGAACCAGCGCGAAAAAAACGTCGGCGCCAGACCCAGCACACCGGCGACCTCCTCCAGGCTCAGCTCTCGGGTGCAATTGTGGATGATGTAACTGACCACAGTGTTTACCCGCCCTTCCATCAGCGAATCCGATTCTTCTTCGAAAGACCGGCTCGACAGGGGCCAGTAGTCTTGTGTCTGGGCCAGTTCCGACATGATGTTCAAAAATGACAGTACCCTTGCCGGGCCTTTCAATCCTGCGACACTGGCAAACTCGTCCACTACCCGGGCGCTGGCCTCTTTTGAAAACTCGATGCCATAGCGGGAATCGGCCAACATGGTTTGCAGCGATTTCATCTCGGGCAATACCTGTATCAGCGCCTGTATGCGCTCATCGGAAAAGTTGATTACCCGGTCGCGAATGCCTGTTTGAAAATCACCCAGCGAGACCCAGTTGTGCGGCAAATAGGGGCCACACAAAAACACCGAGCCCGGGGTAAAGGGCCCTACGTAATCACCGATAAAGGCGTTGCCGTGGGTGGTCTGAATCAGGTGCAGTTCATACTCGTTGTGGTAATGCCAGCGCACCAGCGAACTGTCGGCACCATGGGCCAGGTACCGAAAGCTGTTCTGGGCTTCATAGACGGCTTCATATTCCGGTTTGATTGCGCTCATACAGTTCCTCCACTGGCCTGTACAGGATAGCCTTCGACCGGTCAATAGTCACCCCACAGCTACCCCTGCAACAGCAGCTTCAGATGCGCGTATGCTCCCCGGGCCCGAATACCGGCAAGATGGCTTGCAACCTCATCCAGGAACCGGGTATCACGAACGTCGGGGTGTTCGCCAAACAGGGCATCGACTTTGAGCAACGACAGTCGATCTGCCGCACTGGCGTGCAACTGCTCCCGGCTCAGGTTAAATTCAATGATCGGCATCGATTCACCGGCATCATTAACACCATCCAGATACTTCAGAAAGCTGGCAAACAGCAGGCTCAAACGTCGGGTATCACCACCTGCTTCGATCACATCAGTGAGCACCGGCATCAGGTAATTTTTAAGCTTTGTATAACCGTCTGAACAGATACGCTGTTGCTGGTCGGCAATGGTCGAATTGCCGAACCGCGCTATCAATTGCCCCTGATAATCATCCAGCGGCATATCTTGAATCGGTGTCAGCGTCGGGGCCGCATCGAGGGCCATATAGTCTTTCACCAACTGCCGTATGGCCGGGTCTTTGATCGCCATATCTACCCGGGTATAGCCCGCCAGATACCCAATGAACCCCATCATCAGGTGGCTGCCGTTCAACAACCGCAGCTTTGCGGTTTCATAGGGCGATACATCAGCCGTGAATTGCACGCCAACGGTTTCCAGTGCAGGGCGACCGGCCTTGAAATCATCTTCGATCACCCACTGAATGAATGTCTCAGCGCCCACCGCACAAGGGTCGACAACACCGTGGCGTTGCAACACGGCCTGTTGGTCCGACTCACCCGGTGCCGGTGTAATGCGGTCGACCATTGAATTGGGAAAAGACACATGAGTTTGCACCCACAAGCCCAGTGACGGGTCAGCATGCTCCAGAAAACCCAGCAGCGCTTTGCGAAAGACATCGCCATTGTGCGGCACGTTATCGCAGGAAAGCAGTGTCACAGCGCCACCGGCCCCCAGTTTGGAACGGGCTTCCAGCGCCTGCCACAAATAGCCATAAATGGTTTTTGGCTGCACTCGGTTGCCGAGGTCGTGCTGAACATCGGGGTGATCGTGGAAGAAACGGTGTTTCTCGAAGTCGTATAAATAGCCACCCTCCGTGATGGTGGTGCTGATGATGCGTACGCTCGGCCGGGCAAGTAAATCAACAGCCCGCTGCGGATCTTCCGGCGCAAACAGAACGTCAACCAGTGACCCGATTACCCGATCCCGGGTCTGGTCGTCATCTTTTTCTGTCAGGGTGTACAACCCTTTTTGGCGGGCCAGTGTTTCGAGAAAAGGTTTGTCTTCCGGGCGAATGCCAATGCCGCAAATGCCCCAATGCAAATCACCGCTACCAGCCATCAAATCATCGAGGTAGCGAGCCTGATGCGCACGATGAAAACCACCGACACCGATATGGGCAATACCCACTTCAACGTCACTGCGATTAAATGCGGGCCAGTGCAGTGCCTGCGGGCAACTGCCTGCCGTTATATCCACGATAGCCTGGACATTCAATTCCGACACAAAAAACTCCTCAATCACCTGGCACTGAAACGCCGCGGTTTACCAAATTCTAAAAAAGACGGAGCCCGAAGGCTCCGTTAACGACGACCCACACTACTTAACAGCACCAAAGGTCAAACCACGAACCAATTGTTTCTGGCTGATCCAGCCAAACACCAGAATGGGCGCTACCGCCAGCGTTGAGGCTGCCGACAATTTCGCCCAGAACAGTCCTTCAGGGCTGGAATAAGAAGCGATCAGCGCCGTCAGCGGCGCTGCCTGCGAGGCGGTCAGATTCAGAGACCAGAACGCCTCGTTCCAGCTCAGAATCAGCGACAGCAAAAAGGTGGAAGACAGACCGCCCATGGTGATGGGGATCAATACGTGCCGGATCTCCTGCCACAGGCTGGCGCCGTCCATCCGGCAAGCTTCAAGAATGTCTTTGGGCACGTCCTTGAAGTAGGTGTATATCATCCAGACAACGATGGGCAGGTTGATCAGGGTGTAGATGATGACCAGGCCCGTGCGGGTATCGAGCAAAGACATATCCCGCGCCAGCAGGTAAATGGGCACAAGTACGCCTACCGGTGGCAGCATCTTTGTCGACAACATCCACAGCAGTACGCCCTGGGTACGTTTTGTCGGGAAAAAAGCCATCGAATAGGCGGCCGGTATACCAATGAGCATGGCCAGAATGGACGACGCAAAACTGACCACTACCGAGTTC
Organism: Saccharospirillum impatiens DSM 12546; assembly: GCF_000423605.1. Classification (GTDB taxonomy): domain Bacteria; phylum Pseudomonadota; class Gammaproteobacteria; order Pseudomonadales; family Natronospirillaceae; genus Saccharospirillum; species Saccharospirillum impatiens. Next base: position 35,508 of record NZ_AUIH01000040.1, read on the forward strand.
CAGGCGTAACGAACGTAGTCGCTGCGTTCGAACACCACAAAATAGTTCTCCAGCGTTGGCCAGAAAAACAAGCTTGGCGGCGAGGAAAACGCATTCAGCTCCGTCTTAAAGCTGGTCAGAATCATCCAGAAGATCGGAAAGAACAGCAGGGCCGCAACCAACCAGGAGACAATGGTCACTAGCGTCAGTTTGACGACTTTCTCAGTATGTAACTTCATCTCAATCTCCTATTCCCCGGCCAACGACTTGCCGACGACGCGGATTAAAAAGAACGCCACAATGTTGGCCAGTACCACCGCAACAATACCGCCCGCAGACGCCATACCCACGTCATACTGAAGCAACGCCTGGGAATAGATCAGATAGGCCAGGTTGGTCGTCTGAGTACCCGGCCCTCCACCCGTTGTGGTGAAAATCTCGGCAAATATCGATAACAGGAAAATGGTTTCAATCATCACCACCACGGCCAGGGGTCGTGCCAGATGCGGCAAGGTGATGTGCCTGAAAATAGCGATGGGTCCGGCACCGTCCATACGGGCCGCTTCCAACTGTTCCTGATCGAGCGACTGCATGGCCGTCATCAGAATAAGAATGGCGAAGGGCAGCCACTGCCAGGACACAATGATAATGATCGACAGCATGGGCACATCGGTAAACCAGTCGATCGGTGTCAGACCAACACTCTTGGACAGAAACGCAAAGAAACCACTGACGGGATTCATCAGCAGGTTTTTCCACACCAAAGCATTCACGGTTGGCATGATGAAAAAGGGCGAAATCAATAAAATGCGCACCAGGCTTCTGCCTGGAAATGGGCTGTCGATCAGTACGGCAATCAGCGTACCCAACACAACAGTAATCAACAGTGTTGAGCCAACCAATACCAGGGTATTCGACATCCCCGCGAAGAAACTCGGGTCGGTGAAGAAGAATATGTAATTCTCAAAGCCAACAAAGTTGCGCAAACCCGGGATCGTCAGATTGAAATTGACGGTCGAGTAATACAGTGTCATTGCCAGTGGCACAGTCATCCATGCCAACAAGAGCAGAACCGAGGGTGCAACCAGAAAACGTGCCGCTCGGGCATTTCTAGAGAGCTGAGACATGACTAGCCCGGATATTTCACCAAACTGGGTATTCGGATAGCAAAACGGCTTTGGGAAGTTGATAATAAGGTTGCGACACCATTTATTTTCAACCACCAAAGCCGTAACGGAATGCTACCACATGACTTTGTCCCTTTCTCCTCTAAAACGCCGTAAGGTTGAAGTCGACTTTACCGGTGGTGATCTAACGTCAGACGCCGGACTGGTGCTCTTTCGCGAAGTCGACAAAAAGCTCGGCCTGTCACGCCAACTGGATAAGGTCTTGGACGATCCTCGTTGTACCG
>NZ_AUIH01000041.1 GCF_000423605.1 Saccharospirillum impatiens DSM 12546
ATGGATGGCAAGGGCCGGGCACTGGACAATATATTTGTCGAGCGGCTCTGGCGTTCCGTCAAGTACGAGGAAGTGTATCTAAAGCAATATCAGACGATGCAGGAAGCACGGGACGGCTTGAGTGCCTACTTCCGGTTTTACAACCATGAGCGGCCGCATCAATCGCTCAACAACAGGACACCGGCAGAAGTACATGGCACTGCTGTGCAATGGCTGCAAGCCGCGTAAGAATACAATTTAACCCATAGGGCATTTTACCTTAATTTAATGCATTAGTGGTCTTGACAGTGGGGTCCACAATATAGTTGTTTCCCTGCCTGCCTTTTGACGCTCGTGACCGTCTCAGCGTCTCTCCTCCAAAAGTAGGAAGTCAGTCGCTTGCCCGATAGGCTGAGGAGGCGTACATTAAACCTGAATCATCTCTCAGGTTTGAAACGTGTCATGACTCAGCCCGATCTCACCCCGAAAACGGCTCGCGGCGCCCGCACCCAGGAGCGCATTCTCAGAGCGGCGGAAGCTGAATTCGGCGAGCGTGGTTACCATGAGGGGTCAATTGTCGGAATTACTCAGCGTGCGGGCATCGGGCAGGGCACCTTCTACCTGTATTTCAAAAGCAAGGAAGACGTATTGCGCTCGCTGGTGCTGTACACCAGCCGGCAGTTACGACGCTATTTGTCCGAGCAGGTAATTGATACCAGCGACCGGCTTGAAGCAGAGCGAGTCGGCTTTCGCGCGTTTCTGGACTACATCGCCGACCACCCGAACTTGTACCGCATTGTGCAGGAGAGCCAGTTTGTTGACGCGGCCGCTCATCGTGCCTATTACGACGCCTTTGCCGAAGGCTACCAGTCGGCATTGAACCAGGCCGGGTTCCAGCATTCGATTCGTGACGGAGATTACGAAGTCTGGGCCTGGTCGATCATGGGCATTATGCACTTTGTCGGGCAACGGTATGTGTTGTGGAGCGACGACCGGCCACGTGAAGCCATCGTCGATGCGGTTATGGATTTCATGTTCAACGGTATGAAGGCGCCGGGTTCATGACCCTGTCGACCGAACGGTGGGCCGGGGCGTTCAACCGGCAGCCAGCATTGAAAGACGTCGACAGCGGTGAGGTCTGGAGTTTTCAGGTCCTGCATACCCAGGTTCTGAGTTGGGCCGTCTGGCTATCGAAACAGGGACTGCAGCGCGGTGACCGGGTTCTCTGGCTCGCCCGCAATCGCATCGAATTCTTCGCCCTGCTGCTGGCATGTCATCGTCAGGGGTGGGTACTGGTGCCGATGAACTGGCGCGAATCCATCGAGGTGCTGCACCTTCAGAATCAACTGATTGCCCCCCGGCTGGTGGTGTATGAAGCCGCCTTCGAGTCGGTGGCTATCAGTCTGCAACGCGAGGCCGGTGCCGGATTGCTTGAGTTGAATTCCAGGCCTGATTTGCAGCGAGACGACCTGCCTGAAGCCAGCGAAGCTGGCGCTGATGAGCCCTGGTATCTGTTGTTTACCAGTGGCACGACGGGCATTCCCAAAGCGGTGATATACAGCCCGGGCATGGCACTGGCCAATGCGGCCAATGTGCGGGCGGCGATGTCACTGGACCACGCCGACGTCACCGCTTCCGTGTTGCCGCACTATCACACCGCCGGCATCAATCTGTTTGCTTTACCGCTGCTGATGCAGGGCGGGTCAGTGCGCGTCTATGCCCGCTTCGATCCCGAAGCCTTTATGGCCGATATCATCGGGCAGCAAGTGACGGTGTTGCTGCTGGTGCCAACCCAGTTTCGTCGCCTTACCGGGACGCGGGGCTTTGCCAACACTCCGTCGCTGGAAGGGTGCGCCCGGGTGCTGGCCACAGGTGGCGGGCCGATAGACCGGCAAGTGCTGCATGACTGGGCTGGCAAGGGCGCGGCTGTGCGCAATGGGTGTGGCATGACGGAATCGGGTCCGACTCTGTTTTTTCAGACCGACGCCGAGGCCCGCGAAGCGCCGGGGTGTGTTGGCCAGCCGATGCCGCTGTCTGAGATTCGGTTGATCGGTCCGCACGGTGATGCGGTAACCGATGGCCAGACCGGCGAAGTCTGGGTTCGGGGGCCAGCGGTCACGCCGGGCTACTGGCGCAACGAGTCGGCCAATCAGCTAGCGTTTTACGCTGGCTGGTACCGCAGTGGCGACCTGGCGTTGCGTGAGCCACAGACCGGTCAATACCGCATTGTCGACCGGGTGACTGACATGTACATCTGTGGCGGTGAAAACGTCTTTCCGGCCGAAGTCGAACAGGTCTTGCTGCAACATCGTGGCGTTGAGGATGCTGCCATCGCCGGTGAACACGACCCGACCTGGGGCGAAACCGGGGTCGCATTTATTGTGTTGAAGCCGGGTGACCGGACGACGCAGGAAGACATGCAGTATTTTGCACGCCAGCGACTGGCACCCTACAAAGTGCCGCATCGCTGGGTGTTTCTGGAAGCGCTGCCGAAGACACCCACGGGCAAGGTGCGCCGCAGCCGGATTCGCTCCTGGTTGCGATCACCGCCCCCGCTATCAACCCTGTAGCAAACCGTCAATACCGACGAAAAACGATAAAAACGACCGTAACAACAATAACCTTTACAACACCGTTCTCAAGAACAGGAGAGACTCATGACATCGTTGACACTGGCCCGCTGGGCCCTGGCTGCACTGCCAATGCTGCTCGGTGCCACGGCACTGGCCGAACCGATCAAAATCGCACACGTCTACGGCAAAACCGGGCCGCTCGAAGCCTACGCTAAACAGAGTCACGATGGCCTGATGCTGGGGCTTGAGTATGCCACGAACGGCACCTTCGAAATCAATGGCCGAGCTATCGAAGTGATCGAAAAAGACACTCAGCTCGACCCGGCCAACGGGCGCTCCCTGCTCGAAGAAGCCTATGCCGACGACAATGTCGATCTGGCCATCGGACCGGTGTCTTCCGGGGTGGCATTGGCGATGTTACCCGTCGCAGAGGAGTACGAAAAAATACTGCTGGTGGAGCCTGCGGTAGCCGATTCCATTACCGGTGAAATCGGCAATCGCTATATCTTTAGAACCGGGCGGAATTCGTCGCAGGATGCCGTTGCCAACGCGGTAGCCATTGGCCGCCCTGGCGTAAAGATCGCCACTCTGGCGCAGGACTATGCCTTCGGACGTGATGGCATTACCGCCTTCCGCGATGCGCTGGCCGGAACCGGGGCGGAGATAGTGCACGAAGAATATGTACCGACCGACACGACCGACTTTACCGCAGCCGGTCAGCGCATTTTCGATGCACTGCAAGACGCCGAAGGCGATCGCATCCTGTTCTTCTACTGGGCCGGTGGCGGTAACCCCATGGGCAAATTGCAGGCGATGAATCCCGAGCGGTACGACATTCAGTTCGCAACCGGCGGTAACATCCTGTCGGCTCTGGTCGGCTACAAACCCTTTGTCGGGATGGAAGGGGCGACCTATTACTACTATGAGAACCCGACTAACGACATCAACAAATGGCTGGTTGAACAGCATCTGGAGCGCTTTGGTACACCGCCCGATTTCTTCACCGCCGGTGGCATGGCAGCCGGTATTGCCGCGGTTGAAGCCATTCGCCGGGCCGGATCGACCGACACTGAAGACCTGATCAGCACCATGGAAGGCATGCGGTTCGATACGCCCAAGGGCGAAATGATGTTCCGGGCTGAAGACCACCAGGCGATGCAATCGATGTATCACTTCAAGATTCGCGTCGAAGAAGATATTGAATGGGCCATTCCCGAACTGGTTCGGGAAATCACCATGGATGAAATGGACATTCCGCTCGGCCGGTCTGACTGAGCGCACCTCCCGAATGACGCGGTGTCTGGTTGATTCACCGCGTCTTTAGCCAAATCCAATCAGGGTTTTCGTTTATGTCGTCTCAGAATTCGGTTCCCGTGCTGGAGACCGTCGGGCTGTCCGTGCATTTTGGCGGGCACCAGGCGGTTCAGGACGTCAGTTGCCGGTTTGTGCGTGACACCGTTACGGCCATCGTTGGCCCCAACGGCGCGGGCAAAACAACCTACTTCAATCTTATTTCCGGCCAGTTACCGCAGACCGCCGGCGATGTCTTGCTGGACGGGCAGTCCGTGCGCGGCTGGTCCGCCTCAAAGCGCGCCCGGGCCGGTCTGGGTCGGGCGTTTCAGCTAACCCAGTTGTTCCCCCGGTTGAGCGTGGCCGACAATCTGCGTCTTGTGGTGCAGGCACGTCACGGTCACGGCTTTCGGTTCTGGCAACCGGCCAGCAGCCTGACGCAGGTCGATGCGGACGTTGAGCACCTGTTGCAGCGCATTGATCTGGCCGAACGTGCTCAGGTGCCAGCCGGGCAGTTGTCTCATGGCGGTCAGCGGCGGTTGGAAGTCGGCATCATGCTGGCACTGGATCCGGCGGTCATGATGTTCGATGAACCCACGGCGGGTATGAGTGCCGACGAAGCGCCGGTGGTGCTTGAGCTGATCCAGACGATTCGCCAGGAGGGGGGTAAAACCATCTTGCTGGTGGAGCACAAAATGGACGTTATACGGTCGCTGGCCGATCGCATCGTGGTGCTGGACCAGGGGCAATTGATCGCCGACGGGAAACCCGCCGAGGTGATGGCCATGGCCAGTGTGAGACAGGCCTATCTCGGCGAAAGTGTGGTGACGGAGGCAGCCAAATCATGATGACTGACGCAACAACAGACGCCCGGGTGATGCCCATGCTGACGCTGCAGGATGTCCATACCGAGGTTGATGGCTATCACATTCTGGAAGGGGTGTCGTTCTCGGTGCCCCGTCATCAGGTCACCATGCTGCTGGGCCGTAATGGCGTCGGCAAAACCTCGACACTGAGAACCATTATGGGGCTGTGGCGAGCGAACCGGGGCACCATTGCCCTGAACGGTGAGAACATTGAAAGCCTGAACACCATGAATATTGCCCGCAAAGGCCTGCACTATGTGCCAGAGAACATGGGCATTTTCGCCAGTCTGACCGTTGGCGAAAATCTGCGCATCGCCTGTCGCAGTCAGCGCCTTGAAGGCGAGCGGCTGGACTGGGTTCTGCAGTTGTTTCCGGCGTTGCATACCTTCTGGCACTGGCCCGCCGGTCATTTGTCGGGAGGGCAAAAGCAGATGCTGGCCATTGCCCGGGCGGTGATTGAACCCTGTGACCTGTTACTGGTCGACGAGCCCAGCAAAGGGCTGGCACCGGCCATCATTCAAAATCTGATCCAGGCATTCGAAGCTTTGAAGTCGGAACAAACGACCATTCTGATGGTCGAGCAGAATCTGCACATGGCACAGCGGCTGGGGGACCATCTGGTGGTGATGGAAGACGGTCGTACCCTACATGAGGGCCGGATGGCCGATTTCGCAACCGATTCAAAACGACAGGCCGAATGGTTGGGTCTGTCGATGGAGGCCAGCGTATGACGGCGTACCGATCGACTGAAACCACGGCCGAAGTACCGGCACAGCCACTGAAACCCAGAACCCACTGGCGCCAGCGGCGAGATTTGCAGGCCGCCGCCATTGTTCCTCTGGTTGCCCTGGTGGCTGCCGTTCTGATTGGCGATTTGAACGCCTGGCTGACGCTGACCCTGGCCGGCCTCGCCATGGGCATGATGCTGTTCATCATGACCTCCGGTTTTACGCTGGTCTTTGGCCTGATGGACGTTCTGAACTTTGGCCATGGCGCTTTTATTTCGCTGGGTGCGTTCTGCGGCTTCAGCGTCATGCTGAGCATGGACGGCTGGCGCTTGTCCGACTCCCTCTGGTTAAACCTCGGTGCCTTTGGCGCGGCGGCGATCGTCGCCATGACCGTCGCCGCGCTGATGGCCTGGCTGTTCGAGCGCATTCTGGTGCGGCGCGTCTATGGCGACCATTTGATGCAGATTCTGATCACCATGGGCGGCCTGATCGTTGCCGAGCAACTGATCTACGTGTTCTGGGGCGGACACGACATCCCCATGCTCAAGCCGCCGGCGTTTCAGGGCGGGGTGCAGTGGGGTGGTCTGGTTTTTGAAAAATACCGCCTGCTGGCGGTGGTTCTGGGCGGGCTGCTGTTTATCGGGCTGTTGCTGGTGTTCAAACGGACCCGGCTGGGTTTGCTGATTCGCGCCGGTGTCGAGAACCGGGAAATGGTCGAAAGTTTTGGCTACAACGTGCGTCGGCTGTTTGTGCTGGTGTTTATGGCCGGCTCAGCGCTGGCGGCACTGGGCGGCATCATGTGGGGTGTTTACGACGAGGTGATCACACCACACCTGGGCCAGAGTCTGATGATTACCGTGTTCATCGTCGCCATTATCGGTGGTCTGGGGTCTATTGAAGGATGCTTTATCGCGGCTTTACTGGTTGGCCTGCTGAGCAACTACGTAGGCTTTCTGGCGCCCAAACTGGCCCTGGTGTCGACCATCGGGCTGATGGTGGTGGTGTTGCTGTGGCGGCCCCAGGGTCTGGTGCCCGTCTCTGATGGAGGGAAGTAACATGTTTCAGGCACTGCGGGACACGCTGCCATCCAATCGCTGGATTCGCGCGCTGTTGCTCATTATTGTCGTCGGCATCGTTCTGACTCCCTGGCTGTTTGAAGGGACCCGGGCGCTGGATACCGCCGCCCGGCTGAGTATCTTTATTGTTCTGGCGGCGTCTTATGATCTGCTGCTCGGCTATACCGGCGTGGTCAGCTTTGCCCACGCTCTGTTTTTTGGCATTGGTGCCTATTCGGTGGCCATCGCCTTTGATCAGTTTGCACCGGGCTTTGGCGTCATGGCCATGGCCATTCTGGCCGGTTTGTCGGTGTCGCTGGTGGTCGCTTTCGTGATGGGGCTGGTATCACTGCGGGTGAAAACCATTTTCTACGCCATGATCACCCTGGCAGTGGCAAGCGCGGCGACGGTACTGGTGTCGCAGTTCTATCATCTCACCGGCGGAGAAGACGGGCTGACCTATCGGTTACCGCGTGTGCTGACCCCCGCGTTCCGGCCGTTCGATGACCCGTTATTCGGCGTGCGCCTGACCGGCAAGCTGTTTAATTTTTACACCGTTATCTTCGTGGCCATCCTGTTGTTTTTGTTGATGGTGCGCATTGTTGCCTCGCCGTTCGGTCGGGTACTCAAGGCGTTGCGCGAGAACGATTTCCGGGCTGAAGCCATTGGTTACAACACCCTGGTTTATCGGACCACGGCCACCTTGCTGAGCGCTGCCTTTGCCACCCTGGCGGGTGTGCTGATGGCGATCTGGCTGCGCTATACCGGGCCGGATTCCGTGTTGTCGCTCGACATCATGATTGATGTGTTGCTGATGGTGGTGATCGGCGGTATGGGAACCCTGTACGGTGCCATCATCGGCGCAACGGTGTTGTTGCTGGCGCAGATGTACCTGCAAACGCTGATGGGCTCCACCCAGGATGTCCTCGGCGGCTGGCCGATTCTGGCTAATCTGTTTGACCCCAATCGCTGGTTGTTGTGGCTGGGTCTGTTGTTTATCGCCAGTGTTTATTTCTTTCCGCAGGGCATTGTCGGTCGTTTCAGCCACCCACGTGCAACAGAGGCTGAGGCGGAGGTGCGGACATGATGGAACGGGACCTGGTAACGCTAGAGAACCGTGAATTGCACGTCAGAGTCTGGAACCGGGGTGCAGCTAGCACCGTGGTGTGCTGGCACGGGCTGGCGCGCAGCGGAGCCGACTTCGAAACACTGGGCGAAGCACTGGCTGCGCGGGGCTACCAGGTGCTCGCTCCCGATACCCCCGGTCGCGGGATGTCGCAATGGGCACAGGATCCGGCTCGTGAGTATCAGTTGCCCGTTTATGCGGAACAGGCGCTGGCGTTGCTCGATCACTATCAGGTAGACCGGTTGCAATGGGTCGGCACCAGTATGGGCGGGTTGTTGGGCATCATACTGGCCAGCAACCCGCTTGCCCGGCGGCTGGACCGGCTGGTGCTGAACGACATCGGACCGGAATTGCCGGTGACAGCCTTGCGGCGCATCGTTGACTACGTGCGCAATACGGAAAGTTACCCCAGTCTGTCGGCGTTCGAGCAACGAATCCGCGATGTATACGCGCCCTTTGGCCCGCGTGACGACCAGGGCTGGCATCAGATGGCCATCGAAGGCAGCCGACGCCTGCCAAACGGTCACTTTGCACCGCATTACGACCCGGAGATCATTGGCACCTTTGACGAGACCGCACCACCGGTGGATCTGTGGGCGGCGTTCGGTGCCATTCAATGCCCGATGCTGGTTATTCAGGGTGGGCAGTCGGATGTATTGCCGGATGCCATTGTGGCCCGAATGCAACGCGGTTCACCCGCTTTGGTTGTAGCCCGGTTCGACGACTGTGGTCACGCGCCCGGTCTGCATCTGCAGTCGCATCTAGCGCCGCTACTCTCGTTTCTCGATCAGCCCGGATCACGGTAAACCGGGCGCCTCCTACTATTCGCGGATGGGCCTGACCAGGTCCAGTCACTACACTGATTGCAATTACCCTGATTTGTTAAAGGCCGACCCAGCCGGGCGAGCCTGACACCCGACATTGCTGTCAACAGGAGACCTGGGATGGCTGGCAACATGATGACTCACCCGCTGAACACCAGCGATATTTTACGCAACGCCGCGCAACGCTATCCGGAGCAGAGCATTGTTTCGGCGATGCCCGACGGAAGCCGGCACCACTACCACTACCTGGATGCGTTGAAGCGTTCGGCTCAGGTAGCCCATCTGCTGGCGCGATCCGGCATTCAGGGAGGCGACCGGGTAGCGACGCTGGCGGTCAATCACTACCGCCATCTGGAACTGTATTACGGTATCTCCGGAATGGGGGCGGTTGTGCACACGCTGAACGCTCGCCTGTTCAGTGAACAGTTGCAGTACATCATTAACCATGCCGAAGATCGCTGGATCTTTTTTGATCCGGATTTCTTGCCCCTGTTGGAAGAAGTGGCCGATCAGATTCGCAGTGTCGAGCGCTTTGTGGTGTTGTGTGACGAAAGCGAGATGCCCACGTCAAAGGTGTTGACGCTCGACAACTACGAGCATTTGCTGGCCCAAATGCCGACGGAATTTCATTGGCCCCGGTTGCCGTCAGATGCTCCCTGCGGCCTGTGCTATACCAGCGGCACCACCGGTAACCCCAAAGGCGTGATGTACGAGCAGGGCTCAACGGTGTTGCACGCCATGATGAGCGGCTCCAGTCAGTACCTTAATTTTTCCGAGCGTTCTGTTGCCATGCCGATTGTGCCCATGTATCACGTTTGTGCCTGGGGCGTGCCATTTTCAGCGCCGCTGTTTGGCGCCAAACTGGTGTTGCCGGGCGGCGATCTTGATGGCGAAAGCCTGCAGGCGTTGATTGAGGATGAATCGGTCAATCAGGCGTTTGCTGTGCCCACCGTTTGGCTGAATCTGCACAATTACCTGCAACAGAGTGGCAAGACGATCGATTCACTTGAGGTAGTCGGAGTGGGCGGTGCCGCGTCGCCCCTGAGCCTGGTCGAGATATACGACAAGCTGTACAACGTCTACTGGATGGGCATCTGGGGCATGACGGAAACCAGCCCGTTGGCGACGGCGGCCAATCGCACCCCGCAGATGGATGCCATGCCCGATGACCAGCGTTATGAATTGCAAAGCTCGGCCGGACGCCCGATGCTGGGAGTGGAGATTGAGATTTTTGACGGTGCCGGCCGGCCGTTGCCACACGATGGCCGGACCCGCGGCAACCTGCGCTGCCGGGGGCCGTGGGTGCTGGCGCAATACTTCAAGGGCGAAGGGCAGGACAAATTCATCGACGGCTGGTTCGATACCGGCGATGTCGCTGTAATCAGCCCGCAAGGCTATCTTCGTGTTGTGGATCGAAGCAAGGATGTGATCAAATCTGGTGGCGAGTGGATCAGCTCAGTCGAACTGGAAAATGCCGCCCTGCACGACGATGCCATCAATGAAGCCTGCGTGATCGGCGCTGCACATCCGAAATGGGATGAACGACCGCTGATGCTGGTGACCATTCGAGCGGGCAAGACGCTCGATGAAGCCAGGCTGCGCAAGGTACTGGCCGAACGGGTCGCCAAATGGTGGTTGCCAGACGCCATCATCCAGGTCGAAAGCCTGCCCCACACAGGCACCGGAAAACTGCGCAAGGTAGACATTCGCGACGACTACCGGGATTATCTGCTGGAGCGGGACAAAGCCTGAAACCAGCGGCTCACGATTAGCTGCAGTGGCTGAATTCCGTGTCGAGCCACCGGGTAGACCTTTCCGGGGCCGGCGTGAACCCTTCCCTGGGGCCTGGACCGCATGATATGAATCCCATCCGTGGGATTCACCCTCCGGGCTCGCTGCACTCGTGCTTAAATGCTCCTGGCATTTTAGTCCCTGTTGCGGACCTCCCCGGAAAGGTCTACCCGGCAACTCAACACTGATCAGGTGGCAGAATACGAATAAGTAAAGCCGAGTTGGTTTAAAGGTAGTAGTTAAACCGACCAGAGGACCCATCCCCGGATGTCACCAACGTTTTTCATCCTCATTTCCCTGCTCTACGTCATCCTGTTGTTCGTCATCGCTCTCTATGGTGACCGACACCCGATTGCTCGCCGTTGGCAGCCCTGGGTGTACAGTTTGTCGTTGGCAGTTTATTGCACCAGCTGGACTTTTTACGGAGCGACGCGCCAGTTTGCCGAGTACGGCTGGGCCTTCGCTCCCTCCCATGTCGGGGCCATTCTATTGTTCCTGGTGGGTTATGCGTTTCTGTTGAAGGTGGTGCAGGTCGCCAAGCGCGAGAACGTCACCACCATTGCCGATTTCATTGCCAGCCGTTTTGGTCACAGCCGGGCTGTGGCGGTGTCGGTTGCGCTGATTTCTCTGATCGGGATCGTGCCATATGTGGCGTTGCAGCTAAAAGCCATCTCGGTGAGTTTCAGCGTCGTCGCGCCAACGGTGACAGCGGGGCAAGCCTGGTATAACGATTCTGCTCTCTATGTGTCTTTAATTCTTGGCTTGTTTACCCTACTGTTTGGTACCCGTCATCTGGATACCTCCGAGCATCACCCCGGCATGATGCTGGCGATTGCCTTTGAGTCGGTGGTCAAACTGTTTGCGTTTCTGGTGTTGGGTTATTGGGCGGTTTATTCAGTCGGCAGTGGCTTTGCGGCCGTGGTCAAAACGGCGGTGAATACCCCGGAAATCTGGTCGATTATGACCGATTACAGCAGCCCCTATATTTACATGACCCAGGTTCTGTTGGGCGTTGTTGCCATCATCGCGCTGCCACGTCAGTTTCATGTTGCCGTTGTCGAATACCGCGATAGCCGGGACCTGCGCATGGCTCGCTGGATTTTTCCGCTCTATCTGGTGCTGATCAACTTGTTTGTGCTGCCCATGGTGCTGGTGGGTTATCAGTATTTCTCGACCAACCCCGAGCAACTCGAATACATGACGCTCATCTTGCCCATGATGATGGGGCGTGACGATTTGGTGGTACTGGCGTTTGTTGGGGGGTTGTCGGCTGCTACGTCTATGGTCATCGTGGCCACCATCGCACTGAGCACCATGTTATCGAATGAAATTCTATTGCCCGGGCTGATCCGACTGGGCTGGTGGTCGGCCGACGCGCCCAACCTGGGAAGTCGTGTGGTCTGGTTGCGGCGTCTCGGCATTATGATGATCGTGCTGGCCGCCTTCTTCTACTATCGGCTGATTGTTGCCTTTGAAGGCCTGGTGGCTATTGGGCTGGTGTCGTTTGTTGCGGTGGCCCAGTTTGCGCCGGCGCTGTTTCTCGGGCTTTACTGGACCGCGATGAACCGGAAGGGCGTGCTGTGGGGGCTAGGGCTGGGGTCGGTAGTTTGGTTCTACACCTTGCTGATTCCCTTGCTGATTCGTGCCGGTTTGATGCCCGATGCGTTGATGGAAGGCCTGTTCGGTCTGAGTTTTCTACGACCTCAGGCGCTGATGGGCCTGGAAGGGCTCGACCCGATTGTACACGGCACGGCCTGGAGCCTGGCGCTGAACGTGCTGGGGTTGCTGCTCGGGTCAGCCTTTGGCCGCGAGACGCTGAAAGACAGAATGCAGGCGTCATTGTTCGTGCACGCCAACAGAGAGGACTCAGGTCTGCTGCAAAACGCCAGTCGCACTGTGTCGATCGGCGATTTGCATTTGCTGCTGGGGCGCTTTATCGGGGCCGACAAACTGCACCGGCTGTTTTCCCGTTACACCAATCCGCTCAATGGCCGCCTGTTAACCGATCACACGGCCGACGACGATTTGCTCTATCAGGCTGAGCGTTCACTGTCTTCGGTGCTGGGAGCACCCGCGACCCGGCTATTGTTCGAACGGTTCGACCAACCCATGACCGGGCAGTGGCGCCACTTGTCGACCATGGTGGATGAGGCTTCCCAGGTCCTTAAGTTTAACCGGGATTTGCTTAACTCGGCGCTGCAGTCGATCAGCCAGGGCATCAGTATTGTCGATCGGGATCTGAACATCGTGGCCTGGAACCAGGAATATCAGCGCATGTTTCGATACCCGGATGGGATGCTGCAGGCGGGTCAGCCGGTCGAAGCTCTTTTGCGCTACAACGCGCTCAAAGGCGAGCTTGGTGAGGGTGAGGTTGAGGATCTGGTGCTGCGACGCCTTGGTCATCTGAAAGCCGGCTCGTCGTATCGAATTGAACGCAAGCGGCCGGATGGCAGTTACCTGGAAATACAGGGAAACCCGATGCCGGACGGCGGCTATATTACGGTCTATTCAGACATAACCGACCGGCGTCGTATTGAAGATCAGCTTAGGCGCAGCAACGATTTGCTCGAAGAAAAAGTGTCTGAGCGGACCGAGGCGCTGCAACTGACCAACTCGGAACTGGAAAAAGCCAACACCAACAAGACCCGGTTTCTGGCTGCAGCGGGGCACGATCTGGTGCAACCGCTCAATTCGGCAGCGTTATTCTCCGCCAGTCTCCAGGCCAAGTTGCGACGCTTGGAGCAGGCACCGGAATTGCTTAGCCTGGCTGAACAAATCGAACGCTCCCTGCATTCGGCTGATAACCTTCTGGGCGAATTGCTGGATATTTCAAAACTGGATTCACACATTATTCTTCCGACGTCGGAAACGCTGTCGCTGGCCAGCGTATTGGCATCACTTTACGAAGAGTTTGACGTTCTTGCCCGAGACCGGGGCATTCATCTGACGTTCGTTACCACCACGCTTTGGGTGCGCAGCGATGCCCGGCTACTGCGGCGCATGTTGCAAAACCTGCTCAGCAATGCGTTGCGGTACAGTCAGCGCGGCCGGGTGACTCTGGGCGTACGACGACATGGACCTCATTGCCGCATCGAAGTTTGGGATACGGGCCCGGGCCTGACCGATAAACAGCAAACCGAGGTGTTCGAGGAGTTTCACCGGCTACCCGACACCCAGAGCGACGAGCGAGGCCTGGGCCTTGGGCTTGCCATCGTGCGGCGCTTGTCCGTGTTGCTGGAGCATCCGGTCACGGTGCGCAGTGACCTCGGGCGTGGCAGTGTGTTCAGTATTGAACTGCCGCTGGCCGTCGCTGGCCAGGCGACCGGAAAGTCGGCTATTCCTGCCGCCGGTTCACATCAGGGTTATCACATCCTGTGTGTCGATAATGAAATACAGATAGTGGAAGGCATGAATAGCTTGCTGGCTGAATGGGGTTTCAGTGTCTCGGTTGCCAGCCAGCCAGACCAGGCCTGGCAAATGGCCTGTGAACGCAAACCGGATCTGATCGTCATGGACTACCATCTTGATCAAACCTTAACCGGGCTCAGTGTGTTGGAAAACTGGCGCAACCAGGGCCTGGCTGACTTGCCGGTGATTATGATAACGGCTGATTACACCGAGGAAGTCCGCCAGGCGATTGAGAAGAGGGGCTACCGGTTGCTTAAAAAACCGGTTCGCCCGCTTCAGCTCAGAGCATTGCTGGCCTCGCTGTTAAGGTAGCGGCCGGACTCACTCGGGTACTTCCAGATACTGGTTGTACATCGCAGCCTGAGTGCGGTTGTAGAGATTGAGCTTGCGGAATATTTCCGAAACATGGGTCTTGATGGTGGTTTCCTTGACGCTCAGTTCATAGGCAATTTGCTTGTTCAGGTAGCCACGGGCAATCAAGGCCAGGACATGTTGCTGTTTGGGGGTCAGGCTGGCGAGTTTGGTGATGGCATCAATGTCTTCGTCAATATTGTGGGCGTCGCCCTGATGATTGTCGGGGAAGTATCCGTTGCCACTGATCAATGCTCGCAGCGCCGTTACCAGCTGTTCCAGTGAGAGTGATTTCGGCAAATAACCCAGGGCACCGGCGGCTTTGACATGAGCCACGGTTCTACTGGCTTCGTTGGCTGTGATCACCGCGACCGCGACTTCGGGAAAGCGCGTTCGAATCTGAATCAGACCGAGCAAACCTTCACTGCCGGGCATCTTCAGGTCGAGCAACAGCAAGTCGATGGAGCCGGTTTCGAGGTGGCTCAGGGTCGAGTTCAGAGTATCAGTCTGGTGGATGTCAACCGGTGTTCCGGTGTTGGATAGCGCTTCTGACAGCGCATTGCGGAACAGCGGATGGTCGTCGGCGATCAGGACTTGAAGGGTATCCGTCATGGCACTCACAGCGTTGTTGTTGTCGTTTTTATGGCGGCAAGTGTAGCACTTTAAGGCGAGCGATTTGTGCTGGAGCGGCGCTTCTCCTCCTAAGGTAGGAGGCGTTTAGCTGGCTTGGATCTCCGCAGTGTCTTCATCACGCTGGTTCTGTTCCAGTTCTTTGATGCGCTGCAGCATGGTTTGCGAGTCTGACATGAATTGCTTGACCAGGGTTTCCATTTCTTCAATGTCTTCGTTGCTTTGAGCCCGGTTATCCCGGGCATTTACCTGTTCGGTGCGGGAAGCCAGTTCTGCTACCAGTGACTCGGTTGATCTGAGCAGAGACTGCAGTTGATCGATTTCTTTTTCCTGAGCTGGCAGAACCTCTCCAGAATCAGCGCCCTCGCGCAGATCGTCAACCAGGTTGCGCAGGGTATCGAGGCTCAATTGAATTTGCGCGCTGAGCGTCTCAAACGCTTCAGAAGTTGCTGCCTGCTCGGTGTCTCCATGGGCTTCCTCTGTGCCGGTAGACTGGGCGTTGAGCTCTTCGAGGGCTTTCTGGGCTTGCTGCAGTTCCAGTTCCAGCATGGCCACGCAAGATTCTGAATCCCGGACCAACAATTCGAGTCGGCTGATTTCATCGTCTTGAACCTGCATGGCGCGTTCCGGGTCGGACCCAGATCTCAGTTGTTCCAGAGCATTGCGCAAGCTGGCAACCGACTCAGCCTGACTGGTTGAATTGGAGGCCAGTTTTTTGACATGGTCAGGGTTCACGGCTTTGGGGCCGCCAACTTGCAGGTCTTTCAGCCGATTCTTAAGGCCGTGGATGTCGGTTTCGAGTTCCTGATTCTCATGGTTGGCCGCTTCCAGCTCTTTTTCCATCAAGTTGACACTGACGTCGGCTTCTTTGACATAGCGGTTCAACGCCTGAATCAGCTCGGCTTGTTGGTTGGCATAGTCGTCACCGTCCGGGTCCGTTTGCTGCAGTTTCAGGGATAGCTGGTTAATTGTCTCCTGCATGTCGTACTTGTCGCACTTGAGCTTATAGATTTCATCGGCGTAGGTGCCTTTCTGCGGCTTTTCAAAATGACTGGGGCTGGCTGTGCTGATGGACTTGAGCGTATTCATTTCCTGTTCGAGCAGCCGAATGCGGTCGCGAGCTGCGGCGTATTGTGTCTCATATTGCTTACGATCTCTGGCGAGCTGATCTTTACCCAGTTCGGAATCGGCACCTTCCTGTCGAGCTTCGCGGGCCGGTTCAAGTCCGCTGTCTTTAAGCAACTGATGAGCCAGTTGAGCCCACTGGTCATCGTCGATTTCGCCTGCCAGTAATTTTTGTTCTAGATCCAGTATGTGCCGGCGAAGCCAGTGAATATGGGCCGGTTCGTCTGGCTCGGGGGTGCGATGCAAGTCGTTGCCGGACTCCGACAGCTCAGCTTCCAGGGTGTTCAGGTGAAGCCTGAGCTGCTCTGGAATTGTTTTTCCAGCGCTTTCGGCAGCGGCCTGCGCTGATTTGAAATCCTGTGATAACTTGCGATTCTGAGCCCGTAGGGCAGCCATTTCCTGCTGCTTCTCCTGCTGCCGACGCAGCTTCTCCCAGCGCATCTCCTTGAGAATAGCGACCAGGACGTGATAGAGCCGATGCCGGTAAAACAGGAAGATCGTGATGACCACATACACCACGGCCATTTCTGCGATGATGAACAGGGTCATTTGATCAATAAACATAGAATTAGCTGCCCTAGACCTGATCGACCCAGCGACGCTGGCTATCGTTGAGGGACTGGGTGCCGGAGGCGGAATAGGTATCGGTTGTGCCGACCAGGTTTTTCAGTAAAGTCAGGCGAGCTTGGTTCTGCGTAGACAAAGAGGCCAGCATTTGCCGGTTCACGGCGGTTGAGCGGCTATTGTCGTCCAGGCTGACTTTCAGTTGTTGCCAATGGGCCAACAGGGGGCTCCGGTCTGTCTCGTTGAGATGGTGTTCGCACCATTGCAGAAAAGCCGGGTAATCTGGCTCGATACCCTGGTCGGAGCACCAGGCGAGCAAGCCTTCAGACGCGGTTAGCAGCGCCTCAGTCAGGGAGGATTTTCGTTCAAGTACGTCAGATAGCAGAGACAGGTCACCGGTTTTCAGGGCCCGATGCTCGTCAGCAAGTGTCAATTCAAACGCCTGGCTCACGTCGAGCGCCCCAGCCAGTGCAGACTGCAGGGCTTCAAACGTTTCGGTATCCATGGTCATGTCCCCGAAGTGTGCCCGGCGACTGCATGAACCCTTAAACGATCAAAGGCCCGACTCGAAACGTCGGAAAGCAGCCGCCAGCTTATTATAGTCGATAGAGTAATCGCCGTTTTGAATGGCAGTGCGGATGCTGTCGACCTTTTCCTGGTCGATGTCTGGCAGTTGCTGCACCTTGCTGTTGACCGTTCGCAACACTTCAGCGCGATCCGACAGTTTGACCACATCGTCTGCGTTCTTACCGCTTTCACTCTTATTACCAGCTGGAGCACTTTCTGTGCCAACTTTTTTGGTTGCCGGAGCATTGTCACTTTCCCGACTCTTGGCAGACCCTGTTTGTCCCGATGAAAGGCCGTTCAGGTTAATGGCCATTGCGATCACCTCATGTGAAGTTGGTTTTTCCTGAAGGGGGTAGCGGCCCTGACTTCAGAAACTTAAGTGAATTTTGTGAAGAAAGTCAGTTTTTTTTCTTAAAACAGTGTATCAATGCAGCGAAAACCCGGCCAGTCGAGTCGATGCAACTCATCTGCCCGGAATTTCGACCACGCCCTTTGATTTCACATAGGCATGAATGGTTTGCCGGGATGACAGGTTTATCACTGGTATTTGTTGCCCCTGCGTGCCATCTCGCAGCGCCTCGCCTTCTGTTTGCACGGATAGTCCTGTTCCGGTGGCGACTATAATAACCCGATCACCACGCTCGATCATCACCGGTGGTTTGGCAACGAAGGGTGTTACCACGGTACCCTGAGTCAGATTCCGGGCCACTTCATACCCGGTCAGTTCGGAAGAGCGGGTATAGTGGCCCTGGCGGAGCGTGGACAGATCCGTCAGGGCCAGGCTTAGATCAGCAGGGGTCAGGCGCTGTCCCCGTGAAATGCTTCGTGCCGTTACGACGACTGGAACCTTGACCGTCAACCCAACCGGAAGGTAAACCTGCCAGCCAAGTTCCTGGCAGGCGACCCGGGGTGTGAGTCGGCTCGACAACGAACTACCACGCCAGTCGACAAGCAGGGGGGCGGGGCAGAGGGCCAGGTTAGCGGTCGCATCATTGACGGTGATCGAGGTGGATATGTGCTCCGAAGGGACGTCCGGGTGATCCTCCCGGACTCGCTGCAGCAGTGATTGCTCGACTGCCTCAACAATCTGCTGGCCAGCTTCCTGGCCAATGGTCTCGGCCGAGTGGGCCAGGGTTGTCAGACCGGTCAGCGTTAGCAGCAGCCCGGCAATCAAAGCACCGGGTATCTTTAGCCGGTGTGACCGCAAAGTCGACTGGCTGCGGCCTGTTAAACATTCTGAAACATCCGCCGATAGGTACAAATGAACTAACATGCAGTTGTCCTTGGACGATTGACGACTATGCTTGGGGCAAAGTCACCGTAAAATGGGCGCCTACCAGAAATGAGGTGCTCCCTGGCAGATATGCCGTGGGTGCTGTCGCCAGTAAATTGACGAAATGTTCCGGATGGCGCCTGTGTTACAGTCTTTCTGCAAGGGCTGTGCCGACCTTTCAGCAGAGGCTTGTCTGACTGCCGCAGGTATACTGTGGGAGTCGGGCGCGGTGTCCGGCAGTTAACCGTATTATCAGTGGAGAATCCTATGGCCGGTGTTCTGGACAGTGTGAACCAGCGTACGCAGTTGGTCGGGCAAAACCGCCTGGAGTTGCTGCTGTTCCGCCTTAATGGTGAGCAGATTTACGGCATCAACGTATTCAAGGTCAAAGAGGTGCTTCAGTGCCCCAAGCTGACCCAGATGCCGCATGCCAGCAAGGTAGTGAAAGGGGTTGCCCACATTCGTGGCGGTACTATTCCCATTCTCGATCTGAGTGTGGCGACGGGCAACTCGCCGATTGAGCATATTGAAGACAAGTTCACCATCATCACTGAATACAATATGAAGAGTCAGGGCTTCCTGGTTCAGGGTGTCGAACGCATCATCAACATCAACTGGGAAGATGTGCAGCCACCACCAAAAGGCACGGGTCATGACCACTTTTTGACGGCTGTGACCAAGTACGACAACAAACTGGTCGAAATCATCGATGTCGAGAAGATTCTGGCCGACGTCACACCCATGCAGGAAGACTTCAATGAAGACCTGCTGACCCCGGAAGTAGCCGCCAGCGCTGTATCAAAACAGGTTCTGATTGTTGATGACTCAAAGATTGCGCGTAAACAGATTCAGCGAACTCTGGAAAAAATCGGGTTAACAGTCGTCGCACTGAATGATGGTCGTGAGGCGCTTAATCATTTGCTGGCTCTGATTGACGAAGGTGTGGAGCCAGTCGAGCGTTACCCTATTATTATTTCTGATATCGAAATGCCGGAGATGGATGGCTACACCCTGACGTATGAAATTCGCAATCACCCTCAGTTGAAAGGCGCTTACATTGTACTGCATACCTCGCTTAGCGGTGTCTTCAATAAAGCCATGGTGCAAAAGGTGGGTGCCAATGATTTTCTGGCCAAGTTCCAGCCTGATATGCTGGCCCAACTGGTGATTGAGCGTATTACCAATCTGGGTGGGAATTTGCCAGCGATCGAAGGAGAGGCATGATAGGTTCGGCGAGTACGGTCAGCCCAACATCTGGCGAGTGCCGGGTTTATTCAATGCTGCCAGTTCAGCAAACCCCGTGTCCACGGGCGCAGGAGTGCAGGGATTAATGGTCGACGTTGAAAAAGGGTACCAGGCATTCTGTGATTACCTTGAAAAGCACAGTGGCATTTGTCTGGGTGCCAGCAAGCAGTATCTGGTATCCAGCCGGCTGAGAAAGATATTGCAGCAGGCTGACATTACCACTTTACAGGATTTGGTCACGGCCATTCAGCGACCCGGTGGTCAGAAACTACGGGCTGAAGTGATTGATGCCATGACGACCAACGAAACCCTATGGTTTCGCGATATCCACCCGTTCAGAATTCTCGAAGAAAAGCTGCTGCCAGAGTTTTACCAGCAGCGCGGTGCTCGTCCGTTACGAATTTGGTCTGCAGCCTGCTCTACCGGGCAGGAGCCTTATTCAATTTCCATGATGATCGAAGAGTACAAAGCACGGAATCGGCTGGTTAGCGGCGGCGAGAAAATCGTGGCAACCGACATCTCCGCCTCTGTGTTGGATGCAGCCAAGTCTGCCGAATATGCCATGCTGGCCATTGGCCGCGGGCTCGACCCCGAACGCTTAAAAAAGCATTTTGTCGAGGCACCGAATGGCCGCTGGAAGGTCAAACCAGGCATCGCCCAGCGGGTTGAATATCGCTCGCTGAACTTGCAAGACAGCTACGCCTTGTTGGGAAAATTTGACATCGTCTTCTGTCGCAATGTACTGATCTACTTCACCGGCGACCTCAAGCGCGACATCCTGACCCGCATTCACGCTACTCTGAATCCGGGTGGCTATTTACTGGTCGGCGCGTCGGAAGCTGTGAACGGCCTGAACGATCTCTATGAAATGGTGCATTGCCGGCCGGGAATTATTTACCGCAAGCGCTGAGTTGGGCATCACGAAACCGTTCGATAAAACCGCTTTTGCGGGTGGTAAAATCAACCAACTAATCGCTCCCTCTCCCGTCCCGCGGGCTGGGGAGAGAGTTAGAGAGTTAACGTGCGGTTTCACCGCATTCCAGTCGACACTCCATTAGGACCGACCGATCTGTCACCATCCCGCTTCCTTCCGCACTATCGGTCAAGCCTTGCCGCTTTGCCGCTAATAACTTCTTAATATCTCCTAAGTTATTGATATATAAGTAAAAAATAACTTGGCACTAGCATTGCAATACCTTCTGTGAATTCAGAAAAACGGCAATGAGGTTCCATCATGGCGGCATTGGGCTTTAACAATTCACTGGGTATCCACGACAACGCTTTGTTGGTGCGTGCCCAGCGTTCCGAAGTGTTGGCCAATAATCTGGCCAATGCGGATACACCGGGGTTTAAGGCTCGAGATATTGATTTTCAGGCCATTTTGCGCGGTGAGGTGCAACGCACCGAGAACCTGGAGGTCAACCGGACCCAGAGCAACCACATCCCGGGTCGGTCAGGAGGTGATACAGAGTTGTTCTACCGGAACCCCTATCAGCCTTCGATCGATGGCAATACGGTGGACTCCAACGTTGAAAATGCTGAATTCACCAAGAATGCCATGTCGTATAACGCCAGTTTTGATTTTCTGAACCGTAAATTCAAAGGCCTGACCAGCGCGATCAAGGGGCAATAATCATGTCACTGTCGAACATTATTAATATTGCCGGTACCGGCATGAATGCCCAGTCGATCCGGCTGAACACCACGGCCAGTAATCTGGCCAATGCGCAGAGTGTTAGCTCGAGTGAGGAAGATACCTACCGGGCGCGCAAACCGATTTTTCAGGTGTTACAGCAGGCGGGTATGGACCGTGACTGGTCGAACGTCGACCTTGATCATGATGTAGGTCGGGGGGTGAACGTTCGAGGCATTGTCGAGAAAGAAGACCCGCTTGATATCCGTTACGACCCAACGCATCCGTTCGCGGACGAAGAGGGCTATGTCTACTACCCGAACGTCAACGTGGTGGAAGAGATGGCCGATATGATCTCTGCTCAGCGCAGTTTTACGGTGAACGTGGAAGTGTTCAATACCGCCAAGACCATGCTGCAGAAAACGCTGACGATGGGCCAGTAACCCGTGAATCCTATGAAAACCAGTTGGGGCGAGTGCGCCTGCAAGAGGAATCATCATGGCTGACATTAACGATGCAACCGGCGCCGGCGCGCTGAGCCAGTACGATATTGCTCAGAAAAAGCCGAAGGAAAACTCGTCCAATGAGCTGGGCAAGGATGACTTCCTTAAGCTGATGATCGCTCAGCTCAACAACCAGAACCCGCTTGAACCTCAGGCCAATGCCGAATTTGTGGCCCAGTTGGCGCAGTTCTCCCAGGTCGAAGGCATTCAGAATATGAGCAAGGGGTTCGAGTCTTTGTCGAACTCTTATAAGTCTTCTCAGGCTTTGCAGGCAAGCTCGTTGGTCGGCGGTGCTGTAACCATTGAAGGCAATCAGGAAAGCCTGCTGCGCCATGGTGAACTGGTGTTTGGTATGGCCGACGTGCCTTCAGGCGCAGGTGGCGTGATGCTCCAGATCACCAACAGTGAGGGCGAAATGGTGGAGTCGGTTCCATTGGGAAATCAGCCAGCGGGTGAGCTGAACTTTAAGTGGGATGGGGCCAATCTCGAAGTGAACGGGGAGATGGCCGACATTGACTACGATAAGTTCCCGACCGATGAAGACGGCAATATTATTCCGCACGATGCCGGTGTGTACCGGTTCAGCGTGGTGGGTAACGTCGCCGGGGAGCAACAAGCTCTGGGCACCCACACCAGCGCCCGGGTCGATTCAGTGACCCTGGGGCAGGACAGTGACCTGCAGTTGAACCTGGCCGGTGGCGGCAACATCACCATGAGCGATGTAAAACAGATTAATCAGGTGTACTGAACGGCGTTTATAAGCCAAACGTTCGAACCGTACATCAGGAACCGTTACCGGTGATGGCTTCATCCCGGATTTGAACAGCGCAGTGCGAGGAGCAACCCATGAGTTTTGGTACTGGCCTGAGCGGCATCGCCGCCGCAAACAAAGACCTGCAAGTGACCGGCAATAACATTGCCAACGCCAGCACGACTGGTTTCAAAACCAGTCGGACTGAGTTCGGTGATGCGTATACCAACTCCTTTCTCGGCTACGGGCAGGATAAGGCTGGCGCAGGTGTGCGTGTCAGCAACATCGGGCAAAAATTCGATCAGGGGAACATCAGCCAAACCAACTCGGCGCTTGACCTGGCGGTTGATGGCAATGGCTTTTTTGTCATGGAATACCCGAACGGGTCAGTTACTTATACGCGCTCTGGCATATTCGGTGTGGATAAAGAAGGCTTTATCACCGGCAACACCGGCGCCAAATTGCAGGGTTTTGGGGTTAACGAAAATGGCATTGTTAACGGTGTGTTGACCGACCTTGAAGTCGATACCGGCAACCAGCCGCCGCGTGGTACGCACGGCGTTGATTCCCGCGTTAACGTGCCCGCAGGTGCTCAGGTCCTGCAGCAGGATGGCACCATCACACAGACTAACGGGTTAGCCATTGGTGCCGCACAAACGGGTTCTTTGGTGGATACCAATTCAACCCTCTCTACTGTCGGGTTTCCCACTACAGCAGGCAGTGCGGCCACGTATCAGGGTGATCCCGTCGGGGTAGGCTTGCCCTGGACACCAAGCGCCGTTGAAGCGTCCTGGACGTTCGACGTGACCATTCAAGGCCCTAACATCAATGGTGGTACCGCGCCGCTGACCGCAAACCTGCAGCCTTTCAGAGACACGGCGACCTATAATACCGTTGCTGACATGGTTGCAGCGATTAATGGGACCATACAGTCAGATGCCAGTTTGGCTGGCAAAATACGGGCGGTTGAAAACCCTGCAGGCACCATCACGTTCGAAACCAATGGTGTGTATGCTACGGACGGAACCTCTTTTGTTGGCTTGGCAAACTCAACCGGCACCCTGTTAGATGCGGGTTGGATGAACTTTGCAACACCAACGGTCACATCGCCGGTTGCCGGTGCTGAGTTGTTCACCGGAGGCGGGTTCATCGATCTGACGTCGGACCCTGGTCAACCGGCCAGTATCCAGGGCAATGACCAGATGGCGCTTGAGTACAACAACTTTATTCCCGGAACAAATACGACACTGACCAGTGGTACCACGCTTAATACCCTGGACAATACCGACCCCTTTGCCAACGCCGATGCGGGCAATGACATCGTGTTTAATATCAACGTGGGTTCTTTGAGCAGTGCCGTTACCATGACGGTGCCAGCGGGGGGCTATGCCAACCAGGCCGCCTTTGCTACGGCCATTGAAACGGCCGTCAATGGTGCATTGGGGGCCAATACCGTCATCGCTAACGTCGACGGTGCGACCAACCGACTGGTTATGAGTACCGATACGGGGGTGGGTATTGGCCCTCAGGACATCAGCATTATTCACAATGCGGGTACAACAACTTCCTCGATCAATATGAATACGGTGGGCATGGCGGTGTCTTCGGCACCTGCTCCCACGCGTGTTTTGGGTAATCCGGATACGCCCTTTAACAATCAGTTGGACATTACGGTTGACGGCGGTGCTCCGCTGACTATTACCATTCCACCGGGTAGTTATGCGAGCTACAACGAACTGGCCGATCAGATTCGGACACAAATTCAAACGACGCCCGGTCTTGCCGGTGAAATAAACGTGTCACATGTCAATGGTCGACTGGTACTCGAACGCACTGACATCGGCGAGTTTCCTATTGATGTCGATGTGGCTGACCCGGCGACAGGGGAGTCTGTCGATGCACTGGGCCTGACCAGTAGCACCAAAACAGTGGGTACCGAACCGATCGATCGCAGTCACTCATTTCGGGTCAACTTGACAGTGCCTGCGCCTGATGAAGAAAACCGGTCCGGCTCTGTAGTCATCAGCCTGGATGAAACCATACTGTCTGTAGACCAGTTGGCGGCCGCTATTAACCGCGAGTTGGCTGCTGTGCCCGAAGAGGATTACATCGGCGTTCAAGCTGAAGTAGTAAGGGACGAAAGCGGGAATAAGAAGCTGCAATTTGTCGCCGCTCAGGAGGGTGAGGCTGCCATTGTATCAATCACCAATATCCTGGCTCCCGGTGATGATCTGGACGTTGAGCAGTTGTCTGCATTGTTGCAAGTTGACTCTTTCGACGCTAACTACCTGGAGGTGGGTGAAGCCGCCATTACCAACGGCTATCCCGAGCAATCATTGGTACTGTTCAATGAGGAGGCAGACGAACGGACGCCCATAACCATTCCAGAAGGCTCCACGGCTGCACAGATAGCGGCCCAGCTCAGTCAGGAAGCGGGTGTGGATGCCGAAGCGGAAACGGTCGTGCGGTTGTTGTCGGAGAATTATGGCAACGCGGGCGACATGGACATCATCATCAACGGTCAGCGAATCACCGCGAATTCGTATCAGGACATGGTGGATGAGATCAACCAGTATCAGCAGTCGTCTTTGAACAGTATTACCGCTGAACTGGACAGCGACACCGGTGACATTGTGATCACGTCATCGACTGGCATCGATGTGTCGGTCTCTGTCGATTCGCCCAATGACAACGACACCATGACCGTTCAGGGCGGTCAGGGTACTGCACCTGTCGTTCTGGGCGGCCAACCAGGCGCAGAGGTTAACGCCAGAATTGGTGGTTTTGTCGACATCATTCTCAACGAAGGCTTTACTCTGATTGAACCGGATCCGCGTGTGACGGGGCTGTTCAACGGGCTGACACCCAATAGTTTTGAAGACTACACGATCAATGCCTTCAACCCGGATGATACCTCAACTTACAACGAAGTGGCGTCGTTGCCAATCTATGACTCCATCGGTAATCAGCATCAGTTGCAGATGTTCTACGTCAAGAACCCGGGCGATGAAAACCGACCCAACGCCCTGAATTCATGGACGGTTTATGCACAGATTGATGGAGAGAACATTGGTGATCCGGATACCAGTTTGCCATTCCCGGAGAACACGGAAGCGAGCATGGCTTCATTCCAACTGTTCTTTAATCCGGATGGTACGGTTGATGAAGAGAACACCGGTGACTTCCTGATTTCCAACTGGAGCCCGATCGATCCCGAGACCGGTGAGCCTACCGGTGCCTATGTCGGTGTGCCAGAGGCGCAGGGCGGGCGTCTGCCCATCCCGGACCCCAATACAAACTCGAACTTTGCCGTGTCGTTCGATGGGACAACCCAGTACGGCGGCCCCTTTGCCCGTTACGACTTTCAACAGGATGGCTACGCCAGTGGCCGGCTACAAGACCTTGAAGTTGGTGACGACGGTATTGTCTTTGCCCGATATACCAACGGTGAAGCACAGGTATTGGGGCAGGTGGCTCTGGCCAGCTTCGCCAATAACGAGGGCTTGAACCCGGTAGGTAACACTGAGTGGCAGGAGAGTTTTGCCTCTGGTGATGCCACTGTCGGTGAGCCCGGTACCGGCTTGCTGGGCAACCTGCAGTCGGCTGCGCTGGAAGATTCAACGGTGGATCTTTCCGAGCAACTGGTGCATCTGATCATCGCGCAGCGCAATTACCAGGCCAGTGCGAAGACGATCGAGACCGCCAACGCCGTCACTCAGACGATTATTAATCTGAGGTAATCGGCAATAGCACAGTAGAAGCTGGAAGGCGCTGAGCAACGCTCAGCGCCGCTTTCCGCTATCCGGCAAACCCAGGCTAAAGCTTGCCGCTAAAGCGGTCGGTTCCAATAAAGCAGAACCCGAAACAGACCATAACGGGTTTTCGTCTCTCAATGTTTCGCGTCTTTCACTGTCCAGCGTCACTGCTTGTCCCACGTCTTTTCATGTCCTGCGTCTTTTCTTCCAAAACCTGGCACACCTTTCGCTATACCCTTGTTACAGTCTTATAAAGCGGCAGCAGGAGTCCGGTATGGATCGTGCCCTCTACATTGCAATGACCGGCGCCAAGAACAACATGATGGCGCAAACGTCCCACTCCAATAACCTGGCCAATGCCTCCACCACCGGCTTCAGAGCCGATTGGGCACAGGCCCGGGCGATGCCGGTATACGGCGAGCATTATCCGACTCGCGCTTACTCGATGACCGAACGGCCGGCAACAGACTTTAACGATGGCCCCCTGATTCAGACTGGCAACGAACTGGATGTCGCTATTGCGGGTGATGGTTTCTTATCGGTACTGGATGCGCAAGGCAACGAGGCCTACACCCGCCGGGGCGACTTGGCGGTAACGCCCCTGGGCGAACTGATCAACAGCGTAGGGCAGCCAGTACTGGGAAACGGAGGCCCCATTGTGTTGCCCCCGTATGAAAAACTGGAAATTGCCAGCGACGGCACGATTTCAATCCGCCCGGCGGGAGCTGGTCCGAATGAGATGCTGGTTATCGATGCGCTTAAGGTCGTTAACCCCGATTTGCAAAACCTGGATAAAGGCACCGATGGTCTTTTTCGACCTAGAGAGGGTGATCAGGTATTGCCTGCCGATCCGGCTCTGCAAGTAGCGTCCGGTTTTGTGGAAGGCAGCAACGTAAACGCCGTTGCCGAGTTGACCAACATATTGGCCATTAACCGCCAATATGAATTGCAGATCAAAATGATGAAGGCATCGGACGATGTGTCCCAGGCCGCTGAACAATTGTTGCGCCTGAATTGATTGGGCCCGGCAGGAGAGTAAGTCATGCATAAGGCACTATGGGTAGGTAAAACCGGATTGCAGGCACAGGACATTGCCCTGGCCACCATTTCGAACAACATGGCGAATGCCAGCACTACCGGCTTTAAAAAAGAGCGGGCCGTGTTTGAGGATTTGATTTATCAGGTGCAGCGACAGCCCGGCGGACAGAGTGCTCAAAACACCCAGCTACCGTCCGGTTTGCAACTGGGCACCGGTGTACGCACCGTCGGCACTCAAAAAATGTTCACCCAGGGTGACCTGAACATGACCGAGCAGCCGCTGGATATGGCCATCAACGGTCGTGGTTTTTTCCAGGTGCTGATGCCAGACGGCAATATGTCCTATACCCGTGATGGCACCTTTCACCTGAATGCCGATGGCGACATCGTTACAGCTAACGGCTACTTGCTGGAGCCCAATATTCAGGTGCCCGAACAAACCAAAACCATCACGGTTGGTACCGATGGTATTGTCACCGCTGTATCTGAAAACGATAACCTGCCGTTCGAAATTGGCCAGATCGACGTGGTCGATTTTGTCAACCCGGCCGGTTTGCAAGCCATCGGCAATAACCTGTATCTGGAGACAGCCGCCAGCGGTCAGGCCCAGGTGGGTGTACCAAGTCTGGATGGTTTTGGTGCCATTGTTCAGGGCGCGCTTGAAACCTCCAACGTTACCATTGTTGAAGAGATGGTCGACATGATTTCAACGCAACGCGCCTACGAAATGAATTCCAAAGTCGTCAGCACAGCAGACCAGATGCTGGGCTTTATTAATCAGAATCTGTAGAAAAAGTGACACCGTTCGTTACGGTAAGGGGCACAGCATGAACATTCACAGCGTACCAGCCATGTTAACGGCTTTGGTTACTCTCGCCCTGGCAGGGTGTGGCAGCATGCAGGTCACCGCTCTCAGTGACTCCCCGAAGCCAGGCGACCCTGAGTTTGCGCCTGTCCCGTCAGATTCACTGGAGCCACCGCCGAGCAACAATGGCTCTCTATTCAATGACATGTATGGCATGTCGTTGTATGGCGACAAAAAAGCCATGCGCACGGGCGACATCATTACGGTTGTTTTGGATGAAGAGACGCAAGGCAGTAAGTCTTCCCAGAGTTCGTCTTCCAAATCCAGCGAAGCGGGGCTTAACGCACCGGTCATTGCCGGAGGCGCTCCAATCGAAGCGTTGAGTGCTACGATCCAGGGTGAGCGAAACTTCTCTGGCCGGGGCGATGCAGACCAGAGCAACAGCTTGAGCGGTAACATCTCGGTGACGGTATCGGAAGTGTTGCCAAACGGGGTGCTGCGCGTACGCGGTGAAAAGTGGATCACCCTCAACACCGGTGCTGAGTTTATTCGCATTCAGGGCATGTTGCGGCCAGAAGACATCAATCTGGATAACACAGTTTCCAGCCAGAAGTTGGCCGATGCCCGCATTTCATACAGCGGTGCCGGCGGTTTGGCCAGCGCGAGTCAGCCTGGTTGGTTGACCCGGTTCTTTAATTCGCCGTTGTTTCCGTTTTAGGGTTGAGTTTTTACGAGCTGCGAGCAAACAGCTCACAGCTCACAACCATGGCCCGCAACTTGCTAATCCATCAACGCACGCCCCAAACCGCCAACAAGGTGACACCATGAAACGCTTAACGATCACACTAATTCTATTGCTGCTTGGCAGCCTGGCTTATGCCGATCGAATTAAGGATCTGGCGGGTGTTCAAGGTGTGCGCAACAACCAGTTAGTTGGCTATGGCCTGGTGGTTGGCCTGGGCGGTACGGGCGATCGAGCTCCATTCACCAACCAAACCTTCCGCAACATGATGGAGCAATTCGGCATCACCATACCGGAAGGTCAGGACCCCAGGCTGCGTAACGTAGCGGCGGTCAGCGTTCACGCCACCTTACCGCCTTTCTCCAAGCCGGGTCAGGAAATTGACATCACGGTCTCCAGTATTGGCAACGCCGATAGCCTGCGCGGCGGCAGCCTGCTGCTTACGCCTCTTCGTGGCCCTGATGGCCAGACCTACGCCGTGGCTCAGGGTAGCCTAATAGTCAGTGGCTTTGGCGCTGAAGGGCAGGATGGCTCCTCCATTCAGGTAAACGTCACCAGTGCGGGGCGTATTCCCAATGGCGCCATCGTAGAGCGAGGCGTTAACAGCACGTTTTCGCAGGGCGATTTTCTGACGTTCAACCTTCATCGCCCCGATTTCACGACGGCCCGGCGCATGTCTGAAACCATTAATGATTTGCTGGGCCCGGGCGCCGCCTCAGCGGTCGACGCTGCTTCTGTCCGGGTGACCGCTCCCCGTGACCCTAATCAACGAGTCAGTTTCATCAGCGTGCTGGAGAACCTGGAAGTCACACCCGGTGAAGAATCGGCCAAGGTCATTATCAACAGCCGCACAGGTACGATAGTGGTCGGTCAACATGTCCGAATTGACCCGGTGGCGGTAACCCACGGCAACCTGACCGTCACTATCGATAACGCGCTGCAAGTCAGCCAGCCTGAAGGGTTTACCGACGGCGATACGGTGGTAGTGCCTGACACGGACATCACCATAGACGAGGGCGATAACCGGATGTTCTTGTTCGGCGGCACCGTAACGCTGAATGACATAGTGAATGCCGTTAACCAGGTAGGGGCCGCGCCGGGTGACCTGATGGCCATTCTGGAAGCACTGAAATCAGCAGGTGCGCTAAAGGCAGAACTGATTGTCATCTGAGTCTGGCACGTATCTTGAGTAGTTAACTGACGGTAACGGTTCGAATCATAGAACCGGCAACGTTTAACCCATAGAGCGGCAAATCATGGCTTCACAAATCGACGCAGCCTTTAACTACAACGATCTTAACGGTCTGAACAGCTTGAAATCGCTGGCCCGTAAAGACGATGCCGCCGCTCTGAAAGGCGTTGCCCAGCAGTTTGAATCGATGTTCATCAACATGATGCTTAAAAGCATGCGTGATGCTACTGATGTCATGGCGTCTGATTTGCTCAGCAGCAACGAAACCAAATTCTACCGGGACATGCACGACCAACAGCTCAGTCTGCACCTGGCCGAGAGTGGTGGCTATGGGTTGGCTGAAGTGATGTTTGAACAGATGTCAGCTCAATTGCCTCAGCGTCCGGCTGACTTTAACAACATCGATGTTAAGTCGCTGAACGACAGCCTGCGCCCTGAAATACCTGTGACGCCTGGCGTAACCCGTCCGACAGATCAGCCTGGCGAATCAAACGCTGGCGAAACGTCTTCCCGTTTAAACCTGAACAACCCCGAACCGGACAAACTTTCGGCGTTTGAATCCCCTGAGGCTTTTATCGAGTCTTTGCTGCCTCATGCCGAGCAGGCTGCCCAAAGACTGGGTGTGGAACCGCGTATTCTGGTCGCTCAGGCGGCACTGGAAACGGGTTGGGGCAGGTCAATGATTAAAGACGACCAGGGCACCAACAGTTTCAACTTTTTCGGCATTAAAGCCGATCAACGCTGGCAGGGTGCAGTGGCCGATACGCAGACACACGAATACGTTGAAGGCAACCGCATTGCCATTCGCGATGCGTTTCGCGCCTATGACGACCCGTCCCAGTCGTTTAACGACTACGTCGACTTCCTGAAGAACAACCCGCGCTACCAGGCGGCACTGGAGCAAGTGGAAAACCCTGAACTGTTTGTCCGCTCCCTGCAATCGGCCGGCTACGCCACCGATCCGGAGTACGCCAATAAAATTCTGCGCATCGCCAACAACCTGCCTGGTGTTGATGTCAGCACCGGACAGGCGTAAGCCGGAGGCTATGGGATGAGCTTGCTCAACACCGCAATCAGTGGCCTGAAAGCCCAGCAGGAAGCACTGCGCGTTACCGGCCACAACATTTCCAACGCCAGCACACCGGGCTATTCGCGCCAGGAAGTGGTGCTCGATACCAACAACCCTCTGTTTAGGGGGTTTGGCTTTGTCGGGCAGGGTGTGGATGTTCAATCGGTTCGCCGGATAACCGACCAGTTCATGATCGCCCAGCAACGTTCCGACACGAGTGAATTCCAGCAATTGAATGCCTACAAGGTCAACATTGAACAGGTTGACCGCATTCTGGCTGACGAGCGCACCGGCCTGCAGCCGCAACTCGACCGTTTCTTCGCCAGCCTGCAAGGCGGGGCCGATAATCCGGCTTATGTACCTTCGCGAGATGTGGTGCTGGGCGAGTCACAGGGCCTGGTCGATCGGTTTAAAACCATTCACCAATACCTGACTGACCAGAACGAAACTCTGAACAGTCAGATGGAAGCCATGGCCGCTCAGGTCAATTCGCTGGCCGCAGGCATTGCCGATCTGAACAACGAGATCGTTAGTGCACGCGGAAGTGCGACCGCTCAACCCCCCAACGATTTAATCGATAAGCGCGACGAACTGGTGCGCCAGTTATCAGAGTACGTTGGCATTGACGTCACCGTCGATAAAGAGCAATACAATATTTCTATTGGCAGTGGCCAGGCTCTGGTTCTTGCCAACCAGGCTAACCGTATCGAGGCTGCCCCGGGTATTGATGACCCGCAGCGATACGGCATTAAGTTTGTTAGCCCAATCGAACGCAACGACATCACCACTGACATCAGCGGTGGCCAGTTGGAAGGATTGTTACGATTCCGATCCGATGCGCTGGATCCTGCCTTGAATAATCTGGGTCGAATCGCTGTTAGCTTGACCCAGGAGTTCAATAAACAGCACCAACTTGGCATCGACCTGAATGGCAACTTTGGTCAAAATGCGTTTCAGGATATGAACGATCCAGCTTTGGCATCGGTTGGTCGTGCCCAGGGCAGCAGCGATAATGCGTTGCCCCGCAACCAGGTACTCAGTGTGTTTTTTGAAGATACACGTGAGCTCACCACCAGCGATTACTCTTTGAACCTGACTGGTCCTGGTAATTCGCGTTATGAAGTGATTCGAAAAAGTGACGGGGCCGAAGTCGCCAGTGGTTCCCTGACAGGTGATTTTCCGGACGATATCGAATTCGATGGCCTGAGAGTTCGATTGGAAAGCGGCAGTTTCAAAGAGGGCGATGAATTCACCATTAACCCACTGCGGGGCGCACCGGCCCAGCTCGACTGGCTCATCGATGAGCCGGCCGAACTGGCATTTGGGTATCCAATGCGTGCCGGTACCGGAGTGGGCAACCAGGGCACCGGTGCCATTGACCAGGGCGCCATGCTTAGCAAAGACAGCAACATATTTTCCGTCGATGGTGAGCTGAGCCCGCCACTGGTCATCGTGTTTGAAAGCCCGACCCGGTATTCGGTGTATGACAACAGCGACCCGGGAAACCCGGTGTCACTGGACCCACCACTGGAAAATATCGAATACGTGCCAGGTACGACCAATACCCTGTTTACCGCTGACCCAGGTGAAACCCAAGTCAGTAGCTGGCGGCCACGCTTACCGGAAAATCCTGCGCTGGCGCTCAATGGTCCTGCAACAATAGCCCCTTACAACGGCATCAACTCTGAACGGTTCGTATTCTCCAGAACCAATCCGGAAACCGGTGAAGTAACACAGGACGAAACGCTGGTTACTTCTAGTGGGGCCAGTGCAGCCGAGATTGCAGATGAGTTGAACCGGGTCGATGGCGTGACAGCCCGGGCGTATACCGAAGTCCAAATTGCCAATTTCACCAATTCAGGCACGCCATACGATCCGGATAACCCGTTTGAGGTCTGGGTGAACGGATTCAATTTGACAGAAGATGACCTTGGCCCCAATCAAAGCATCTACATGGATGGTTATCCGGAAGAACTGCCCGAAGAAATGAATCCCAATTTCCTCGCCGACCGCATCAACGCCCACTACGATCTCCAGCAGGCGGGCATTCGTGCCAAGAGTGATGGTGAAACACTGACCATCACTAACGAAGAAGGTGAAGACATCTTCATCGAAATGCGGGGCGACAAACCTCAGGACGTTATCGTCGGGCCGCCCCCGGTTGGACCTGGACCTGTGAATGGTGCCATCGATCCGGGCGATACCTTTGAAATCAGTACCGGTGAAAGCTGGCCTCTGGAGCCCGTTGCAGGCAATACACGTGGCCAGTTGAACAACCTGACCGGTTTTGATTTTAGCGATGGAGGGCCATACACCTATGAAATGTACCTGCCTGATGGTCGGACCGGCCGCATTACTCTGGCAGGGAACCACGCTACCGCCGATGATGTAAAAGCCGAAGTCGAAGCGAAGATCGGTGCGCTGCTCGACAGCCCGGGGCGCGTTCAAGCCCGAATCACGGCTCGTGGCGAACTGGAATACCAAATATTCATGAAAGTAGAAGGCACCGGTAATAACGACACAGTGGGTGTTAACGTGGGTGGGCAGGTTGATGTCACCATGTCAGACGGTATATCCGTGCGAACAAGACCTGAAGCCGGGGCTATTTTTACCGGTGTGCCGGACGCCAGATCCACCTATCAGGGTTTCCAGTTTGAAATAGGTGGTCGCCCGGAAACCGGTGATGAGTTTACCATCGGCTGGAACGAAGGTGGGGTCAGTGACAACCGCAATGTACTCGACCTGGTAGGGCTTGAAACCACCGATACTGTCAACAACCGTGATGGTGGTATGACGTTTACTGAAGCCTACAGTCAGGCAGTAGAGCAGGTGGGCACCAAAACCCGCCAGGCTCAGATTCAGACCGATGCTGCCGAAGGGGTGCTGGCTGCGGGTGATGAAGCCCTTAATTCAGTGCGAGGGGTTAATCTTGATGAAGAAGCCGCACGACTGATTGAATTTCAACTGGCCTACAATGCCAATGCCCGTGTGATCAGCATTGCCCAGGAAACCTTTGATGCGTTGTTGGGAGCCTTTCGATGAGTGATCGCATATCCACCTACTGGATTTACCAGCGCCCGGTCAACGACATGCTGGAACTGCAATCCAACCTGAATAAAACTCAGGAGCAGATCAGCACCGGTAAACGCATTCTGACGCCTGCTGACGACCCGGTAGGTGCATCCCGTGTGTTGCAGCTGAACCAGGAAATCGCTCTGATGGACCAGTACGAGCGCAACATCACTCTGCTGGATGCCCGGCTGGAGCAAGAAGAGGGCGTGCTCGGTGCCGTTGAAGACAGCGTCGCCCGCATTCGCGAGTTGGCGGTAAAGGCAGGTAACGCAGGTGTGCTGACAGGCGAAGACCGCCAAGCCATTGCCGCGGAGATCCGCGAGCGTGTTGATGAAATGGTCGACCTGATGAACAGCAAAGACGGCAGCGGCGAATACCTGTTCGCCGGCTTTTCAGGCAACACTCAAC
Organism: Saccharospirillum impatiens DSM 12546; assembly: GCF_000423605.1. Taxonomy (GTDB): domain Bacteria; phylum Pseudomonadota; class Gammaproteobacteria; order Pseudomonadales; family Natronospirillaceae; genus Saccharospirillum; species Saccharospirillum impatiens. The sequence goes on from NZ_AUIH01000041.1 coordinate 34,364, forward strand.
CTTTTGTTGAAAACCCGGGTGGCGGCTATGGCTACGAAGGCGACGAAGGCGTGCGATTCCTGCAGGTTAGCCAGACCATAACCCTGGCGTCCAGCGACTCGGGCAAAGACGTCTTCATGGACATCCCGTCCGACAAAACCAGCTTCACCAGCTACGCCAACCCGCAAAACACCGGCAACCCGCCGGGCATTGTCTCCGCGGGTATCACGCTGGATCAGGAACAGCTCGACGCCTTTTACCCGGAAGATGCGGTCATCAGCTTCGAAAACCCGCTCGATGTCGACCCGCCCCAACAGAACTTCACCGTGCGCCGCAAATCCGACGGCCGGGTACTCGAAGGTCTGCAAAATGTCACCTACAACGCGGGCTCACCTATCCAGGTGGGTGGCGTTTCCGTCAACATCACCGGCAACCCAAACCCGGGCGACCAGTTCATTGTTGAATCCAGCAACAAACAGGGCGTTCTCACCACCTTCGAGAAATTCCTGTTCGCGCTCGAAAACTACCCCCCGGGTACCGGCTTCGATGAGGTATATGACGCCAACATCAGCCAGACTCTGAACAACCTCGACAACACCATTGCCAATGTGTCACAAGTGCGAGCTCGCATCGGTGCTCGAATGAACACCTCTGAAAGCGTGATGAACCAGCATGCCGACAACAAACTGGCGGCCAGAGACATCAAATCCACTATCGAAGACCTTGATTTCGCCGAGGCCGTCAGTCGGTTACAGATGGAGAGCTTTATTCTTCAGGCCGCACAGCAAAGCTTTGCGCAGACGAGTCGATTAAGTCTGTTCGACTTTATATAAGATACGAACTGAGAGCTTCGAGTTTGGAATAACGTCAAAGCTCTCGGCTCACAACACCTACCCCGTCGCTGTTCCTCGAAGACAAATGGGTGTCGCCATGCTAAAGTATTCGGAGGTAGTACCTTTAACTATCAAAGGTGGCGAGATGGCTACATCCGTAAAGCTAGACGAAGACTTGAAAAACCGAATTCAGAACCTGGCTTATGCCAGGCATCGCTCGGCTCACTGGATCATGCGTGAAGCAATTCGCGACTATGTAGACCGTGAAGAAAAGCGGGAATCTTTCAAACAGGACGCAATTCGCGCCTGGGAGGCTTATCAGGATAATGGGTTGCACCTGACACTCGAAGAAGCGGATGAGTGGCTCTCCAAATTGGAAGCAGGCGAAGACGCGGAATTGCCTAATTGCCACGTCTGAACTGGTCCCCATCCGCCTTGAGTGATGTCCAGCGTCTGTACCGGTTTTTGTCTGAAAATGACGATCTGGCAGCGCGTCGAGCAGTCAAGACGATGAAGGCTGGTGTTAAGCTTTTGGCATATCAGCCGGAAGCGGGCCGACCCATTGAAGATTTGGATCCCATCTACCGGGAGTGGCCAATCGACTTCGGAAGCAGTGGCTATATAGTGTTGTATGGGTTCGATGGTGAAACAGCGACCATTCTTGCCGTACGGCATCAGAGAGAGGCAGGGTACTAATGGCGGAGCAAAGGTTAGTCAAACAGTTGCGAACCATCCTGGAACAACCTGACCGCCTGTATGTAACGCTCCCAGCTTGGCAGGAAGCGTTGGCTGAGGCACTCAAAACAATGCCTCAGAGCCGGGCGGAAGCATTGCTGAATGAAGTACAGGCCGTGATACAGAAAAATCGAAGTCTGTTCGAGCAAGAAAGCCTTTCCATCCTCGATACCCTCGTTAAGCAGCCCGACGCAGCCCAAACCAGAGCCAAGGCCGGTCGGTATAAGGATGTGGGGAAGCTTTGACGGACGTCGAATATTCAAGGACGTGAAACACGGAAAGACGCCTAAATGCTCTACCATCATTACCGACCCTGTAAATACTTCTGTGTAACTGCCGAAGTTAACGGTAATCCGCCAAGCGGTCTTCAAATTCGATCATAAAACGATTTAGGGCCTGCTTCCAGTTGCGGATCGGCATGGTCCATTTCTTTGATGCTTCGTGGATCGCCAGGTAGATGACTTTTACAGCCGAGTCGTCTGTAGGGAACAGTTTGCGCTTTTTAACAGCCTTTCGGATGACGCTGTTGAGTGACTCTATGGCGTTGGTCGTATAAATCACTTTGCGGATGTCTTCCGGGTAGCTGAAAATCGTGTTGAGGTTCTGCCAATGCGCTCGCCATGAACGGCTGATCTGAGGATACTGGTCGTCCCACCGGTCAGAAAACTGGTCCAGGGCCTGCAGGGCTTCGTCCTCGGTCGCTGATTGATAGATACGCTTCAAATCCGCGGTGACTGGCTTGTAGTCTTTCCAGGGCACGTACTTCACTGAGTTGCGCACCATATGAACGATACAGAGTTGGATTCGGGTGTCTGGGTAGGCCGCGCTTATGGCGTCAGGGA
>NZ_AUIH01000042.1 GCF_000423605.1 Saccharospirillum impatiens DSM 12546
GCTCAATCGGTGTTGCTGAAAGAGGCTTCCCGTCACCGCTGTGCGGCGAGGGAGGCGTATAATAGTCTTTTCTGAGGGAGGGTCAAGAGGTGTTTCAGATAAAGTTGTACAAACGATGACAGTCGTGCAAAAAACGAGATACTCAGGGTTAATGGTCAAGCCTGAAAGCGCTGCTTCTACTGTGTTGCAGGTCGGTACCACGGTGAACGGGCACTTTTAGCGAACACCTCTATATAGAAGCAGCAATACAACCCAGCTCTTACGCCAGGGTGACGCGCGCCAGCTTTTTCTTCCCAGCCTGGACCAGGTAGTCGCCAGCGGGGAGCTTCAGATCGGCCCCAACGACCTCCCAGTCCACCTTCACCCGTCCGTTTTTCAACATATCCCGAGTCTGGGCCGCATTCGCCGCCAGCCCGGCCCGATTAACAACCGCCGCAATGGGCAACTCGGTCTGATCGTCCAACGCCAGAGTGATCTGCGGCGTGTCGTCAGGAACCTCCCCCTCCTGCACCAGGTTTCCAGCTCCCTTGTGCGCATTGGCAGCGGCCTGCTCCCCGTGAAAGCGAGCAACCAACTCACGGGCGAGCTCAATCTTAATGTCCCGGGGGTTGGCACCTTGTTCAATCTGAGCCTTCAGGGCGTCGATCTGCTCAAGTGTTTTGAATGACAGTAGCTCATACCAGCGCCACATCAGGGAATCCGGTATCGAGACGATTTTCTGGTACATGGCGCCAGGGGCTTCAGTAATGCCGACGTAGTTGCCCAGCGACTTGGACATCTTCTTCTCACCGTCCAACCCTTCCAGCAATGGCGTCATGATCACGACTTGCGGCTCCTGCCCCTCGCTCTTTTGCAGTTCACGACCAACCAGGAGGTTAAACTTCTGGTCGGTCCCGCCCAGCTCTACGTCAGCTTCCAGTGCCACCGAGTCGTAACCCTGGACCAGAGGGTAAAGAAATTCGTGGATGGCGATGGACTCATTGGCCTTGTACCGCTTCTTAAAATCGTCCCGCTCCAGCATCCGTGCGACACTGTGACGGGCGGCCAGTTTAATCATGCCGGCTGCGCCCAGCTTATTAAACCATTCAGAGTTGAACCGGATCTCGGTCTTCTCAGGATCGAGAATCTTGAACACCTGCTCTTTATAGGTTTCAGCGTTCTGGGCAATCTGTTCGGGTGTCAGTGGTGGTCGGGTTGAGTTCTTGCCAGAGGGATCGCCAATCAGGCCGGTAAAATCACCGATCAAAAAAATGACGGTGTGACCCCGGTCCTGAAACTGCCGCATCTTGTTCATCAGCACCGTATGGCCCAGGTGCAAATCAGGTGCTGTGGGGTCGAAACCAGCCTTGATACGCAGTGGACGCCCACTTTCGAGCTTTTTGACCAGTTCTTCTTCGAGCAGTATCTCTTCCGTACCGCGACGGATTTCTGCCAGTGTCTGCTCCAGGGACATGGAGTCTCCTCAAATAAATTTACATATTAATCAGCGACTAATTATATCAGTATGTGATATCAGTTAGCACATATGCGTTAGACTGTTAATATACTGCATTAACATCTTCTGCCAACTGACTGTTTTAACATGGTGATTCATCTGTTTACTATAATGAAACGCTTCCCACGCTGGCACGCCATCGGCGTCGCCGCCCTGACCTTTGTCATGCTGTCTGTGGCGATGTGGCCAGCCCCCAGCCAATCGGTGATTGTCGAGCTGCCACCCCAGGTGGTGATACCGGCACCCAGCCCCGAGGTTCCTCAGGAGCCCGAATTCACCCGGATTGCTGAAGAGGTCCAGCCCGGCGATACGCTCTCGACCGTCTTTGAGCGTGCCAATGCCGGAGTTCGTGTTCTGTACCGCATGCTGGCCATTGAAGAGATCAGCGACCCTCTGGAGCGCATTTACCCAGGCCAGTCGTTTGAGTTTGAATTCGACGAAGACAATTTGTTGCGCGGTCTAACCTTTAGTGAGTCCATATTGGTCAAGCACCGCATCAGTCTGACCGATGACGGGTTCGATATCGAAAAGATCGTGCGCGAGCCGGAAATTCACACCCGGTTTGCAGAGGCCACCATTGATTCATCGCTGTACCTGTCTGCCAAGGAAGCTGGTCTCAGCGATAATATGGTCATGCAACTGGCCACCCTGTATGGCTGGGACATCGACTTTGCGCTGGATATTCGGGCGGGTGATACTTTCTCGCTGATCTATCAGGAAGAGTATCTTGATGGTAAGAAGCTGGGCGATGGCCCCATTCTGGTCGCTCGCTTCGTCAACCAGGGTCGTGAAGTTAATGCGTTGCGGTACACCGACGAGGGTGGCAGGACCGACTACTACTCGCCCAATGGCGACAGCATGCGCAAAGCCTTTTTGCGCACCCCCATGGACGTCTTTCGGATTTCCTCTGGCTTTAACCCGAATCGCAGACACCCGGTCCTGAATACCATTCGTGCTCACAAAGGCACCGACTACGCCGCCCCAACCGGAACGCCCATCAAGGTAACCGGTGACGGTAAAGTGGTGTCAGCCGGTCGCAATGGCGGCTATGGCAATGTCGTTGTGGTACAGCATGGTGGCGGCATTCGCACGCTCTACGCTCACATGAGCCAATTCTCAAACAACGCCCGCACCGGCAACCGGGTCCGCCAGGGGCAGATCATCGGCTATGTCGGCGCCACTGGCCAGGTAACCGGCCCACACCTGCACTACGAATTCCTGGTCAATGGCGTGCACAAGAACCCGCAAACGGTTGATCTGCCTACCGCGCAGCCGCTGGATCGCCAGTTCCTGCCACAATTCGAAGACTTTGCATCAAACATGATGGGGCAGTTGCAGGTGTTCGAAGAAACCTACGTCGCGGTAGACTGATCCCGGTGGTTGTCAGTCATTACGCAGGCATAAAAAAACCGGGATAATCCCGGTTTTTTTATGCCCAAACAACAGCCTCAGTATCGCTGTCGCTACATGGAAAACGAAGAACCACAACCACAGGTGGTCTCTGCCGCCGGGTTTTCAATTGAAAACCGGCTACCTTCAAGCCCTTCGGTGTAGTTAACGGTTGAGCCTTGCAGATATTGCACGCTCAGTGAATCTATCAGAAAGGTACTCCCTCCCTGATTAATCACGGTGTCATCTTCCGCTACATCGTCGTCGAAGGTAAAGCCGTATTGAAACCCGGCACAACCGCCCCCGGTCACAAATACGCGCAACATCAGGCGATCGTTACCTTCTTCCTCGACCAACTGCCGAACTTTGTGACCGGCCGCCTCGGTAATCACCAGAGCTTCATGGACGTCTGCATTCACAGTCATAGTGTTTCCAAAATCATTGGGCTGCTCTCAGAATTGCCAGGAGATTTGACTCGCCCCTGCCCGCACTGGCAGGCAAGACCCTACAGTGATAGGGGCGAACAACGCCGGATTCAAGGACCCGCTTCCGGATCCCTGCGATATCAGGACGATTTGTTGACTGGCTTGCCGGCATCGAGCATGGGTGCCTCGGTAACGGGCTTTGCATCAACAGGTTCAGGTTTGCTGACCTTTTTGCCCTTCTCGGCAGCCACATGCAACAGTTTGCCGTTGACCTTGGCACCCATCACCATTTCCATCATGACATAGTGCACATCGCCGGTGACCACGGCTTTCTTGGCCAGCTCTATGTGCTCGGAGGAATACACGTCGCCTTTCACTTCACCGTTGATGACAATGTTTGGCGCACGTATCTCACCTTCCACATAGCCTTTATCACTGATGCGCACAGCCGCACCACTGTCCGGATCGGCCAGGATGTTGCCTTTGATACGACCGTCGACGTGCAAGCCGCCTGACACCCGGATATCGCCGCTGATCTCGGCCTTTACTGATATAAGCGTTACGTCATTAGCCACGGTTTGTTTACTGCCCCACATTGTTTCCGTTCTCCAAATCCAACCAACTGTAGGCGGCTTCAACCCGGGCGGCGCGGTCGCCGACGGCTTGAGCAATCACCTGTATCTGGTCGGGTATGAACCCTTCTGGCAACACCAGGTCGCCCTTGATATCCTGAAAATAGCGATAACGGAATCGAATATCCACGTCATCCACCGCTTCGGACACATCTTTTAAAGGCAGCGCTACGCGCTCCCCGCCTTGTGTCCCTACGATATTGACACCTACAAACCCTTGCAGATATTGAGAATTGTTACCCGCCTGGGTCAGCATCAGGCTGTACCGATAGCGGTCGCTTGAACTGGTCGGCTCCAGCGTGACTTCCTGAATACGCAGCCCTTCGTTATCAAGAGACGGGGACATGATCCCCTGGTAAAGGGCGACCTCCTCTTCGAGCTCAGCAATCCGTCCGCTCAGCTCCAACTGCGTCTGCCGGGCGTTTTCGTTGGCCTGGCGGTCGACTTCCGAGCCGCGCTCAAGTTGAGCCACACGCAAACGCAGTGCTTCCTGCCGTTGCTCGGCCTCACGTACATTGAGGCGCAACTCGGCACGTTGGTTCAGAAGCGTCTCATACTGACTGCCACCTGACTGAAAACCATACAGATAGGCAGCGTAGACTGCCAGGGCAATGATCACAATTCCAACAATCCGACCCAGCCAGCGTCGCCACGGCCGATACGGAACCACAACCATCTGCCGTACGGGTGCTACTTTTACTTTCGCCATGCCAACTCCGACGGAATAGGGACGCTTGTCAGCAACCGAAAACAGTTCAGCCCTGACTGCAGTCTTTCCAGCCGCCCAATCGGCATTCAAGAACCAGTCGGGGGATGAATCACTGCAACGCCATGACCGCCTATGATAAGGTCGCAGCCAATTCGGTTACAAGCCAATCTGCCTATGCCTTTACCTCCGATCAGTCAGTGGCGCCGTTTACTCGGCAAACCGGACGGATTGTTGTCGCTGATCATTCTCGGCTGTATTACTGGCATTGCCACGAGTCTGGTGATGGCGGTTTTCATGCTGGGGCTGGATCTGATACTGCAGCAACTGAACGGCACCAATCGGGACGACTTCGAATCGCTCTCAGCCCCAACCCGCTTCCTGTTGCCCATTGCCGGGAGTCTGGCCCTCATTCTGTTGTTCCGGTTTACGCCAACTCACAGCCACTCCGTAGGCATAACGCACGTGCTGGACCGGCTGCAGCGCGGCCGCAGCCGCCTACCCGGCAGCAATGCCCTGTTTCAGTTCTTCGCAGCGCTCATATCGCTGGGGTCAGGTCACAGCGTCGGCCAGGAAGGCCCGGCCGTGCATATGGGTGCCGGTATCGCCAATCAACTGGGGCAAACCGCCAACCGAGTCCCCAGTCAGTTGAGATTGCTGATTGGGTGTGGCACCGCTGCGGCCATCTCATCGGCCTTCGATACCCCGCTGGCGGGCGTGCTCTTTGCCATGGAAGTCATTCTTATGGAGTATAGCCTGCTGGGTTTTACCCCCATCATTGCTGCCTCAGTGACCTCGGCCGCCATGACCCGCTTTCTGTTCGGTGAACACCCGGCCTTTGTCACTGACCTGACCTATCAGGGCAACCTCACCGATCTGCCGTTCCTGCTGGTCGCTGGTTTGCTTGTCGGTTTGCTCGCGGCGGGCTTTAACCGAAGCGTCCGGCTGTTCATGCAATTGCGAATTCATCAACGCCCGGCCCGCTTACTGCTTGCAGGCCTGATCACCGGTGCACTGGCGCTGGGGGTGCCCGAGGTGCTGGGCCTGGGGCACGACACCATCAACCAGGCCATCAACGGAGAACTGGTCTGGTCAGTCCTGCTGCTGGTGCTGATGGCCAAATTTGTAGCCACTTCGGCGGCGGTAGGCCTGGGTGTACCAGCAGGCCTGATCGGCCCTACCCTGCTGATCGGTGCCAGTGCCGGCGGGCTAATGGGCAGTCTGCTGCCTGGCGACGGCAGCCCGGCGTTTTACGCGCTGTTGGGTATGGCTGCGATGATGAGCGCGGTGCTGCATGCGCCGCTGGCCGCATTGATCGCCGTGCTGGAACTCTCACTGAACGCCCATGCTGTGTTCCCGGCGATGATTGTGGTACTGGGTGCCAACCTGGTCTGCCAGCACGGCCTGCGCATTCCCTCCATTTACCACAGTTTGCTGGCGTTCAAAGGGCTGACGATTGAGACGAACCCGGTGCGAACGGCCCTGGCCCAGCGCAGCTTGTCGGAACTGGCGACCGGACAGTTTACCCGCCTCGATCTTACCCAAAACGACGATCAGGCCATGCGTACCGTCAAGGAAGCCCAGCGTTGGGTGGTGCTGCAACTGTCTGATGCCAACTACCTGATCGACAAGACACCCCTGAGCCAGGCGGTGCAGGACTGGGTTCAACTGCCGGTAGAATCTCGCCCAATGCTTGCAGACGCTTTAAAGGCTGTGATTCCGCCTTTCAGTCGTCTGATCAGCGTCGACCAGGACATCAACCTGCTGGAAGCAGTTCGTTTGCTGCAACGTGAAGACACCGCTGGCTTTTTGTATGCACCGGATACCGCCGGGACCGCTCTGATCACCCGGGCGCAACTGGCGACAGTTCTAACCACCGAAGGAGACCTTCGCTGATGCTCTACCTATGGCTCAAAGCCTTTCATATCATTGCGGTTATCACCTGGTTTGCCGCCCTGTTCTATCTGCCACGACTGTTCGTGTACCACGCTATGGCCGACGATTCAGTCAGCAAAGAGCGGTTCAAGATCATGGAGCGCAAGCTCTACCGGGGCATCATGACACCCAGCATGGTAGTCACGGTGACGCTGGGTATCGCCATGCTGGTGGTCAACCCGGCCTGGCTATCAATGGGGTGGATGCACGCCAAACTGTTCCTGGTGGTACTGCTGCTCGGGTACCACCATGCGTGCAGTCGGCTGCTGAAGCGTTTGGCGGCAGACGACAACCGCCACAGTCACACCTGGTATCGCTGGTTCAATGAGGCCCCGGTATTGGTCCTGGTGGGCATTGTTCTGCTGGTCGTACTCAAGCCGTTCTGATCAGGCAAAAAAAAGACCAACGGCCGCAGGGCCGTTGGCCAATAACTACCTATCAACTAGACAATCCCCGGACATTCAATCCAAGGAAGCCTCCAGTCTAGTCATTTCCGTGCCCGGACTCCAGCCCGCAGCTGCGCTAACTCCATGCCGTTTACTGCCCGTCGGCACTGCCGCTCAACGCCCGACCTTGCGCAATAGCCGCCTTTCGATGCGTCACCGCTAACTTCTTGTAAAGGTTATTGATGTGCGTTTTTACGGTGCTGACCGCGATAAACATGCTTTGGGCAATGTCTTCATTATTTTTGCCATCCATGATGAACTGCAACACTCGCCACTCCTTCCTGGAAATACCCAGTGCGAGCAAGCCATCAGGCACCTCCTGTTCACCGCGACGGCTGGCCGTATTGCGCTGTTTGTACAGAATCAGAACCTGCTCCACGTAACGCGCCTGATCGTCCGGCAATGAGCCCAGAGGCAATTGTTCAAACAGCGGCATGATCCACTGACGCAGGTACAACAGACTGGCCACGATCTGATTGGCCTGTAAGTCAGCCAGCACAGCGAGCAAGGCCGATCGGGCGGCCTCTTCGTCGCCCTGTAGCATCCGTATGGCGATGTTCAGCAAATGCAGGCGAAGACGTTCAAGCTTGAATTCTGTCGGTGGCCGATCATTGAAGCGAGCCAGTTCAGCCTCGACACGCTGGCGAGCACAATCGGATTCACCCAACGCCAATTGCCCGTATACCTGAGCCCGCAGTTCACCAAAATCGTGCAGATTACGGCACCCTGACACCGGCGAATGCACCTTGAGCCAGGTGAGGATTTTCTGAGTATCGCCTGTTTGCCACCAGTACAGCAGTTGCACGTCGAGCGAGTAGGCGATTAACTGCTCGGCAACGCTGTCCATCGTCAGAATGCCTTCGTGCAAACCGGACAATTCCCGGGCCGTGGTTGGCTTACCCTTGAGCAGTTCCATTTTCAGCAACCAGCCAAACAGGTGACGTGACCAGAACTCATCCCAGTTCTGGCACACCACTCCCGCTTCATTGATCAGCATCCGGGCTTCCCGCAGACGATACGACTCCAGCGCCAGCTCCGCCTGGTACAGCAATGAAAAACACACATTAAAGCCATTGGCCACACCCTGGGCTTCACTGTAGCGCTGCACTTCCTGACACAGCTCAAGCGACCGGTCAAACTCGCAACGCTGCTTCCAGATCTGAGCCTGCTGGTTCAGACTCCACAGAACAGCATCGTGGTTGCCTTCGCGGCGACTAAGCAGCTCGCTTTGTTCATAGATATCCAGTGCGACGGCCATATCGCCCAGGTCAAACTTCACGTTGGCGTAGGTCAGTAGAGCACTCTGACGCCGTGTATTGTCCTCAGCAAACCGTGCGAGCGCGCGCAATGCCGCTTGTTCGGCTACCTCCAACTGACCCAGTGAGTAGCTGGCCTGCGACCGAACCGTCTCGAACTCGGCCGATAGCAGGCGCCCGGCATCGGTGTCATCGATAAGGGAAAGAGCGGCGTCAAGGCAACCTTCTACCTGCCCGGCATCGCCAAAAATAGCCTCCACCCAACAGTTGACCAACACCAGCTCCGGTTCCCGAACGATCCGCGCCATCGGCAATTCCGTCAGACAACGTTGTACCAGCTCATAATGCGCTTTATGAATCAGGTCATCGCCATACAGCTTAAGGATTCTGACTATCTGGTCCTGGTCGCCGGCTTTAATCGCATGATCAACCGCGCCGACAATATAGCCCAGCCGCAGAAACGCCTGACTGGCCCGGAAATGCAAATCACTGAGATTGCCACCGTACAACAGCGTCAGCTTGTGCTGCAGGAATTCACGCAACAAATGGTGATAGCGAAACCACTGCCGGGGCTCGTTAAATTGGATGATGAACAGGTGCTGACGCTGCAGGTACTCCAGTACTTCGTGAACGTTGATGTTCTCGGTCAGCGCCTGGGCTACTTCGGTGTTGAACCGCCGGACCAGGCTGGTATGAATCATGAAATGCTGCACATCGGCGGGCAGCGCGTCGAACACTTCGGAATCGAAATAATCGATTGCGTTGAGGTTCTTCTGCTGCAGCCGGGTCTTCAGCTCATCGAACGAGGGTTTGGACTTCAGTCCCAGCACGATCAATTGCAACCCTACTGCCCAGCCCTCTACATGGTCGAGCAGTTGCTCCACATCCTGATCTTCAAGCTGGTAGCCACCCAGGCTCTGAAAGAAATGCTGTGTCTCGCAGACATTGAACCCCAGCACATCGTTCTGGATGTCCGCCACCAGCCCCTGCAGGCGCAGCGACATAATGCTGGCCGGTGGATCAGAGCGGGTAGTCAGCACCAGGGTAATATGTGGGGGTAAATGCCGCGCCAAATAGGCTAGCGCCGCATGAATCTGATCGTTCTCAACGCAGTGGTAATCATCCAGAACCAGCACCAGTCGCTCGTCTATCCGGTCCAATTCGAACAACAACTGACCGAACAGAGACTTCAGTTGAGTTTTGCGGTCATGCACACCGGCATGGCACAACCCTTCGCTGAGCGGCACCTGTTTGGCAATGGCGGAAATAAAATAAGCGGCAAACACCACCGGATCGGAATCTTCGGGATCCAGTGATAACCAGGCAAGTCGAACTGCTGGCAGTTTATCGCGTAACGCGTCGACTCCGTGCAACGTGGCAACCGTTTTGCCGAAACCGGCCGGGGCACAGAGTACCACTACCGGCAACCGGCAGGCGTCAACAAAGCTCTGGTCCACGCGCGGTCGGCGAATGGCATTGGGCGGCAGGTGTGGCACCGAAAGCTTCGACGGAACCAGAAAGTGCTGTGGAACCGAATCGGTCATCGGCGCTGTCCGTTGTGTCAGACTGAGAAGCCCCAATCATCCCAGCTCTTCCGGTCACGATCAAATAACCGCAGTGCCGGACCCGCCGGGTTTGCCTCGGGGGCCAGTAACCACGACAATAGTTGCCAGACTTTCACAACACAGGCCACAACCATGACCGACCAACTTGCTGCTTTGTTTGAACGCGCTCAGAAAACCATCCCCGGTGGTGTTAATTCACCGGTTCGCGCTTTCAAAGGGGTCGGTGGCACACCGATTTTCTTCAAGCGCGCTCAAGGCTCACGATTAATCGATATTAACGACAAGTCCTACATCGACTATGTCCTGTCTTTCGGCCCCCAGATTCTGGGGCACGGCTTTGAAGAGGTACGTGAGGCCATTCATCGCCAGGTCGACCTGGCACTGACGTTTGGTGCCCCGACCGAGCAGGAAGTCACCATGGCCGAAGCGGTCTGCGCGATCGTGCCATCGATGGACAAGGTGCGCATGGTGAACTCGGGCACTGAAGCCACCATGTCGGCGATCAGACTGGCTCGCGGCTATACCGGTCGCGATTTGCTGGTAAAATTCGAGGGCAACTACCACGGCCATGCCGACAGCCTGCTGGTCAAGGCCGGCTCAGGCATGCTGACACTGGGCGTACCGACGTCGCCAGGCGTGCCAGCAGCGGTTGCCGCCAATACGCTGACGCTCGATTACAACGACCCTCAAGCGGTGCGTGACTGCTTCAGGGAATACAGTGACCGTATCGCCTGCGTGATTGTCGAACCGGTAGCTGGCAACATGAACTGCGTATTACCCGAACAGGAATTCCTGGACACACTGCGCAGCGAATGCACCGAGCACGGCGCCGTTTTAATCTTCGACGAAGTCATGAGTGGCTTTCGAGTCGCGCTGGGTGGTGCCCAGGCGCTCTACAACGTCAAGCCCGACCTGACCACCCTGGGCAAAGTCATCGGCGGCGGTCTCCCGGTCGGCGCTTTTGGTGGCCGTGCCGACATCATGGACTTCCTGGCACCCAACGGCCCGGTGTATCAGGCTGGTACGCTGTCTGGAAACCCGGTGGCCATGGCTGCGGGCCTGGCCGTATTGGAACAGATCAGCAAACCCGGCGTGTACGAACAACTGACGGCGCGCACCGATGCACTGACCCAGGGTCTTAAAGCGAAGGCGCAAGCAGCAGGCATTCCGCTGACCACCAACTCAGCCGGCAGCATGTTCGGGTTTTTCTTCACTGAAACCGAACGCGTGCGCCGGTTCAGCGACGTCATGACCAGCAATGTCCCCCGTTTCAATCAGTTCTTTCACGGCATGCTCAACGAAGGGATCTACCTGGCGCCCTCAGCCTTTGAAGCGGGCTTCATGTCGCTGGCCCACAGCGAGCAGGACATCGACGACACCCTGGCCGCCGCCGAGCGCGTGATGGCGAACCTGACCGTTTGAATGTGAGCCTCCAAGGCGGTTGGGTACCTGACCCAACCGCTTGTTTTAACTCCCTTTTTCCTGCAAATACAGCGACAGCAAGGCGACAAAAACTGTTGACAGACCCGGGCCCGCTCATTAGTATGCGCGCCTGCTTGCCAACGGTAAGCGCATCCGGTTTGCCTGGGTGGTGAAATTGGTAGACACGCTAGCTTCAGGTGCTAGTGGGGGCAACCCCGTGGAGGTTCAAGTCCTCTCCCAGGCACCAAGATTTCACCGGATGATATTGTTGTTACGCGTTAAAACAGGCCGCAGACATTCTGCGTGCTTCAACAGCCTGTTCACACGTTAGCCGCTCAGCCTGGGTGGTGAAATTGGTAGACACGCTAGCTTCAGGTGCTAGTGGGGGCAACCCCGTGGAGGTTCAAATCCTCTCCCAGGCACCATTTCGAGTAAACCAGCTTCCCTTGACTCGAAATGCCTCTTAACAGGCACATCCCCTGACCCGCGCGTCGAACCCCGCCCCGCTGCTGTACCACTCTGAGGTCCATCAAAGCCGAAGCTAGCTTCAAGCGCTTGTCAGGTCGTTAAATTCGCAGAATTTGAGTCACCTGCTACTGGAAAATGTGGTCCGACAATTCGAAAGTTCCAGTGACATCGAGGATTGCCAAGTCATTGATGTCGGGAGATAGGCAAAGAACCACACTTTTTTAGATATCGTGTTTTGAAAAAGGCAGGAGCCTTTTCCAACAACCTGCTAGAAGCTCAACTGGAACGCCAGCGCCATGCCACCGTCAGTCGGTAACAACGCAAACTGCGAAGCAGACCCCGGCTCAACCAGCCACTGATTCACCCCCCAGGCCAGGGCGGCGCCCGCAAACACGTCTGTCGGGTGATGCCGGTCTGAGTACACTTTACTCCAACCAACGTAGCTGGCTGCCAGATAGGCTGGCAAACCGGCATCCCAGCCATAGCGACGTTGGATAAAAGCCGCACTGGTAAACGCCGAAGCGGCACTGAAACTGGGGAAACTCAGATCATCGGTTCCATCTGGACGCTCCCGCTCCACCAACCCCTTTAACACATAGCTGCTACTGAGCGTGATGCCATAGGCCATCACCAGTTGTGAGCGCCCTTCGGGGTCATCCAGCGTATAGGTGGCCGTGGCAGCTGTCAGGGGTAAGGCGTAGAGCAATACCTCGCCCGCTTGTATCCAGCGATCGTCTGCATGGCCCAGGTTACTGATCAGGGTTAGGGCAATGACAGATACGGAGCTTAGCCAATTGAAGTGGCGTCGGTTTAGTCTGCTTTTCATTCCGTGCGTCCTTTCATAAACCGCTCCCGGTTTTCTTCTTTTTTGCGATCACTTTTGCGCAGCAGAATATACAATGCCCCTACGCCGCCATGGTGCTTTTGCGCCGAATGAAACGCCAGCACCGCCGGCATTTGTTTCAGCCAGGTATTCACACAGCTCTTCAGGAACGCCTTTGGCTCGCCGCGTTCGCCTTTGCCGTGAAGGATCATTGCTGAGCGCACGTCGTAACGCAAGCAGTCGGCAATAAACCCGTAAACCTCGTCACGCGCTTCAGCCATGGACTTGCGATGCAGATCCAGACGGGCATCAATCGGGTACTGGCCACGCTTCAGTTTCCGATATACACCGTGGGCTACGCCATCGGTGCGATAGTCCAGAATGTCCAGTGGGTGCACCAGATCAATGATTTCCTCCGTCAAGTGGTTCGGGTCGCCCTGATCGACCTTGACCGCCATCTGCCGGCGGTGCAGTAAACTGGGCTCCGGCACTTCGGTTTTCACCGTATCGACGCGTGGCTTGGTCCGGATACGGCGCACACCTTGCATTTCTTGACGGAAAATTTTGATTTCGTCGTCGTCTTCCATAAGACACCTGTCGATTTTCACCGTATTCTAACAGTATGTACCGATGCTCGGCACGGCAGGGCCAAGCATCATGACGGGCTCGTTGTAAAAGAGCGGTAAAATGGATCGTCAGCGCCATATTGAATAGAGGACACTAGTTGCCATGAACGAATCTCATATTTTACTCATTGATGACGACCGCGACCTGGCCGAGCTGCTCGGCGAGTACCTCGATGCCGAAGGATACAAACTGAGCGCCGCTCACAGTGGTGAGGATGGCATCGTGCAATTGCGCGAGCATACCTACGATCTGGTGTTGCTCGACGTGATGATGCCTGGAATCGATGGTTTCGAAACCCTCCGCCAGATCCGCAACCATTCATCCGTTCCGGTGCTGATGCTCACCGCCAAGGGTGAGGAGATGGACCGGGTACTGGGGCTGGAACTGGGGGCCGATGACTATCTTGCCAAACCATACAGCCACCGCGAGTTACTGGCCCGCATAAAAGCCTTGCTGCGCCGGATTGAGCTCGACAAGGTACAGCAGGAAAACGACAGCGGCACCCTGGAATGCAACGGCGTTACCCTGAACTTTGACACCTACGAAGTCGAATGTGAAGGTGAGCATGTGCCGATGACCACCAGCGAATTCAAAGTGCTGCGCGTCCTGATGGCACGGGTTGGCAAGGCTGTTCCGAAGGAAGACCTGTACCGCGAAGTGCTGGGCCGTGAAATCATGGCGTACGACCGCTCGATCGACATGCACGTGTCCAACGTCCGGCGTAAACTCCAGGCAGTGACCGAAACGCCGAAGATTCAGACTATTCGCGGCATTGGCTATCTGTTTGTCGACCCGAAATAAACCCGCCATCTCCCGCCTTTCCGGACACCGGCTATTGCCATGAAATTCTCAGTAAACTGGCGAAAAATCAACCCGCTGGGCTCGGTGTTCGGCAAGATCTGGCTAAGCTTCTGGGTCACTCTGCTGCTGATCGTGCTGGCTGTCGCCTTTGTATCGCATCAGGTAGCACAGGTTTACCAGATTGGGGCCCCCAATGCCTCACACATTGGCCTGCTGAATCGGGTCAAACTCCCCAATATCGACCGTCTCGCCAGTGACCGCCAGGAAATCATCGACGAACTCGACCGCTTCAACAGCGAGTCACGGTTTCAGTGGTACCTGGTCGACGACACTTATCATCTGCTTGGCACCCCAAAACCACCGCGCCGCATTCTGGTCATGCTGTCTGAAATGATGGAGCTGGAAGGCGTTAAAGTCGGCCAATGGCGTCAGGAAACCTGGATGGGGCCCATCACCATGTCAGTGGGTGGTGATATGTACCGGATGTTCCTGCGTGGGGTGCCTGCCTTGCCGCCGCCCAACTTGCCACTCTGGCTCGACAGCCAATGGTTGCGGGCAATTTTTGCGTTGTTTGTATCCGGCGGTATGGCCCTGGTACTGGCCTGGTCCATCACCCGCCCGATCGCCCGTCTGCGTCGGGTCTCCCGGCAACTGGCGGGAGGCAGCCTGGATGCCCGGGTCGGCGGTGCGGTAAACAAGCGTGCCGATGAACTGGGTGACCTTGGGCGCGACTTCGACGAGATGGCCGAGCGCCTCCAGCAACTGGTCTCGGCTCAGCAACGGTTGCTGAGTAACGTCAGCCACGAACTGCGCTCCCCCCTTACCCGACTGCAGGTGGCGCTGGGCATTGTTCGCCAGAAAGCGCCTGCCGATCTCGAAACCGCGTTAAGCCGCATTGAACGGGAAAGCGACCGGCTGGAAAGCCTGATCGCCCAGGTGCTCAAACTCTCGCGCTTCGAAAACGAAATGCAGCACCTGGAGCCGGCGCAATTGCAACTCGACGACCTGGTACGACACGTCGTCGAAGACGCCCGCTTTGAATCCAAAGCACACAATATTCTGATCACCGACCAAATCGACAGCACCGTCAACATCTGGGGGGACCCCCAGTTGCTGCACTCGGCCATCGATAACGTGATTCGCAACGCGCTGCGCTTTTCGCCGGAAAACGGAGAGTTGAGCATTCACCTGACGGCACGCAAGGGCGAAGCGTTGATTGAGATTTGCGATCAGGGGCCGGGCGTACCGGAGGACAAACTGGAACGGCTGTTCGACCCATTCTACCGGCTCGACCAATCCAACTCCGGAGCCGGGCTGGGGCTCAATATTGCCCGACATGCGGTGACCGCTCACAAGGGTGACATTCGTGCCTACAACCGGCCAGAAGGCGGCTTGTGTGTCCGCATACGGTTGCCGTTGAATCAGCACGGCCGGCTGCGTCAGGGCTGACCCCGAAAACGCGACAAGGCACCCGCCAATCTTATAGACTTCGGCTTCTGCTCACATTAAGAGGCCCGTCATGTCCCCCATCACAACCGCTTCCGGCGCCATAATCCGCCTGGCCCGACCCGATGATGTTACCCACATACTGCGTTTCATCAATGAACTGGCCGACTACGAAAAACTGGCTCACGAGGTCGTCGCCACCGAAGAAAAGCTGACTGAAACCCTTTTTAGTGGCAAGCCGGCCGCCGAGGTTTTGATTGCAGAGCGTGACGGCAAACCGGTCGGAATGGCCCTGTTTTTCTCCAACTACAGCACTTTCCTGGCGCAACCCGGTATACACCTGGAAGACCTTTACGTGCAACCCGACCAGCGCGGCTCCGGGGTTGGCAAGGCGCTGATCACCAGCCTGGCACAACTGGCCGTCGAGCGAGACTGCGGCCGACTGGAGTGGAATGTGCTCGACTGGAATGAGCCGGCCCGGCAGTTTTACCGCTCGCTGGGGGCCAGTGCTCTGGAAGGCTGGATTACCAAACGGGTCACTGGCGAATCGCTGCAGGCCATGGCCCGCATGCTGGAGCGTGCCGGATGACCCCGGCGGTCCAATTACTCAAACGTCAGAAAGTGGCGTACGAGCTGCACACCTTCAATGTTGACGACAGCGATGAAAGCTACGGCCTGGCCGCTGCCAAAGCTTTGGGGGTGCCGCCAGAGCGGGTGTTTAAAACGCTGCTGGTCTGCTTCAACGGCGACCCCAAAGCCCTGGGTGTCTGTATATTACCGGTCACGCACACCCTGAATCTGAAGCGCGCCGCAAAAGCCCATGGCCAGAAATCGGCGCAAATGGCTGACCCGGCCATTGCGGAGAAAACCACGGGTTATGTTGTCGGCGGAATCAGCCCGCTGGGCCAGAAAAAAGCACTGCCAACCGTGGTTGATCACCATGCAGAGACCCTGAGTGCTGTCTATGTCAGCGGTGGCAAGCGTGGGCTGGACCTCTCGCTGGCACCGGCCGATCTGCTGCAACTGACCCGGGGACGTTTTGCGTCACTGTGCGTGGCCGACGCAACCTGAACCACACCTGAGTGGGCTGCTACTGTTGCCGCAGTATTACACTTCAGGCGTCATGGCGGGGGCTTTGGTGAATCTGAATCATCAACCGCAACAGAGTGCTTGTGACTGGGCAGCGATTTGCTATGTTGGGTGACAAGCCTCACATCAACCGCAGGCTAATCAACCAGGAGCGAAAAATAACAATGAAATCTTTGATGACTGCAGCCACTGCCTTGTTACTGGCACTGGCGATCACGCCCGTTCAGGCCGAATCCATGTCCGCTGAAGGTCAGTGGCGTACCATTGACGATGAAACCGGCGAAGCCAAGAGTCTGGTCCGCGTCTGGGTGGAAGACGGCGAACTGCAAGGTCAGATCGTTGAGTTGCTCAACCCAACCGAACCCAACCCGGTATGCTCCGACTGCAAAGGCAGCCGCAGAGACCAGCCGATTGAAGGCATGACGTTTCTGTGGGGCCTGGAACGCGATGGCGATGAGTGGGAAGGAGGACGCATTCTCGACCCTGCCAACGGCAAGGAATACAGTGCCAAGGCCAAAGTTATTGAGAACGGCACCAAACTGGAAGTTCGCGGCTTTATGGGGTTTGCGCTGATTGGCCGGACTCAGGTCTGGGAACGCGTTCAGTAACCACCTGATATAGCAGGTTGTTGAGATTCGTAGAATGTCGGCGGCCTGCAACCGGGATATGGCCGTTCCGGCAAATCGATGACTGTTACGTTATGGATTTTGCGAGAGAAGCAAAAGCCGCAATGTTTGGTTCTCGTGTTTCGAAAAAGGCAGGAGGCCTTTTTCACCAACCAGATAGAGGTTCACCGGTCACGCCGGTGAACCGGTGCTTTTCCTGCCGGCCTTACCCCGTTATGCTGCCTTTCCCTGTTAACCGCTGAACTGCCCGATGACTGGTACCGACCCTGTTACGCTATTGATTGCCATCACCCTGGCGCTGCTGCTGGTACTCCCGGCCGATGGCTACACCTATGAATTTGTGCGCGCCCGGCATGAGCAGGTCAGCCCGCTGTGGCGGCTGATACTCGGGCGTATGCTGATTACCGTAACCCAGGCCGGGTTAATGGCAACCGCGGTTACCGTTTGGGCCAAATCGGGGCCGTTGGGGCCAACCTTGCTGGTCTTCGCCGGCGCCATGATGGCCGCCTGGTTATGGATGTGGTACTGGATCAAAACCTACATTGCCGAGCCCGGTCACCCTACCCGGCGAATCACGATAGTCAGTGTCATCCTGACCGGCGCGCTTTCAGCCACGCTCTGGTTCGAAGCCTTTACCTTTCAGGCACTGCTGCAAGCCTGGGTAGACACACCGGCGCTTGATACCGTCATCCTGCTGTCTCTGATTTGGGTGGCCATCGATGCACTCTGGCTCGCCCTGCTGGCCAGTCAGCCCTGGGGCACCCGCCTGATCGCATCGCACACCGGTCAAAGCCGACTGAACCGAAGTCTCGGCTTACTGCTCCTGGCCCTCTCACTCTGGGCAATGGTGGCTGTGCTTTAAGGGCGGGGGCGTATTCCGTGGCATGAGCTCGTGTCAGCTACCGGCCGTGCCCTTCCGGGGTCGGGCGGAATGCCGCCCGACCCTACAGGAGCACCCCAGGTAGCCAGCGCGAACCACTGCCACCAGAGCCTCCCCCGAACTTCGAAACTTGAGTTACCAACCTCCCAAATGCCTACCTCAATAAAACTCACCATCCTCAGCCATGGTGTTGATCACCGACAATTTCTTCACGCCGTCGTTGGTACCCAGCAACAACACATCCGCCGGCCGATGCGCAAACAACCCATTGGTGACAACGCCGGGAATGTTATTAATCGCGGTTTCCATCGCTTCCGGGTCTTTGATGTCCAGCTCATACACGTCCAGAATCTGATTGCCGTTGTCGGTGACCACGCCTTCGCGATAAACCGGATTACCGCCCATTTTTAGCAGTTTGCGGGCGACCGCGCTGCGCGCCATCGGGATGACTTCAATGGGCAGCGGAAAGGCACCCAGTTTTTGCACCGCTTTGGACTCATCGGCAATGCACACAAAGGTTTTGGCGATTGAGGCGACGATTTTCTCCCGGGTCAGTGCCGCGCCGCCCCCTTTGATCAGATGCAACTTGCGATTGGCTTCGTCACAGCCATCAACATAGACCGCCAGTTTCTCAACCTGGTTCATGTCGAACACTTCAATTCCGTGATCGCGAAGACGTTTGGCACTGGCATCACTGGACGCGACGGCGCCCCTAAAACGGTCTTTAACACCCGCCAGTGCATCGATAAACAGGTTTGCGGTAGAGCCGGTGCCAATACCGATAATGGCTTCCGGTTTCAGGTCCGGTTTGATGAAATCGAGCGCAGCCTGGGCGACCGCTTGCTTCAGTTCGTCTTGAGTCATGGGAGCGTTCCTGTCAATGAGTGTTGTTTGACCGCATTATAGCTGCTGTGACGCTCAGTAACACACACCGCCGGTTATCCCGTCGCGTCGCAAAACAGTATGCCGCGATTTGCCGTACGCCTGCGTTTCCGCCTTCGCCCAAAACCCTTACACTAGGGAGCTGCGCCACTCATTCCGCAGATGGCGCAAACGACGACTGTCATTCACCCGCGAACCAGGAACCTTCCATGTTGGAACAGACTGTTAAAAAGATACTCAATGCCCGGGTCTACGAGGCGGCTATCGAAACGCCTCTGGAAAAAGCCGCTTTTCTCAGTCGTCGAATGAACAACACCATTTTGATTAAACGCGAAGACCTGCAACCGGTATTCTCGTTCAAGCTGCGCGGTGCCTACAACAAGATGACCACCCTGACCCAGGCGCAACTGGACAAGGGCGTTATCTGCGCTTCCGCCGGCAACCATGCTCAGGGCCTGGCCGAAGCAGCCCGGCTGATGGGCGTGAAAGCCACCATCGTGATGCCCAAGACGACGCCTGAAATCAAGGTCGCCAACGTACGCGCCCGAGGCGGCAAAGCCGTGCTGCATGGCGATGCCTTCGACGAAGCGCTGGAACACGCACGCAAGCTGGAGGCAGAGCGCGGCCTGACCTTTATCCACCCCTACGACGACCCCGACATCATTGCCGGCCAGGGCACCGTGGCTCGGGAAATCCTGCACCAGCACAGAGGCGATGACATTCATGCGGTGTTTATCCCGGTCGGCGGCGGTGGGCTGATTTCAGGCATGGCCGCTTATTTCAAATATCTGCAGCCCAATATCCGGGTCATCGGGGTTGAGTTTGAAGAAAGTGCCTGCCTGGCCGCGGCACTGAAGGCCAAGCGCCGG
The DNA here is from genome assembly GCF_000423605.1 of Saccharospirillum impatiens DSM 12546. Lineage (GTDB taxonomy): Bacteria > Pseudomonadota > Gammaproteobacteria > Pseudomonadales > Natronospirillaceae > Saccharospirillum > Saccharospirillum impatiens. The sequence continues at coordinate 19,783 of NZ_AUIH01000042.1, forward strand.
GTCACGCTGAGCCAGGTTGGTATCTTTGCCGATGGCATTGCCGTTGCCCAGATCGGCAAGGAACCCTGGAAAATCTGCAAGGATTATGTCGACGAAGTCATCACCGTCACCTCCGATGAAATCTGCGCAGCGGTTAAAGACATCTTCGACGATACGCGGTCAATCACCGAACCAGCCGGTGCGGTCAGCGTGGCAGGCATGAAAAAGTTTGTTGAGCGCGAGGGGTGTACCAACAAAACGCTGATCACCGTTTCTTCGGGTGCCAATACCAATTTCGACCGGTTGCGTTACGTGGCTGAACGGGCCGAAGTGGGTGAACATCGTGAGGCGATCCTGTCGGTCACGATTCCCGAGAAACCCGGGGCGTTCAAAAAATTCGTGTCGATCATCGGCAAGCGTTCGATCACCGAATTCAATTACCGTTTCGATAACCCCGAGAAGGCGCATATCTTCGTGGGTGTAAAAATCAGCAGCCTTGAGGAACGCGAACAACTGGTCGCAGAGTTGAGCGAGGCCAACCACCCGGTGCTCGATTTGACCGACAACGAAGTGGCCAAATCCCACGTGCGCCACATGGTTGGTGGTCACGCTCCGAACATCAGCAATGAGCACCTGTTCCGTTTCGAATTCCCCGAACGGCCAGGTGCGCTGGGCAAGTTTCTGAACACCCTGGGTGGCCACTGGAACATTTCATTGTTTCACTATCGTAACCACGGGGCAGCGTACGGTCGGGTATTGACGGGTATTCAGGTGCCACGTGAGGATATGAAAGCGTTTCGCCAGAAATTGGAAGAGCTGGGGTACCCTTACTGGGAAGAGACCAGCAACCCGGTCTACGCCGCGTTTTTGGGCTGACCCGGTTTTCGTCGACTTGAGCCGCTTCTATGAACCCGACCGAGCAGGAAAAGTTGGATCTTGAGCACCAGGCCGCACGCGTTTTTATGCGCGCCTGGGAGCGCCAGCACCGTGTTCCACTGCGTCACATCTGGCACAACAAACCGAGTAAACCCGACGTTTCCTGCATACTGAACGGCCAGCGACTGGACCTTGAGATTGCCCATTTGTATGGCTCAGAAGTCGAGGCGATGGCCATACTCGGGCGCGACCTGAGCCCCGCCACTCACCAGGCCCTGCTTGAGCTGATGCAGGAAAACGTGCACCAGCGTCTGCTGCACGCCCTGAACCGCATTCTGAGCGTCAAAGCGCAGAAACACTACCAGACCCGGCGCGTCTGGCTGGTCATCCGCAACGCCAACCCGTTGTGGCACAACGACGACATGCTGGCTTTGCGCCACCATTTCACGGTTCCCAAAGACCACCCGTTCGAACAAATCTGGATGGTGACCAACTTATCCAACAGCAGCGACATTCTGCAACTCTACCCGGACTGACGGTCGAACCAGTCGGCCAGAGCCCTTACCACACTCAACATCGTCGCCAGAGAAGGACTGCTGAACCCCAACAGGAAGCCTTGCTCACCGGTGGCCGGTGTCGCGTAGTGATCCGACAGGACCTCCAGATGAATGCCATTATTGGCCAGATCGTCGGCAATCCGGCGATCCCATCGCGCCGGGGGCTGCGCTGCCAGCCAACCTTGTTTTACCATGACCCGAATGTGCATACCGCCGTTCGGCGTCTGCCAGTCGAGCCAGGGCGTCAGAGTCTCAGCCAACAGCGCCAGCAACCGGTCTCGCTTCAACCGATAATGCCGTCGCATTCGATTCAGGTGCCGGTCGAAGCAACCATGGCGCATAAAATCAGCCAATACCGGCTGTATGGGCAGTGAAGCAGACGCCCCCAGAGCTTGCTGACTGGCGTGAAACCGCTCAATCTGTGCCGGCGGTACCACCACAAACCCCAGCCGCAACCCGCGAAACAACACCTTGGAAAAACTGCCGACCAGAAAACAGCGGCCCTGAGTATCGGCCTGCATCAACGGCAAACCCATGCGGCCCTGGTAAAGGTATTCATTGTCGTAGTCGTCTTCGATCAGCCACAACGAAGACGGCGCCTGCATCGCCTGTAACCAGGCCTGGCGACGTGCCGGGCTCATGGTGATGCCAAGCGGGTACTGCCGATTCGGCGTGATGATGGCGACCTGAGGCGATTCGCATGCGGCTGGCAAGCGAACGCCTTCGCTGTCGACCTGCAGCGAACCTAGCCCCAGCGCCCGGGTACTGAGCAAAGCCCGCATCGGCGTGTAACCCGGGTTCTCCAGCAGCCAGCGTGCCTGCTCGGTCTGAGCGTCCAGACTGTGCTGAAGAATGATCAGGGCATCGCGATTCCCTGAAGTGACAAACACCTGGTCAGGTGAGCAAGTTAGTCCCCGCACCCGGAACAAATAGTCAGCGATAGCCTCCTTCAATGGCGGATACCCGCTTGCATAAACCCCCTCTAACACCTTGTGATCCGGGTTGAGCCAGCTGCGTCGCATGCTGGCGGCCCAGTCCCGCGCCGGGAATGCGGCGATATCCGCACCGGAATCACAGCTCAGCGCAGGCAACGGCTCAACCGGCAGTGCGCTTCGCACCTGAGGCGGCGTATTCCCCTGAGTTCGCGCAGTGGCTGCAACAAAAAGGCCCCTTTTGGGCTCACTGACCAGAAACCCTTCGGCCAACAAGGAATCATAAGCACGCGCCACGGTGCTGCGTGAAACGCCGAGAGAAACGGCCAGGTGGCGGGAGGAAGGCAGCTTGTCGCCCGGGTTAAGTCGGGCCGCGCTTATGCCGGACTTCACCTGATCGATTAACTGCTGATAGTAAGGGCCAGCCGCGTCCACCAGGTGAAACGACAAACTGCCGAGGGCATGCTTCATACTCATCTGGCCTGCAAAATTAAATTAAAACTGGCTATTTTTTAGCAAACCAGTTCGACCTATGCTGGCAAAGACGGCGGCTAAAGTCACCCCTGCGAACAACATAGCCTTCGTCGGACAATGGCCCAAACAAACGACCAGACAGAGGAAAGCACCGTGAGTACCCGATTACCCGACCCAAACACGCCTTTGCACACCGGGAAAAGCCACGTCAAACGCGGCCCGGGCCGAGCCCGTTACGATATCGAACAACTGCACGCGATTATCGATGCCACACTGCTGTGCACGGTAGCCCAGAGCCTGGATGGCCAGCCGTTCGTCACGCCTACCTGTCACTGGCGCGATGGTGATTACCTTTACTGGCACGGTCACGCCAAGGCACGGAATCTCGCCCCCGGGCAACCGGTGTGCATCAACATCCTGCAGATGGATGGCCTGGTACTGGCGCGATCGGCCTTTCACCACTCGATCAATTATCGGTCGGCCACCCTCTTTGGCAACGCCGAAGCGGTGACCGGGCCGGAAGAAAAAGCCCGGCAATTGCGCCGCTTCGTCGACCGGATTTCACCCGACCGCTGGGATGCCCTGCGCCCGATGACGGACAACGAGCTCAAGGCGACCGGTCTGTCACGCATCCTGATCAGCGAAGCGTCCTGCAAAATTCGGGCGGAAGGTGTGAACGATGATGCAGCTGACACCGATTGGCCGGTTTGGGCCGGGGTCATGCCTCTGGAAAAACACTGGGGCGCTCCCATTCAGGAAGCGGGTCAGGCAACATACTCTGTACCCAGGTTACCGCTCAACGCCCGATAGCACGTTATTCAGCCCCAGAAACAGGAGATATCGAATGCCGGGCAATCCTTGCTGCATCCTTTCGACGAGTTACAGACAGATTCTAAGGCTGTGTTAACATGGATTTGGTATCCGGCAGGCCTGAATAACCTGACGACCTGGTTCCCGACACCGACTGGCTGAACCACCTTGCCAGCCTGTGTTTTTGCAGTAAAAGACCGGGACACCTGAACCCAACGCCAAAGAGTTACCGATGCGCTCACAACCGCTAAAGGGATCCAACCTCACCACTGTCCGGGGCATCAACGAACGCCTCGTCTTGCACCTGCTGCGACTTCATGGCGCACTGAGCAAGGCAGAAGCAACGCGCATCACCGGCTTATCTGCCAATGCGGTCTCTGTGATTTTTCGGGCGCTTGAAAATGAAGGGCTACTGCTCAGAGGCAATCCGGTTCGGGGTCGAATTGGACAGCCTTCTGTTCCGATGCGGCTCAACCCCGACGCCCGGTATTATGTCGGGTACAAAATTGGCAGGCGCACCTTTGATCTGGTTGTCGTTAACTTTGTTGGCGAGGTGCTGTCCCGTGAAACAGCGGTCCATGACTACCCGACACCCGCCAATACCCTGCAATTTTTGGAAAACAACCTGAGTTCCCTGCTGCAACACGCAAACATTTCAGCGGACTCGGTATCGGCACTCAACATTGCCATGCCGTTTGAGCTCTGGAGTTGGACATCCGACTTCGATGCGCCGATCCAGGCCATGAACGAGTGGCGCGAATTCGACCTTGAAGCCGCAATAAAGAAAAAGGTTGATTGGCCTGTGACCGTCCAGAACGATGGTACCGCCGCTTGCAGGGCCGAACTGATGTTTGGCCCCCCTTTGGAGGTACAGGACTTTGTGTACCTGTTTGTAGGCACCTTTATTGGCGGTGGTATCGTACTGAATGGCGGGGTTTTTCCGGGTCGGCGCGGCAGTTCCGGGGGCTTCGGGCCGATGCGTATACCCGACGAACCCGGTGGTGAACGGTTGGTCGACCATGCGTCTCTGGTCGTGCTCGAACACATGGTCGCTCAGCGAGACCCTGAACTGGCCCGGAATCTTTATTCACAAGAGGCCGACTGGTCACAACTGGAACCGGAGCTCAGCCAATGGCTTGAACGGGCGGGTCGAAGCCTGGCCCATGCCATTGTGTCGGCTCTTGCGGTCATCGATTTTGAAACCGTGGTTCTTGATGGTGCTTTCCCGGACGCCATACGAAACCGCCTGGTAAAAACGGTTGAAGCAAATCTGGATAAACTGGACTTGCAGGGTGTCGAACGGCCAACACTAAGCGCGGGCCACTTTTCATACCTGGCCAGAGCCGTTGGCGCGGCGGCCTATCAAATATCGACCGAATACATGATTGATCAGAATACGCTATTGCGTGAGACGCCCTCTACCATCTTCAAATCCTGACCAGGGTGCAATGGATTGGATCATGCCGGCATTATTGACAGGCTCTGCGTTCACCGGCGGTTATTCTATCCCCAGCCTCCTTGCAAGCAGCCGTTCCAGCTCTTGCTGGTCCGATTCAAACCCGCGAATACCCTCAGCCAGTTTTTCAGTTGCCATGGCATCCTCATTCATCAGCCAGCGGAACTCGGCTTCTGAAAGGGGGTCTGGCCGTGTGTCTCGCTTCGGATGGTCAGCCAGCATTCGCGATACCTGCCCGTCACTTTCGTCCAGTTCGCTCAATAGCGCCGGGCTGATGGTCAACCGATCACATCCACTCAGAGCCAGTATTTCTCCAACGTTTCGAAAGCTTGCACCCATGACGACGGTGGGGTAATCCAACGCTCTGAAATACTGATAAATCGAGCGAACAGACTGAACACCCGGTTCCTGCTCCGGCTCAAACGTCACCTCTGGTTCAGCCTGTCGATGCCAGTCGAGTATACGGCCCACAAAGGGCGAGATCAGATACGCACCCGCCTCTGCGCAGGCGCGAGCCTGCGCGAAATTGAAGATCAGCGTCAGGTTGCATTGAATGTCTTCCTGCTCCAGTACCCTCGCTGCCATTATGCCTTCCCAGGTCGCCGCCAGCTTGATCAGAATCCGATCTTTGGGGACTTCGGCTTTCTGATAAAGTGCTACCAATCGACGGGCTTTTTTCAGGCTGGCGTCTACGTCAAATGACAATCGGGCGTTCACTTCGGTTGATACCCGACCGGGTACTTGTGCCAGTATGTGCTGGCCCATGGCCACGATGAGCCGGTCAGCCAACTCATCAATTGCTTCAGGTCCACTGAGACCCAGCTGCTGAACGGACGCTGTCAGCGAGTCGATCAGCGAATCGTATTGTCCCGACTGCACTGCCTTGAGAATCAATGAGGGGTTCGTTGTAGCATCCTGCGGCTTGAAGCGTGTAATCGAAGCCAGGTCACCGGTATCAGCGACCACCGTGCTGTAGTGTTTAAGTTGTTCCAATAAAGACGACATTATTTTCCCCGGTACCGCTCTTCAGCGGGTTGCCATTGATGTGCATCATCGTTCACGTGAACAGAGACATTGCCATGTAACCCATGTACAACACTCAGGTATGTTCCCCAAGGTCCAGCCCCGCGGAAATACTGTTTTCAAGCACCAGCCGTGCGTTCTTTAAGTCGTTGTCCTGAACTTTTCGTTGCGCTTGCTCCGAGCTATAACCAAACCCAAGCCACCGATCCGTCAGGCGTTTTTCAAGGGTTTCCAGACTCGGGGTCAGAAAAACGGTCGCATCAAACAGATCCGTCAGCCCGTCCCAGATGGGTGCATCCAGCAATAAATAGTTCCCTTCAAATACAACGATCGACGTTGTCGACTTCAGCAAACCGGCGTCAACCAGAGAGCGATCGAGCGAACGGTCAAACAGAGGGTAGTGAATGTCTCCGACGTCGGTCCGGGCCGCGACGACAAGTTCGTATAAGCCACCAACATCGAACGTTTCCGGGGCGCCCTTGCGTTGCAACAGCCTCTGTTGAATCAACAGCTCGTTGTCCAGATGAAAGCCATCCATGGGCAACAGCGCAGCATGATCCGGGTTGGCGGCACGCAGGTTTAACGCCTGCACCACCGCGTCTGCCAGCGTGGACTTACCCGACCCGGGCGGGCCGGCAATGGCGACCAGGGTTCGCCGGTCCGTCCGGGTGGCGCGGTCAATATGATCAACAATTGCATTGCAGTAAATTGGAATACTCGCCATTGTTCAAACCCCTGCGGTATCCGTCTCGGGCTCTTTGGCACCGGTCATGAAAGCCACGGCGTCGCTCATAGAATAGTCGGCCGGATCCAGCACACAAAGGCGTTTGCCGAGCCGATGAACGTGAATACGGTCAGCCACTTCGAACACATGCGGCATGTTGTGACTGATTAGAACAATGGGAATACCGCGTGCCCTGACTTCACAAATCAGTTCCAGCACCCGTCGACTTTCTTTCACACCCAGAGCTGCCGTCGGCTCATCCAGAATGATCACCCGGGAGCCGAATGCAGCCGCCCGCGCAACGGCAACACCCTGGCGCTGCCCGCCCGACAAGGTTTCAACCGGTTGCCGGATGTTTTGAATGGTCATCAGGCCCAGTTCATTGAGCTTCTCGCGGGCGAACGACTCCATGGCCGGCCGGTCCAGCTGACGCAAGACCTGCCCCATGAAACCGGGTTTTCTCAGCTCACGGCCCATGAACATATTGTCAGCGATCGACAGGGCCGGTGACATGGCCAGTTGTTGATACACGGTTTCGATCCCCTGCTTTCGAGCATCCAGTGGAGAGGAGAAATGCACTTGCTCTCCATCGAGATACACCTGACCAGCATCAGGAATTAACGCACCCGAAATCGCCTTAATGAGCGTTGACTTTCCCGCACCATTATCACCAATTACCGCCAGTATCTCACCGGGGTAAAGCTCGAAGTCACAATGGTCAAGTGCGGTAACCCGGCCGAACCGCTTAACCAGGTTTTTTGCCTGAAGAATAGGGGCTTTTGAAGCACCCACAGACTGCGTTGACGTCATCATCACACTGTTGCCCTCCTGATCCATTGATCCACAGCGACTGCGCCGATGATCAGCACACCGATCAGCAGGTAGGTCCACTGGGCGTCGGCGCCCATTAACCGCAAACCCAGAGTGAATACGCCCACTATCAGAGCACCATAAAGCGTGCCGAGAATAGAGCCGCGCCCACCAAACAACGATATGCCACCAATCACGACAGCGGTAATGGATTCAATGTTGGATAACTGACCGGCGGTGGGAGATACCGATCCCAGACGGCCAATCAATGCCCAGCCGGCAAACGCACAAATCAACCCGGACAGCATGTAGACTGACAAGATGACCCGGCCGGTTTTTACGCCAGATAATTCAGCAGCCTCCTTGTCATCACCGACGGCGTAGACGTGTCGGCCCCAGGCGGTGTGTCGAAGAGCGTAGGCCAGTACGAACGCTAGCAGCACCATAAAGACAACACCGTAAGTCAGTACTGCGCCCCCCAACTCAATCTTCGTACCGAAAAACTGCAACAGAGGTGCATGCGTTTCAATATCCTGAGCGCGTATGGTTTCGTTTTTTGAATAGAGAAAATTGGTGGCCAGAACAATCTGCCACATGCCCAGCGTCACAATAAACGGGGGCAGCTTGACCCGGGATACCAGCATCCCGCTGATCATGCCGCACAACATGCCACACAACAGACCGCAAAAAATACTGACCGGTACAGGTATGCCATAGCGAAAGGTGAACTGGCCCATCACCACGGACGACAGCACCATGGTGGCACCGACCGAGAGGTCAATACCCGCCGTAAGAATGATCAGACTCTGAGCCGCGGCGATGATGCCAACGATCTGCACCTGCTGCAAAATCAATGTGAGTGCAAACGGCGAAAAAAACCGGGTTCCCAGCAACAGCCCAAACACAGCGATGGATAGCAATAGCACCACCAACGGCACCAGAGACGGATTCAGGTGCAAGGTGTGCTGAAGCTTTTTGATAAATCCGGTCCGGTCGTCTTCAAACGAAGCGACCGTATCCGAGGCGCTCGCTACTGACGACTCGTTAGTCGACCTGTTGGAATCGGAGTTGGTCATTGGGACCTCTCATGAACATCTGCGTATCGAGTTTACAGGGGCCGGTGTTCGCACAGTCAAACACAGAAAACGACAGCCCCCACCGGGTCAGAGAGCCATGGGGCTCTTTGACCTGTTCCGGTGCATCACAACAGCGTACTCAGCCCCAGCAACGATCCATGCCTTCGGCAATGGAGATGGACTCAACACCGTCGACCGGGTCGCCTGTGACCAGAGAAACACCGGTATCAAAGAAGTCTTTGCCTTCTGTCGGCGCAGGCTTGGTGCCATTCTCCGCCCACTCCAGAATCGCCTCCATGCCCAGCGATGCCATTTGCAGCGGATACTGTTGCGCGGTTGCGCCAATCACACCGTCACGAATGTCAGCAACACCCGAGCAACTGCCGTCGACCGATACGATGAGCACGTCATCTTCACGGTTCATGGACGCCAGCGCCTGGTAGGCACCTGCGGCGGCCGGCTCGTTGATGGTGTACACCACATTGATGGTCGGATCTTCCACCAGCAAATTCTCCATCGCCCGACGACCACCTTCTTCATTTCCGTCAGAAACATCATGGCCGACAATGCGCGAGTCGGTCTCATCGCCCCAGCGGTTCACATCGCCTGTATCAATGCCAAAGCCAGTAAGAAAGCCCTGGTTCCGCAATACGCCGACGGAGGGCTGGCTCACATTGATGTTGAGCAGGGCAATCCGTGCGTTTGCTGCTTCGCTACCCAATTGCGCTGCGGCCCAGGCGCCGATCAGTTCACCAGCGACGAAGTTATCGGTCGCAAAGGTTGCATCAGCGGCCGAGGCCGGGTTCAGCGGAGTATCCAGAGCAATAACCAGTAGACCGGCGTCACGAGCCTGCTCGACCGCTGAAACGATGGAGGAGGTGTCAGAGGCCGTCAGCAAAATGCCGTCGGCACCATCGGCAATGCAGGTTTCAATCGCCTGGACCTGGGTTTCGTGATCGCCGTCGATACGACCGGCAAACGACTTGAGTTCCATGCCAAGCTCTTCGGCCTTGGCTTCTGCGCCTTCACGCATCTTGACGAAAAAAGGGTTGGTGTCCGTTTTGGTGATCAGACAGGCTCTGGCCGTCGGGGTATGAGCGCCTGCATGAGCCTGGCCAGCAATGGCACCGGTAACGAGCAATGCTGCGACAGCAGCCTTAGTGGTAATCGTCATGGTTATCCTCCGGGATACTTATTGTTTTAACCCTACTTATTAATTCATCAGTAAGTATTTATTATTGTGCGGTAACACTCGTTTACCGCTTTATACTTAATGATGTTTTTCAAGGCATTTTTGAGGCCGATACCGCCTGCCACGTTTAACCTTGATAGGCAGATCATACGACGATGAATGCTCCTGTCAATAACATCTTTTAAATGAATTAGTCATTAAAACCAGCCTCCTTACTGCGTCAGGTTAGCCGGTCAGAGGGTAAAACCGCCCAGTCGGCCTCGGCAAACTCGCCGATCGGGCGAATCTCACAGAAGGGCGCTGCGCTGCGAATAATCGCCGCAACGTCCGGGTTGTGATGTTGCTCCATCGCATCCCGTTCGGCTTTGCTGTCCCATTCGGCAATGGCAATCAGCACCGAGGGGTCATCCAGTTTGCGATGCAGCCGGGTACCCCGCGCGCCCGGTGCCTGCTGAATCAGCTCACTGGCACGCACCCAGGCGTCGGCGTAGTCCTCGGCGGTGTAGCCCGCCTTGATGTGCACTTCGAACAAATAAAGCATCCGGATTCTCCGTCCAATGGTTCAAGTAACATCATTTCTACCAGAGACTGGCAGACAGTTCATGCACCAAAGGTAGCCTCTGACAGGGAAACACCGCTATGCTCACCTGGTCACTATAACCATAATCCTGGAGGGTTCGAGCCATGCGCATACTATTCACCGGAGGCAGCGGCAAAGCGGGCAAGCACGCCATCGCCCATTTGATAGAACAGGGTCACCGGGTGACCAATGCCGACCTGGTGCGGCTTGATATGCCTGGCGTTGATTCACTGCAGGTTGATTTAACCGATGCTGGCCAGGTGTTCAATGCCCTCCATGCCTATGCCGGTTTTGACGAACTCGAGCCCGGAACCGGGGTACCGGCGTACGATGCGGTGGTACACTTCGCGGCGATCCCTGCCATTCTGTTTCGGCCCGACAACGAAACCTATCGCATCAACACGCTCAGTACCTACAATGTGTTGGATGCCGCCACCAAACTCGGCATTCGCAAGGTGATTTTTGCGTCTTCTGAGACCACCTACGGCATTTGCTTCGCCGATGGTGAAAAAAAGCCCGACTACATTCCCATCGATGAAGAACACCCCACGGTTCCCGAAGACAGTTATGCCATGTCTAAGGTCGTCAACGAAGCGACCGCTCGCTCTTTTCAGGCACGCACCGGCATCGACATCTACGGCTTGCGCATCAACAACGTGATCGAGCCGCACGAGTATAAAACTAACTTTCCCGCCTTCATGACAGACCCGGCACTGCGCCGCCGGAACATATTCGCCTACATCGATGCACGCGACCTCGGCCACATGGTCGACTGCTGTCTGAAAACAGATGGCCTGGGTTACCAGGTATTTAACGTCGCCAATGACGACCTGTCTGTCGGTATCAGTACCGAAGAAGTGATCAGCCGTTTCTACCAGGGTGTACCCAAAAAGCGGAACATGGGAACTGATGAGACCTTTTACGCCAACAACAAAGCTAAACAGCTGGTTGGCTTTTCGCCCGCACATTCGTGGCGGGACGTATTAAAACCGTAGCGATAAGCCCGACATAAAGGGGCCCTGGCTGGCGATTGAAAAAATAAATCGCCGGTTTGGGCCAATCGTCCCCACCCTATGGGTAACTCCATTAATAAAGGACGATTCAGATGAGTAAGATCCTATTCGTATTGACCAACTACAAATACCTGCTCGACGGCAAGCCCACGGGCTTGTGGCTCGAAGAATTCGCTGTACCGTATTTGGCCCTCATAGATGCAGGGCACGAAGTCGAGGTAACCTCTGTCACCGGCGGTGACGTGCCCATCGACCCGAACAGCACGCCCACTGAAGAGCAGGCCAACCAATGGAAGCCGGCCATGGCCAAGTTAAGCGCCACCCCGGCATTCACCAGTATCAACGCCAAAGAATACGATGCCATCTACCTGCCCGGTGGCCACGGCACCGTATTCGACATGCCCTACAACCTGGCGTTACACGATACTCTGTTTGACTTTCACCGGTCGGGCCGGGTGATTGCCAGTGTCTGCCATGCGCCGGCCGTCTTTGCCGGCATGTATGACGAACATGGCACACCCTTTATCAAGGGCCGCAAGATCGCTGCCTTTACCGATGCGGAAGAAGCCGCTGCGGGCGGTACCGAGACCGTGCCCTTCTTGCTTGAGTCACGGCTGAAAGCCCTGGGGGCTGATCACAAGGCAGGGCCCGACTGGCAGCCACACGCGGTGCAGGATGGTCAACTCATCACCGGGCAGAACCCTCAGTCTTCCGCTGAAGTGGCACATTTGCTTTTGACAGCGCTGAAATAAACCACCCACAGCCCGGGGAATCGTGGACGGGTCCACGCCCCCGGCACCCTCTTCCGTGTTGTTCATACCAGTGAACTATTGCCCATCATACTCATACTGGATGTCTGTAAGTTGCCCGCGCCAGTAGGGTTTCGGACCTTCGGGCAACAGCCAGGCAACTTCGCCCGAAGACGGCACAAGCATGCCGTCCTGTTCCCGGTAGTCCCAGAAAGTACCTTCCCAGGGCGTAGCGATCTGCGCGCCATTGACTTCGCGAAACCGATCCTCTGCGCGTACCGATTCAATCAGCCCCGCTTCATTAAATCGGATGGTCAGTGCGACTGAGGTTCCACTATCAGAGAGAATGGCGGTGGCACGGCGTTCATCTATCGCCTGCCAGTGAACACCCTGACTGGGCAACAGCGCTGTCGGGTACCAGGCGGACTCGGCAAAAAACCGAAGCAGTTCGCCCTGGTCCAACTGCGCCGAGGGCGGCTGCTTCATCACGGTGATCAACCCAAACAGCTTTGCCTGCAACAGACCCCGTCCCGCCACATAGGCATCAACAACGCAGACGCCAATACCCGGCACCATCCGGATATCAGCATCCCAGATGAAGCCTCTCGGGTGCGTCGACACGGTTTGCTGAGACGTGAAGGGTTGCCAGTTATCGTCAGACACGCCCAGATTGAAGGTACCGCGGTGTTTGATCCGAACGTGCCGAACCAGACGCTGACCGTCGGTCAACACCGTCTCGAAATACCGCTGAACCGGTTCCGGCAATCCCTCCAGTTCCCCACGGGAATAAACCGTGGTTTGCATTGCGGGCACAGCCTGAATGAGCTGAGCCTGAAGAGACTCTATGGTTGAATGCCAGCTCACCCGGCCAGCGATAAACACCGCCAGTACAAATAAGACCAACACCAGCAGCACAGTGATAACTAGTTTCAAGAGCATGGACTAGGTTTCTCCAGGTGGCCTGGCGTCGCCCGGAGCCTCCGCCTGAAGCAAATGTCAGATCATGGCCGGGCAGCCTCATGAGACGTTCGCCGGCCAGCTTACGCTTAAGCTCGATAAACATATTGACCCAGCTCAGGGAGTCACCACTTCTCACTATGACGGGAACGGTATTTCTCGCCAAAAGGTTAGATGGTTGGTATGTGTCTCGGCCTGTTTCAGGGTTAAGTGATATCCGGTAGCGCTCAAAGACGGAAAGATCAATGACTCTGAAATGTCAAAACCAGTCGGCGGCCAGAAGCACGGGTGCGGTGCTCCCCCAGATAAACACCCTGCCAGGTGCCAATATTGAGGCGGCCGTCCGTCACGGGGAGTGTCAGATGGCTGCCCAGCAGACTGGCTTTGAAGTGAGCCGGCAGGTCATCGGGTCCTTCGTAGGTGTGTTCATAGGGCGCGTTTCGGTCGGTATCGGGTGCCAGACTCTGAAAATAGCGTTCAAAATCACGACGCACGGCGGGGTCCGCATTTTCGTTTAACGTCAAACTGGCCGAAGTGTGCTTGATCAGAATGTGCAGCAAGCCTACTGAGGCCGAAGGCGCACTGCGCAGCGCCTCGTCGATCTCATCGGTGATCAGATGAAACCCCCGGGGCCTGGCGGCGAGTTGCAGTTCGTGTTGCCAGAAAATCATGATCTGCGCGATGCTCCTGTTCAGAGGTGAGTGACACCCACCTTAGACGACTCACCAATTTTAAGGCAATGCTGTCTTAAACAGTGATCTCACCACTGATCACGTCAACAACCTCGCCACCCACCCAGACATCACCCGCTGCTGCGCGCAACTGCACCCTCCCTGCGCGCTTCAGGCGGGTGCCCTGGGTCGCGACATAGGGCGACGGTAACAGTCCGGTCGGTATCAGCCATTGCGCCAGGCTTGCATTCAGGCTGCCGGTCACCGGGTCTTCATAGCCACCATTGCCTATCAGGGAGCGAACCTCGACCGTTGCATCGGCACCGGCATCATGCAGCCCGATAACGCCAAGATTCAGCGGAGCCAGCGACGCCCAGTCGGGTTCCAGCGCCAGCACATCGCGCGCGGAATGCAACATGATGGCACACCAGCCAGGGCCGTTATCCACCCATTGATGATGAACAATGTCGGATGGCGATAACGAAAGCGCCTTCATAATCTGGTTGAGTACATCCTGTTCAAGCGGGCCTGTCCGTATCAGGGGCGGCGCAGCGAACTCCAGGCGCGCCTCGTTGTTACGGATGCTAACCAGACCCACCTCGCACTGCTGGACGATACGGTCCTCATTCTTGGGCTTGCCACCGGTTGCCAGCCAGGCATGGCAGGCTCCCAGGGTCGGATGCCCGGCAAACGGCAGCTCAACTTCCGGCGAGAATATGCGTACCGCATAGTCTGCTTTCGGGTCGGTCGGTTTGATTAAAAACACGGTCTCAGACAAATTTGTCCACCGCGCGATGGCTGACATTTGCCCGGTACTGAGCGCATTAGCCCCATGCACCACAGCAAGTGGGTTGCCAAGAAACGGATCGGCTGAAAAGACGTTAACCTGCGAGAATGTGAAACAGGGCATCAAAGTGCTTCCTTGTTAGCATTAGTTAATATGGGCAACCCAGAGAACCCGGGTCATTGTCTAACGCACCTTCCTTAAGGCTGCCACTCGTGGGTGCAAACAGAAGCAAGTTAACTGGCATTCACCTGAGTTGACTCATCTTATCGTACTCCAGCGTTACTGATTTCCAATGGTCCTGCTACATAGTCTATCTTGGGCGTACGAAAACCCATAGCCGCCCAGGCACCAAAGAGTTTCCGATAGAAGGTGAGCGTATGGGTATTGGGGTTGGGTACATCACTTGGCAATTCGACGCCCTCAGGGCGGCTGCGGGTCATGGTTCTGATTTGAAGCGGCGGCAAATCGGCCGGTGACCAAAACGTTCCGTAGACACTCAACCAATGTCCATGACTGAATTCCAGAAACACAGGCGAGTTGCAGCAAATGGCTACGACACGGCGCGTTGGAGCGTTTTGGGACAATCGATATTCACGCAGTTGATTCTGCCCCCGGGTGCACAGAACACGGTCTTTCCGGTACAACACAAACCGGGTAGCGCCATTCTCATCCAGAATATCGGGAGCATCGGGCAACGCCTGCAAAACGGCCCCGCCTGCCTGACAATCCGTACAGAGACACTCAGCACTGATGATCGGCTCGCCCTGAACATCGAGTGCTACTTGCCCGCACCGGCAGGTCAACGAAGTTACCTGGGTCGTCATGATTGTGTGTCCTCAATTTTTCGCCAAACATCTGCTTGCCAATGTCAGTTGCAATCAACTCACTGGCCGCAACAAGGGAAAACGCCTCAATACTCGTTAAACCCTTTACCATCGAATATCTTGTTACGGCACTTATCGACACGAGCCTCACGTGTCTTCGCTTGCTTGGCGCCACCGATGTGTAGGTAGTAACTGCGCTGACGCCCGGGGGTCAATGCTGCAAATGCGTCCCTTAGTGCCGAATCTGAATCCATTGCTCGCTGCAATTCAATGGGAACAACGTAGTCTGCTGCTGTTTTAAAATCCACTCGCAGACCGGCTTTTTCAATCTCAATGGCTTCAAGGACGTAGGCTTTCAACACCGTTGCCAACTCAACCACTCGCTCAGCATCAGTAAACCGGATAACCCGGCCCGACTGGGTATTCTCACCGGGCGCGACCAACAGCCTGTGCTCATCCTTTAACAAAGCGCCTTTCATGAAACTGAGCACATAATTGGCTTTGAACGCACCAATCATGACCACATTTTGCCCGTTGTAGGTGTAGCAGGGCGAACCCCACTTACGCTCTTCAGTCAGCGGCGTATCTAACACCACCTTGCGCAACGCAACCAGCCCCTCCCTCCAGGTATTGACCTTACACTCAGGCGTGCCGACTTTGTCACACCGGCCGCAGCCATCCGCCATATAGTCATCCACCGCCGGGTTTTGGGTAATCATGGTCTTCGCTCTCCGGTTTGGCATTGCACTGATCAGTGTCGTCCAGCTCAGGCGTTTTGCCAGGAGCCTTGTTTATTGCCCGGCTTGCACCATCGCCTTAATCTTGGTGGCTTTCTCGAAATGATCCAGTGTGTGCGTCTTTATCCACCAGGAAGCGGCCTCCATCAACAGCTCCGGGTCGTCATTCTTGTTGGCAAAGAATGCGTAGAACGACACGCCAACGGTTTCACCTTTGGTTTGGATTTTTTTATCACACACCTTTATAACCTTTTCCCTCAATGCGGGCCGCATTCGAGCTTACTCCCTTTCACATAATCCTGAATCCGTAGGTTAATAATAAAAAAACGGCCTATAGCCCTCTATTTGCGCCGAATTTTGCTAAAATAGTCCCCTCAAATAGATCACCTACTGAGTGAGTAAATGAAGCGTTTCAAAAT
Organism: Saccharospirillum impatiens DSM 12546; assembly: GCF_000423605.1. Lineage (GTDB taxonomy): Bacteria > Pseudomonadota > Gammaproteobacteria > Pseudomonadales > Natronospirillaceae > Saccharospirillum > Saccharospirillum impatiens. The sequence continues at coordinate 36,429 of NZ_AUIH01000042.1, forward strand.
CGTACAATCCGATGCAGATATCATCAGTCACAGTGGCTTAGCACTGATTGGTCAAGCCGTAAATCGACACACCTATCTTACACAGCAAATTGACGCACTGGTTCCATTGCGCCACGGCATAAAACATTCGGATGTGATCAAAAGTTATCTAGCGATGCTATGTATTGG
>NZ_AUIH01000043.1 GCF_000423605.1 Saccharospirillum impatiens DSM 12546
ACTTTCAACGGACAACCCTTTTCGTCCCGTAACCTGTGTATTTTCAGCGCGGAAGTCTTCCTCCAGCAATGGGAGTATCTCCGGGTGAGCGTCCAGCACCCGCGATAGATTACTAAGGAACAAGCCAAACTTGTGTGGTGCATACACATCAAATAAACTGTTCTGTGCCGTGCGGGATTCTCGCATGGTAAGGCCCTTTTCTTTGTGCTTTGCTTTTTTGTCGAAGACAATTCTACAAAGTATTAGGGCCTTTTTAACCCTCTGATCGAGATTTTTCTTTTATTTTCAGAAGCTTAGCCGTTTATGGACGGGCACTAACTACCTGCCATTGACTCGCCAGGCGAACTATGAGGTTTTCTACACCGACTACACAAGGATTCCTCCGGGTCCATACCTGCCTGGTTATGATGAATACTACCAGACTCTTGAGGCCAATAATGCTGTAGAAGATCCTGCTAACACAGGGACAGATTTATCTGCCGGAGAGCAATAAGCCTCGCCCACCGTTTTCGGCTAATTCCGGTTAACACTCTGAGTTAACTTTCAAACCCATTTTCCACACAGCGTCCGCTCTGAGCGGACGCGAGCTTTCCCTCGCGCTTAGGATTTTAAAATGACTCTGAAGTATCCTGTTTTATCGCTTTCACTGATTACCGCTGGTGCATTATCGTCTGGCATCGCCATGGCCGACAGCCGCTCAGGTTTCTATCTGAGCGGAGGTCTTGGCATTACTTCTGTCGGTATTGAAGTAGTTGAGGCCAACCAAACCTACGCAGACAGCCGGTATCGTGGTTTTGGTACTGCAGTGAAGATCGGGGGGTACATTAACCCAAATTTTGCGCTCTATTATCACCGTGAAGCCGCCTGGTTTCAGGACGATGATGGCGACCGCTGGGTAGGCGGTTTGGCAGGCATTGGTGGTTCCTACTACTTCGAACCGCAAGGCGGGGCTTATATGGAAATTTCGCTGGGCATCTCTGATTTAAGCATGGTTGACTACAATGCCGCCTTTAATTCTGGTGGCGCCTTGTTAATCGGGGTTGGTGGCGAAGTGACTGATCACCTGCAATTGGGAGCTTACTTCATGGGTTCGGATACAACTGACCCCTATTACCCGGAAGTAACGATTGAACAAAGAACAATTGGCGTGAAATTGGAATTGAAGCTTTAATCCTACTGCCCGCTCAACCCCAGGTTATAGGCGGATTTACCAGGGATAGCTGCCTCTAAAGCATTTGACTGCCACGGAACAGGCCTTAGCACCTTAAAGCATCACGTAGTATCAGGTTGTTGATGACTCAAATAGTCAACTTCCTGATTTTCCTGGCTAATTCTATCCCATTGCCACCCAGTGCCTCCAACCGATTCAATACATCGCCAACAGCTTCATTCTTATCCGTAGCGCCCGCCACGGCATCCATAAGTATTTTGACCTCTTTGCCATTTCTTAGCTTTGGCTTTATCGATTCCCAGTCAAATTCAGTCGCAGCCAGAACTTCTTGCTCACGGGCCCTGAGTTTAATGTCAGCTCTATTTCTTGCTGCTGATGAGAGTTTCTTCATGTTATCCAGACCTCCATTTCGTTGGAAAAGCCACTAAAGGCGTTCATCTGCTTTACGTATTTCTTCCAGACTTTCCTCGGCCCATTCAGAAATACCAATAATCCTCTCGTTCAAATCAGCGACCCGCCCCCTCGAATCCAGTAGGTCCAGCGCCTGGTTCTGAACATCCCGAACTTTCTTTAGGGAGTTAAGGTGTGCCGTTACATGCGCATTGGCACTGCGAATTTGATCAAAGGCTGCCGCGGCTTCCGCTCTGACAAGTCGCTCCTGATCGTCCAGTGGTCCAATCAGCTCTGCTCGCTTGCCTTCGATTTCTTCAATAGCTGTTCTACTCCAAACCAAGACTGTGTCTAACAGCTGCCTCTGTTCCAGACCTGGGGTTGGGTTTACAAACATCTCATCCGATTCAGACCACACGATGTCTCCCTGGGCAATGTCAACCAACCGTCCTTCTTCAACGAATTCATCCAGATAGGCCGGAACCCATTCATTATCCAGATAGTTGAGTCTGTCTTGACGCATGGCGTCAAACTTAAAGGTAATCAATGCGTCGTAAGATTGTTCAATCTCACGAATGTCTTGTCCCACTGTATAAGACAGCTCAACAACTTCCGACGGCACTGATGCACAACCAGACAGCCCGATTGAAAAGGAACAGAAGAAAACTATTTCTTTTACTGAAACGTTATTCAACACAACCTTACTCCTTCTGGTTTTTGTATGGACTCGACCCGATCCCAACGAGCACAGACTGTTTTTGAGAGCTGTCTTCCGCATACTCCGGCTTAGGTGAGCGCTATAGTAAGGTGTATTTTTGAATTTAATTCGAACACCGTTAATGTGTATGGAGGCCCTCAGATAGCCATCAGAAAGGGAGTATAGTCTAACAAAGCTACCCTACATCATTTCTCAAAGATAAAAGGGTACACATAGATTACCGCGCCCGATTATCACGAATATGCACGGCCTTGTTGTGCGTCTGCACCTCAAACAACTCTGAGGCTTTTACCAAATCACTTAACTTCTTGTACCCATAGTTAACCGGTGAAAATGAGCTGTTGTTTGAGATGTAGGCACCAACAGCGCCCAGATGTGCCCAACCCTCTTCGTCAGACGTTTGTTCCACGGCGGTTCGCAACAGTTTCACCAGGCCGGCATTCATCCTCAGCTCATTTCTACTTTGCTTCTTCGGTGTTGAATGCGGCGCTTCGGCCTTGGTGACGGTGCTTTCCTCGGGCTCTTCTACCGCCTCAAGATTTTCCGTAAAAATAAACTGGGAGCAGGCATCCACAAAGGGCTGGGGCGTCTTTTTCTCACCGAAGCCGTATACCGTGAATCCACTTTCGAGCAGGCGCATGACCAGGGGTGTGAAATCACTATCGCTCGTCATCAGCGCAAAGGCATTTACATTGTCTCCATACAAGAGATCCATCGCATCGATGATCATGGAGGCATCGGTGGCGTTTTTACCTTTGGTAAGCGCGAATTGCTGGATCGGGCGAATGGCGTTTGGGTGAACCTTTTCGATCCAGCCTTTCATGCTCGGATTGTTCCAGTCGCCGTGGGCATGGCGGACGTTTACCTTGCCGTATTTGGCGAGCTCTTCCAGCACGCCTTCGATAGCCCGGTGGCTGACGTTGTCGCAGTCGATCAGCAGTGCGATGTTTTGGTTTAACGCCATTGAGCGAATCTTCCCTGACAAGTTTGTAGTGGTTCAAGCATAGCGAAATGCTGGTTATACAGCAGCAAGGGTTAAGCGGTTTTCGCGATCTGGCCAGAGAGGCGCTCAAGGGCAAGTGAGATACTTCTGTCATCAAACAACTTTTGCTTGCGTTGCGCCCATCTTTTACCTGCAGGCCACGCTGCCACCCCGCCTTTAACACCTTCCACAGTGGCCGCACAGCCCTGTTTTGATACCAGCCAGTCTACAGTAGACAATAGCTCCATTCCGAAAGGAGATTCGAAGCCTTCAATAAGGGCTGTTACCTCTTCCAGGGCTGGTAGGAATGGCTGCGCTTCTGTCTTCAGGTAGGTGTGCACTTTGAGCTTTTTGTTGTCATTAAAGCGTATCAGGTCCGACGGCCTTGCATCCGAGATTCGCTTGTCGGCCTGTAAATAGCTGCCGTCCAACGCATCGAGCAACTTGTCCAGATTGTGCGCGTATGGGCCGTAGTTCCTGGGCTGGAAGTCAAGATTCAAGGTGTGCTTTATGCCACTTTTGTCGAGCCCGCGCTGAAGAAACCACGCCAGCTTTTGTATTTCAAGCAGGCTGCACTCCATGCCCAGTACGGCGTACCGTCGCACCAGTTCTGCTATCAGGGCATGAGGGGCGGTTAGCGTTTCAACCCTTCTTTTCTTAGCCACGTTCTGGTACTTCTCGACCGGCTCGTAAATCACGATGTCCACATTTTCAAGATCGGCCAGCGCGGCTTCAATTCTGGGCTTAACCTCTAACCACCTCAACCCGCCGTTCCCGGCACCCAGAGGAGGAATGGCAACGGAACGCACCTGGTTATCGATCAGGAAGGCATGAAGGTCTTCCAGACCCTGATCAATCCACTCAATCTTTGAACTCGACCGCCAGTGCTGCTTTGTGGGGAAGTTGATGATCCAGCGCGGTCCCATCAGTTCATCCGAGCTGGTGATAAACACCTTGCCCGTTCTGACTTCGCCCTGTTTGCAGGCAAGCTCATATTCTCTATTGTTATTAGGGAACCTCTCTTTAAACATCAAAGCGATACCTTTGCCCATGACACCCACGGTATTCACGGTGTTCACAAGCGCTTCGACGTCTGCGTCCAGAAGGTTTCCTGTCGTGTATCTAATCATTGGAAATACCAGTTAGGCCGGGTATAAACCGGCAGATTCAACCCACTCGTGTTGATCATCAATTCTAGTTCAGATCGTACCGTGTCCGAATGGCAGAAGACACCCAATAGCCCACCAACCGGGCAGCGGCCGTATACCAAAGCTTCCGCCTGATACCGTTCGAACTTGCCTGGGTCATCCAGATCGCGCCGGAAGTCCCTGTTTTGCAGGAGTGGCCAGTCAATCACAGTGAGATCCGTACTTCGCAGTTCGGTAACCCGGCCAACTGGTTCAGGGCTTTCTGGTCGGTCGCGCCGGTATAGGTGGTGGTGAGCACGCGCACACTGGCCTGGCTTCGGCCCTGGCCATCGGTCGCGGTAATGGCCTTCAGACGGTCGAGCAGTTTGCGCACGCCGGATACGGTGATGAAGCTCACCAGAATATCGACATGGTTGCAGCTGTTCAGCTCGGCCTGCAGTTCGTGCAGCAACGCCGGGGAATCCTTGCCTGCGGTGAACAGCCAGGGCTGGGCCAGGCCGATGGCCGGGAGTTCGGGCTTGAGCCCCCTGGGGTGAACTGCGCGCAGGGCTTTTGGTGGGGAACTGATGGTGTTGCCGGGTATTGGGGGTTGCTGCAGGGAGGCGAGTATCTGGTTGACCCAGGCTAGTTGTTCAGCGGCTTTAGTGTTCGTTTTAGAGGCTTTGATGCGGTTCAAGCTCTGCACCAGGCGTTCGGCTAATGCCGTTGCCAGGCGCTCTGGCAGGTTGGCTTCGCTGATCTTCTCGAAGGTGGCTTCCAGCAGGGAGTGGTCCACTTGCTGTTGAAGGTCATCGGTTGCCAGTAGGTCGTAGAGGCCCTGGTGAAGCTCATCCATGTGGGGTTCCCGGGTTACTGCAGTGACCAGGTTCGCATGGTTTAGTGGGGGATGCCAGTTGGATATAGGATCTAAATCTCTCTAGCATTTCAACAATAGAATGTCGTTTATGGCCGGATGCTCACGAGCAAGCTAATCAAATTTCAGTCGCCGATCGTACTGGCACGTGTCAATCTGCGTTGTGTCCGGGACATTCGTCCTGCACTGCCACTCCGTGGACATTCCGCCCAAAACTGATTTGGGAGTAAGCTCCATTGTGGCCCGAGCGCCTAAACGGGCATCCACCAATACTTTGATTCGGCCGCCTTCAGCCAGGTAAAGGTCTCGAAAGTACTGGCTGTCGCGCATCTGTGCTTCAACCAGGCCCAATTCTTCGAGTGACCCCGGGTAATGCCCCTCCACCATCGCGTACTCAGTCATACTTACCCTTAGAGGACTCACCGCCGCCATGGCTTGGGCTAACAATGCTCCTCGCTGGTACGGATTCGTCACTTCAGGGGGTGTATCGGGCATTGTCTGGCAAGCGACCAGGACGAAGGCAATACAGAGGAATAGCACAGCGGAGCGGACTTCCAATAACATTGTGGCTCTCTATTTTGGTTTAAGGGCATCTGACAAAGTAAGAATGACATACATCGTCATCTTGCACCAAGACGTTGCTTATTGAAGCACGTTGTCAATCGCGCTTTTGCAATCAGTGATGATTAACGCCAATAGCCAGTAAATATCGGCCGATGTATATTCCGGCACCCAAGCACGAGCAGAGCATGCCTACTGGTGCGGTGGTACGTTTTTATCAGATGGTAACGTTATGCTAACAACTGCCCCCCTCTATCGCCGATTCAGCTCTAAACAAGCGATTAACGCTGTTGGGACTGCTGAACGAATCGGCTAAAGAGAAACCAATTTCAGAACCAGGCTTACCGGCCAAGCCAGATATAGTTGAAAGGCTGCCCACCATCGAAGGTTCCTTGGGGGCGGTACACTTCCGTCATGGGTGTCATACCGGTTAACGTGGATAGGCCGTCTATCTTTCCGATCCAATTATGGAGGCCCGGTGTCGACATTTTGGCCCACAATGTGTCGTCGTCGATATACCCGACCAGAATAGGATCTCCCTCGTAAATCCGAGTGGTCACTTCGCTAGAGGGGTCAAACTGATCCAGCGCCTCGACCCATTGAAAATCCGTCTCAGAATCAGAATTATACCCGCCCCAGAAATAGATGTAATCGCCAGCAGTGCCGGCGCCAACCAAGCCGCGGCTCGGGCGTGTTTCCAGCTCTCTGAGCTCCAGAGTTTCTTCGTCAAATTCAATAATATCGTTGTACCAGCTACGTCGAAAGTAGGTTTTCTTGTCGATCGAGCCTATTAATCGAATATCACGATCACAAGGTCCTTTCACTTCATCCATTTCATAGCCGACTATCTCTGTAGACAAGCCCCCATCGACAGAAACCCGATGTATTTCACTGGGTGAGGACTCTGTTTCGCCAGCTTTCAGGAAATACAGGCTACCACTGGAGCCGACCCAGTAAAACGTACTGGGCTGCGGTTCCAATTGGTCGTTCCCTGCTGCGCTAGTGATGTGGGTTGCGCATTCGCCGCTACCCTTGATGTCCAGAGTTGTGAAAGCCAGGACTCCTGTGTCGGAAAGCATGAAGTGAGCGGTGTGTTTGGAGTCGGGCACCGGTGAGGATACAAATAGACCGTCCTCATCAAAATGCGCCGACTGTAGTTCAACAGTGTTATTTTGATTATTGGTTATTCTGAATGCGTAGTGATCCCTTGAGCTCTGGATGTCATTGTTCTCATAGTCATAGAGATCAGAATAGTTAAGATAAAAACCCGTATCCATATGACCATCCAGGCTAGTGAAACTATCTATGCGGATGGCTTTGCCAGAAGGTCGGTGAATGGCGTAGGTGTAATAATTCACATCCATCACGACAAGGTCGCTTCGACCCATCCTGGGGAATGCACTGTCAATATCAAATTCATTGCCATCGCTATCAGTAAGGACAATTGTCTCGACTTCACCATTGAGCGAAATTTTATCTACTGAATCGTATTCATCGGAGAAAACGGCCAAAGCCCCCTCGGCCTTCACTGCCTCAAGGGTTGGGTCATCGTCTGTGTATTCACAGGCTGAAACCAGAAACAGTACAGACAGGCTTAGGGTTAAAAACCGCATATTTTTTACCATCGTGAGTCCCTTAGAAGACGAATCCATTTGCCTAGACTTTTGTTAAGTCAAAATGGATCGGCAAATTTACCAGAAGTTCCGGATATGACAACGAAAATTGGCTTCCATGGGATCTAGACGATGGCTATCAGGAACAACAATTGAAGCTTGTACCACCACTGGCGTATCTTTTTCACCCACTTTTAACAGGGTGTTTAACGACCCCAAGCGGTGCAATGGGACGCCAGATGACATAGAGAGGGAACATACTTCAATGAGCTACTTCCAGGAACCCTCACTCTAATCACTCCTTCACACCCTAAGATCACCCGCAGTTACTGCAGGGCAATGGTAGCCACAACCGTCACCTCAACACAGTTGCGCCCCGCGTTCTTTGCTCGGTACAACGCCTGGTCGGCCTGTAGAACCAGTTCTGCCGGGCTGAGCCTGTTCTCGCTATCGGTTAGGGCGATGCCCAGGCTGGCGGTCACCGGCGTCTGTTGCGCGATGGATTTCCGTAGCCGCTCGGCCATCACCAGAGCGCCGGCTGTATCTGTTCCTGGCAGTATGAGGGCAAACTCTTCCCCGCCGTAACGTGCCACTCTGTCACCTTGCCGGATCAGGCCCTCGGCACATCGGGCCACTGCTTTGAGCACTTCGTCTCCGGCCTGATGCCCCCGGGTGTCATTCAGGCCTTTAAAGTGGTCCAGGTCGAACAGGATTAACGCCAGGCTGGTTTCTGCCTGTGTATTCTCTGCAACCGCCAACTGCAGTTGTTCATCAAAGCTGCTTCGGTTCAGTACGCCGGTTAAGCCATCCAACTCAGCCCGTTCGCGCAAGAGTGTCTCGGCAATGACTTGTTGGGTTTCATCCTGAATCAGGATCAGGTAGCCCAGATGCATTTGATTCTGCTCCAGCCAGCTCAGTTGCACACGAAAATGCGTGCGATTGTCCGGAGACCACATTTGCCATTGGCCGTGCACTTTTAGCGCCTCCAATACGGCACCGAAGCCGGGCAGTTCCTGATAAATCGAATCGATCGTCTGGCCGGTTTTTAACTGAGCCAGTCGCGGGAACATGCGCTGCGCGGCGGCATTGCAATCGAGCAGCCGGCGGCTGTGGTCGACGATGATGCAGCCGGAGGGTATCGCCCCAAACACCGTACGCATCACAATGGGCTCCAGTCCCAGCAAGCCCCAGTTAAGCACGCCAAACCCCAGCACCAGGGCGCTGGGCACAAAGGCAATGGGAACGGTATCCAGTTGAATCGATACGGGGGCAAGGTCCCCTACCAGGGCAAATACCCAGGGCAGTGCAAGGCCAATGAACACGGCAATGGCCTGGGCCCTGAACAAGCCGTGTACCAGGACCGCACGCCGCGCCACCAGCGTTAGAGCGATTGCCGAAACGAGGAAGTAGAAGGCGTCAAACAGATGGTAAAACAAGCCCGGCGTAAAACTGACCCCGGCGATGCCACTTACCTGCGTGAAAGCGATGTCCCGGTAATAGAGTTCATGCCAGGAGCTGGACCCATGCAGGATCGTGATCAGGAGTGAAAACCCGAAACAGCCGATCAGTGCCGCTCTCAGCCAGGGTTTCTGGAACGGAAAATCAACAAACCGGCCCACTACCAGCAAGATCAAAGACGGCAAAAAGGGAATGCTCAGATACTGGATACGGCTCCAGAACCAGGCCTCACTCAAGTCGGTGGCGAGCGATTCAAACGCCAGTGCCAGGCTGTAGTTGGCCATTGCCAACAACAACAATATAAAGCTGACATTCCGACGGCGCTCGGCCCTCTGCCCGGTAAAAGCGGCCAGAAGCACCAGCAACGCTGTGGCGATCAGATTGGTGATGGCAAACCAGTGCATGACAGACAGGGGCTGTAGATTTGACAGCATTTAATCATGCCCCGGGCAAAAAGCCCATACACGGAAACGGGACGTTGCGATGCAACATATAGCCTGACGGAACCGTTTAACGCCATTGCGAAAAACCGGCAGCGATCTGCGTTTTGCTGCCGGGCAAGAAATCCGCTCTGCGTTAGCGTACTTCCCGGGCTTTTACACTGTTGTACCGGGAAATGGCGTTATGGGCGAAAAGGAAGAGTGCCAGCACACTCAACCAGACACTCAGGCTGCCCCCGTTGCTACCGCCTTTATTTTCCGATTCACCGGGTGCTTCGGTAATCTGAACCAGGTACCCGGCCTGGCTGACCCTCAGCATACGCCAGTGCTTTAATCACGGCCTAATGCCTATTGTGCGCTTGTGTCGAAAGCTGAACGTGCGGGGACGCAGTGGGTTACTGGGGTTGTGGTTAAACGGATAGGCTGACCAGAATCGCGCGAATTATCCTGACTCACTTTATCGAGTCACTGCCCTGCTTAGCTCCATCTTGAATGGCGGAATCAAGTCCGGCTATTTGCTCGATAAGCCACTCAACAGAGAGTTCACCGGCGTCCACTTGAATGGCACGCACGCGGCCAGGCTCTACGATAACAACCGCAAAGGGCTCTGCGGTACCATTGAGCCAGAAAAAATCGGGCTGCTCGATGCAGACTGTGTTAACACGAAACAGGGGGATCAGGGCTATATTCCCCACTCGCGTTGTTTTTCCCACCTGGAGGTCACTCATTTGGCCCCCCTTCTAAAGGCGCGAAAAGCGCGCAGCGTGTTCAGCGAAAACACAAAGCCAAGCACCAGCGCCACCAATTGCAGTGGCACTACCTGAATACGACCATCGCTTTGGAATTCCAGCACTTCGTCATAAAAGTCGGGCTCGATGTACACACGGGTTGCTTTAGCTTGCGCCAACAGCACGCTCAACGGGCCGATGACACCCCACAAACGTCCGGTAACGGCGGCATCGCCCAGCCCCAGCCTGGCATTCAGGTTCAGGTTATGGATGTGTATCGCCGCCAGCAACCGCTTTACGAGGCCGAGCAAACGGCTGGCAAACCCTTCTACTGAGAACGCGGCTAATGGTGAGCCCCTGCGTCGCTTCGCCCGCTGTTTATCGGACTTCCTGGCTTTTGCCCTGGTTTTGGCATCAGACTCGGGTTTACCTGTGATACGCACCCGAACCAGACCAAACAGCCACCTGATGTGGCTGTCAGCCTCGCACTGTTCGCGATCGAGTTGAACGGTGAATGTCCATTCCAGCGGCACGGCCAACAACGCCACAAGAACGAGCACTATTGCCAGTAACACCCAGACGAAGAACATGGCTCAGTCCTTCAGTCGGTGGCGTTGCTACCGCTGCTTTTGGCTTGGGAGGAAGCCTTTGTTTTTGTCTTGCCGGTAGCTGCTTCGTTGGATGCAGCCTTGTTGGTTGCGGCCTTGCCGACCACATCAACCACTTTTTCCATCACTGAGGTTGCGCCGCCTTTAATGGACTCCAGCCGAACACCGTCTTTGTCGATGATAATCACGGCAACCGGTTTCACACCGCCGCCACCGCCGGTGCCCATACCAGAACCTTCTCCGGCATCACCGGTACCCGGGTTGCCGGTACCGCCGCCGGCACCAAAACCGAAGCCCACGCTCACCAGTGGGATGATAGTACTGCCTTCGTGGGTAATGGGTTCGCCCACCACGGTTTTGGTGTTGAGTAGGCGTTCAATTTCACCCATGGATGTTTTAACCAGATCTTCTACCTGTTTCATACTGTGCTCCGTGCGTTGTTGTCGACCCGTTTTCATTTGGCAAACCCATTGAAGGGAATGCTCTCAAGCCAGGTCACGCCACTGCCAGATTGCCGCCATCCTTCGATGCGGTCTGAACAGTCAGATAAGCGTACAACGCCTGAACCTACCTATTGAGTATGGGCATGGAATGGACCTGTGTCCTGTGACGGAAGTCACTTTACGCAAATGGTTTTTTACCCTTCTTCTTTGCTTCAACAGTACCTGAAGTTTCATTGCGAATGTGACATTCCAGTCAGTCACGCTAGCCAGCGCACAGGCAGGTAAACAATACCCTGGAAAACTGACAAAGTGGGTTAGCGCACAGTACTGCCCAACCAGGCCGATCACTGTGGCAATTCCTGACACGCCAACACTTTTTGGCAAGCAGGATACCGTGTGAGGTTTATTATGAATAAGACTCAACCCCTGAACCAATCTACTCAAAAGCCTGATTTGACCAAGGCCCAGCCCAAGGCTGGAAATGCACCTCTCAACAAGGAACAAGCGGACGCAAAACGCACGGAAAATCCGGCAACGCATGGTTCACATGCATCCGACAAAGGCAGTACTCAACAGAAGAGTCGGCCATAGTGGCCTGGCCAGGCAGCGATGTTTTCAAAGGACAATGGAAGCAACACACCGGATCTGCGAAAATAACCTGGGGTAAGCTGACCGATGATGAAATCATGAAATCGGAAGGCGAACAGGAAAAGCTGTGTGGTATCATCCAGGAGCGTTATGGCATTACCCGTGATGAAGCAAACCGACAGTTCAATGAGTTCAGGAAGAACTTGAAGCACTAACGTTGACGTACCGGTAATCGCAAAAAAAATCGGTTACCGGGTATCCCGCCTCAACTCTTCTCTATGATTCAGTGCTTTCAGTAGCAGAGAATAATAGATACCAGTAACACCTTTGCATCCTACCCAAACAAAGCCAGCAACTCATCACCACTGCCAGGTAACCCGACCTGATTGCTCTGTTCAAATAAGGTGTCTGCCAGTGCCTGTTTATCCCGTTGCATTGCCTGTATTTTTTCTTCTACAGTGCCAGCGGCGACCAGTTTGTAAACAAACACAGGCTTGTTTTGCCCGATACGGTAAGCCCGGTCGGTTGCCTGGTTCTCCACCGCCGGGTTCCACCAGGGGTCAACGTGGATGACAGTGTCGGCTGCGGTCAGATTCAAGCCCGCGCCACCGGCTTTCAGGCTGATCAGAAAGACCGGAGCCGGGCCCTCCTGAAAAGCAGAGATGGCAGCTTCTCGGTGGCGTGTCCGTCCCGTCAGTTTGACGGCTTGAATGCCCTGTGCTGTGAGCATTTTGTCGATCAGATCGAGCATGGTTGTGAACTGGGAAAACAACAGTATTTTGCGCCCCTCTTCCACCATTTCCGGCACGTTGTCGGTCAGCCAGCTCATTTTGGCCGACTGTTCAATACCGGCTGCTTTGCTGGGCTTGACCAGACGCGGGTCGATGCAGGCCTGGCGCAGTTTGAGCAGCGCATCCAGAAATTCGATACGGCTTTTGGCCAGGCCTTTCGCCTTTATCAACTGACGAACGCGTTTTTCCATGCTGACGCGAATGCTTTCATACAACGCTTGCTGCTTCCCTTCCAGATGCACGGTTTGCTGGATATTGGTTTTAGCCGGCAGTTCGCTGACAACTTCAACTTTGGTACGTCGCAACATAAAGGGCGCCATGCGCTGAGACAGCTCCAGCGCCCGCTCTGCATTGCCACTGTGCTCTATGGGTTGCCGGTAGTGCGTGTTAAAATGATGGTCATCACCCAACAGCCCCGGTAGTACATAGTCGGTAATGGACCAGAGCTCACCCAGATGATTTTCCAATGGTGTGCCAGTCAGACACAGGCGCATATCGGCAGGCAGCAGTTTGACCCTGCGGGTGGTTTTGGCGTGACGATTTTTGATGTTTTGCGCTTCGTCCAGCACGCAAACATCGAAGGCGGCGTCACTGTAAACATCAAAGTCGCGCTGAATGAGTGCGTAGGTTGTTACCACCAGATCATAGTCGGCCATGGACGCGAATTGCGTTTTGCGTTCCGGGCCATGTAACACCAGGCATCGCAAGTTCGGGGTAAACCGCTCCGCTTCTTTTTGCCAGTTCCAGATCAGCGAGGTAGGCGCAACAATCAGGGCGCCGCGTGTCAGTTTTCGACCGGCTTTTAGCCGCTGCAAAAACGCCAGCGTTTGCAGGGTTTTGCCCAGACCCATATCGTCGGCCAGAATGCCGCCAAAGCCGTAACGATGCAGAAACATCAACCAGTTCAGGCCTTGTTGCTGGTAATCTCTCAGGTCGGCTTTCAGGTGTTTTGCAGGGGCGATGGTTTGCACACCCCGGAAGTTTTTCAGCTCCCGCCGCAGCTTTTTGAGTGCCGGTGCCTTTTGAACATTGATGTCTTCTATACCGTCAAGGTCTGTCGCCTTGAAACCTGGCAATCGAGCAGGCTTGCCGAGGCCGCTTCCCTGATACAATTCGCGCAACAGACCCAGCATGGGCTTGAGCGGCTGCATGTCCAGAGTGCGCCAGTGTTGATCTTCACCCTGCATGGCCAGGGTATCCAGCGTGTTGGCTTCCAGCCACCGGGACAGCAGTGTTTCGGTATCCAGTTCGGTCCCTTCGAGATGCAGGTTCAGTTTTAAATCGAACCAGCCATGCCCGGCGTCTGACGCGTCGGCACTTAACCGGGCGATGCCTTGCTCTATCTGGTAGCTGGGGTCGATATCCAACTGCCAGCCTTCCTCTTCGGTCAGTTTGGTCAGCGCCGACAATAGCTGATTCCAGGCCAGTACATGACGCGCTGGTTGCACTTCGCCAGGTACCCAGCGCTCACCGACGTCATCGCCATAGTGGTAGGGTACAAGCAACATCTGTCGTAATTGCTCTACCCAGCGCGCCTCACCGGCCCAGTCACGCTCCAGCCGAATATATCCGCTGCCTGTGGTGACCAGTTCTTCTTCAACAGGGTTACTGGCGCTGGCACGCGCCTGATCGTATTCGGGTGTAAACCACAGGTCACCGTAGCGTACCTGGAACTGCAACGCGGGCAGCAAGCCAGCACCGGGTGTGGCCACCCCGACAAACCTCATGACGGGCGTTGCCTCCTGTAACAGAGTCAGGTCTTCCAGGGGATCCTGTTCAGCGACCGACTCACCCAGGTAATAGCTCAGATGCACCGACAAATCGTCCTTCAGAGCTTTTGATACCGGTGGCATGCGTTGAATCATGGCCAGTTGTTCGGGATTCAACCGGGTATCGGCCGGGCCAAAGGTATTTCCGATTTGGTACAGAGGCGGTACCAGCCAATCATGGAGCTGCCAGCCAGCACCGGGTTCCGGTGATAACCGGGCGATCAGCTTCTGGCCTTTCCCCTCTGGCTGCCAGTCAAACATCAGCGTACTGGGAGTGCCCCAGTTCAGGGGTTCAAAGCTGTCCATGTCTTGTGCCCGGCCGCTGCGCAGTGCCCATTCCATTATCTGCCGACCGAGTGCGCCCCGGGCCTGATAGATATCGAGGCTTCGGCGTCCATCAAACTCAACTGTTCGCCGCGCATTTTGAACCAGTGAGATAAGCTCCTGATCTGCCGCCCCCAGGGTGTGTGAACGATCAGCGGCGTGGGGTGATACCTCCTGCATTCTTCCCCACTCACCGTTTTGCTTGCGGTATCGCTGCACCAGCCTCAGCGTTACGGCATTGCCGGTCATGCGCAGCAAATACACCAGATGCCAGCTTTGCGCCGGCATGGTCACTGATGAAGGCGCAAGCGTTGCCCGAAAAGCGTTTGACCAATCAACCGGTGTTTGCACCGCTACCGCAGACGCTGATTGCGTGCCGAAGCCAGACTCGTCGAGTAGCGCACACATCACAGCTACGCTGTGTTTGCAGTCGAATTCATAGGGGCAGGAGCAAAAGCCTTCGACCGATGTAAACTCCACATCCACGTTCACAGTGACGTCATAAGCTATATTGCTGCTGCCTAGTACGGTGGCGTAGTAGTCAGTACCAGTGCCAAAGCCAATGTAATTCTGCTCGATCGGCCCGACCTTGCCTTCAGCCCACAGGCCTTTACCCCGTTGCACCAACGCTGAACGGAATTCGGAGGTCAGGGCTTTTTTCAGCAGCGTTTGTTCGGAGCGGGTCAGGCTTGCAGCGTTCAGCATGGCAGGTTTGGCTTCAGGCAATTGATTGATAGTGGGGGGTTGGGGCAAGTGCGCGCCGTAGCGTACCAACCCGTTATTTTACGGTCCACGAGGTAAACAACCTACTACACCGTTCAGGAGCGCTCCAACAGCTGTTCTATGTCATCGGTAAAATCTGAAATCGGCTGGTTACTTTTCATCAAAACCTGAGCGTTGCCTTGCCCATCGAACCCATAGATTGCAGAACTGTGCGACACCGCATAATTACCTTTGGCGTCAGCTTCTCCATACCCATAGGTGGCTCTCATTCGCTTCACCAGATCAGACAATTGAGCCTGAGTACCGGTGAGCCCGGTGAACTGGGGGCCGAAAAAACCGGTATAGGCGTTGAGTTTTTCGGGGGTATCGCGGTCGGGGTCGACACTGATAAACAACACTTGAACGTCATCCTGTTCGGCAACCGGTAACGCCTCTATGGCGCTCGATAAGCCTTGCAGCGTGCCCGGGCAAATATCCGGACAATTCATGTAGCCAAAAAACACCAGACTGGCTTTTCCCGCATAAGCCTGTTCGGTCACCGCTTCTCCGGCGTCCGAGATCAGTTCGAATTCAAGATCCGGCATCACCCCTTCAATGTTCGACCCTTTCCAGGCAGCGTCGCTACCACCACAGCCTGATAGCAGCAGCGTCAACGCAGCCGATAAAGCGAGTCGCTTGATGTTCCTCACGATATACCCCTATTTGCCCATGAATTGTTCAGTGCGCCGCTGTTCATCGTCGCTGGCCGACTGGTGCAGCAGCCGCCGGAGTACGACGACCATGATCAGCACACCCATCATGGCCGGTGGAATCCAGGTGAACAGTCCGCCCAGCACCTGATCGTCGATCGGTGCAATGGGCCAGGCTCGGCCACAAATTTCGTAAATATCGAAAAGAATATCCGGAGCCCCAACGATGTAGGCACCCAGAGCCAATTGCGGCACAGTGGCGACCCAGATCAACAGAATACGTTTGCCAAAGCCCAGCGTGCCCGACTTCACCGGCGAACGCGGGTCGAGAATCAGCCACCAGAACAGCAGACCATCGATGAACATCGACCAGTTCATCAGCAGGTACAGTGGCTGGCTCAGCATGGCCCTGAAATGAATATCGGGTGTTAACCAGAAGAAGATCAACCCCGCGAACAAAAAAGCAGCCAGTGGCGGGAACTGAATGACCCGATAGGGCCACTGAACCCAGCCCGATTGCAGCGCCCGGGCGATGGCACTTTTAACGGCCCCTTCCGGGAAGCCCGCGGCCAGCGCCTTCCAGGGGTTTGAGCCCATCAGCAGTATCGCGGCCACGTGATGCAATGCCAGGTGTTGAATTCGGTGAATAAAAAACATGAACTGGGCGTAGTAGTCGAACCTTGTATGCATCACCGCATAGGCGAGCGATAGACCCAGCCAGAACAACACGGAACGCCAGACAGGCAGGGGATCACCCGAGCGTGCCAGAACTCGCTGCCCGCGAGCGTACAACAGACTGGTACTGCCAAAAAACAGCACCGCAATCCAGGAGAACTCGTAGGGCAACAGAATGGTTAGCAAATCAGGCACGTCATTCCTTCGATAGCAGTCATCAGATATCGGGATCGGTTCAATCCCACAGCGCCACTGAGCCTACGGTTTGCCTGAAGTGCGGTCAACCAGGCGGGCATTAATCCGCCGCCGAGTGAAATTGATAGAGTGCGGGCTTCGGCGGGTTATCAACGCTTCAAACCCGCCAGGAGCCAAACCGGTGCGCCAACTCGCCTCAGTTACCTGCGCCCGCTAGGTTCAATACCCAACTCCGGCATACCGAACACCCGACAGCTCAGCGATGTCCCGTTTCCAACTGGTGAGGTCTTCGGGGTCGAAGTCGGCCAGGCGTGCATGGCCACAGGCGCGGGCCAGTACCTGCATCAGTTCAACACTGGCGCCCAGGTACCGCGCGAGTCGTTCGGCACTCTCATCCACGTTCAGGCGGGCTCGCAGTTCCGGCTTTTGAGTCGCGATTCCGGCCGGGCAATTGTTCGTGTTACACATGCGGGCTGCTACGCAACCGACGGCTTGAATGGCGGAGTTGGCGATGGCTACGGCGTCTGCTCCCAGAGCCAGGGCTTTGACAAAGTCTTCCGGCATACGCAGCCCGCCGGTGATGACCAGGGTGACATCACGACCGACGGTACGATCGAGATGGCGCCGCGCACGGGCCAATGCCGCCATGCTGGGCACGGATATATGGTTGCGGAAGATCAGCGGCGCCGCCCCGGTGCCGCCGCCTCGCCCGTCCAGAATGATGTAGTCGGCACCGGCTTCCAGGGCAAAATCGATATCGGCTTCTATGTGGTTGGCCGAGAGTTTGAACCCGATCGGAATGCCGCCGGTGCGCTCACGCACTTCATCGCCCACGGCTTTAAAGTCAGCCGGTGTCACCAGGTCGGTGAACGTTGCCGGAGAGATCGCATCCTGCCCCGGTTTCAACCCTCGCACTTCGGCGATTTTGTCGGTCACTTTGTTGCCTGGAAGGTGACCCCCGGTGCCAGTCTTCGCCCCTTGCCCGCCTTTAAAGTGGAAGGCCTGTACCCGGGCAACGGTGTCGATGTCCCAGCCAAACCGGGCTGACGCCAATTCGTAGAAGTAGCGAGAGTTCTCGGCTTGCTCTTCCGGCAGCATGCCTCCCTCGCCAGAGCAAATGCCGGTGCCGGCCAATTCAGCGCCTTTGGAGAGCGCCACCTTGGCTTCCTGTGACAAGGCGCCAAAACTCATATCAGAGACAAACAGAGGGATATCCAGCACCAGAGGTTTGCGCGCCCGGGGGCCTATCACCGTGCGCGTCTCGACGTCGACGTCATCCAGCAACGGCTTGCGGGCCATCTGGGCGGGCAACAGTTGCAGATCATCCCAATGTGGCAGGTCTTTACGCGGCACGCCCATGGCCCCCATTTCGCCGTGATGCCCCAACTTGCTCAAGCCATCGCGGGCGAGTTCATGAATGCGGGCAACGGTGGGCTCTTCCGGGGTTGCTTCGGCTTTGGGAGCACCGGACTGGATCATCGAAGGGGCTTCATCGCCTTTGGCATAGTCGGCCAGTTTCTTGTGGGTCCCGTCGCAAAAGGGCTGGTCACCGGTCGACTTGCACTGGCATAACCAGGCATCGCCAGAAGACTCTGCCTTGAAGGTGACCGGCGTTATGCCGGTACCTTTGTGAGAACCGTCACAAAATGGTTGGTTGGACGACCGCCCGCAACGGCACCAGGTGTAGGACTCACCTGCTTTGAGTTCGACTTTGGCGGGTTTTTTATCGGCAATAATAGGGTGTTCAGACATAGAGGGCTCCAGCGCAAGTATCGGGTTCACGTCAATAAAGACTAGACGATGATCACGGCACGTGCGCTGAACCCTCGCGGGCAACGAATCAATTATTTACTCACGCCTTTCAGCAAGTATTGCTGTCAGCGGTTCTTGAGGCTCTTGTCTTTCTTAACCTGTCGAACCAGCTTACCGAAAGCCCTGTATCGCTGCTTGCGTTCCCAGGGTGTCTGCTGCGCGTTGACAGTCTCTCTTCGCAGCTTCAGAAAACGCCCAAGCCGGGCAGAGTCGAGAGATCCCTGTTCAACGGCCGCTGCTAATGCGCACCCCCGGTCACCCTGGTGCTGGCAATCATTGAACCGACACTGCCGGGCCAGTTCGACGATGTCATCAAACAGCTGATCGACGCCTTCACTGGCGTCCCCAAGTCGCAGTTCTCTCATACCGGGCGTGTCCACGATCCAGCCGCCATTGGGCAGTCGCACCATCTGACGAGCGGTGGTGGTATGGCGGCCTTTGGCGTCCTGCTCGCGAATGCCGGCGGTGCTGAATTGGCCGTCGCCCAGCAAGGTGTTCGTCAGCGTGGTTTTCCCCACTCCAGACGACCCGAGAATGGCCACCGTCTGCCCCGTGGCTAACCAGGGCTTCAGCAACTCGGCGGCGCTGTCATCAAGCGCATTAACCAGCACTACCGGTGTGTTGGCTTGCAGGGATTGTGCGGCCTCCCGGTAATGGTCTGCTGTATCGCTCAAATCGGCCTTCGTCAGTACCATGACCGGCATGGCCCCGGCATTCAGCGCCAGCGCCAGGTAGCGCTCAAGCCGTGCCTTGTTAAAGTCGGCATTGCAGGAAGACACGATAAACAGCGTGTCTATGTTAGCGGCTAACAGTTGCGGTTTTGGCTCAGTCCCCGAAGCCACACGCTGTAGCAAGGTCTGGCGGGTTAACACCACCAGCGATCCCGGCACATGCGGCTTCAGCCAGACCCAGTCGCCCACGGTCGGCCGCTCATCAATGGGCACTTCATGCCAGCGCTTTTCAAGGGGTTCGTGCCAGTGTGATCGTTCGCCGCGCAGTTGCAGCCGATCTCGATCGACACCGAGGATGCGGGCAACAAGGCCACTTTCCAGTTGCTCTACTGTGAGTGTTTGTTGAAATAGCGGGCGCCAGCCAAGCTCTGCCAGCGAGATAGGAGTATTCATCGATTTCCATGCCTGTATTGAGTCTGGCACAGGTCGCAGTTACGACGTTGCCCAGACAATAGCTGTCCAAACGCACATCAAACGGGTACGTCACGGTGAAGCAGCGGTAGGCGAGACGGGAAATCAACAAATGGTGGCAGTAACAGAAGCCACCAGCCTGATGTATAGCCAATCAGGGTTTACGGCGTTAAATCAGTCCCGAATCGCCGTGCAGACAATTGCCACTGTGGTTGAAGTAGACATAAAAAAGCGGGACCTCCTGTTTGGGGTTATCGGCTGGACAAGCGTCCAGCACCACGAATTTTGCCACAAGAAGACGACCTATCATAGCGAAGGTTGTCGGGCTACCTGGTCGGGTTTGACCACGCTCCCAGGCAAGCAAGAATTAAGGAGCCTCTGAACAAGTCAGACGTTGACGCCACAATTGTATGGGTGTGTTTGTTGAAGCCCATCCTGAGTTACCCGTGTGTGAGGGTCCTGCAGAGTCAGTTAAAGCCCTAACCCCCGGCTACAATTGAGTCGGTTCGAGGCGATATCGACCCAGAAGTCACCCTGAAAGCGGGCCTCCAGACGACCGAGTAAACGATTAAATTCCACTGGGCTTGTACTGGCCAGATAGTCATTAACAACGGTTCCACTTATTGCCCCCGTCAGCTGGCGAGCGCCCGGTTCAACCAGACCAGCCGTGCTGCCCTCGTCCAGCATGTTGTGTCGGGTCAATGTCAGCTCCAGAGTTGAAATGGGTGGCAGATTGCTCTGTGCCGGGTCTATCGGTGCCGGATTATTCCACACCATTTGACGGCCTGTTTTCGTGCTGTCTAACCCGGTGCTCTCGCTGATACTGTAGGTGCCCGTGGCTCCGGCTGGTATCGCCGGGTCAAGGGTGAAGCTCATGCTTCCGGTGACACCGTTTGACAAATTCAGCCCTGTTAACGCTCCGCTGTCGTTAAAATCGATCGTCAGTACATCGTTTGTCATGTTGTGGCCGAAATCACCCTCGGCCCGACCATTCCACCAGCAGGTGCAATCGCCAGTCGTCAGTGTCACCTGGTCGGTGCGATCCGCGTCGGTTGGGTGAGTGGCCGTTACCGTCACTGAGCCCTCGCCCGTCGCTTCTACCACACCGCTGGAAACCAGTATTGCCGGACCACTGACCGACCAGTTTGCTGGCAAGTGATCACTCGTATCCGGGTCAATGGCGGTAAACACTTGTTGATTGCCAACGGATAGGCAGGCACCGCCAGGCTTGATTAGTAACTGAGGTTGGCTGCTAATGACGGCCATGGTAGTAAGGCGTTCTGGCGGGCTGTCAGCTCCGCGTCCACGCACACCATCACGCGATTCGGCATACAGGGTCACGAAGAAATTCTCGGGCAGGTCTATTTCCTGCTCCGGCGCCGTGTAACGGTAGGTATAGACGCCCGTGTCTTCGCCGCTAATCACAGCGTTAAACACACCTAACGAGGAATCCAAATCAAACAGCTCTGAATCATTGAGACTAACGTCGGCGGCGTTACTGACGGTGATGGTAAATTCGACCTGCTGACCGGGCTCTTCAATGCGGATCACATTGGGTGATTTGGTCACTTGAATGGCCGTACCACTGATTTCTCCGGAACCGACAGGGATGGGCGGATGCCAGGGCCCGAAATCAAAAACATCTTCTTTTGGTCCTGCCCTGAGTACTGTTGGAGCTTGCTCCTGACCAAAGAACACTGTCTCGTCCAGATCAAATCGGAAATTATTAAATCGGGTCTCCAACTGTTTGAACACGATGGGCCCGCCCGCCAGGCCATCCAGCTCAAGATCTACCCAGCGTTCCGGGTCGGTTCCATTCAGGTTAACCGTCCAACTGAAATAGGTTCGTTTGCCCACGAAATCATAACCTTCGTACAGACTGCCGAGGGTGTTACTAATCGCCTGTTCAGCCAGGTCGGAGTCCTTAAACCGTTCCGACAATTTTTCCGATACCTTTCCGGCGACTTCGTCGACAGCGATGCTCATCAACTCACCGGCCAGATCAATGGCATCGCTGGTGACGAACGCATTCACCCCCGTGACCAACATGGCCGGTGATGCGGCATCCTCTTGAGCGACAACACCTGAAGCCGGTGACAGTTCGAGCTCTATATCGATCATGCAACAAGGTGCGAAGGCTCGCACCATACGAAACGAATCGTTGGCGTATCCGGCAATGCTAACGGCCATATCGGCGGTTTGCGAAAGAGCGACAACACTTGTTGCACCCTGAATGCCGGCCGGGCCCGAGGCGATCATTGAGGCAGCCCCAATCACCATGACAACGTCTTCTGTAATGTCGATTCCCAGTTGTATGTCACGTTGCAGGCGATACATTTCTCCGTAGCGATCCATCCAGTATCTCAGCGAGTTCGGAGAATTGATTTCAACAGGTGAGGGCAGCATCAGGTCTTGCAGCGGGTCGGCCAGAGTGGAGCGTGTGGTCGGTTCAAAATTGCGCCCTGGTGTCCCGCCAAACGAGCCTGATCGCAGGTCTGGTGCCGTGCCTGCAGAGGCGGCCAGCAACGGCACAACCTCGTCGATCAAATCGCTATTTTGCTGAACAAAGGCAGTACGCTGACGAAGGCCGGTTTCCGGTGACCAGTGAGCCAATAGCCGGTTCATAACTTGGCGGGTGTGATCATCAAATGCCTTCTGGCGCAGGCCATTGGTATTATCCGGATTCCCGATGGCATGGTAAGCCCGAATCAGCGGCAGGTATTCGGCGCGCACACTGGCGGGCGTATCGATCATCGCTTGCAGGTCTGCCGGATAGTCCAACCCGTATGCTTCGGTAACGGTCTGCAACAGGGATTCCACTTCATCCAGCACTGAATTCAACGTAATGTCCGGGTTCGCCTGCGGCAGGGCCCCTACCGCGAGGTTCAATACACGGCTGTAACTGGCACCGTCGGTCAGCCGTAACGCCAACTCGGCTCCGTCCGGGTCGGCCAGGGGTGCTGACAGCCAGTAACGAGGTGTGTCGTCGCCATCACCGTCTTCACGGACCACAGCCGCAAAACCATTTTCACTGCTGTTTTCCGGCACCACGACCTGAGCATCCGATTGCAATCGGTATTCGATGTACAAATCTGCTTCTGTGACGGAGGCTGGCACGTTGTTGAGTTCGACCCGGGTCAGCGGCGCGACCTCGGTTTGTCCCAGAGTCACAGCTGACAAATCCAGATCGTTTTCGGTTATGGCCGCTACAGCCAGTGGTGTTACCGTCTGGTCGGTCGACGAACCCGAAGAGCTTGAACTGTTGCAGCCAACCACCCCAAGTGTCACTGATAAAACAACACCCGCTACCCACCGCAGCTGCATTATTGGACCTCCAACTGGGGAATACGCCACACACTTATTGGTCCTGCAAATTCAGCCGCTGCGGTAAACCAAAGTTGCCCGCCCACCTCAACCAGGTTGTCGATAATGGTGAAGCTCCCGTTTATCGACTGAGTCTGCGCCGGATCACGGCCTACAAAATACAAACGCTCGCGATCATCATCGGTGATCCAGACGCCTCGTTGCGAATCTGCAGAGAAGAAGTGCGGTGGCCCGCTTGGGGGCGCATCAGTCGGCAAACCACTGATCTGCAAGGGTGCCGTGTTTGCTGCCGACCCATCGGTCAGCCACCATTGGCGGTCGCCGGGAGCTAGAATTGACGACTTGAACAACAAGCGATCGCCCAGGGCATTCATATCGAGATTGGCGGCTTCACTAATCGTCGTGAAATACCCATCACCCAGGCCAGGTACCCAGACCAGGCTGACGTCGCCGGACTCAGTTGCTACTGCTAATTGCCGAGCTGACTGAAAGGCTGGTGGATTACGATCTGGATCCCAGGGACGGGTAAAAAAGAAAACACTCTCGCCCACCCGAATGGGGTTAGAGGCCGTCTGAAAATCACTTTCATTTTTAGTGCTCGGGTCGGGATCAAACAGACGAATCGGGTCAGACACGCCATCCGTTCGCCACAGCGCTTCGCCATCATTGTCTTTGGCCGTAAAATAGAGGTAATCGCTGGTAACCGTCAGGTTCGAGGGCGCGCGTTGGTCTATAGTAAAATTCGGTATCGTCCAAAACGGTTCAACGTCCAGAGTTTCTGCATCAACTTTCAGTAATCGCCTGCCAGTACCCAGCGTCTGGGATATAAACAGGTCTCCATTAAAACCGATCACCCTGAGGCCAACACCCCCGGTAAAGGGTGTGATATCGGCCAGTTGACGGGCACCTCCCGAGGCTGCTTCATCAATCACATAGAAGCGATCAGTATTAATGTCTCCTGATGTGTAGGCAACAAAACCAACAACGCCATCGAGTTCAACAAAATAACGGGGAATCGCAATGTCGTGCACCTCGCTATCCACCAGGCGCCGGGTTCCTTCGGCCGTGCCATCGGTTACCCAGATGTCCGTTGGAGACAGACTTCCCTCATCGCGCTGCGCGGTGAAATACAACTGATCATTCACATTAAGGGTTTTGGTAAGACCGGCTTGCAACGACAGGTTCAGCGGTTCATAAACACTGCCTCCTGGCTCCTCGACAGCAATGTACTGAGTCGATGCCTCGCTACCGAGCGAAGACCAGAACACGGCGTCCGTTGAGGTTCCCGTAATCAGTGTATAAGCGCCTGCACGATTCAAGTCTCTCGGCTTGTCGGTGCCAAAGAAGGTTTCTTCGACGACTTCAACGGCGTCTCCAATATCGGCATTTTCCGGTACCAGCGGCACACCAACCTGCACGCGGGAATACACCGGTGCGTCGCCGGAGCGTTCACCTTCAATCTGCAACCAATACCGGGCTGAGGGAGACAACGCTTCGAGCGTCAGGGGCGAGCTGACATCGGGCCGATAATCACCGGAAGTGAGTGCACTGCATTGGGCAAACTGGTCGTTTATGGCTTCTCTGGCCAAACACAAATTGATGGTTGTAAAACCACCCCCTGTGGTGGTCCAGCTCAGCTCGAGCCCGGAGGTGGTATTGGTCACGTCCAGATCAATACTCGCGGCGACAGGCTGAGGGTCACTTGGGCCGGGGTCGTCGTTTGGATCCGGGTCGGTTTGTCCGCTTGCGTCACCGCTGGAATCGGATGAATCGTCGCTGGAATTGCCTTCTGAGTTGCAACCGGCGACGGCCAGAATAAGACTCACCCACACCGGGATAAGCCAGCGAAACACAGCGTGTGAATTAACCAGACTCATGGCTCACTCCTCTTCAACCAGTCGCTTGAACAGGCGGTTGCCCATGCCACGCATCAACTGGCCCTGTGCGAGCTCAACCGTGTCGTAGACAACATGCGGCGCATATTCGGATTCCCAGTTGAGGCCATCGGGGCTGGTCCATAGGGTGTAGTCGCCGGTGCTGTACATATAAAAAGTGTTGTCGCTGACCGACAAAGCACCGCCTAGAATGTCAGCGCCCTCGGGAAAACGAGCGGACTCCCAGGTGACACCGAGATCCGTACTGACATAGACCCCATCCTGCACATTGGTGCTGCTAGGGCTTACCACCAGTGCTTCGGCACTGGCGACCACGGTTGACAGGTTGCCGTCGGCCGTAAACACCTTTGACCAGTCGAGGCCATCGGCGCTGCGGTAGACGTTGCCACTGAAATTGACCAACACGTAGTTGTGCCCATCGTGCACGATGCGACTCATACCAAGAACCGGCGTATTTCTATCCAGAAACTCACAATCGGTGACCAGGGTACAGACCACCACATTGTTGTTGGCGATGGCCACCCAGCCATCAATTGTGGCCGCGACGGAGTCAAAGCCCATAGCGGTGCCAGGAAAATCGGGCTGTTCGATGCCATTCTCGACCGTCCAGTTCACGCCATCGGGGCTGCTGGCCATAAACCCGCTGCCCACGGCCACATAGCCAGAGCCCGAAAAAGCCAGATCAGCGATCGCGCCACCGCCAATGACAGTGGCACTTGTCCAGGTAGCGCCATCATCTTCCGTGTGCCACACATCGCCGTCTTCCCTTCCGATCAGGATGTTGCCGGAATCGTCCTGAACCATGGCGGTAAAATCCGCTCCGCCCAATGGGGTTTCCTTCAATTCTTCGAAATCGTCTCCGGCTCGGGCGCGCAGCAAGCCACCCTTGGTGCCAACGGCAAGAAGCGAGTCGTTTCGGGTCGCCATCGACGCGATGAAGCCAAAACTGCTGGTAATGGGCTGGGTCCAGTTTGGCGCATCCAGCTCACGCAGGTGGATATTGCCGTCTATGTCGCTGACCCAGTAGTGGTCGCCGAATTGTGTAACAGCGGCAAAAGTAAAACTGTCAAAAGCGCTGCCCTGAAAAACGTAGTCGAAGTCGTCGGTGTCTCGGTTCCAGGTGATGCCGTTGGCACTGGTTGCAAACCCTCCCAGGTTGTTTCCGCCAACGCCAATGAACTGGCCATTTTCGTACTCAAAGGCACGGACCGGTGTTGTCCCCGAGATATCACCCGTCACCGGCGCCCAGGTCGAGCCGCCATCTTCACTGTAATAGGCCCCGTTGTTGCTGCCACTGACCAGTGTCGAACCCTGGTTTGCAAGCGCGGCAGAGCCTTCCAACTCATCATTATTGGCCAGCGTCCAACTGGTGCCATTCGGGCTGGTAGCGACGAAGTCACCGCCTGCACTGACCGCGATAAAGTTATTGCCCGTCCAAACCACATCGTTTAGCCGACCGGGGTCATCTGGCATCTCCGCGGGTTGCCAGTCAGCCCCGCCATTGGTGCTGTAGGCAATCAGCCCTTCAACACCGTTCAGGCCACTCTCACCAACGGCAACAAAGGTGTTCGCGCCATTCCAGGCGATGTCTGCCAGAACGTCCGCCGGAAAGTGCCTCACCGTCCAGTTGTCGCCCGTTGGTGAGGTCATGTAGGTACCGTTGGTGCCCACCGCATGGAATTGTTGCCCGTCGGAAATCACTGATTGAAGACTGTAGTTTTGCGGCAACGGGTGTATCCAGCCCCAACGGCCTGCAGCGTCGGACGAGAACCCGGCATTCACCACACCCGAGCCTGACCCATCGGTGCTACTGCCGGAGCCGCCATCCGTACCACTGCTTCCTGAACCCGTGCCGCCGCTGCTGTCACCGCAACCGGCTAATAAGGTACCCAGCACGATCACGGCGGGGACAGCGAAAGAATCTCTGGAATGTTTAATGAGGTGCATGATAGGTCTGTCCCTGTCTATTTTTTACAAAGGCACAGCCTACGACAGCCCATCCGCGTCTGTTATACGGCAAATGCAGTACAGCGTGTTCGCTGATGTTTTTTTGTACAGGCTGTGCTAGATTTGAACGACCGTTCAGGATTCATGGGGCCAGGGAGCGCCCACATTCAGGATTTCGGGAGTTGGCAATGCTGTCTGGCTGGAGTGATTTTTTACTGGAGGTGCACCATGACAGTGCGCGGCTTTCAGCCGCTGATTTCCAGCTAACCACACTGCAGCGCATTCGCGAGCATCTGGATTTCGACTTTGCGATCTGGGGCGAAGGCGACGGCAGCAGCCGGGAATTGCACACCGCCACCGTACTGGACCAGACACCGGATTTGTTCGAAACCTGGGAGCCGGTCAAGCATGAAGACCCTTTTGCCAATCTGGTGATCGGTAACACCGGGCAAACCTGGGCGTTATCCGAAGTACCCCGCATGTTCCATTCCAAGGCCTACAACGAACACTGGGGTCGCTATCACGCGCGTGAAATGATCTCGACCATGCAAGTTGACTCCCAAACGGGCCTGCATGTTTTCGTTACCCTGGCCCGTGAACGCAACCAATCAGACTTTTCAGAAGCAGAGCGCCAGTTCAAGGCGCTGGTTACCCGCCATTTGTTTCTGGCCGCGCACAACAACGACCGGGCCTGTGTCAGCGAAGCACAGGGGCACGCGGCGCTGATTGATCGTTTCGGCATTCTGCACGCCAATGACGACCGGTTCACCGCATTGCTTGTCGAAGAATGGGGCCCTGGCGCTCGCCGGCGAATTCCTGCGGCGGTCATCGAGTCTCTGGCCGTTGCGGGCTGCTATACCGGCCAGAGCCTCGAACTGACAGCCGAGCCATTGGGCACCCGCTGGATGATACGGGCACGGCCGGTAAACCCCTTGCCGCTGAGCCCGCGCGAGCAACAGATTGCGCGGCAGTTTGCAGCGGGTCGAAGCTACAAACAAGTCGCCCAGCAACTGGGGATCGCCCCGGGCACCGTGCGCACCCATTTGACCCGAATCTACGAAAAGCTGGGCGTGCGAGATAAGGGGGCTCTTGCGACCCGCCTGACCCGTGAGAACTGACCCCCAACCCATAGCACTTAGCCTTCCAGTTAGTTGCCTCCTCGTTTATTGTGGCTCCTATGTGATCGCTATAGCGTTCACACCCGGTATGGAACCCATTCGTTAAGGAGACACCCATGTCAATTGAAGTTGGCGGCTTTTTTGGCCTGATTTTGCTCATTTGCGTGATCTATGGCATTTTGACGACCTCACAGAGCAGCGCCGGAACTGGCACCAAAGTACTGTGGATACTGATTCTGCTGCTGATTCCCTTTATCGGGTTTATTCTCTGGTTTCTGCTTGGACCCAAGCGCTAACCTCAGACACAGCGAATCCCGAACCCCTTAATAGCCCGTTATCCAAGAGATCAGTCTGTTGACCAGTTACCTGTTAATTGCGTTTGTATTCCTGTGTGCTGGCGCCTTGGCGGTGCCACTGGCGACTCGCTTGGGGCTGGGGTCGGTGTTGGGGTATCTGATCGCAGGTATCCTGATCAGCCCGATACTGACGCTGATGCAGGTCGACGTCATATCATTGCAACATTTTGCCGAATTCGGCGTTGTGATGATGCTGTTTCTGGTAGGCCTGGAGCTGCAGCCCAAAAAGCTCTGGACCATGCGCCATCGCCTCATCGGTTTGGGCGGCCTGCAAGTTGGCTTGTCGACACTGGCTATCACCGGCATCGCACTGGCGCTGGGCCAGCCCTGGTCGGTTGCGCTGGCGATTGGCCTGGTTCTGTCGCTGTCATCCACTGCCATTGTTTTGCAGACACTCAATGAAAAAGGCCTGTTCAAGAGTGATGGGGGTCAGTCGAGCTTTTCCGTTCTGCTGTTTCAGGACATCGCTGTTATCCCCATGCTGGCACTGCTGCCACTGCTCGCCATTGCAGGTCTCGACACGGGAAGTGCCACGCATGCAGCGGATGACCATGGTGCCACGCTGAGCCTGGTCGCAAACCTCACTGGCTGGCAAACCGCGCTGGTGACCTTGGCGGCAATCGCTCTGGTCGTTGTTGCCGGTAATTATCTTACCCGCCCGATGTTCAATTTTATTGCTCTGGCCCGCCTGCGGGAACTCTTTACCGCGGCGGCGTTACTGATCGTGATTGGCATCGCCCTGCTGATGTCTCTGGTGGGTTTGTCGCCGGCACTGGGTACGTTTCTGGCCGGTGTCGTGCTCGCCAACAGCGAGTATCGGCACGAACTGGAGTCTGACATTGCACCGTTCAAGGGCCTGTTACTGGGGCTGTTTTTCATGACGGTGGGCGCCGGCATCAATTTCGGCCTGCTGGGCGAACACTGGTTGGTTCTACTGGCTCTCACCACATTACTGATTCTGGTAAAAGCTGGCGTACTGATGGTGCTGGGCCGACTGTTCAACGTAACTGGTGCGGATCGCTGGTTACTGGCGCTGGGGTTGGCACAGGCCGGTGAGTTCGGTTTTGTCCTGATTTCGTTCACCGTTGCCAGCGCTGTCATTCCACCCGCGATTGCCGACCCGCTTTTGCTGATCGTGGCGCTGTCGATGGTGATAACTCCGGCCCTGTTCATTGCCTACGACCGCATCATCGTGCCACGATTTGAGCACGGCCAGGAAGACAAGATGGATGACATCACCGATCATGGCGACGTGCTGATCATCGGGCACGGGCGTGTCGGCGGCATGGTCAACCGGATGTTGCGTGCCGGTGGTGTGGAAACCACCGTTGTCGACTTCAGCTCCTCTCAGCTGGAATTGCTGCGAGCCTTTGGTTTACGCGTATTCTTTGGTGACGGTACCCGGCCCGACTTGCTCAAGGCAGCCCACATCGAAGACGTTCGAATGGTGGTCATCGCCATCGACGACAAAGACAAAATTACCGAGTTGGCACGCTACATCAGCGCCACCTACCCGTCTGTTCATATACTCGCCCGGGCCATCGATCGAATGCATGTATACGATCTCTGGTCGGTTGGGTGTCGCGATATCATTCGAGAAACCTACGACAGTTCGTTGCGAATGGGCCGCTCTGCCTTTGAAGCCCTGGGTTATGATTCAGCCACCGCTCGCACGATGGCCACCGATTTCGAGTCTATCGATCGCGCTTCCATGGTCGAACTTGCCAGTCTGTACGACATCAACAAGCCCATTGCCCAAAACGAGGCCTACATTGAGCGAGTAAAAACGTTGATGGAAGAGTGGGAACAACAGCTCAAAAAACCCAAAGAGGATCAACCGGACAGTCCCGGGTAATGCCCCGGGGAGAAACCTGGCTGATGAGCGCCGTTCGTCGAAATGGAGCCAGACAACATTCTACCAAGGCTCATTGGAATGCCCGGGTAGTGACACCGTGTCGAACCAGTAGCTGTCCATGATTTCCACCAGTTGCCTCAGCATGTCGAAGCTGGGCGGGTACTTTATGACCGTATTGACGCCACGGTGGTAGAGCGCCCGGGTAGACTCCCTATCTTCTGATTCCTGAAATGCCACCACGGGCGTTAACGCATAACGGCGAGTTTTGCGCAGGTCAGCAACGGTCTCTAACGTCAGTTTAATGTTATCAAGATAGGCAATCAGAAACAGATCAACAGACCCCGTCGTACTGGTGAGTAATTCAGAATCAATAAGTGACTGATGATAATCATTCATTGAAGCGTGACTTAGAAAATGGTGTGACATACAAAAACTGTCGAGCGCATAGTGAATGCGCCCAGTCGCCGAGGGATCATCGGACAACAGGAGGATAGTCCTGCTGTTGTCATCTGTTCGCTCATGCGTCATGAATTACCATCCTATTCCAGTCGTTACGCATGCACATCGATGTATACATTCCATCTATTCGGTACCCGCGCCACTATCTGATTTTGCACCCCGGGGCGAATTCATTGAAACGCTTAACAAGCTCTTGGCAACCGTTGCTGTAACCGGCTTGTAATACAGGTAGCCCTGACATATCCGACACCCCTGCAGTTGAAGCTCTGCCTTTTGCTCAACGGTTTCGACACCTTCAGCCACCACCTCAAGACCAAGCCCCTGAGCCAGCGAGATGATTGACCGGGTGATTGCGGGCTCGCAAATGCCAGGCGCGTCGTGACCGGAGACAAAGCTCTTATCGATTTTAATTCGATCGAGTGGAAAATCGCGCAGGTACCGCATCGACGAATACCCTGTGCCAAAATCATCTATTGCAATGCCAATTCCGGCCTTCTGCAGGGCAGTCAGTGCCGCTGACAGTACAGGCCCACTTTCAATAAGTGCTTCCTCTGTCAGTTCAATTTCAAGCAACCCCGGCGCAATCTGATAGCGCTGCACGCAGGTCAGTACCTGCTCAAGAAACCCCTGATACTTCAATTGCCGGGGTGACACGTTGACAGAGATCGGCTTAACGTTTCCATCCTGGCGCCAGTTGTATATTTGGCGACACGCTGTCTCCAGTACCCACTCCCCTATTTGTACTATCAGCCCACAACGAACGGCGACAGGGATGAAGACATCCGGGCTAACGATTGTGCCGTCTGGCTTATTCCATCGAATCAGGGCTTCGAAGCCAACAATGGCCTCTGTGTTCATATCCATTTGTGGCTGATAGTAGAGTTCAAACTCATCTTTCTGAAGCGCCGTTCGCAGTTCCTTCTCGATTTCCAGACCATCAATCAGGCGGGCTTGCAGGTAATCGGTAAAGAAGTGGTAGCTTCCCGCACCTCTGGATTTCGATTCGTATAACGCCATATCCGCTTTTTGCATTAATTCGATGGCGACTTTTCCGTTTTCCGGAAACAGGGCGATGCCAATACTCACGGTTATGTCGAGCGTATTATTGTTAACAGGTGCCGGGCGTGACAGTTCCCGGGAAATTTTCTCTACAATCTGCGTGACATCACTCTCACTGGAAATATTATCGAGCAACACGGTGAATTCGTCTCCGCCAATTCGGGCAACGAAGTCACTATTACGAACGGTGCGGCGCAATCGGCTGCCTATCAGTGTGAGCAACAAATCCCCAACATGATGACCAAGGCTGTCATTGATGTCTTTAAACCGGTCGAGGTCCAGAAAAACCACCGCGAGACGGTTACCGGTTCGTTCTGCGCGAGCGATCGCAAGCTCCATATGCTCTTCAAATATATTCCGGTTTCCCAGGCCAGTTAGCGGATCCCGGCGCACCAGTTCCGCAATTTTATGCTCCGCTTGCTTGCGTTCTATCGCATGCCGGATACTCCGGTCAAGCAAAGACGCTGATACTTCCTCTTTTGGAATAAAATCAGCCGCGCCTTCTTTCATCAACAATTCATCGAGCTCTGGTGAGTTGCTACCCGTCATGACAATGATGGGCCTCTGCAGTTGAATGACTCTGGCTTGCTGCAACAACTCCAGCCCTGAATGGGCACCCAGAAAGTAATCCAACAACACAAAATCAAAGTCATCCTGGTACAAAGCCTCTGAGGCTTTTGAGAAATCGTCGATGTGACGTATCTGGTAGCTGAATCGCTGACTCTTAGCCAAAGACTCCTGGATCAGTATGTAGTCAGCCAGGTCGTCCTCGATCACCAAACCTCTGATGGGCATTGCGTTCATAACAATCCTTTTGTTGGGAACCCGGCATGGTCCACGAACCAGTACTGGTACAGTGTTTTTACGATGTCTTCAAGTTGAGTCATATTTTCTGGCTTTGAAATGTAGGAATTGGCTTTCTGCTCATAACACCGGTTAATGTCTTCAGGTGAACTTGATGTTGAAAAAATGATGATTGGCACATCCGACCAGCGAGCGTCGCTCTTAATTTCCTTTAAACAGGCACGACCGTCCTTACCGGGCATGTTCAGGTCAAGCAGAATCAGTACCCGGGGCGCCAAAGGGTCGAGATTGGCGACAAGATCCGGCAAACCTCGCATCAATTCATCACCGCTGCTGAAGCGAACAACCTGAAGTGGCAGTTTCACTCTCTGCACCGCAGTCTTGACCAGTAGAAAATCTTCCGGGTCATCATCGACAACAACGAAAACCGGCCATGGCTTAGAATTCATACAGAGTCTCCTGTTGGTGCTTTACCGGGAGCCTAACGATGAAACGGGTGTAGTGATTTTCCTGACTCTCAGAATGAATACTGCCATTGTGCCGATCCACAATTTTCCTGCATATTGCCAGCCCCATCCCCGTCCCCGCGTATTGGGCTCGGCCATGCAAGCGTTTGAACACTTCAAATATCTGCTCTGAGTACTGATTGTCAAAGCCGATGCCATTGTCTTCCACGGTAATCTGATAAGTACCTTCATCAACTTTCTTGCCGGTGACCCTGATGTCGAGGGGTCTGTCGGGGTGACGATACTTCAAGCTGTTAGACAAGAGATTTTGTATGAGCTGCCTGATCTGGCTCGGATCAGCCTCCACGGATATCAGGGGTTCGGTAACTACGGTCGCATTGCTTTCATCAATGGTCAGTTGCATGTCTGAGAGCACGTCCTGCAACAGCCTATTCAGGTCTGTTTCAACAAATTGCATGCCATGCGACGTAACCCGGCTATAGGACAACAGACTGTCCAGAAGTTCCCGCATGCGTTCGGCAGCATCGACCACGTAGTGCGAAAACGACTTTCCTTCGTCGGTTAACTGGCCGTAGTCGTCGCTAAGCAGGAGGTTAGAAAAAGAGGCTCTTCGTAAAACTCTGTGGAACCCTATGGCAGCATATCCAGCTTCCCACAGTGAAACAGTATGCTCGTTCTAAAGCCTTCGAAAGAACGATAACCTCGAGCATTGGACTTTACCGTCTGAATCTTTGAGTTTAATCCCTCGGCGACGGCATTGCTGATCCGGTGATCGAAGTAATTCAACAAGCCATTTTTATGCGCTTTTAGCATTCTGGCCACTTTCTTGATGGGCTCCAAACGGCAACGAATAGCCCAGCTGTACCACTTCTCAAAATAGCGTTTCGCCCAACCTTTACTGTGGTAGTCCCAAAAGGGTC
>NZ_AUIH01000044.1 GCF_000423605.1 Saccharospirillum impatiens DSM 12546
GCTTCTAGCGCGGGAGGCACGTCATCGCTCTTAGCCAGAAGATGCTCGACATCCTGAACTGTTTTATTAATATCGATGGGGTTGTGAGCCATTAAATAATGCTGCCGCCGTTAATTGATGCGAGTATTATCGCATGCTTTTTTATGGGCGATTTTTTCCTCCTGTGTGGCGTTCTGAAGCGTTTTATAATGTTGGAGGCGGCTCGCTATAGATGATAGATGAGACCACCCCTGACGTGCAATTCCGGGCCAATTTGGCGGACTGTCAGGGAGTTGGTGAAAAATCTGTGCAATCAGGAAAAGTCAAAAAAAACCTGTCAAGCCTTTTTTGATATTATTTCGCTGAATAGTTACCAATAGTTTTACATTCAACAGCAGTCCTCCTTTTACTATATCGAATAAAAGAGCCATCTAGTTCTCTGCCAATCGAGGTAATCGCCACTGCGGCAGGTGCCGTTCTTACATGGGTGCAAGCGAAGAAACACAACGAACTTAACTCTTCGTATGCGTTGGCTGCGCATGAAATCGTTCTGATTAAAGGAGAGTCGGTTTCTGTAAAGAACGAGCCACAGTTGTCTGAGTTTGTGATAAATAGCGAGGCTGCATTTTCAAGAGAGCATACCCAATGGACCGCCCGGAAAAGCGTATAACAATAGGCTGCTGTCGGAATCAATAGGGTCAGAGCAATTGATGTTATTGGGGCTATTTGGACAGGCACGTCAGTAGCAGGTCATAGAGAAGTCAGTGAATTGATTCGGTACGTAGCAATACAGCACTACCGATTCACGTCAGTCTGGGAATTTAAAGAAATTGATTGATATTCGTGATCCCCAAGCACGGAAGTGCCTCAGGTCGCCCCGTGAATTGAATAGTGAGGAAAATTTGGTTAAGTAGTTTGCACAGCCAATGCTAATCCGGGTGTTCGCTGGTATCCGAACTCCTGACACTTAGCTTTAATCGAGATTGCAGTGCCAACCAACCCTTTAAACTGGCTTTCGAAGTGCTGAGTGTTATAAACCCAGTGTTCGGCATCGATATTAAGGCGTTCGAGCATGGGTGGTAGAGTCTGTGTGATGCTTCCGCGTTTGTCGTTGCGAATCTGGCGACCGGTCCAGTCAAGCAGTTCCAGGTAGTCCTGCAGTCGAAACGGCAAGCCTTCAGGCATGTCTTGCCGGGGGTAGCCAACAAACGGTAATAACGGTGTCGGCTGTTTGGGTTCGGTGGGTTCGGTGGCTTCCGGCTCTTCGTTGGCAGTATCGATCCGTTGCTTGGCCGAGGTGAAATCTGACGCTTCCGGTGTATCGGCCATACAAGCCCGGATAGGGTTCAGGTCTACATAAGCCAGGCAGGTTGCCAGGGCTTTTTCATCCAATAATGCTTGAGATTTAAACCGAGCCTCCCAGAAACGGCCGGTGCAGCAGTCTTCTGCATTGGCCTGTCGTGCGATCTCTTCGTTCAAGGCTTTCATGAACCAACTGATCGACATCAGGCGTTCGCGCCACTCTGCTACCAATTCTGAGATAACGTTGAGTTGCTCTTCATACAGGTCTTTTCCGGCTAAGTACTCATGGCTGAGAAAGTTACCGGTATATAGGCTGTGCCAGCGTTGGATGACTTCAGTATCCGACCAGGCTTTGGCTTTCTCAGCATTGATGTGCAATACAATGTGGTAATGGTTGGACATGACGGCATAGGCGCAGATATCCAAAGCATACACGGAGGCTAGTGACTTTATGCGCTGCTCTATCCAGCCACGCCGGTGCTCATAGTCGTTTCCGGAGTGTTCATCACGCCCACACAGGAAGGCCCTACGAACGCACCGGGAGGTGCAGTGGTAGTAAGGGGTCGCCTCCAGGGCGATCTGGCTTTTCCTTGAACGTGGCATAGTGTCTAACCCTGACGGCCTGTTTTTATGATGCTGTATAAACTACTGGTTGGATGTTTTTGCGTCAAGTGTTAATGTGGATGTCCGATTTGGCATTAGCAGGCCTATGAACTATCGAATATTCGAAGTTGAAGAAGGCGAAAAAGAGGCTCTGGCGGAGCTCCGTATAGCCGCAATGCAGCCCAGTTTAGAAGCCGTAGGTCGCTATGACCCAGACAGGGCTAGCAGCCGCTTCCTGGATAACTTTCGTCGGGAGTTGACTCGAAAAATTGAAGTCAATGGAGGCCTTGCCGGCTTTTATGTCGTCAAGGAGAATACAGATCATCTTTACTTGGAACACATGTACATTCACCCCGAACTCCAAGGCAATGGTTTGGGTAGCTTGATATTGAAAGGCATTATAGTAGAAGCACAAGAACGCGGCCTTCCGCTGCGTCTGGGAGCATTACGCGGCAGCCGATCCAATCAGTTCTACCAGTCTCACGGCTTCGTTCAAACTCATGAAGAAGAGTGGGATATATACCATGAGTGCCGCTAGTGCTAACAATCGGGGGAACGGCGACGTCTTTGTCGTTTCAGCTTCCCCTTCACTACAAAGCCGCGCGTGCTGCGTGCGTTATGTAGAATAAATCATGTACCAACTCGCCTATGGAAACCTCACGAAATACTGGACTACTATTGCAACGGCTGTTGTGATGCTTCCTCTATTAGCACTCGCGCTCATCTATATCTCTCCTTCCGATTTAGAAAATCCATTTGCTCTCTTAATAATTTTGCTACCCATTGCTTACAATTTATACTCCGACCTAAGGAATTATTCGAAACTCAGCACTTACCAAGTTACTGAACTGGGAGTAAAGTTTGATGCCAAAGTAATTTCCTGGTTCTCAATAGACTCTTATGAAAGGTTCGGCCCAACGGTTCGTCATAGTCGGAATGGTACAGATATCAAACTTTTCTCAGCCTCTGGCGTGTTTATCAAGGTTAGCGGCGAGGAATATATCGTTTACGCTAGCGCAAAGAACTATAAAAAGTTTATTGGGCAGATGGCTTCAAATGGTGTGCGCTGTGAAAATGCATAATAATTCAAACAATGTCGCCTCACAGCTGGACCTCCAAACCGCTGCGCGACCTTACGGCCCATTATTTAGGCGATATAAGAAGGGACTATGGATTACGAGCTAATAGAGGTACCCACTGAAAAGGAACGTTCAGAGCTTTCACAAAAATTTCAGGAATTTATAGATTCCAAAGTTCCTCTGCCTGATGAGTCAGAAGATAAGAAATTCATATAAACGTCAGAGACAGTGAGAATGAGTTAATCGCAGGCATATTGGCTAACGCATACTGGGACGGCCTTGAGATTGATACGCTATGGGTAGATCAAAACCACAGAGGTACAGGCTTAGGGTCCAATCTGCTAAGAAAAGCTGAGCGATATGGAATGGAGCAAGGTGCGGTCATCTCGTTCCTAAAGACCGTAGAAGCCACAGGGTTTTACGAAAAGTATGACTACCAGGTTTTCGGTATTCTGGAGGATCGACCAATAGGAACTTTACTCTACCATATGAAAAAGCAATTGGACTGAAATCATATAACCAGCGGCGTCAGTCGGACCGATTTGTTTCGCTACGCCGAGCGTTAAGTGACGCAATGAAACTGACCATAGGCGTATTTTTTTTCTTCACATTAGTGGTTTTGGGCGTGTGGGGAATGGACATCGCGACCGACCGAGCAAAGGTCGTTGAGATTACAACTCCGGTGTCCGCATACCCTGACTGGGAATGTGGCTATTCCAACCAATCAGGGTGTAGCGTGGTATTCAAGACAAGAACGGACGCCAAATATGGCGTGCATCGCATACGGTACGGCAAGGACTTTATAGCAATCAAAATCCAACAACACGGTTTAAGTGGCTGGGTCTTTTTTGCAAAAAGGTAAGGGTCTATGCTAAGCCAAACACTTAACGAGGCGCATGAATTCCCCCACTTTAGTAGACACATCCAGATAACACGTGAACATACACCGGGCAGCCCTGAGACCGCCCGGTGTTAATCAACATGCCAATCCCTAACCGCCCTACCGCTCCAACGAACCCTCAAAATAGTGATACGGCAACAACACCATCGGCTGGCCACGATGCTCTACCAGGTCCTGCAAATACTGCTGGCGATACAGGTCCCGGTTGAACACCAGTGCCTCGGCTCCCTCAACATCCATCAAATACCGTAAGTCTTGCAGGGATGACACGCTGGGGCGCGGGCTTTCGACCAGGAAGACTTTATCGCGATCCGCAATGCCTGCCTGTTTGCGGGCAAGGTCTATGGCGTGGGTCAAACTGCCCAGCTCATCGACTAATCCAGCTTTGAGGGCGTCGCTGCCGCTGTAAACCCGGCCTGCCGCCAGTGCTCGCATCTCCGCTACGGTGATGCCTCTGGCTTCAGCGGCCTGGGTCACGAAGGCGTCGTAGTAGCTGTCGAGGCGACGCATGATGCCAGCGCGCTCTTCTGGGGTCAGATCCCGGCTTGGCAGTGACAACCCGGCAATCGGCAAACCTATGCCAGCGGTTGCATCGGCCGAAGCCCCCCGGCTGACCGAATCACTGTTCAGACGCAGCCGGTCGCCCAGCCCATCGTCCCAGAGGCGAACGCCAGTTACGCCGATGCTGCCGGTAATGGTGTTCGGTGCGGCCACCAGGGTGCCTGCGTGCATCGATACCCAATAGCCGCCCGAGGTCGCCAGTGACCCCATCGATACCACGACCGGTTTCTCAGCCTGAGTCAGCTTAACTTCCTGGCCCAACAGATCTGCCGCCAGTATTAACCCGCCTGGTGAATCAACTCGCAGCACGACGGCTTTGACCTCATCGTCTTCGCGCAATTCCCGAAGCGATTCCGCGAGTTCACGGGTGCGCATACCGCTATCAGTTGCGGTCATGCCGGTGGCGTATACCACCGCAATTCTATGAGCAGGCCCCCACTGGTTGTCGCGGGGTTCGCGCAGTACTTGTAATCCGTCTGGTTCTACCCGGCGCGGCTCGGTACCTGTCACATCTTCCAGTACGTCATCCAGTTCGGAATACCGAGCCAGTCGGTCAGCCACACCCATATTCAGCAAATCATCAGCCGTCAGAGACAGGCCACGGTCGATCAGTTGATCAAAGGCGTTGGGCGAGAGATTACGGCCGTCGGCCATGCTGGTTTGCCAGAGTTGGTAGAAGCTGTCGATCATCGCCTGGCGTTGTACCCGGTCGGCGGCCGACATGTCACTGCGCGACAGACTTTCAAAAGCGGTTTTGTATTCCAGGTTGCGGAACTCATCAACACCGATGCCCCAGTGGGCCAGCAACTCACCGAGGTAGGTACTGCCGGAGACAAAGCCTGGTACGGTCAGTGAGCCCATTGGGTCCAGAATGACTTCGTCGGCGGCTGAAGAAAGCAACAGCTCGGTCATGCCACCATCTTCAATGTACAGCAGCACGGTTTTACCGGAATCGCGGAACTCATCCAGGGCTGTTTTGATTTCCCAGGCCATGGCGGCCGGAACTTGCATGCGCGTGGTGTTGACGACAATGACACCGATGTTGTCGTCCAGACGGGCGGCGTCGATGTAGCGCAGGGTATCCAACAATGAACGACGGCGATCGAACAGGCCGAAGGTCTGGTAGGCCATCTCGTCGTTCAGGGTCAGCTCAAGCACATCGTCACCACGGGTAGACCAGGCATCGAACACATTGCGGTCCCAGCCGCCGGCGCGCAAAGAATACGATTGATAGTTATCGCCTTCATCCAACTGGTGCGACTGGGCACTGAAACCGGTGTGGCCGAGGCTCACTTGTAGGCCAGCCGTCACGGTTCCGGTATCAAAATAGCGGCCGGTCAATCGAATGCCCGGCATCACTTCGGTTGCTGCGCCGGCCGACCAGTGGCCGTCTTCAAAGTCTTCATCGTTCCCCAGGGCGTAATCGGCAAACACCGTCAGTGCTTCGTTACCAAAGGGTCGCACGGCCACATCCACCACGCCCTGATAATACTGCGTATCGGTCGCAAGGGTGCCGGTCAGGCCAATGGAGGTGTAGCGATTGGGGCGGTTGATCGTGCCCAGCGTAAAATGCGTGCGCAGATCCTGGCTTTCGGTATCGCCACTGTACCAGCCGATGGAAAGCCCACCGGCACTGGCGTCGGTGCCGCCACCAAACGCCAGCTTGTATTCTCTGATGGAGCCGGTTCCCCGGTTATCCCGGCCGAAGCTGAAGCTCACACCCGGCGCGGCGAGCGTGGCGTTCCAGCGCTGGTCGTCATACAAAAAGTCGTCACTGGTCCAGTTAACGGTGACGTCGCCTTCGGTCAGGTAGTGCAGCCCGGCAGGGTTGTCGTATCCGTACAAGCCAAATTTCATGGCGCCCGGTGACGTCAGTGAAAATTCGTTTTGCTGGTAATACCGTTGAAAGCCCGTTTGTTCAGCTAGCACAGGCAAGCTGGCACACACCAGCAAAGGCAGTATCGTTAATCGGCGGGGCATGGCTCACGTCCTTATAGGCGGTTTCAGCATTCAGCTTAGGCCGAAGCACCAATCTCAAACAGTAACGAAAGTCCTATTTTTAGCCGGGTTTGAGATTAAAGGTCAACGGGCACCGCTGATGGGAACATCGGGCTCAAGCACCCAGCATCGATCATTGTGCCGGTACCCGAGCGGTTCGTAATAAGCGCTGGCCGCCGGAGCAGCGAGCAGTATCAGCTTGCACAGTGGCCCAAGCTGTTGCTGGGTCAGCGCTTGCAGTTGCTTGCCAATACCCGACTTCTGCAGACCGGCATCGACCGCCAGGTCAGACAAATAGCAGGCAAAGTGAAAATCGGTGACACTGCGTGCAATGCCCACCAGCACGTCACCGTTCCAGGCGCTGATGGTCAGACTGGCGTTGGTCAGCATGCCCTCAATACAGGCTCGGTTATCCACGGGGCGACGCTCGGCCAGGGTCGAGCGGTGCAACAGATCGATGAACTGATCTGCGCTGACCGGTGCGTCTATTCGGTAATCAATGGCCATTAACCCGCCCTCCTGTCTATTAACCGCGGCAGCTGATTCTATGCCGTCATCAGACAAAGGTGAATTCAGGCAAAGCATCCACAATAATCTGGTGGTCATCCACGTCTTTTAGCCCGGTGACCGTGATGGTACCGACCAGGCCGGCACCGGTCACCACAATGGGAATGCAGCCGCCTTTGGCGATGTAATCCTGATCACTGAGCCCAAAGTCGGCCGCCAGGGTTTTGCCTTTTTGCTCCAGATCGAGCCGCACCGCCAGCGAGCTTTCGGCAAAATTCACCGCTGTATTCACTTTACGGCGAATCCAGTTGGCTTTGTCGGCGGACAAATCATCGTCGATGAATTCGAAAACGGTTTGATTCAACCGTCGAATCGAGACGCCGATTCGGGCGTCACGCTGGCGCGCCAGCTCAATGATGGCCAGGCCCATATCCAGCGCCATCCGGTTGCTAAATCGGTCTGTGATCAATTGGCGTTCCATGCAAGGCTCCTTATGCGAGCGAGAAAGTCTGCGTAATTGGCTTTATCCGCCTGGCATTCTTTCAGGCCCGGCCGTCGTTCTCAATGGCTTTTGCAGCGCAACAACGTTGGTTCCACGTTGGTTTTAAGCTAAATGACCTCACCTGACGTACAGATGATACAGCTTCTTGCAGCGCCACAGGGTGACTGTCAGGTACTCTTTCAACCGACCCAAGGATTCACCATGAGCGATCCAAGCTACACACCACCCAAAGTCTGGACCTGGGAGCCGGGCAACGGTGGCCGTTTTGCCAACATCAACCGCCCCATCGCCGGGCCTACTCACGATAAACCGCTACCGGTTGGCGAACACCCCCTGCAACTGCATTCACTGGCCACGCCCAATGGCGTTAAAGTCACCATTATGCTTGAAGAGCTGTTGGCCTCGGGCATTGCGGGGGCGGAATACGACGCCTGGCTGATCAACATCATGGAGGGCGATCAGTTCGGGTCCGGCTTTGTGGAAGCCAACCCCAACTCCAAAATACCCGCTCTGATGGACCACAGCGTCACCCCGCCCCAGCGCGTGTTTGAATCCGGTTCGATCCTGATGTATCTGGCTGAAAAATTTAACGCCTTCATTCCCGATACACCGGCTGGACGGACCGAATGCTTCAACTGGCTGTTCTGGCAAATGGGCAGCGGGCCAATTCTGGGCGGGGGCTTTGGTCATTTTTACGCCTATGCCCCGGAAAAATACGAATACCCCATCAACCGCTTCACCATGGAAGTCAAACGCCAGTTGGATGTACTCGACCGCCATCTGGCCGACAACACCTACCTGTGCGGCGACACCTACAGCATCGCCGATATGGCCGTGTGGCCCTGGTATGGCTGGCTGGTTCAGAACAAGGTGTACGATGCGGCCGAATTCCTGGAAGCAGACGGTTACACGCACGTACTGCGTTGGGCCAATGCCATTGCGGAACGGCCTGCCGTAAAGCGTGGCGTCAAAGTGAACCGCACCTGGGGCGAACCGGACGAACAGCAGCCGGAACGTCACAACGCGAGTGATCTGGACTGAGCCCGGGCTCGCCGCCTGAATCGGGGCCTGGCCGTTGTAGTTGGCCAGACCCCGAGTTGAGGTACACTGATGCCTCCCCTTTCAGGAACCGTTGAAAATGAGCTTATTTGAACACCAAAA
This sequence comes from Saccharospirillum impatiens DSM 12546, assembly GCF_000423605.1. Taxonomy (GTDB): domain Bacteria; phylum Pseudomonadota; class Gammaproteobacteria; order Pseudomonadales; family Natronospirillaceae; genus Saccharospirillum; species Saccharospirillum impatiens. The sequence continues at coordinate 8,594 of NZ_AUIH01000044.1, forward strand.
AGTGGAGAATGCGCTCCTGATCAACCGGCTGGACACCGAAGAGGTTCTCGGCTGTGCCATAGAGCGCCCTTTCGAACTGGACGACCATCGCTGGCTGACGGCCGAACATTACTATCAGGCCATGAAGTACCCGGGGAAACCCCGCTTTGACGACATCCGCAACGCGCCCACCGCCGAACAAGCCCGAAAGCACGGTCGCGGCTGGCTAAAACGCACCCGGGAAGACTGGCCCGCCATTCGAACCCGAGTGATGACGCGCGCCCTCTACACCCAGGCACACACCCACCCTGATTTTGCACAGGCCCTGCTGGCAACCGGCGAACAACCGATCCGCGAAAACTCGTTATACGATTATTTCTGGGGCACAGGACGCGATCAGCGAGGTGACAATGCCTATGGAACAGTGCTGATGAACGTCAGGGAGAAATTGCGCCAGGAGGCTGGCTGAGCATCAAGAAGATCGTTTTAGCACTCAACCGATCTGGCCTCGTGAGGCCTCTGTTCATAAATAACTGCCAGCAGGCCGTTGAAATTCGCAGAATGTCAGTCATCTGCTGGAACATATGGCCCGACAATTCGGAAGTTCCAGAGAAGTCGATGACTGCAAAGTCATTGATTTCGGGAGATAGGCAAAAATCACCTTTTTGGGTATCGTGTTTTGGAAAAAGCAGGATGCCTTTTTCAATAACCTGCTAGTGTTTGGGCCGCTATAAGCTCACAAGCCACCCCACTGAATTGGTGAGTACTCTCGACTGGCCCAAATCTGCTCGTCGCACACGGCAGTGTTTCAGTCTACTATGCCGATACCTATGGAAAACGGTATTGGCGCTGACTTAAATGACCCACTACTTCCTTCGGCTATGCCAGCTGACTGCCCTGCTATCTCTCACTGCCTGTGCACTCGTCCAGGCCTCGCCCCTTGTCGTCGTCGGCGTTCCTGAACCGCCGTTCAAGATGATGGAAGAGGGGGAAATCACTGGCATAGATGTCCGGATCATGCAGCGAGTACTGGAAGAGTTAAACATAGCGCACGAATTTTACCTGCTGGGGTCCGGAAGCCGCATGATGAGAGAAGCCGAAGCCGGCCATATCGACGTCATGATGAGCCTCTCACACAACCCGGAGCGAGAAGAACACCTGTCCTATCCCGATCGTTCATACAAGGATCTGAGCTGGCATTTCATCATCCGATCAAGTGATGCCGGTAACATAGAGTATTCGACACTGGAAGACTTACAGCCCTGGCGCGTAGGAGCCGTTCAATCATGGGCCTATACGCGGGAATTCTGGGACATGCCACTGAATCGCATACTGGTAACCGACCACAGACTGCTGATCGATATGGTACTGTCGGGTCGAATTGATGTGGCCCCCGTGAGTACGGCGGAAACCGCCTATATGATCCGGCTTCGAAACCTGGAAAATCGAGTTACCTTCCTGGAAAAACCACTGACTGCCCGGCCCTACTACAACGTGTTTGTGAAAAACTCCGAACACCCTGATTTCCCCACCCTCGTCGCAGAATACGACCGGGTTATAGAGGAACTTCAGGCTACTGGTTTTATTGATCGCGTATACTGGGACTACCTGGACACTCTCGACAGCCTCCCATATACCGCGAACCCTGGGTCCTCAGCCAAGTAACAGACGACCACTTAAACAGCTTGCTACACCAGGCTGAGCAACATAGCCAACACCAGTGTGCCGCTGAACAGCTTGTTGTAGTCGAACGCATACGCCACCAGATACAGCGGCCATACATCTGCGGGCACATCGTGCGGGCGCTCTGTCGGTCGCGGTTGCCGAAACCGTTTTACCGTTTTGATCAATCGCGGCAAAGCCAGCCAAACGAGCAGGTACCACACACTCAGAACGCCAAAGACAACGCCAAGCGTCAGCACCAGATATTGCATCACCCATAACACCAGTGTCAGCCGCCGACTTCCGGATTCGCCAAGCATCACGGGTAGTGTGTGCACACCCTTGGCCTTGTCCTGCTCCAGTTTATCGGTGTGCTTGCCGAGCAATACCGACGTCGGACCAATGCCGTACACCAAAGCCACCCAAAGTTGCAGTGCGGTGAGCTCAGCGGATACCACATAGGCCGACCCCAACACCATCAGCGGCCCCCAAACCAGCCAGACAGCCGGTTCACCGAGCCCGATGTATTTCAACGGCCAGGTATAAAACACGACAAAGAAGGCACCAGCGAGCATGAAGTAGAGTGTGACGATATCGGTTCGAAACACGAGCAAGGCCCCCACTGCCAGCGCCAAAGCGCCAGTAACCGCTATATAGCCCATCATCTGGCGAGCGCTGAGCAATCCATTTTCCAATGGCTGCGGGCCATACTGGGTGCGAAAGTAGTTGTCTTTATCCACGCCTTTTTTTGAGTCGGTCCAATCGTTCAGCAGGTTATTGGTCGCATGGGCCAGTATCAGGCCGAAACAGACCAGCACGGCATTAATCACATCGAAATGACCTGCTGGAATAGCCAGCAACATGCCTATGCCCGCAGAGAAAAGTGTCATGACGAACACGGCTGCCCGGGTGGCGACAAACCAGCGTTTTGCCAGGCCCATGGCGCTCCAGTCCTGCGCATCGAGACGGGGAATTTTGGTCATTACTTCAGGCCAGGTTGGAATCATTTAAGCGGGTAACTCCTTCTGAATTCGGGATATTGACAGTACTAAAGATGAGGCTCTGCACTATAGAGTAGCCGATTTTGGCAGTTGACTGGCCACTGTAGCGTGAATGGCCGACGCTGTGCTCAAGATCGACCATTCGGTTGATTTACATCAAGTCAGAGTGACATACCCAGGCCAGTTCGATGCTCTTGCGGAATAGGCGGCGGTATATTTATAATTAGAATATTCTAATATATAATACCCTCGAATCCACGATGAGGAGCTCAACATGCAATACACCCGAAAATTTCAGGCCATGGCCGATGCCGCGCGCGCCCAGGTCGAGGAGGTTGCTCCGGAACAGGTCGACGAACTAATGGCTCAGGGTGCTATCGCGCTCGATATTCGCGATAAGGAAGAGCACGACAAAAGTCATATCCCTAATTCGCTCAACATCAGCCGCGGAAAGCTGGAAATGGTGATCGAAAAGAAAGTCCCGGATCTGGACACGACCCTGCTGTGCTATTGCAACGCCTACAATAGAGGGTCACTCTCGGCGGCTGCTCTGCAAAGCATGGGTTACAGGAACGTTAAAGTGATTGCCGGCGGATTGAATGCCTACAATGCTTTGAAGCAAGGCTGAGGTATTCACTGGCTGACGTCATTGCAGGCCTGATTGTCTTGCTGAAAAACGCTAGACTTGACCTCTATTCTCATTTCAGAGGTCACTCATGTCGGTCGACCAATACCGCACCACCTTTCGCGCCTGCGCCATCAACGCCAGCCGCCACAAGCCCGAATCGATCAAGGTCTCGCTGCAACACCTGGCGGATGCCACTGGCGACGATGAACGGATCGACAATTACGGCAGTGGCGAACTGATAGAGTCTTTCGAGCGGGAAGTGGCCGCCATGCTGGGCAAGGAGGCCGCGATCTTCATGCCCAGTGGCACCATGGCCCAGCCAATGGCGCTGCGCATCTGGGCCGACCTCGCCAAAACCGACTATGTAGCACTGCACGCCACCAATCACGTAGCGCTGCACGAACACAACAGCTACCAGATTTTGTGGCAACTCAAGGGTTGCGAACTGGGCGAAGCGCACCGGGTACCCATGCTGGCCGACCTGAAAGCGGCAGCACGGGACCCTCTGGCCGCTATTCTGCTGGAATTGCCCATGCGAGAAATTGGTGGCCAACTACCGGAATGGGACGAGTTGGTTAGCCAGAGTACCTGGGCCCGCGAACAGGGCATCAAACTGCATATGGACGGCGCACGCCTTTGGCAATGCCCGGCTGCGTACGGTAAATCACTGGAAGAAATCGCTTCTCTGTTCGATTCCGTCTACGTCAGTTTCTACAAAGACCTCGGCGGCATCGCCGGAGCCATGCTGTTAGGCAGTGCCGACTTTATCGCTCGCGCCAAAGTGTGGCAGCGGCGGGTGGGTGGAACCCTCTATGCGCTGTATCCCTATGTGATAGCCGCGCGTGAGGGGTTGGCGAAACACTTGCCAGGCTTGCCCGAACGTCGACAGCAAGCACGCTGGCTGGCCGAGCAGTTGAACCAACTGCCTGGTATTTCCACCTGGCCCGCTGTACCTCATACCAACATGTTTCGACTGCACATTCGCTGTCAGCCAGACGCTTTTCTGGAGCAGGGCGAACGCTGGATGCACCAACACCAGGTCGCGCTGATACCACCGCCCTATCGAACCGATGCTGATGCCCTGCATTGCGAGATCACGATCGGGGATGCATTCGACGTGCTGAGCGAGCAGCAATGGGCCAACTGGATAAAACAGTTTGGCAAAGCAATGGCCAACACACTGAATGCCTGATCGAGGATGTTACCCACCGTCTGATCGCCAACAGTCGCTGCCTTAGGCCGCCCTGGCTCTGGTGGCATCCAACCCGGTTTTGGGCGGGGAATCGATAAACGCCTGCAAGCGTTTCAATGGAATGTGATCGCTGGTATCCCGGCCGTACCAACAGTCAGCGATGTGGCCTTTTTCGTTAATGAGAAAGTCGGCGGGCACCAGCTTCACGTTCGGATTGTTAGCCGGGTATCCGCCGGTTTTCATACCCATGAAAATGCGGGGCAACTTGAACAACAGCGCCTTAACCAGCGCAAAGCTCGAATGCTCAACGCCGTAGCTGTTATAAATCTCAAGGTCCGGATCGGCCACCATCCTGAACGGACGTGGGTGACGGCCCACAAAATGGCGAACCTCTTCGTCTGTAGAGCTGAACACCGCAATCACCTCTACATTCTGCTTCTGCCAAGCCTTGTAGCGATGGGTCAGCTCATACACCCGAAAGTTGCAAAACGGGCAGGCGGCATCTCTAAAAAAGCACAACAATACTTTTTTGCCCTTGAACTGGCTCAGTTGGATGAGGTTGCCGTAAATGTCGTTCTTGTTGAAGTCTATGATGGCTCTGGGTGCTTGAATTCTCATGGGATCCTCGTGGAACATCTGCGAAGTGCACTACGAGTACTCCGCTCCCTGGGATATGGATGCAGAAATGACCAGATATTCCTAAAAGCCCATATTGAATCATTGACCGGAGGCGGTGAACAACCCTCGCGCAACACTGGCTTGCTCGAGTGACTCTGCCACCAGGCCGCCTGTTATCGGAATGCACTTTCACTTCAAGGTTTGCCAACGAAGTCCGCACAGGCGGGTGACACAAACAGCCACCAACATTTCGCATGGCTCACTGGCTATCACCTGAGCCGTTTTCTGCAACGATTGACGGGCGATACAACACTCGAAACCAAACCAGGCTCATACCGACAACCGGTAACACAAAGATCAGAAGAATCGAAGATTCTTGCAGGTTCCTGATTACGCCACCGGAAAACACCAATGCCAGTGCCAACCAACTGACCAGGGTAGACAGAGACGCTGCCAGAACATGATGGCTCATAGGGCTCTCCACAGGGCTGCCCAGCGCTTTCAGAAACACCAGCCAGAAAATCGATCCTGTAACGCCAAACAGAACGAAGCCAATGAAACCAATAAAGAAAGGCAGCATAAAGGCTCCCGTAACGTTCTGATCTGCGACTGCCGTTGCATAAACTGCGGAGAACACCGCCACCAACAAGGCCAAACTTAACAGCCCGATGACGATAGAACTCAGTATCTTAAGATATACCCACAAGATCGATTTAATGTTTATAGCTCCTGCTCATGACACCCGTACATGTTAGCCGGGTAACCATTCGGTTGGCCAGGCGCTTTGCACCAGAATGAGCACCGCTGCATCAGGGAATCGAATATCTGTAATGCCTGTCCGTGTAATTCCGTGTAATACAGTGACTGTCTGTTTAATGCACAGCGAAGCCGTTCCATATCGCTCGCAAGCGACAGTAGATCGGTCTTGGTTGAGCCCGATGTCAACTGGCACCCGTGGTTACCGGTTTGATCTCACTCCTGCGCAGCATGCGTATGACTCTGAGTGAATGGAACAAGGGGGTGGGCACCGAAATGGTGCGCGCTGCACAAACCTGGAGCGATTTTCAGCTCAATTCTCGGTTAACACCCTCAAAAATCACCCAAAGTCGCCAAACGTTTCCAAGCTTGATATAAACGCGCCTTAGTACAGTCTTCCTGCAAGGAAAGACTGGTGCCATGATATCAACAACAAGGATCTTCCCATTGGAAATACTGGATCAGTACAGCCTTAGCTGGATAGTCGGGCTGGTGTTGGCGCTGTCGGTCACCGGTATTATTGCCGGGCTTATGGCTGGTTTACTGGGTGTCGGGGGCGGCATCGTGATCGTGCCGGTGCTGTACCACCTGTTTACGCTACTGGGCGTCGACGAGTCGGTAAAAATGCATGTAGCGGTCGGTACGTCACTTGCCACCATTATTCCCACCTCGTTACGCTCGGCCCGGGCTCATGCCAATAAAGGCAACCTGGATTCAGCCCTGCTAAAATCTCTGGCGCCCTCGCTGTTGGTTGGGGTGTTCATAGGCACACTGGTTAGCAGCATGGTCACCGGCCAGGTGCTATCGCTGGTGTTTGGTGTTATCGGTTTGATTGTCGCGGCCAACATGGCCATTGGCAAAGAGCCGGTGGCACTGGCTGAAACACTGCCAAAAGGCATCGTTCGCCATAGCCTGGGCACAGGAATCGGCGGCTTTTCAACGCTGATGGGCATTGGCGGCGGTACCTTGAGCGTGCCCGTGCTGAGCCGGTTTCAGGTACCCATGCACCGGGCTGTTGGCACCGCTGCAGCCATTGGTATTTTCATCAGTATCCCGGGCGCCCTGGGTTTTCTGATAAACGGCTGGGGCGTCGCTGATCGGCCACCTTTCTCACTGGGCTATGTCAACCTGATCGGTTTTGCACTGATCGTACCGATGACTTTATGGACCGCGCCACTGGGTGCTCGCATTGCCCATGCCATTAATGCCCGCTTACTACGACAGCTATTTGCCGTGTTCCTACTGATCACTGCAGTGCGTATGCTTTACGGCGTTTTCGTGTAATCCGCATTCCGATCGATGCATATTCACACCCTTGTGCGGGGTGTGAATATGCCTTTCCTGGTATAACCACCCTGCGACCTTTTCTTAAGGAGCCTCTGAATACTCCGGCCGTCCGAACCGGGGCATTCCGGTGACCCGTTAAGCTACCCCTTCCAAATATCTAACGCCTTTTTCAACTCTCCAAACACCACAAAAAGCTCGGTGTTAACCGGTAAACGGCCGTAACGCGCCGTTGGATGCACCACCCTGTGACGCAACGCCCAAATAAACTCTCTGATCGAAATTACCTGCAACCATCGCATCTGCAAAGGCGTAACAGCTGCGCCACTTCAATCGGTAACACCAGGAGAGAACCATGAACACACTATTCAAAAAATCCACTCTGGCTGCTGCGATGGCAGGGCTTTGCTTGTCGGCCGGCCTGGCCCAGGGCGCAAGCCACCGTGAGGCGCCTTTTATTGCCGAAATGCCGAAAGTCGATGCCTCTGACTTTTACATGTTCAGAAGTTACGAAACAGACCGTGAAGACTACGTGACCTTCATCGCCAACTATTTGCCGTTGCAGGACGCTTACGGTGGCCCGAATTATTTTGATCTGGAAGACGAAGCCATCTATGAAATTCATGTCGATAACACCGGCGATGCCATTGAAGACATGACCTTTCAATTCCAGTTCACGACTGTTGAAAACCGCTTACAGCTTGCGGTAGGTGACAGCGGCAGTGAACAGATGGTGACGGTCCCCTTAAAGAATATTGGCGGCATTGGACCGAATGCAACCGATACCGATAATGTTCAGAGCCGCCAGGAATACCAGTTGTCGGTCATCCAGGGCGATCGGCGCAGTGGAAACGCACAAATCGCGACTAACGTCACCACCGGCACTGACACCTTCCGTAAACCGCTGGACAACATTGGCAATAAATCTTTCACTGACTACCCGGCCTATGCCGAGACTCACATTTACGACGTTGCCATTCCCGGTTGCGCCGTCAATGGACGTGTTTTCGCCGGCCAACGCCGCGATGCCTTTGCGGTTAACCTGGGCGAAATCTTCGATTTGGTTAATACCAACCCGTTAGGGCCGCGCGATGCTGAAGCTAACGACCTCGGCGACAAAAACGTGACCTCACTTGCGCTGGAAGTCCCGATCAGTTGTCTGACCGGAACGGCACAAACTGAAACAAATGCAGACCCGGTAATCGGCGCCTGGACCACCGCGAGCATTCCCCAGGCCCGTGTCATCAACCCGGCACCCGGCAACAATGACAAGGGAGCCACGGTAGAAGGCGGTGCCTATGCGCAAGTCTCTCGTCTGGGCATGCCCCTGGTAAACGAAGTTGTGATTGGCCTGGAAGACAAAGACCGGTTCAACGCCAGTGAACCCAAAGATGACGGCCAGTTCGCCACCTACGTTACTCACCCAACCTTGCCAGAACTGGTAGAAATACTGTTCGGCGTGACGGCACCCAATAATTTTCCCCGTACCGACCTGGTCACCGCTTTCCTGACAGGCGTAGCGGATGTTAACCAGCCTGTGGGGGTAACAACCTCAGAAATGCTGCGATTGAACACGGCCATTTCCCCGGCGGCTGCAGCCAGCCAGAATGACCTGGGCGTGCTTGGTGGCGATAACGCCGGCTTCCCGAACGGTCGGCGTCCGGTCGATGACGTAGTCGACATTGCTCTGCGCGTTGCCATGGGTGTGCTCGCAGACCCTGCTGATGCCCCCGACGGAACGCTGGCATACACCGATGGTGTTCAGGTCGATACCGGTTCGTTGCAAGACGCGTTTCCATACCTGACCACACCAATCGGTGGTTCACCAAACACGACGCCGTAAACGGAGGTTCACTGTATGCAACTGATACTAAAACTGGTCGGCCTGTCAGCCCTAACCCTATTGCTGGTAGGCTGTGAAAACGCAGGCAATGGTGGTGGCAACGCTGACAACGGAGATGACAATGACGACACCGTCATGTTCGTTGAGTTTGCCGACTTCGTGAAAAGCGAGATTAACAACACGCCGGCCAATAGCGACGCGACACCCATCAACGATCTGATGTTTGACTTCAACAACCGAACCAACGCATCAGCGTTCGATGACGTGCTCTAACTTTTCCGGGTTTTGACCGAGGGCCGAATGGCCCTCTTTTGCGTTGCGCTAATTGCAAAATCTGACACTGGCGTAACGCATCTCTTCAACCAGATCATGCCCCGGGTCAACTTTGATACGGTTTTCACTGGAAAATCCGTGCCGTTCATAGAACCGGCGAGCTCGGGTATTTTCCGTTGCCACCCAAAGATGAACCCCCTCGAATTTCTCTGCATCACAGCAATCAATAATTGAGTGGATCAACGCACTGCCGATCCCTACACGCCATAGTGCCGGATTAATATTGATTGATACGATTTCAGCCGCGTTGCTGTCACCCAGGTCGTTGTCACGGGCCGGGCCGAATACGGCAAACCCTTCAACGGTGCCATCTACTTCTGCAACAAGGTAGCGCCCTGGCCCCGATTGTTCTAGCGCGTTTTGCCACATCGCTGACTTCTGATGTATGTCCAGTGACTCCAGCAATTCCGGTGACATGATACCTGCATAGGCACGTTGCCAGGCATTCACCTGAATCTCGGCCATCCGCAGTTCATCACCGGCTCTGGCTTTTCTGACGACAGTATTCATAGACCTTGTTTTCCCTGTATGAGCGAGCTCCCGGATCACCACAATTACCTCAGTGGGGGCAGGGTCAGCTTGTCGCCTATCCGACACTCACCCCTCGAACCGTCGACTATATTCGTGGACTGCTGTCCCTGCAATACAGCGGGTGTATGATGGTGTCTTTGTCGTCTGGCGGGGAAGGTGACTATGGTTCTCTATCGCCGCCAGAGCTGACTGGATGTCTTTCGCAATAAGGAGTCACAATGTCGTTTGATCAGGGCATCGTATTCGCCGTTCTGCTCGCCACCCTGGGGCTGTTTATCTGGAATCGCTGGCGCTACGACATAGTAGCCCTGGCGGCTCTGCTGACAGTGACGATTACCGGATTGATTCCCGCAGAAACTGCTTTTTCCGGTCTGGGTCACCCGGCGGTGGTTACCGTGGCGGCAGTGTTGGTGATCAGCCGGGCTCTGCTTAATGCAGGGGTGGTGGATGCCATAGCCAGACAGTTGACCAAAGTGGGCGACAAACCCTGGATTCAGGTCGCAACACTGACGGGTATTGTCGCCGTCTGCTCCGGCTTTATGAATAACGTCGGCGCGCTGGCGCTGTTTATGCCGGTGGCGATTTGGATGGCGCGACAAAGCGGTCGGTCGCCGTCTTATCTGTTGATGCCGCTCGCCTTTGGCTCGTTGCTCGGTGGCACCCTGACGATGATTGGTACCCCGCCGAATATCATCATCGCCACCTACAGGCGCGAGATCGATGGCAACGCCTTCGGCATGTTTGACTTCCTGCCGGTGGGGCTCGCCATTACCGTTATTGGCGTTCTCTTTATAGCCTTGATTGGCTGGCGTCTAACGCCCAAGCGAGAAGAGTCGTCGACGGATGAGTTGTTTGAAGTCAGTTCCTACCTGACCGAGCTGACGCTGAAGGAAGACAACGATTTTGTCGGCCGCTCCCTGCATGACCTCGTCGATTCAGTGCGCAACGAAGCCGATGTGTCCATCGTCGGTCTGGTGCGCAACGAACAACACACCGAAATGCCTTCCATTTATAAAGTCTTGCGGGCCGATGACATTCTCGTGGTCGAGGCCGACTCCGACAGCCTGAAAACCCTGATCACCACAACCGGATTGAGCCTGGTTCAGGAAGTTATTGAAGAAAGTGAACACGATGAAAAAGATCCATCAGAACACACTGACGAATCTGACACTGCGACTGAAGACAACGATGCAACTGACGCTAAAACAACCACCAAAAAAAGCGAACTGACGCTAACCGAAGCCATCGTTACCCAGGGCTCTCCGCTGGTTAACCAGTCGGCTTCTGCGCTCGGGTTGAGAGAGCGCTACAGCGTGAATATCCTGGCGGTAGCGCGCCAGGGGCAACGCATGAACCAGCGCCTGGGGGAAGTCCGCTTTTCGCCCGGTGACATCCTACTGGTTCAAGCCCATGAAGATGGAATCCAGTCGGCGCTGAACGCTCTGGGCTGTTTGCCCCTGGCTTCACGTGGCCTGCGATTGCACAAGCCCGACAAAGTATTAATGGCAAGCGGTATTTTTGCCATCGCACTCGGGCTCATTGCGCTGGAGGTATTGCCCGCTGCACTGGCGCTGGTTACCGCAGCCCTCGCGATGATTCTGACCCGACTGGTTCCGCCCGGTGAAATTTACGACAGCATCGACCTGCCCATTATCATTCTGCTGGCTGCCATGATCCCGATCGGGGAGGCGCTGGATACAACCGGCGGCTCACAACTGATCGCCGATGGCTTGCTGGCAATAGGCCAGTCGATACCGGCGTCGGCCACCATTCTGGTATTGATGACTTGCGTAATGTTGTTGTCGAACATCGTCAACAATGCAGCCGCAGCCGTTCTGGCAGCCCCCGTGGCCATCAAACTGGCCGAAGGCATGAATGTGTCGGCCGACCCCATGTTGATGGCTGTTGCTATTGGTGCCTCCTGTGCTTTTCTAACCCCAATCGGGCATCAGTCAAACATGCTGGTGATGGCACCGGGCGGCTACAAGTTTGGCGACTACTGGCGGCTGGGGTTGCCGATGTCACTGTTGGTGATGGCGATCTCGATTCCGGTGATCATGCTGGTGTGGCCTTTCTGATCCGGGTTCAGTAATCTCGAAGTACTACTCGCCCGGGAAGAATCGATGTCGCTTGATTATTATGCCTTTCAGGAACACAAAAACTTGCTGGCTATGGGGCTGCACCGTTTGGATCCTGATCAATGGCTGTTGCCGGATGCAAAACTGGCCACCCAGACTTCCCTAAAGAAGTCACTCTGGCGGGATCTGGGCGACCGTGTATACAGCCAACTGCCGGAGTCCCATGCGGCCCAGCGCGAGGTTGCCCAGACTCTGGGCAGCTATCTGCCAATCCAGTTCCCCGATCTTTATGCGCACCATTCGAACGGCCTGGTTTGCCGGTTCAATGACACGATCGTCCGGTGGGACACACCAGAAACTACATTACTTAATGCCTCCTGGTGTGTGCAGGAAGACCTGTGTCTGTTGCAACCACAGGATGATCATTATCGCCTGACTGCCGCCAGTTTGTGCGCACCAAGCTATTGGCGGCTACTGGAAAAAATAGGCCAGCCACTTGACCGGATCCATGCACCGGTCCCCGGTTACACCGAGAAACTTGGCAGCAAAATCAACCGTTTTTTCCAGCACATCAAGGACGACCGACCAGTCTGGCGCGGTAACTGGTCGGTCGTCACCAGCGATCGGTTATACCAGCCGGGCACGGAAGAGTCAGCCCCAATAACACAGGCTGAAGACATTCCTCAGCGGTGTTTTATACGGACCGAAAGACAAACGTTAAAGCGACTGCCGCAAACCGGGGCGGTGGTGTTCACAATACGGGTGCAGATAACTCCCTTTACCCATTTTCTCGACAACCCGATCTGGTTGAAGGATCTATTTCAGGCATTGACAGCGCTCTCCGCAGATGAGCGCGACTACAAATCATTGCAACCCGTAGAGCCGGCCCTGACACGTTGGCTGGCAAGTCACCTGGCCCGCGCTTGACTGTGGCCAATTGCAGACAGTGTAACTCATTGATTTAAATCACTTTTTCAAACTCCCTCAGATACCTGTCTGCCATTGGATACACCCCAGACGGCATTTACCGGCTTACCCTCTCCTAAAATACCTATAACTTATTGTTTTATATGGATTTTTAATTACTGGCACAGCCCCTGCTATACCCCCTGTGAACGCGTCATTCAGTCCGCTGATCAGACGCTTGTTGTAAGACGCTGTGTTGAACATGGCGGCTTTATTCACACAAATGTTAGATCCATCAAAAACAGGAGTAAGGAATATGAAAACTGCACTGACTCTAACTGCCCTGGTGTTAGCCTCTGCCGCCACGGGTGTTGCTGCGAATCAAACCCAGGGAATGAGCTACGAAGAAGCGTTTAATCAAATCGACATGAACGCTGATGGGGTGCTGACTCAGGACGAAGCCAATGTCGACCTGTTGCTGGCCGAGCGTTTTGAAATGCTGGATGTCGACGGTTCCGGCGATCTGAGCATGGAAGAGTTTCAGGCATTCGACGCCGAAGCCTCAAAGGAAAGCTAAGCTCTAAATGGACGATGGCAATGCCATCGTCCACAGTGTGTTTAAACATAACTGACGCTTTTTCGGGCTAAAGGAGTTAGCCCTCTTTTCCCTCAATCGTTCGCAGCCGCACCGCTTTATTTTGTCTGCGGACCCAAAACCATGAAATCAATTGCACCTGCTTTGACATTGCCTGCCGCTTCACGACACCACTCGTCACTTCAGCATTTATCGTTACAACATTTATCACTTCAACAGCGCCTTATCGTCAGCTTCGCCATTGCGCTTATTCCGCTAGCCGTCCTGTTATGGCAAGGCCATACCGTTTTCCAACGCATTACGGTAATGGCACAAACAGAAGCCCAGGTTGCTATGCGCGAAGCACGTCAGGTGGAAAACCTGGATCGACTCGCTGTCGACAGTGAACGGGCTTTGCGCCAGCATGCCGTGGTCGCCAGTACGAATACCCTAACTCAATCGCGACAAGCGCTGCAGCAGTACCGACAGGCGATAACGGGCGCATGTTTGACGATGGACGGTACAACGCCAACCCACTGCACCAACCACATCGAACTGATCGATGCTCAACTGGCTAACATTGGCAACTCGAATGGACCACTTAATCAAAGCACACTCACAGCTGATATGGCGCAACTCAGGCAACTGCAAAGTGAACTGACCGAACGTATCTGGAACCAGCTAAACAGTCGATTGTTGGCTCAGGGCGAGGCGATTCAGAACGAGCAACAGTCGTTGTACTGGCAGACGTTCAGTTTGGTGTTACTGACGGCGCTCATGGTCGTAGGGTCGAGCCGTCGAATTGCCGCACCCATCCAGCGCCTGGACCGGATGATCCGGTCACTGGGCCAGCCCGGCACCACGCCCGACCTCAACAGCATTCGGGGCCCGCGTGAACTCAATGAATTGGGGGAGCGGCTGAACTGGCTCTCCGGGCGGCTGCAACAACTTGAAGCCCTGCGTCTGGCCCTGCTGCGCCATGCCGCCCACGAATTGAAAACACCACTGGCCAGTATCAAGGAAGGTTGTGCGTTGCTGGAGCAAGGCATTACCGGGCCGCTCTCACAGTCGCAGCGAGAGGTGGTGTCGCTGTTGAGTGGCAGTACGGACCGCCTGGCTCAACTGACTGAACAACTGCTCGACTACAATCAGTGGCTGCAACAAACGGAGGTGAAACGACACACTCTGGACCCTTCAGCACTGATCAACGACACCCTGAGCCAACATCAACTCGCCTTGAAACAACGACGCTTGCAAGTCCGTGTCGTCTGCACTCTGGACCGGTTACATACCGACCCAACCCTGTTCCAGCGCATGCTCGACAACCTGATCAACAACGCACTGGCCTATGGTGCCGAAGGAGGCCGGATTCAGGTTCGACTCGAGCACCAGGCACCCTGGGTCATTCTGGAAGTGGCTAACACGGGACCGGCCATCCCCGAGCACCTGCACCAGAGCATTTTCGAACCCTTTCAACGTGGCGAAACGCCGCGACAAGACAGCCTGCAAAGCTCCGGACTGGGCTTGTCTATCGTTACCGACTGCGCCCGGCTGCTGGATGGCCGCGTTGGCCTGTCTGAACGTACCGGGTACGACGTTTGTGTGCGAATCCAGTTACCGGAAAGAGGGACGCACCTATGAATCACGGGTATTCTGGCCGTCTGCTCCCGCTCACCTTACTGCTTGTTACCCTGTTGCTAACGGGTTGCACCGGGCTAACACCCCGCCTCCAAACGGTTCCCTCCAGTGCCGTGCTTCAGGGGTATTGTGAACGTCCCCAACTGCCCGACATCTTCGATGCCGAAACGAGCACCTGGCACTGGCTGGCATTCAGTCAGACAACCCCTCTGCTCGATTGGGTCGCCCTTCCATCCCACCCGACCGAATCCGATCTGGCGCTTGCCTGGGCCCTGTATTTCAGCCAACCCGATCAAAGCCCGGTGATCTTGCAACTGGGCAACGGGCAACTGCAGAGGCTAAGACCCGACCTGCCGAATGCACTGCACCCATTGGTTGATTTACACCTGAACGCCTCACGGGTGCTGTTGCTGGATCACCAGCGCCAAGCCCGGCAACGCCTCGACCTGGAGGGTCGAATCCAGACACTTCAGCAGGAGTTGGCACAGAAACAGGCACAAATAGACGCCTTAACAGCCATTGAATCCCAGTTGAATACCCGGGATACCGGTCCTGAACAGGAGGACACACCGTGACCCAATCCGCGTCCAAACCCGCATTGCTTCTTGTCGATGACGATGCCAGCCTGCTGCGCTTGCTATCCCTGCGCCTGGCCAGTGATGGCTGGCAAGTTGAGGCCGTTGGCGATGGCGCCTCGGCTCTGGCCTACCTGGAACGCCATACCGTCAATCTGGTGATCAGCGATCTGCGCATGCCAGGGCTGGACGGTCTGCATTTGTTCGAACGCATCACTGAGCGGTATCCGGATCTCGCGGTTATTCTAATGACCGCGCACGGCTCAATCCCGGAGGCGGTACAAGCTACCCAGCGCGGTGTGCTGGGTTTTCTGACCAAGCCCCTGGATCACGACAAACTGCGCGATCTGATGACCCAGGCACTGGACCGGGGCGGACCACAGTGCGCAGAGGACTGGGACCGCGACATCATCGCCCGCAGTCCTGCCATGACTCGCTTGCTCGACCAAACAAGACAAGTCGCACGCAGTGACGTCAGCGTCCTGATCAGCGGGGCCAGCGGCACCGGTAAAGAACTGTTCGCCCAGGCCATTCACCGCGCCAGCCCACGCGCCAGGGGCCCGTTCGTAGCGCTCAATTGCGGTGCATTGCCCGAACACCTGCTGGAATCGGAGTTGTTCGGTCACGCCAAAGGGGCTTTTACCGGCGCCATCAGGGAACAGGCTGGCCTGTTCCGGGCCGCCGAGGGCGGCACACTCTTTCTGGACGAAATCGGCGACATGCCCACATCTCTCCAGGTGAAGCTGCTCCGTGTGTTACAGGAACGACAGGTCCGACCGGTGGGTAGCAGCGAAACCCTGCCCATTGACGTGCGCATTGTCTCGGCTACCCACCGTGACCTGAGCCGGGCCATGGCTCAGGGGGAGTTCCGGGAAGACCTCTACTACCGGCTAAACGTGGTCAACCTGACACTACCCAGCTTGCGCGAGCGCGCTGAAGACATACCGCTGCTGGCTCGACACCTGCTGCGCCGGGCGGCTGAGCAACACAATAGCCGCGTCACCCGTATTGAAGACAAGGCCATGCACTTACTGATGACCGCCCCCTGGCCAGGCAATGTGCGCCAGTTGGTCAATGTCATCGAACAATGCGTCGCACTTTGCCCCAGTACTGTGGTCCACGAAGCCCTGGTACGGCAGGCCCTGGCCGACCAGCAACCCCACTGGCCAACTCTGAGTGAAGCCCGCGACGCCTTTGAACGCCAATATCTGATCCGTGCCCTGAGCATGACTGACGGCAACGTTACCCAGGCCGCCGCGCTGGCCGGTCGCAACCGGACCGATGTGCACAAGCTGATGAAAAAACATGGGTTGAATGACTAATCGGCTAAATCGCCTAAGTCAGAGTTGAACCGTCTCATCCAACGCCCTAACCGATTGCCGGACAACCAGCGGACACGGCAACTTGACCTGAGCCAAGGGTGGCGGCTGACCATCTATCTTACTGACCAGATTCACACATGCCTGATACCCCAGATCATAGTAAGGAAGAGCAGCGGTGGTCAGGGCAGGTTTCAGGGCGCGGGAGACGGTTTTGAAGTCGTCATAGCCGACAATCGACACATCGTCCGGAATCTTCCGGCCCAGCGTCAGCGCAGCCATATAGGCCTGCAGAGCTATTTCATCGTTACCGCAGATGATGGCAGTGGGCGGGTTTTCCTGGATCAACATCTTTTGGGCAACCTGGAAGCTATGGTCCACCTCCTGACCCACGGCTCCAGACATACCGATCTTTATAGTCAGGTCTTTCGGGTCGATGCCCGCTTCAACAACGACGTCCTGAAAGGCCCGATAGCGCTCCTGTGCACCGAATAAGACAGGATTCAGGCGGATATAACCCAACCGACGATGGCCGCGGGCAAGCACGTAATCGGTCAGTTCGCGGGCGCCGTTGCAGTCATCCGGCGTAATAGACATCAGTTCCGGGTCGGCATTGCTTTTGCAGTTGACCATTATGGTTGGCAGCGGTAGCTCGGCCGCTTTCAGGTCGACAATGCGGTGATACATGGTCACGTACAACACCCCTTCAATGCTGTGTTCCTGAAAGGTCCGCCAGGCTGCTTTCTCGTTCGCGGTGTTACCATTGGTGTTGATAACGATGACGGTATAGCCGTTCTGGTGAGCCCAGTCCTGAGCGCCGCGCACGATGTCACTCGAGTACGGCGTCACTGACACCAGATCGGTCAGAATGCCGAGAATGCGCGACCGTCGCGACCGGACCAGTCGCGCAGCATGGTTGGGCACATACCCGAGCTGTTGAATAGCAACTTCGACACGCTCTATGGTTTCCGGCCGAACATTAGGCTCACGGTTAACGACGCGTGACACTGTCTTGTCGGACACTCCGGCGAGTCTGGCAACGTCTTTAATACTGGCCATAGTTAATACGCGATCCGTTGTTTAAAGAATCAGTATACATAATTCTATTTTCGTACATACAGCCCATTGCTCTGCGTCGCTGTTTGCCAAGCTACGCATCTACAAACGAACAAAATACACCAGTCTGACTGAATCAGATAAGCGCCTGATAGTCTAGTCGCTGGGCATGAGTGTCTCGGCTGTGATTTCAAGATGTCTTGCGTCCTGCTCCAGTTCAACTGCAAGCCGCGCGACATCGGCCATGAAATAGGTGCGCCGGGTTCCGCAGACAGCGCCCTCGTTGGCAAACACTTCCACGATGCCCTGATCGTAAATAACAGTCAGGTCGTGTAGCGCAAGCTGAGGGCTGACGTACTGAATCTCTCCGGTATCTTCAGGCATCAGCAGCGTCAGTTGCTGATCTTTGAACGCTATCGAAAATTGGTTACCCTGGCTGTCAACGGCAATAATGGTAACGGCTTCCAGCGGTCGGCCATTGGCCACCAGGCGCATCTGGAAAGCACGCTCGCCTGGGAACCAGGTCATCGGCACAGAGGGTGAATAAGGCAAGGTTTCACTTCTCAGCCCGGAGATGATCGGGTGCATGCACAGCTCGCCCTGAGCATTCAGGCTCAGTTGGCGGGGGATCGACATTTCGCCGCTGTAGTTCGACCCTTTGGGCTTGCTGAACTCCCAGTTATACAACCAGGCCATGGCCAGCCTGCTGCCATTTGCTTCGAAGCTCTGCATCGCATAAAAGTCGGTGCCAAAGTCCACTTCCCGTAAGTCGCCGCTGGGTACAAAACCGGTGTCAAAAGAGAACTGACCGGTTAGGTAATACATCAAATTGTGCCGACGGGACTCCGGATCCTGAAAACCGACAAAGCCCATGTAAAGCACCCACTGGCCGTCCAGCTCAAAAAAATCCGGACATTCAACGCAGCGCGCACCCTGTTCCTTGAAAAATGGAGGAGCCACATACAAAGGGCCTTGATAAGCCCATGTCAACGTATCCTGTGAGCGATACAACAACACCGCAGGGTCTCCGTGAATCGCTGCGCCCAGTATCATCAGGTATTGATTGCTGGCCCGGTCAAACCAGACTTTCGGGTCCCGGAAATCGCAGTCGACACCGTCCGGTGTTTCGGCAAGTACAGTGCGCACCGAGACCGGCTCGGTGAGATCAGTATTGGGCACAACCCGTTTTTGAATTTCGGTATAGCCCTTGTGCAGATCATAGGCCGGTAACCGCTCGGTATAGAAAAACAGCGGGCCAGCAGGTGAATCGGTACAGGCGGTTCCCGAAAAGGCACCACCGGTGGCACCCAGCGGCAAGAGGTTTTGCTGCGGGTGCAGGAAGATGGGGTAATGCACCCAATTAAACAGATCCTGGCTGGTGGCGTGCCCCCAATGCATGGGCCCCCAGTCGGTGCTATTCGGGTGAAACTGGTAAAAAAGGTGATAGGTCTCGTCAATAAAACACAAGCCGTTGGGGTCGTTCATCCATTGGCTGGGTGGCGTGAAATGCAAGGTTGGTCGCTGGAGGTTGCTCATGTCACTTACTTCGGGAACAGCGTCATTTGTCACTATTTCCAGCAACCGTATCCCCTCAACTTTCACGGTATTAGGATGCCAGCGATACGCGAAAGAGACTTCCCATCCACTCGGCCGGGTCTGCAGTTCAACCACTAGGCCGGTTCGGTTGGTATAGGAAAAATACTCGAAGTAATCCGGCAGGTCCTTCACTTCATATTCGACACCGCGCACCGACTCAACAACAAGATAAGGAGCGTCGGCGGCATCGGTTTTACGGGCCCAAAAAGCCAGGTTATCCCCCGGCTGTAACTGTGCCACGGTCATATAGGGTTCCATGTCGGTCTCGCTTTTTATAGGTAGATAACTCGCGTTTCGGGAAGGCCAATGCCCTCCCGAGGTTGTATCTAACTAGTGCCCGTCCATAAACGGCTAAGCTTCTGAAAATAAAAGAAAAATCTCGATCAGAGGGTTAAAAAGGCCCTAATACTTTGTAGAATTGTCTTCGACAAAAAAGCAAAGCACAAAGAAAAGGGCCTTACCATGCGAGAATCCCGCACGGCACAGAACAGTTTATTTGATGTGTATGCACCACACAAGTTTGGCTTGTTCCTTAGTAATCTATCGCGGGTGCTGGACGCTCACCCGGAGATACTCCCATTGCTGGAGGAAGACTTCCGCGCTGAAAATACACAGGTTACGGGACGAAAAGGGTTGTCCGTTGAAAGTACGTTCCGCTGCATGCT
>NZ_AUIH01000045.1 GCF_000423605.1 Saccharospirillum impatiens DSM 12546
GAAGCTACCACCCCGATCGCGAGGCGTATCCAGCTCAAACTGGCCAGCCTCGGTCTGGAGGGTTTTACTGGAATGACCGTTGCGGCTGTTGCCCGTGTCGGATTGCTCATGCCTGGCAAAGCCCAGATGATCATCCAGCTCAGCATTCAGGGCCGTCTCGACCGTTATTTTGGTCAGCATTTGCCTGAACTCGTTGAGGTCATCCTCTGTCTTGATATTCTTGGCAGCCGCTTGAGCGATTGCCTGTAGCTCTTTCTTGTTCATAGTCTGCCCATCCTCACCCAACCATTGGGTTAATAATAGGCAGTTACACAGATTTAGTTACAGTCTCGGGATATCTGGCACATTCTCTAAGCGCTCCTTGGCCCGAAACCAGCACTGGAGTCTGTCGGTAAAAACTCTGTCTATGACTGGCATTCCAGAAGTGCCCCGAGTATTCTTCCGACTGGATCAATTACTGTGTTTCACTATGAAAGTGTCCGTCAAAATTCGATACATCCTTGTTGTGCTGCTGGTCATTTTCCAGTGGCCAGGGGGATCGTCGGCTTTGGCAGAAAAAATGTCTGACTGGTCAGGCTTCCCAGAGATATCGTGCCCCGCCCATGACGCTGAAGACTGTGACATGGTTGAGTCCGCTAGTCAGTCTCATTCTCACTGTGGTGGCATGGCTTGTGGTTCATCTTTATTGTCCCCGGCATTGTCAATTATGATTGATTGCTCCCCGCAGACAAGCAGTTGCGACAACCGTCTGCTCATACTTTCACTTCACACGGGCTATCATAGTTCACTAGAACGTCCTCCAAGCCTCTGACCCCAGTTCTCTTTGGTTTTTATCTCGCTCAGACAAATGCTCTAAACGTATATACGCGCCTACTGGTTTATCGCGCTGGCTACTCCTTGTCTGAACGCCATTATAGTTACAGATTGAAATACCTACTGAGGTTACTCATGAGATCACTGTTGGATCGACTCAAACATAAATCAATGATGATACTTTGCGTCGCTGCTTGTGCGATACCGCTGGTTACGATACTCCTCGTCGGTTGGTCATCGACGACCTCCTGGTTGCTGTTGCTTCCATGCATGGCAACGCATTTGCTGATGATGAAGATGATGGGAAATAAAGCATGCCACGGTCACGAACAAGAGCCTGACAGCATGTCCCGTCCGAAACGATCCACTACGTTGGAGGCTTAGCGATATGTCAGCAAAAGCTATAGCTCATAATCGTTTCTGGAGCGCACGCTACCTGTGCCCTATTCTGGGCATGATGGCCATGTTTATCGCTCCGGTAAGCTTAGCCGACGATAGGCCGAATCATGTCAATGTGGATGTTGAAGGGTTGTCGGAAAATGCCCGAACTGGGCAGCAGGTTTTCAATCAGACGTGCGCGAGCTGCCACGGTCTCAATGCAGAGGGGTCAGATGCCGGGCCCCCGTTGATCCATTCCATCTATAACCCAGGACACCATTCCAACAAGGCTTTCTACCGCGCCGTTACCCAGGGTGTAGCGCAGCACCACTGGTCGTTTGGAAACATGCCTCCTCAACGTAATATTGGCTTTTCTGATATGACCTATATCTTGGCCTTTATTCGCGAGGTTCAGGTAAACAATGGCATCGGGACCGAAGCGCATCGGATGAGGTAATCCGACTTATCGAGCCGCGTTCAAACTTGCGACCTCGAATCTTACAAAGGTGATTAAAATTTGATGTTTGATGTGATTTTGGCAATGCACTGGCTATGGTCGCCGCTGATCGCGGCATTAGTGGTCATCCTGTTGTGGCGAATCGATAAAAGTCTAGGATTTCCAGGCATTCTTAGTTTGTTAGCACGAGTACCGTTACTCAACTCAGGCCTGCTGTATTGCCTTGCGTTCAATGAGCGGCCAGGCAGTGAAAATGGTTCTCACCTATGAGTGGATTGGAAAGTATTGGGCTTTTAACCGCTTTCGTCGGCGGTTTGGTGTCTTTTTTTTCGCCTTGCACCCTGCCGCTTGTTCCGGGTTACATGTCCTTTATCGGTGGCCAGGCAGGTCAGGGTGACCGGGTGTGGCGGCTCGTGTTGAGTGTCATGTTTATCCTCGGTTTCACGCTCGTTTTTGTTGCGCTTGGTGCAGGCAGTAGCGCTTTGGGACAATTATTTCGCCAGTATCAACAAGAAGCAGCCTGGATCGGTGGGGGACTCATGATTCTGTTCGGGGCATTCATGACCGGACTCGTGCCTTTGCCTTGGCTGCAACGGGACACCCGCAGTCTTATGGTCATAAAAGAAGGCGGCACGCCATTGGCGGCTTTTGGATTTGGCCTGGTATTTGCTTTTGGATGGACGCCTTGCATCGGCCCGATTCTGGGGTCAATTTTGGCGCTGTCGTCTCTGGGCTCTCAAGCGCAGGGAGGTATGTTGCTGTTGTTGTTTTATTCCTTAGGGCTGGCTGTTCCTTTTCTGTTAGCGGCGTTGTTCCTGGAATTTCTACAGGGGCGCCTATCAGGATGGACTCGTTTCGCTAAATGGCTACATCGGCTGGCAGGAGTATTAATCATGATTATGGGTTGGCTGGTAATGACAGGGGTAATGAGTCGCATAGCCTCCTGGATGCTGAGGGTGTTTCCGGCGGCGGGTAGTTTGGGGTAACAGAGGGCTGTCCTTATGAATTTGACACGACGACAGTGGATTAAGGCTACCACCCAGCTGACAGCAGCCTCCTTGCTGCCTTGGCCACTGTGGGCCAATCAGCCGGAACTGCCGATGATCAGCTTGCAGGCCAGGGAAACGACAGCTTCATGGCTGGAGGTACCAACACCCATCTGGAAATACAACCAGCCAATGTTGAGAATGCAACAAGGGGTCACTCAACTCATACGAGTCACCAACCATTTGCAGGTACCGACAACAGTCCATTGGCACGGATTGCGTGTGGCCAACGCCATGGATGGTGTGTCAGGCCTTACGCAGGAGCCCATAGCAGCAGGTGCGTCTTTTGATTACGAAATCATGTCACCGGATGCTGGTACTTTCTGGTTCCATAGCCATCACAATACCATTGAACAGTTAGCGCGGGGGCTCTACGGAGCTTTGGTCGTCACGGGTAATGACGAACCCCTGTTTGAGCGGGACTGGCCACTGCTGATTGATGACTGGAACCTGAATACAAACGGTCGCATAGATTCGGAGTTTACTAACCGACATAATCAGTCACACGCTGGCCAACTGGGTACTTTTCTAACGATCAACCACCAGCGTGGACCTTGGCTCGGCCAGGCTAAAGCCGGAGACCGGGTCAGATTGCGCCTGATAAACAGCGCGACCAATCGCATTTTACAATTGCGTGCGGAGTTTCCCGGTGCTCTGTGGCTCGCAAAAGATGGGCAACCCCTCTCCATTCCTGAACCGATGCCTGAGATGTTCATTCTGGGACCCGGTGAACGATGGGATATCGGTTGGCTAGCGCGTGATTCAGGTCGACTATTGGAAGTCTCCGGGGGAGCTTCTTTAGTCGTTGCAGAGGTTGAGGTCAGTCAGGGAGAGAAGGCATATATTCCTTCTTACCCGGGTGCAATGGCATTGCCGGGAAATCCAATGCCTCAATTGCCTGTTGGTGTCAGTCAAAAGGTTCCTGTGCTTCTCGAGGGAGGTGCGATGGGGCAGTTGCAGACCGCTCAATATCAGGGCGAGAGGTACAGCTTCCCGGAGTTGGCGTCGCAAGGCCAATTCTGGGCAATCAGTGGCCAGACCGGAATGCCCAAAGAACCCCTTTTTCGAGCCCGTCAGGGAGAGTCGATTGAGCTTCAACTCGACAACCGCACCGCCTTTCCACACACCTTGCATTGGCATGGACATCATGTGTGGGCCGATGGCCGCTGGCAGGATAGCCTAACAATGCCGCAAGGTCAGAAAAGGTCCGTCCGGTTATTGGCCGGCAGTCCCGGTAAATGGCTCATCCATTGCCACATGATTGATCACCAAGCCACAGGAATGATGACCTGGTTTGAGGTTGTTTAGTTAAATACGGCGGGATACTTGGCAGGTTGTTGAAAAAGGCTTCCTACCTTTTTCAACACACGAAAATCAACGACTTACCAGTCGTCGATTTTGCAAACTCTAAAATATTTTTTACTTAAATTTGATATTTGCTACTTGAGTCGAGGTCTGATGTCCGACCGAGCCAATCTAAGATCGATAGGCCCGGTCCTGACAGCGATTGCTCAGGCTACTTCCATCACATCGCCCTCTTCAGCTCACCATAGTCACCATAGGTACGAAGCACCAGCGTGATGTCGGTACTGTTCCGGTTGCGAAAGAACCAGCCGTGGTTGCCTGTGAATGCAGCCCTCAGCTCGCCCTCGTTTTCCAAAACATCACGGCCCTTCTCGTAAGAGATAGACTGACCATTGCCGTCACCGTGGGTATCGTAATTGATGGGGCCACTTACGGATACCCAGGAAAAGCGAGCCACGGCACCTTCTTCCATAGTGAGTTTGAACTCAGCACCTTCCCCCGGGGCCAGGACGACTCGCACCTGATCCTGCCATTCAGGTTCAGCAGCTGGAGCCAGGGCGGGTTCGACTGCTTTTGGCTGGGCTGAAGGTTCAGGCAGTGCAGCTGTCTGGGACGGTGGTTCAGTGGGCTGTGTTGCGCTCTCCCCGCCGAACGATTGTATTGACACCAGTTGGGCGGCTTCGTCGGCGGCGGCTTCTTCGGCGAGTTGCTCCTTAATTTCTCCCATTTCCGTCAAGCCGAGTAGTCGGCCAGCGCCGGTCGGGTCTATGGCATACTCTGCGGGCATTACTATGGTCACCAGAAGCACGACTGCGACAACGGCAGCGACGAGGGTGGAGCGAAGCAGTTGCGCGGAACTGGGTAAGTCGTTACGTGAGGGTAAATCAGTGTTGTACATAAAAAGTCTCCAGAATTAAGCAACAAAATAACCGGTGAGCTGATAACCGATGAGCACGAAACCTGTACTCATCATGGCCACATTGGTGGTATAGGCATGGCGCAAAAAGCCATCGGTTTTACGCCAGTAGCTCATGACGATGAGGATCATCGCCAATGCCAGAAGCTGTCCAATTTCCACACCCACATTGAACGCGAGCAGGTTCGGTATCAGTCCATCCGGGGAGATTTCGTACTCAATGATCTTCGTGGACAGGCCAAAGCCATGAAAGAAACCGAAGATCAGGGTTGCGGCTTTGGTGTTGGGCTGAAAGCCAAACCAGCGCTGATAAGCGCCCACGTTATCCAGTGCTTTGTAAACCACCGATAAGCCAATGATGGCGTCGATGAGATAGCTGTTAATGCCCACGTTGAAGTACACGCCCAGCAGCATGGTAGTGGAATGCCCCAGCGCAAAAAGACTTACGTAGATTGCGATATGCTGCATTCGGTAAAGGAAGAAGACGACACCCAGCAGAAACAGAAGATGGTCGTAACCGGTGACCATGTGCTTGGCCCCCAGATACATGAACGCAATGAGGTTCACCCCGGTTGTTTCCTGAATGTATCCCTTGTCACCCTGAGCAATGGCATGGGCCAAAAGATCCGGGCTGATTACAAGCAAACCCAGTGTCAGGAATATCCAAATTAAGCGACGATCGCCAGCGGCCGTGTTTGCGCGCCCACGACCGCCCGACAAAGTTGACAACATAATGACTCCAATTTTTCGTTTAAAAAGCTGCAGTGCAGCGTGGCTTAAACAATCAAGGAGGCTTTGGGTGGACGGTCGAGCCGGTAACGAAAACTGCGGGGAGAGTCTCCGGCATAGGGAATAAGCTGCCGGAGTGAGATCGAATAGTTACCGATGAGGCGGAACTTCTGCTGACCCTCGGTTTCGTGGCTATGATTACCGGCGTCATGATGCGGATGATTACCGGCGTTCTCGTCAAAATCATCGTGACTGTGTGAGTGATCACTATGATCTATCAATATAGACTCGCTCAGCTCGGCGAGACCATGAGACGACGTCTCACCGACGAACGAGAGCGTCATGCCGACCAGGGCAATCAGCAGGACAACAGGTGCAATCATTTTTTTGCGGTGGATGGCCGAAATCATAGGTGGCAGTTCGCTGGTTCGCTGTTGGCTAAATTTCAGGGCAGAGCCTATCATCCTCCCCAGGGGGATAGGAAGTAAAATGGTAAATGATCAAAAGCACGATTCACATCCGGATATCATCAAACGCCTGAAGCGGGCTCAAGGTCATTTGGGTAGCGTACTCAAGATGATTGAGGGCGGGCGGCCCTGTCTGGAATTGGCGCAACAGCTTCATGCCGTGGAAAAAGCCATTCAACAGGCAAAGCGGGTGTTGGTTCAGGACCACATTGAGCACTGCCTGGATGATTCGATTGGACCATTGGAACCTGATCAGAAAAGACGTGTTGATGAGTTCAAAGCCATTGCCCGTTATCTTTGACGGTTTGTGAACCATGCTTCAGATTCTAAAACATCGCACCTACCGACACCTGTTCTTAGCTCAAGTGGTTGCTCTGATTGGGACCGGTTTGGCGACCGTCGCACTGAGTCTTCTGGCGTTTGACCTGGCGGGCAACAAAGCCGGTCAGATACTGGGCACTGCGATGGCGATCAAAATGACCGCCTACGTGCTGATCGCACCGCTGGCCTCGGCACTGGCTGAGCGAGTGCCCCGCCGAATGCTGCTGGTGTCGCTTGATCTGGTGCGTGCGGTAACGGCGCTCGCCTTGCCCTTTGTTAGCGAAGTATGGGAAGTGTATGTGCTGATCGCTATACTCCAGTCCGCCTCCGCCGCGTTCACTCCCACCTTTCAGTCCACCATTCCGGATACGCTTGCGGATGAAGACGATTATACCCAAGCTTTGTCGCTTTCCCGCCTCGCATACGATATGGAGAACCTCCTCAGCCCAGCTTTGGCGGCTGTGATACTGCTTGTCACAAGTTGGCAAGGGCTGTTTTCAGGAACCGTCATTGGTTTCATTGCATCGGCGCTATTGGTGGTTTCTGTGGTTTTACCGTCGGGTGCAAAACCGGAGAAACCTCGTGGGATCTATGAACGAGCCGGGCGCGGTTTCAAGATCTTTGTGGCAACCCCTCGCTTGCGCGGGCTGATGGCATTTAACCTTGTCGTTAGCCTGGCTGGCGCCATGGTGATTGTGAACAGTGTGGTATTGGTTCAGGGCCAGTTTGGCTTGACTGACCGGCACACAGCGATGGCTTTTGCGGCCTTTGGTGGCGGGTCAATGCTAGCGGCATTCGCTTTACCGGCTTTGCTGAAACGGTGGCAGGATCGTCGGGTCATGTTGACAGGGGCGGGCATTCTGATTTCCGGGCTGGTCCTTGCGCTACCTGTAAACTCGCTGGGTTGGCTGCTCCCGGTCTGGTTCTGGCTTGGTGTCGGCTTTTCTACTGCGCAGACCCCTATTGGCAGGCTACTTATACGATCATCCCATGGAGAAGATCGACCAGCACTCTTTGCCGCCCAGTTCTCTTTGTCCCATGCAGGTTGGCTGGTTGCGTATCCGCTGGCCGGTTGGCTTGGATCGGTTGCTGGAATGCAGGTTACTCTGGTGGTGCTGGCCAGCCTTGCGTTGGTTGCGCTGATTCCAGCTATAAGGCTTTGGCCCTCTGTCGACCGCACAGAACTTCTTCATCTACATGATGATCTGGCAAACGGTCATCCGCACATCGCAACGTTTGGCCGTCAGCATACCCATCCTTACATTATCGACAGTCTGCACCCGAGATGGCCGGACTAACGCTATCTATGCATCAAAAATGGATTACCAAACAAGTGCGTATTGGATCAATGATGCGCAAGCTTGTGCCCGTTGGGCTGGTCCCTCTTTACGCCTAACGTTTCAGCTAAAATACTGTTTGAACCTTTTCCGTGGCAGGAGGGTTTGGCTATTGCTTTGCGATTGCTCGCCAATTCCAAAGGGCCCCGAAGTGCTCAATCAAAAGAACGCTAACACTTCAGGACAGCTACTATTGTTGGTCTAACCAGTTCTGCATTTGAGTGATTTCCCGGGTCTGTTCACGTACAACAGCCTGGGACATGCTTCGCAATTCGGCGTCGTTGCTGTATTTCAATAGCACCTCTGCCATTTTGATGGCTGCCTGGTGATGCGGAATCATGCCTTCAATAAAACGGTTGTTAATGTCTACATCACGGATATCGTGCATGCCCATGCCACCCATCATCCCCATCATAGAAGCCTGGTAAGCTTGGATAATTTCAACCGCTTCTTCATTCGGCTTGGGCTCAGGGTTCTTGCTAAGCCACGACTCCAGGAAGATTTTTTCGTCGCTTTGCGCCTCTATAATTTCTTTGGCCAGCAGTGCCAGTTCGGACTCAGCCTGACCAGATTCTAGTAGAATCTTGGACATAGCCACTGCACCCTGGTGGTGTGGAATCATACCGATAACAAAATCGTAATCGACATCGCCACTGGGTGGGCTACTGTGCATGTCCAGCATCATACGTGCACTGACCTCCGCAAAGGGATCGGCAGAGCTCCTACCTGTCATTCCTGCTTGGTGCATTGGGATGGACTGCATTGAATCGTGGCTGCGGACCTGATCACCCGATTGTCCTTTGTGCATCGGTACGGAGCAAGCAGACAGTGCCAATGTAACGACTGCCAGGGTAGCTAGCAAAAATGCAGGTAACCACTTAATAGTGCCCATGCGACCTGAAATTTTTTGTTGTACAGTTGAATCAGTTTGAACAGTCATATTCGCTTCCAGAATACTTAATTTGAGTAAAAAATAGCAGAATACAGAGGCTTACCTCAGCGGTGCTTGATTCAGCCAGAGTATTAATGCAAATGAGGTTTCAGACTCGAACGGCAAATGACAACTGTTCTGGAGGTTGCAGAGGAAGTTCCGCATACCATGTTTGCCAGTGCGCTAGACAGGATTCCACGGTCGGTGAAAGCAACTTTATTGACGCCAGGGGCCGGACGACAGATATAAAGACGCTAATACAATGATCGGCGCACACGTCATGTTGCGCAAGGTGTTCTGCGTCGGGCGAGTTGATAGAGAGATTTTCAGTAGGGTGGCTATGACCAAACTTCAATTGATGATGGCCAATTTGATATTCGACCAATGTTTTTTCAGGCGCAGCGATCTCCAGCAAAGAATTCCACGATTGGCCAGCCATATCAAGCTTATGCACGCCAGACAGGCTCCAAGCACCTAGCAACAGGGTGATCAAAACGGCATAGAAAAACCAAGATCCTGACAGGCTGTGACTTGATCTCATCGAACGCCGGAGTTGTGTCCTCACGCTATATATACCAATGTTCGTGTCATCAATCGATTTTCAAATTTTAAGACACCAATATTCGACCTATCTGGTTGGCTGGACAAGCAGATATACATAATGCTTACCCAAAAAAAAACCGAACCGATTCGAACTACTCTCAAAAAGTGTGTCAGTCGATGACCCAGCGCTACGCAACCGGCAGCAATAGCTACCAGAGTATGAGAAGCAACGCTGGCCAAACCCCAGCAGAAGGGGAGGTGCAGCAGCTATGGATTGTGAGCAACCGTGCCATTGAACACGCTAACTTGAGCACGCATTCCAGCTTGGTAGTGGCCTGGGATGTTACAAGCAGCTTCGAAGCTACCAGACTCAGAAAATGTCCAGATCAGTTCGTCACTCTCTCCAGGCAAAACTGAGACTGAATTAGGATCGTCATGCACCATCATGCTGTCGCCTGCCATTGTTTCTCTCATGGTTTTCCGGTGACTGGCATTACCTTTCACGGTATCTATGACAAATTCATGCAGAATTTGGCCCGTGTTGGAAACGACAAATTGAATAGTATCACCCGGAGTTACGGTCCAGTTTTCCGAGGTAAAGCGCATCAGGTCAGAAGCCTCGACCTGAATGACCCTATCAACAGACTGGCTTTCTCCTGGCTGGCCAGCTCTGAAGGTAGGCTTACTTTCTGAACTGGTGTCATCAGAATGGCCAGGACTAGCCAAAACCAAAGTGGTCGTGCTACAGGCGAAAATGGTGACTAATGTGATTACTTTTTTCAATACCATGGTCAATTTCCTAAATATAAAATTTTGAGTAAAATTTGATTGGACTACTGAAAGCTAGCGAATGTGCTCAATTCAAAAAAACACAATTTATTAAGTGGATATCAGTAACAGAGCACCCCTGTTCATCCCGGTAATAGCCTAGGCTGATGCTATATCTATGGGAGTTTGATCTTGACGCGGCGACTGAATAGCTACCAAGCATTTTCGTCTAGCACAAAGTTGAGGGGAAGATCATTGCTAGCCTGATGTACCAATGTAAAACCCATTAAAATGTAAAAGCCTTTAAGTAGTGATTGGTGTAAACGGAAACCGGATTCATACTGCAACGCAGACTGTTTCTCAAGCATATTTAAAAAGATATCGAGCGAAACGACTATCTAGGTTCTTGTACACTGGTACTGTGAAAGTAGGAATGAAAACGCCAAGTGCCTGCATGGCATAGTGCTATCGAACACTAAGGCGATATCATATTCTTAGCATCAAAGTCAGCTAAAAACCTGAACCGGAGGAATGGATTGTCCAGTTTGGTAAGTTTTTGTCAATCGATGGTTGAGCGCTTTACAGCATTTTACCTTCTGTCAGTCTGACCTTGGTTTGTGTATTAAAGACAATTTCCTAAACTAAATTTTTAAGTTTACGGAATTAGTCATAATAGTGCCCGTCCGATCTATCAACTAACATGCCTATCCTGGCAAGTCACCGGTGGCCGCGGTTGACTGGCACGCTGTTTCGCCATTGCCTAACGAAAGCGGCACTGCGAAGCAAGCCGACAGTTAAAGCCAGAACCACAAAGAACCATTGCAGAGGGTTCGGTTCCAGCATAGGCCGCCGGACATCAAGAAAATGAATAAACAGAAAGTACGCCAAATGGACTAGGACGAGCCACCAGAAAACAACAGCGCCTCGTTGCAGGTGCTGCCAGACGGGAAGGGTCAGACGGCGTACTGAAATATCATTGGAGGTCAGCAGCAGCACCAAGCCAAACAGCAAGGCCAGAATACCTGTAGCATTAGCCAGTCCGAATCCGTGCTGCAACATGATGTATCGTTGAAACTGCGGACTGTACTCAAACCCGAACAAGCGGATCAGGTTCCAGTCCACCCAGCCATCTAAGACAATAATTGTGTGGATAAATGCCAGCAGCACAGACCAGATAGCGGTCTCCCGGCGCCAGACCAGCCAGCCCCGGGTGCGCCTGAGCAGCACGGCCAAAGGCCCCAATGACAAGGCCACCGCTAGTAATACCAAAGCAGTATCACCAAAGGCCCGATTCCAGCGGTGCAGCGGCGCCCACTGGCTGTGTACCAGACTGAACGCAAACACTAGCAGAGAGGCAAGCAGGATAACCACCACATGGCGCAAACGAAAATCTGATGAAAAAGATTTAAACAGGAATTGACGCATAATATGCCCCGAAATTTATTTGATGATACCTTATAACAATTGTCGTATCCTGCGGCAATAGGTCACCACATCATCGAGATATCGACCGGAGGTGCTGGCGCATGCAAGCAACAACTTGGACCCCACTATTAAGGTCAAACTGCATCAGGTGTTCAAAGGTATTTATCATGCTGGTGCCGGACTTACGTGTACATTCGTCCAGGATGCTTTGTATCAAGTTCTGATATTGTCTCATGTGCGTTTGCCCTTACCCGGTTTACCGGTTCGTTTTTTCTTGGCAGGGCTGGGTACTGCAGGTGGGAGCATATTCATCTGGCCCCGGCGATAAGCCCAGGCCAGCATCAGCACGCCCACCAGAATCATCGGAATGCTCAGTATCATGCCTTGGGTCAGAAACCCCAGCGCCCGAATACCCAGATGAGCGTCGGGTTCACGGAAAAACTCGACAGCGGTGCGGAAAACACCATAACCCACCATAAACAGACCCGACACCGCCATATGTGGCCTCGGTTTCTGGCTGAACCACCACATTAAGATAAATAGACCGAGCCCTTCCCCGGCCATCTGATACAACTGGGAAGGATGACGCACCAGACTGTCTACTTGCGGAAAGATCATGCCCCAGGAAACATCGGTGGGTCGGCCCCAGAGTTCGCCGTTGATGAAATTTCCCAGACGTCCGAAAAAGATACCCAGTGGTACCAGCGGTGCAACAAAATCTCCAACTGCAAAAATAGGTTTACCGGTCTTGCGAGCAAACAGAATTACCGCTAGGGCGACCCCGATAAAGCCACCATGGAAGCTCATACCACCTTCCCAGATACGGAGCAGGTAGAGGGGATTCTGGAAAAACTGCTCCAGATTGTAGAACAGGACATACCCCATGCGGCCACCGACAATGATACCCACAACGATATAGAACAGCAGATCCTGTACCTGTTCCGGTGTAAAGCCACGCCAGGCCTGTTTGCGAGCTCGCCAGAGTCCCAGATAGAGACCGGCGACAAAACCAGCCAGATACATCAGGCCATACCACTGGATTTGAATGGGCCCCCAGATATGCAGAGCGACAGGATCGAATTGAGGGTGAATCATAGTGACACTATCCGCTAAAAAACAGTGGGCTGAGGATACCTCAGAGAAGAGATGTGAGGAACCAGCTGAAGCGGGCGCGTTGGCTGCTTCCTCGCCGGATTCAGGCGTTGAAAACAGTTACGATCGTGCGGGCATCAAAGCTCAATTGCCGCGCTTTCGAGACAACACCGTGGGGTTCACGGTTTTATGACTGAAATAGTAGTACTGAATGTTGTGAACCAGATCGACCGTTTCTGGAGTACCAGACTGCTGGTAAAGATTCCGTACGTAAATCTGCAGATTAAAGGAGACCTCGAGATTTTGAATCCACAACATTCTAATTTGGAGTGGTAGCTCGACAACTTGGCGGGTACCGTTACTTCCCAGCAAAGCACAGTGTTAGCATTCTATATTCCAAAAAAAATCTGGATTAACCGCCGAAAAAGTCCGACCTACCCATCTCCCTTCGATTACGATCCAGCATGAAGCATTATCTCATGCAGCACGCTCATTGCTTGGACAGCTAGACAACCTATCCGCTAGTCTCTGAGTGCGCTGCGCAATATCGAAAGAGGAGTTCGAACATGACCGACCCGAATACAGCCACACATTCTTTACGCATCGGCCCGGTGGGCAACAGTTTGTCGTTGCTACTGTCTATTACTTATCTGCTGTGCGTGGGCTTCGGCCTGCTCGCTCCCGAGCAGATGCGCATGTATGAGGCTTAGGCACCTCTACTCCCCGGCTTCGAATGGCTGACATGGTCAGGGTTCCTGATTGGGCTGGTGGAGGCTTATCTGTACGGCTGGTATCTCGCCATCGTGTTCGTGCCGTTGTATCGCTGGTTCGGCAAAGTCGGTTAATTCAGGCCACGCAAAGATACAAACGACGACGTGTAGACTGAGAGAATAATCATTTACACTTGAAAGACGGGCGCGAATCCTCCTCCGGGCGTGCGAAAATTGGTCGCCTGGCCCTGATATACTCGTGCAGCGGTAAGCAAGAGTTTTCCTGCATAGGTGTAAAGGCGAATATCGACTTTTCTTGATGTCACGGTATCGTCAATTTTCACGATTCGTTCTCCGGCAGGAACAAATTCCTGTGCGATATAACCACCTTTCAGGATGTTATCGAATACGCCCCGGGTTATTTTTTTGCCGCGGTAGACGCCCTTGCTGCCGTGACCAGCAACCGGTTTGAAAAACAGGTGACTTCGATCACTCCACAGCTGCGCCGCGTCGTTTTGTGAAACCAGACGGGTCTTTGGTACGGCTGATTCCAGAAAGTCGGCATCAGCATCACTTAGCCCCCAGTCACGAAGGGTTTGCGGCTCGGCAAGGAGGGCGAGGTTCCGTTTGTCGGCCAGAAAGGCGTGCGCACGAGGATTGGGCGTTACCACCACAGCCTCATCAAGATACGCACGCCTCAGTGCCGCGTTGGATGAGGAGTCAAATGCAAAGTCCACCAGACGGTTGTACACCATGTCTATGGGTTTGCCATAGGCCACTAATGCGTTATTGGCATACTCGAGTTCCGAGGGGTCGAGTATCAGCGTCTCAATCCCTCTGGCCTGCAGTAGCTGTTGAGCTAATAGGAACTCGGGAAACATAAATTGGCTTTTCGGATTATCATCCACAATGGCGAGACGACGGGGTATCGAGTTCGCCTGCTGCGTTTGCCACTCCTGCGTGAACATATCGAACACCGCATCTTCGAACCCATTCAGTGCTTGGTGGGTCGCCGCGGTCTGCTGAGAAGAAGTACAGCATAGATGCTGAGCCCGAGCCAGCAACACATTGAGGAACGCACCGCCAGCGTTGGTATTGATTTCGATCAGCTGAGGGCCGTTGGCGCCCAGGTGAAAGTCATAACCCATGAATGCCCCTATTGGGCCTGGGTCGAAGTTGGCGATTTCCGGAGCCCAGGACAATACACGCTCCCGATATTGCGGAAGTTCGGCGGCTGATTCGATTGCTTGAACGATCCGCTCCATCGTCGCTATGTCGACCCGGGGAACAAAAACCGGTGTGTTTGAAAAAAAATGATTTGGGTCGGGGTACCCTGATGCTTCGCTTCCTGCGTCCACGAATTGATTCTGGAGACTTTCGTTGAGCGCTTTTCGGTCAAGAGTGATGCAGTAGCACTGTCGGTTGAGCCGATCTGCGGGGGCGTTGTTTGTTTGTTGGTTATCCTGGGTCACATCTTGCATTTGGAGCCCGTCACGTAGGTAAGTTGTTCGACCTGTAAATGCAGGTTAGAGCTATCTTCAACAGGTCGGACTGTAGTTTCAACCTTGATCTACGTCAAACAAATACATGTTAGCCAGTTGTTTTGACGTTTACTTAAGCATCGCGTGCTAGGCTGCACTGCGGTGGCCACCCTCGTTAGGAAATCTCGCCAGAAGGTGAATAAATAGTTCAGCAGTTTTAAAATCCAAAAGGTGACTCTATGAAACATCAGCTGCAAAAACGATGGCTTGTTGGCGTTACCGCCAGTGTCATTATGAGTTTATCGCTGACGGCTATTGCGGACAGTAGCCGGGCGTTCGTACCTATGGGAACTTCGGACTCGGTGGGCGTAA
The DNA here is from genome assembly GCF_000423605.1 of Saccharospirillum impatiens DSM 12546. GTDB lineage: Bacteria > Pseudomonadota > Gammaproteobacteria > Pseudomonadales > Natronospirillaceae > Saccharospirillum > Saccharospirillum impatiens. The sequence goes on from NZ_AUIH01000045.1 coordinate 15,092, forward strand.
TTGATTTAGCAAATTATCAGGTAACGGCGACTATTCCCGGAACGATCAATACCCACGGCTCGGCACTGACGCCGGATGGACGTTACTTGGTTGTAGGCAGCCTAACCGCTCGCGAGAGCCAGAGTGAGGTAATTCGACCGGAAAGCGTAACGGAAGATGAACACGCAGTTCATCACGGTAATGAGTCTGCCACGGCTGGCGAGAATACAAACACCGGTTTAATCTATCTCGTGGACACCAACACGAACTTAATTGATCGCGTAATTGAGGTGCCGGGCCCCGTGCACCATGTAATGGTGACAGCCGACGGTCGCTATGCTGTTTCCACTCATCCCATGGGCGGTGGTATCAGCGTTGTTGATCTGGATTCCGGAGATCTGGTTGAAACAGTGGCAACGGGGCCGGCGCCAAACTACGTAGTGGAGTCTGACAATGGACAGTCCCTCCTGGTCAGTAATACCGGTAATGGCACGATTAGTGAAGTGGACACCCGGCACTGGTTCGTTAAACGGAATTTACGGGTTGATGGTGGTCCCGAACATATGGTGATTGCACCCGACAACGAACGACTCTATATCACGGATGGAATATCCGGTGAGGTTGCTGCACTTGAACTTTCCGAGGGTATAGTGGCGGCAAGGTATGAAGTTGGTGAAGAGCCGCACGGCGTTGGGCTTAGTGCCGACGGCGAGACACTCTACGCAACCAGTAAAGAAGGTAACCTCGTTGTTCGTATTGAGCTTGCCAGTGGCGCCCGCCACAGTGCGCCTTTGTCCCCTGCGCCCTATCACCTGGCTGTATCCCCTGTTGATGACCAGCTACTTGTAACCAGTCGTGCAGAAAGCAAGCTTTGGGTCCTTGACGCTAAATCACTGCAAATAATCAAGGAAATTCGGTTGAGCGGCATAGGCCATCAGATATCTGTTGAAACTCACTAACATCGTGCAATGAATTGTCGTGTTTTCACCAAAAGGCACCAGTTATGGATCGGCGTTTTAAAATCATTTTGGCAATCGTTGCCGTTGCAGTACTGGTTCTGCTCTGGGGAGAGCACAAAGCTCAGCTGTTGGGCGCATTGCCCTGGCTTATAATCCTGGCATGCCCGCTAATGCACATGTTTATGCACCGTGGTCATGGGAGCCATAAGCATCATGTAGATCAGCCTGGTAGGGGTGCACAGCCGCGAGATGACTAGCGTCGAATCGAATTATGATCGGTGAGAGCAGGGCAGTTGATTACAGCAGATTATTATAAACATATCCGTCACCCTCAAACACGCTGATTTTGTACTCATCATGTTTGCTTTTCTGCTGCAGTGGCCAGCATTGTTGACCCTGGCCATGTTCCCTGTGCTGATTTGGACATAAGCGCGTTTGTAAGTTCACGATGAGCGCGAGACTGATAAAAAAGATTGACCCAGACTGACTGGCTTATGTGACCTGGACGCCTCGTTTCTTTCCCGGATTTCGAAAATTAAGACGTCAAACTTAGCGACTGAACTTACAATAACGTCATCCGAATGGTTGGGAGGTTTTTGACCATCGGTCGCAAAGGGCCTTTACCTATCGATGCTCCTGTTCGGAGGCCCAAAGTCTAAGGGGATAGAATTTGGCCGTGTTACCGAGCCAGTCACTTTCATTACAAACCATCGTCGGAATGGTGGTTGTCGCAATTCTTTGGGCTATCTGCTTTCCTTTCATCAGTGTTGGGCTGCCTGATGCACCTCCCTTGCTGTTTGCCTCTCTTCGAGCATCATTGGCCGGAGCATGTTTAATTGTCATAGGAATGAAAATGGAACGCGAATTCCATTGTTCATTTCGGCGCCTGGCAATGCTTGCGCTGATTGGCTTCAGTTATACCGGTATGGGGCTGGGTGGTATGTTTCTCGGAGCAGGTGATGTTGGGCCTGGAAGCGCAACCGTATTGGCGAATGCGCAACCTCTTTTCGCTGCCATCTTGTCGGTTTTTGTGCTCAGAGAAACAATCACTGTCCGCCTGGCTTCGGGACTGTTCATCGGCTTTCTCGGTGTCGTTATACTTGCTTTACCGGAGCTTGACTTCGGAACAGATCGATTCATAGGTACACTGTATGTACTCGGTGGTGCTATTGGAACTGCGATCGGCAATGTGCTGTTAAAGCTTCAGGCCGATGAGGGCGATGTGTTTTGGCCGATGGGAATTCAGCTTATCCTGGGTGCAATATTGTTGTTTGTCGCGTCTTTGCTGGTGGGTGAAGGCTTTGATATTGACTGGACATGGTCATTTAGCGGGGCCGTCTTTGTACTTGCAGTGCCGGCAACCGCTTTAATGGTTGCGCTCTGGTATGGCCTATTGGCCAGGGCACCTTTGAGCAAACTTAATCCATTTACTTTTCTAACACCAGTTTTCGGTTTACTTATTGGAGCTCTATTTTTTGATGAAACGTTTAGTTTGGTGGAAATTGTCGGGATTGCAGTCACAGTTATGGGGCTGATGGTAATTGTTTTGGTTCCGGCTCCAAAAGACCCCATCGCTTAGTGCACCATACCGCAATCGGGCTATACCATTCGTGATATAATACTAGCTCAATGAAACAGCGCATGACCTGCTTATACAAGTTCGCCCTGAGTGTTGCGCCAAGCCTTGTGTTTGATAGCAACGACAACAACGAGTTAGGTAAACTGAACCCCTTGGCCCTGTTGGAGATACCATGTTTTTACTGAATATTTCGCGCAAGCCAGGTGCCGCAGCTGTTCTCGCACTGATGGTATGGGGCATAAGCTTTTTTCTGCATTTTTTCTGGGAAATGTTACAAGTACCGTTTTACGTTGGTATGGCCGAAGCACCCCACTGGGATGTGGTCTGGTTGTGCACGCGCGCGACCCTCGGAGACGCGAATATAGCCTTTAGCGCCTACACGGCGGCGGCATACTTATCGAAAGACTGGTTCTGGGTCGCAAAATACTGGAATCGCCGGACACTGTTAGGTTATATCTGTTTCGGACTGATCGTGACGATTATTTTTGAATATTGGGCGACCGGAGACGGGCAGCGCTGGCGTTACAGTGAGCTGATGCCAGAACTTCCGCTTACAAGCACAGGCCTGATGCCACTTGCCCAGTGGTTGGTCTTGCCAGTGTTGTTGGCCTATTCCGTAAGATGGATGTTTCTCGGGTGGTCGGCTGCTAGTCTTGAAAATGGACGCAGCGCAGCAAACTGATCTGCATCAAATCTGCAATTTAAAGCGGGAACAGGTCAGTTCGAGTCCAGGCTTTGCAATTTGCTATTGCTAGTCTCTTTACTTAATGTGTAGCGCAACAAACCCAAGGAGTGTAACCCCGTATGGGAATTAAAACGTTTGGCGAACTGATAGATTGGACGCGTGACCTGCACCAGAGCTTGGCTCACTGTCTGGCACAGTGCGCAACACGCCACGAACAAGAACAAGCAAAGGCACTATTGGAGTATCTGGCGACACACGAAGCTGAGCTGGCCAGCATTATTGATGAATTCGAGCATCAAAGCGCCCAGAATACACTGGAAACCCGGGTGTATGATTACTTACAGCACAACACCATAAAAACGCATCAAACCTGTGATGAGCACTATGTCAAAATGGACTTCCAGGGTATCTCCCGTGAAGTCATGGCCTTTCATGGTCAAGTGATGGACCTTTTCCAGACAATGTCCGACAGAGCCGAGATACCGGAAGCAAAGGAATTATTTGAGGCCTTATTGACGATGGAAAAGAATGAATCCATGCGCCTGGCACGCCAGGTTGGCAGAATGGATGATTTGTAAATGATCTCTTACTTCGTCATTTTTAATATCTTCTTTTAATAAAATAAAACAGCCAGGCTTGAACAAGCATGGCTGTTTTAAATAAACATTAAATATAATGTTCGGACTTTCTGAGGTTCATTTCAGATCGACTCAACAACCTCTGCAAGCATATCCCTCACCTTTCCCGCAACCTGCGAGAGCTGCTCGTTGTCGATTGCGGTCATGGATGAGACGGGATCAACAGCACTGACTTCAACACCCTGTTTTGTCTCGCGAATAATGACGTTGCACGGCAGCATGGCACCTACCTGTGGTTCCAGGCCTATCGCTTCCCAGGCCATGGTTGGATTGCACGCGCCCAGAATTGTGTAGGCGGACATATCCTCGTTCAGTTTCTTTTTCATGGTCGCCTTGACGTCTATTTCCGTCAAAATCCCAAAGCCCCGATCAGCCAGGGCCTTACGGGTTCGTTCATCCACCTCAGCGAAACCAGCATTCTCAATAACACGATTCATTGTATAAGTCATACATATCTCCTTAACTCTGGCGGCGCACCACCAGCTTAGTTGTTCGAGAGTTTCACCACCCGCAGCCTCAAAGCATTCACAATGACACTCACCGATGATAACGACATGGCTGCAGCAGCAAAAATAGGCGACAGGAGAATGCCTGCAAATGGATAAAGAACGCCTGCCGCAATCGGCACACCGGCCATGTTATAAACGAAGGCAAAGAACAGGTTTTGCCTAATATTACGCATGGTCGCCAGGGATAAACGCCGCGCTTCAACAATGCCCATCAAATCGCCGCGCAACAACGTAATACCTGCGCTTTCGATGGCCACGTCGGTTCCTGTCCCCATGGCGATGCCTACGTCTGCGGTAGCCAAGGCTGGCGCATCGTTTACTCCATCACCGGCCATGACAACAATGCGGCCTTCATCTTTCAGCCGCTGAATGATCTTGCCCTTGTCTTCCGGCAGCACTTCTGCTTCCACTTCATCGATATGGAGTTTGCGAGCGACAGCTTCGGCGGAGATCCGGTTATCTCCGGTCAGCATCACCACCCGAATACCTTCTTTTTGCAGAGCACGAATAGCCGCTTCAGTCGTCTGCTTGACAGGATCTGCTATGGCCAGCAAGCCACAGATGCTTCCGTCCACAGCCGCAAAGATGACGGTGGCACCGTCCTTGCGCAGTTTGTCTGCTTCTTCCTCGAAAGTGGAAGTGTCGACACTTTCTGACTCCATCAACAATCGATTGCCAAGCAGAATCCTTTGTCCGTCTATCTTGCCGGTTACACCTTTACCGTTCGGCGAGTCGAAATCCTCAGCGTCTGGTAGAGTCAGTTCCATGGATTTGGCTTTTTCGAGAATGGCATGCGCCAAAGGATGCTCACTGCCCTTTTCGAGACCACCGGCGTATCGCATCAGATCCTGCTCGCTGACACCGTTTGCAGTAACCAATTTCGTCACTTGCGGCTTGCCTTCTGTCAGCGTGCCGGTTTTATCCACCACGACCGTATCTACCTTCTCCATGCGCTCCAAGGCTTCTGCATCCCGGATCAGCACGCCGCTTTGCGCGCCCCGGCCTACACCGACCATGATGGACATCGGGGTCGCCAGGCCAAGTGCGCACGGACAGGCAATAATCAGTACACTCACGCCTGCGATCAGACCGAACGCCATCGCCGGCGCTGGCCCGACGATCGACCAGACGACAAAGGCAATGACGGCGATGACGATGACTGCGGGAACAAACCAGCCTGCCACTTTGTCCGCGAGTCCCTGGATTGGCGCACGACTGCGCTGCGCGCTGGCCACCATCTGCACAATCTGGGACAGCATGGTGTCTCGCCCCACTTTGTCGGTGCGCATGATGAAGCTGCCCTGCTGATTGATGCTGCCGCCAACCACTTGGTCGCCCGGCTTTTTGCTGACCGCCAAAGGCTCGCCGGTCACCATGGATTCATCCACATTCGAGCTGCCTTCAAGGACTTCGCCATCCAGTGGCACCTTGTCGCCGGGGCGAACCCGGAGGCGGTCGCCGACTTTTACCTGGTCAAGTGAAACATCGGACTCGTCGCTTTCATCACCCAGCTTTCTCGCGGTCGCTGGCGCGAGATCAAGCAGGGCCTTGATGGCGCCAGAGGTTTTCTCCCGGGCACGCAGTTCCAATACTTGTCCCAGTAATACCAGCACCACAATGACAGCTGCGGCCTCGAAATACACGGCAACCGAACCATCCTGCTGGCGGAAGGCACCTGGAAAAACCTGCGGAGCCAGGGTCGCCACCAGGCTATAGATCAGCGCAACACCGGTACCAATGGAAACAAGTGTAAACATGTTCAGATTGCGGCTGAGAACAGATTTCCAGCCTCGAACAAAAAAGGGCCAGCCGCACCAGGCGACCACTGGGGTGGCCAGAATCAGTTGAATCCAGTTGGACATCTGTGGTGGCACAATTTGATCCAGCCCGGTGAGATGGCCGCCCATTTCAAGCACCAGTACCGGCAGTGCCAGCGCCACGCCAATCCAGAATCGACGAGTCATGTCAGTGAGTTCTTCGGAGGGTCCAACATCGATACTTACGTCTTCAGTCTCCAGGGCCATACCACAGATCGGACAGTCACCCGGGCCCTGCTGACGAATCTCCGGATGCATTGGACAGGTATACATAGTACCGGGAGCTACCGGTTCTGCCGGTTTGTTCTCTTCACTGAGATATTTCTCTGGATCGTTATCGAACTTTGCCTGGCATCCGGAAGAACAGAAATACCAGGTCTTGCCTGCATGCTCGCTGCGATGCTCTGCGGTATCGGGATCGACCGACATCTCGCACACGGGGTCTTTCTTAGAATGCTTACCGTGTTTTTCATGACTATGATGATGCTCGTGTTCACTCATGCCATATTCCTGCTTTATCCGAGGGCCGATCGGCAAACGCAAGAAAATATAACAACGCCAGATTGACCATTGGAACCAGTATCAGAAGTCCCAGCCAGCCCGAATATCCTGCCCGCTGGCATATTCGCCAGACCGGTATGACGACTACGATGGCAATCACTACCATCCACAACCAGTGCCCGGCCCATAGGGTGTTACCAAGCATGTTCTCGTCTATCATGGTAATTTTTTCCTTTCAATTCATCGACATCAATGCTGGTGGTTGTGAGTCTCATCACTTTCCATTGACTGCTTTCTTGCTGAAGATGTCAGGAATATCTGCTCGCCAATCGCAATGACGATCATGGCGACGACTGCCACGCCAAGCACAAAGGGATCGGAACCCAGCTTGACCCAGACAAAGCCACCCAGCACCATCAGGTCCAGAACGATCGCTACGGTTGGCACCCATATCGTCGCCTTCACATCCTCGCGCAGGTAACGCAGCACGCCCCAATGAATGGCAATATCCATAATCAGATAGAAGATAATCCCGAGTGCCGCAATCCGTGACAGGTCAAAGAAGGCGGTCAGGATCAACCCCAGCACGACAGTATAGACAAGTGTGTGTTTCTGAATGCTGCCGGGCATGCCGAAGTGACTGTGGGGTACCAGTTTCATTTCGGTCAGCATGGCCAGCATGCGGGACACAGCAAAGATGCTGGCCAGAATGCCACCCGCCGTTGCCATCATGGCAATTGCTACGGTAAACCATACGCCATACTCGCCCAGCGCCGGGCGTGCGGCGGCGGCCAGGGAGTAATCCCGGCTTTCTATAATTTCGGCGAGCGACAGATTGCTCGATACGGCGAAGCCAACCAGGATGTAGATCACCACGCAGGCGGCGATTGAAATCACGATAGCGCGGCCAACATTGCGATGCGGGTCTTTCACTTCGGAACCGCTGTTGGTGATCGTGGTAAAACCCTTGAACGCCAGAATGCCCAAAGCCGTTGCGCCCAGAAAATTGCCAGTGGCTCCGGCCTCTCCCGTGCTGGAAAAGTCGACGGCAAGACTGTCGGCTAACCAGACGCCGACCAGGCCAATGATCAGAATACCACTGATCTTTAACACACCAATGAAGGAAGCCACCCCCTGTATCATGCGGTTGCCCAACAGGTTGATCACAAACGCCGCCAGGATGAGTGACACCCCGAGAACAGGCACCATAAGCCCGCTCTCATCGCCGCCGAACAGCTGCATGGTGTAGGAGCCGAAGGTGCGGGCCAGAAAGCTCTGGGCGATCACCATCGAGAAATACATCAGCAGGGCGTTGAAGGCTGTGGGTAAGCGATCGCCATAAGCCTTATGCAGATACATACCAATACCACCCGCAGACGGATAGGCATTGGAGATTTTGATGTAGGAATACGAATTGAAGGACACAATCACCGCCGCAGCCAGAAAGGCCAACGGGAACAGCGCACCCGTCATCTCAGCCATCTGCCCGGTAAGCGCAAAAATGCCGGCGCCGATCATGACGCCAGTCCCTAGCATGACGGTCCCGGCTAATGTCAGGCTGCCTTCCTTATAACGGGTAGTTCTATCTGGTTCCTTGTTCATTCAACCTCCAGCTACTTTTTCGCCGATGGAATATTCTTCATAGGCGGGATTTTCGAACAGCAAAAGGGCTCATGCTCAGCATTGTCTCGCACATTACTATCAGTGGCTCGATACCATCCGATTTTTTGGCGCTCCCACCAACCGTTACTCAAATGGCCTCCGTGAGCCTCAATGAAGTCAACCAGTTCATCGGTCGAATAATGGGTGCCATCAAAGTCAACGACTAGCCGGTCTTCCGATTTTCGTTCGGCAAGATCGATACAGGGGTTATGGGTGAGCTCCTGAATGACAGCATTCCATTGGCTCTCTCCGAGACCTGTGACTTTCAATTTACGACGAAGCCGAAACTGCTCCTGATCAATAGCTTGATGTATATTGGTCATAGCCCAACTCCTCTTCCTGATTGCCACGACTCTAGCACAGCAACCCAAACTGCAATTGACCTACATCAAGTCGCCTGGAGCCACGGCAGCAACACAGCTAATGTACCCACGCACCTGCAGGGCCTGCCTGAGATTTTTACGTTCATGAGAAGTCTTATTTTTTAACTTGATAATTCAATGCTATTTACAGAATCCTGCTGTTAGGCTTACTATTAACTGACATTTAACCCCGGCCCCTCCTTCTTAACAGTCGAGCGATCGACAATATTCGCTGGAATATTCTCCCAGCGGATCCACTGACTTCAGATAGATAGAATCGACTACTCGATTTCATTGTCCAGCTCAATTGCTTCTCTGTCGATCAACTGGTTTAACATTTGCTGCATCCTGAACATCTGTTGCTCCATGTTGCGCGTCCACTGATCCGAGGCATCAGAACGCCGACTGTCGTCCGGCTCGCTTGAGCCCCAGCCCTCATTGATCATCATCATGCCATTCTGGAGTTCATGTATGTGTTCGTGCATCAATTCACCCCTAACTTCCGGGTCATTGCTTTGACGGATACGCTCATTCAGTCGATCCATTTCCCGATATGACTCGGAAAACCTATCATTCTGGTCGTCTGAGAAATCATGCATCATCATGCCGGACCCAGTGTCCCCCATGGTGCCACCTGAAACATTGCTATGAGCGTATGCGTTTCCAACCAATAGCGGAGTCGCAGCCAGAGTTATCACGAATATAGATGGCCAAGTTTTCATCAAGATATACCTCCCGGTAATGTATAAAAAGAGTCTTCACAATATTACAGTTCTGTATCGTGAAAGCTCTGCGAACTTCCATCGACCATATCAAACCATTCCAGAATTCCCGTTATATTAAGCGAAAAAATCTGATCAACAGGAAAAATCTCTTTATAGTAATCTGTATTGGCCAATGGCAATTATTAAAATTATTAAACATTATAATGTGAACAAGATAACTGCTATTCCACGTCGAATTCTGTTCGGTGGCGTACTGATATATCCTTATTCATCACAGACTACCTGTACTCACTGCTATCCCATAACCTAGCATAGGAATACCAGACTTGCTTGAAGTGGTGATCCCGGTGGCTCTAATAGGTCCCCGGCAAGCAGGTCGCGAAGACCTCATCGACCGAATAGATTGAACTGCAGAGACCGTAAATTTTCTGAAAGGTACTATCAATCTGGCTGAGAAATCTCAGGTACGCGACTAACAGATAGACACAAAGGGCGATCCATATCCGGGTCTTGCTGAAGGAGTGATTTCATCGAATCAAAACAAGTCGGTTTTCAGGCCATCTTTATTGCATGTTTATGGCACAGCAGTGATAGAGTAAAATAACTCCATAATTTGAGCACCGAAGCGGAGGCTTATCATAATGCGCGATTTTATTCAGCCACGGAGAAATTTTTTAAAATCTGCAGGCAGCGTGGCGACCTTTGCGTTGCTGCCATCAGCGGTGTTACTCAGTGGCTGTCAGGAAGACACCACCAAAACGACTCCGGAAGAATCGGGGTTGGATGACGGCCCTTTTGACGTAGAATTGACATTGTTTGCTCGCCCCGACGTAGCGGCCATCCTCTCCGGTTCCGCCAGTGAAGTCTGGCGTTACACGGCCAAGCTAATCAAGGGACCGGCCGATACGCTCACTCACTCAGACGACAGCTATATCGGTCCATTGATTCGGTTGCGCCGCGGCCAGCGCGTCAGGGTCCATATTGAAAACCATCTTACTGAAGCCACAACTGTACACTGGCATGGACTGCATGTGCCACCGGAGGTCGATGGTCAGCCCCGCTTTCCAATCCAGCCGGATGCCACTAGAACGGTCAGCTTTTTGGTGGATGATCGTGCAGGGCTCTACTGGTACCACCCTCATCCTCACGGGGATGACGGTGGACGCGTTGGATTTCAATCCTATGCCGGCCTTGCAGGCCCCCTTATTATTGAAGACAACCATGAGCGCGAGCTTGATTTGCCAAAGGACAATCAGGAACTGGTAATTGTGCTGCAGGACCGCAACTTCACCGGCGAGAATGAATTGAAATATCTGAGTGATGGCATGGGGTCGATGATGACCCGGATGCAGGGATTCAAAGGCGATCACCTGTTAGTGAATGGCAAACCGGCAGAGGTGAAAACGGCTTTGGCAACGACTTATCGTCTGCGCATACTGAACGGTTCCAATGCGCGTATCTACAAGCTGGCATGGAGCGACGGTCGTCCTGTTACCGTTATTGGCACCGACGGTGGACTGCTGGAATCGCCGGAAGAACACGCCTACGTAGCGCTCGCACCTGCCCAGCGCATTGACCTGTGGGTTAGTTTCGAGGGTGACCCCGAAGGCACCGAGATTCAGCTGATCAATGAACCGCACCGCGCGGGTGACATGATGGACGGCGGCATGATGGGCAATCTGATGGGAGGCTCTGATAACACGTCGGACAAACCCACGCCACTACTGACAATGGCTGTCTCTGGGGCGACCGAAAGGGCCGTGCCTCCACTACCAGGGCGGCTGAGCAGTGATCTGGATAGATTGTCCCAGCCAGGTAACACTGCGAATATCAGGCAGTTCAGGCTCAGTATGAAAATGATGCGCGGCTTCGCGATCAATGACCGTCAGTTTGAGGGTGTGACAGTCGCCGATGATGAAGTCGTTTCGCTAGGCGCGACCGAGGTGTGGGAGTTCTTCAACGACACCACGATGCCCCACCCCATGCATGTACATGGACTGCAGTTTCGGGTGGTTAGCCGAAAAAACGCAGACGCTCGTTCCGCTCGGCAACTCATGGCAGGCATCGTAGACTCGGGATTGCACGATACCGTGCTGGTATTGCCTGGCGAGCGGGTCCGGATTGCTATGACCTTCAAGGATTTCGAAGGACTTTATCTGTACCACTGCCACAACATGGAACACGAGGACAACGGAATGATGCGCTACTATGAGGTACGAAAATGACGAAGAGGGTGATAGGAACCAGAGGCTGGTTTTCTGGTCCAATCTCTCGTCAGCTTACTGTAATATTGACGAAAGAGATTCCTCGATTGTCGATAAAACCAGTATAGTAAATTAAATATTCTGCGGCCTGTAAGCACCCTATTGATGCGCATCATGGGGGCGCTTCTACTTTTGTCTTTCGCCCCCAAAACGATGTAGCGGATAGATTGTCGGACGTTCAAGCGGCCCAAGTTTGCTGCACTAAACCAGACCCAGCTTTTCCATGCGTTGATGATTCCACTGTTGATTGATGTGTGCCAGATTGCTCAATTTACAGCATTCCCGGTAACGATTCTATTTTTGACATACCGTCCGAGTCCCAGAAGGCCTCTTTCTATCTCGCCTATTCGGGTTGTCGTGCCCCAGCCCCTAACCCTTCTTACCCCTCAGAAATTTCTCTACGCGCAGAGCATTTTCACAAAGATTTTACGTTATCTTAATTTTTCAATGTAACCCTTCACTGGCCTGTTATGCCTTCATCCGTCCAGTCGCTTGATCTGCACAATACCAACCTTCTCCCGGGCAGCGTTGGATAGACCCTATCGGAAAATGTAACTGCTCAGGTTCGGCACGAAATCGAATCCGCTGTTTTCCCCGAAGGCTTTGAGGATACGGTTCATCGAATAGGCTGACAAAGCCTGGGCTTGCAACTGATCTCAGCGGTTGATCGCTCCAAATAGCTTAAGCCGATCAATTTCGGCATGACTCGCCTTCATACCGGCGACCTTTATAAACGATTCCTGCAGGTCGCCATTTCTACTGCGTTAACACCAACTCGCGGCACCGGCAACCTGCGACCGAAGCAATTCGTTAATGTTCGCTTCAATAACACCATAGCCAACGTTTCCAAATAGCTTTTGACGGCCTTCGTTGAGAACGAAAGTGGGGCTGCCCTGAACCATCAGTATCTGCTGGTCACGGAAATCCGCTTCAAGATCAGCATGGGCCACCCCGCTATCGATCACCTCCTGAACCTCATTCACAGGCACGCCGGCAACCTCCAGCACATCCTCTAAGACTGAGCGACTGCTTATATCAAGGCATCGCTCAAAGAACGCCAGCCGCAACTCTTTCATAACAGCCTTACATTGATTTCTATCGACGCGTTGTACCGCCTTTAGTAGAATGTGCGCTGGCGTGGACGATGTAGGCCGGTTACGTTGCCAGATTTCGGGATGGAGTTTAATATGGCCAAACTCCGAAACAGCCTCGCGCAGATGGTCTCCAAATCCCGCATAACCCCCGCGATCAGCCCAGCCTATTCCAATTTTATGTGCGGTATCCCCGAACACCGAACAGAATCGGTAGTCAATGGAAACCTCTTCGGGAAACCGCTCTGCAACTTCATTGACCCGTGCTTGTGCTATATATGCCCATACACACAGGACGTCAGAGTAGTAGGTTAGTGCAAGATTCAAGTCCATTCTCCTCGATTATTGAAGGTACAGTTCTATTTCTATCCTGAATCCGTGATTTTATTGCATTAACTCATTTCTTCTCTGTAGACACTGTTAGTCATGCCAATAATACGATGTTAGTCTCCATTATTCTTGCCTTTCTGATATCTGCTCAGCATAAATAGCGCGTTAATATTTTCGTATTGCCATTTTATCTACAATTTCTTCTTTTCAAGCGAGTCTATTCTGCAGAACCTAGCCTGAGAAGAAGTTAATCATTCAATACCATTTTATTTAGCTACTCATAAGCTAATTTTTCATACACATGCTTAAAAGCATCCAG
>NZ_AUIH01000046.1 GCF_000423605.1 Saccharospirillum impatiens DSM 12546
TCGAGCGGCTCTGGCGTTCCGTCAAGTACGAGGAAGTGTATCTAAAGCAATATCAGACGATGCAGGAAGCACGGGACGGCTTGAGTGCCTACTTCCGGTTTTACAACCATGAGCGGCCGCATCAATCGCTCAACAACAGGACACCGGCAGAAGTACATGGCACTGCTGTGCAATGGCTGCAAGCCGCGTAAGAATACAATTTAACCCATAGGGCATTTTACCTTAATTTAATGCATTAGTGGTCTTGACAGTGGGGTCCACAATACGCATATCGCACCGGCCGACGACAAAGGTGAGATCATCGGGTCAGCCGTAGTAGCCCGGGGCGTCATTCAGTACCCGCTCAAGCAGTTGGGTCTGTGTGCCGGCGTTACCAACGCGACCTACAAGTCCACGACCGAGGTCTATCCCGACAGCCCTCGTGCGACCACTGAACAGTGCAACGCAGCGCAGGCCGCTGCGGTGTGTGCGGCGATTGATTACGTGCTGGCGTAGGTGCGCTTGGGGCTCGTTACCTGGCCCCAGATATATACGCCTTTTGTCACTGGAACCGGACCTATCAACATGAAACAGTTTCTCAGTCGCCTTTTTCGTTGGGAAAAAGGCCGACAGAACACAGGTTACGATAAAATGCTGCTCGGTGGCGGGCTATGGCCCAATCCCTTCGATATGTATTTGCTGAGATTCAGTGAGGGGCAAGAGATCCCCCCGCATGTGGACCGGGTGAAAAGCGGGGAACATTACCGGCTGAATCTGGTGCTCAAGCAGGCAAAATCCGGTGGCCAGTTTCGGTGCAGCGATCCAATTTACGAGAGTGCGCGCGTGAAATATTTCCGGTCGGATGTTTCCGAGCATTCAGTGAGCCGTGTTCTGAAAGGCAGCCGATACGTGCTTAGCATCGGGTGGATCAAAAACGGAGCCTGATTGAACAGGCTCCCGCGTGTTCGCGTGTTTTTCAGCTCAACCAAACCTATCTACCGCTCAACCAAACACCCCCTGGCCAGTACTCGCAATATGCTGCCCTGTTCACTCACGCGTTCAGCAGCAACGGCTTCCGATCGATTCCACGCCCGCCAGTCACGCTGGTAGCCCACAGCGGGTGGCCAGCGCCACAATAAGCTCGCGGCCAGTTCACAGCGCGCTTGCCCGGGCAAGGCATCCAGTCGTTCCAATACCACCGGTACTGCATCGGCACCCAGCGATATCAGGTAGTCAGTATCCAGTGATTGCTGATGGTGAATGGCACGATCGAGATTCACGCTCGCTACCCAACCTGCCGGGTTAAAAAGGGCGAAACCCAACACCATGATGACACCGGCCAGGGTGGCACCGGAAGCAAACCAGTTCAGTTTACCGCGCAGCACTGTTGCTGAAAAAAACACCAGGGTAAGCGCCAACCAAAGCAATATGGCCAACACGGTTAACCGGTCCAGGCTCAGGCCAAAGGCGTCGATGTACACCACGAAGCGCTGGGTGGCAGACACCAGCATCACCAGCACCAGGCCGACCAGTACCAACGCCAGTTTGCGATACAGGCGTTGGCTGGCAGTGACTGCGCCGGCAAAGAGCAACACGCTTAGCGTCAGCCCGGCAATGACGACCAGTTCGAAGAAACCCTGGCGGGCGTAGTCGGCCATCGTCAAGCCCGATACGCGCTGTATGACCGCCTGGCCGCCAAACAGATAACCCAATTGCAGCGCAACGAATCCGCCAAACAGGAGTGTGAGCGAGCCGAGAACAATGAGCGTTTCATCCCGGCCTATGCGTGGCAGCGGTATTCTTCGGAATCGGTTTTCGGTGGCGGGGTCGGTCACAGAGGCCAGCCAACCGCTGAACACCCAAGCCAGGAGCAGTGCGGTAATGAGGTGCCGGGTAAGGCCGGGTATTGAGAAGTGGCTTAAGGCCTGGCTTGCGATGCGGCTGAAGCCGGCGTCTGCGGACGACAGCAAGCCGGTAAATACCCAGAGCAATGGCAAGGCCAGTGCGAGCCCGCGCCCAATGCTGGCGAGGCGGTGTAGTTTGTGGCCGCCGGGCCTTGTCGTACCCGTCAGCAATGGCACGGCGCCGAGCAGGGCTCTAACCGGAACCGACACCAGCGCGTAGAGATGATCCAGCGGCAACGACCGACCCAGGCGGGCCCCCCAGCCGAGCATGATGATTTGGGAAACCGAAAACGGCAGCAGCAGGAATAGTAGGAATTGGATGAAGCCATTATCACGAATCACCATCAAACCAGCGGCCGTCAGTGCCACGGCAGACCAGGCGGTGATGGCCCGCCAGTGAGCTGGGTTACCTTGCCAGGCGAGCCAGACCAGTGCAGCGCCACCCAAGCCTACCCATGCCACCAGCCCCGGGCCGATTGGCCCGGCTTGCAGTAACAGGTCGCCCAGTACACCGAGTGCCAGGGCCCACATCAATGCGGTGCGTTTCAGGGGCAGGGTTTCACTGGTATAGGTGGTATCCATTTCGATCACTCCTTCTTGTAAAAGTACTTTGTATTACAAAGTTGATGGGCAAAAAAATATCAGCCGCCTTTTACGTGGCTGATAATGGCTTCCATGTGGGCGACATACTGTGCCAGCGCTTTTCGGCCTTCACGGGTCAGGCGGTAGTCGGTGCGGGGTGTTCGGCCTTCGAACCCCTTGCGGCATTCGACATACCCGGCGTCTTCCAGTTTGCGGGCGTGAACGCTGAGGTTACCATCGGTCGCCTTTAATACCTGTTTGAGCTCACCAAAACTGAGGCTGGTTTCGGCGGCCAGCGCACTGAGAATACCCAGGCGCATCCGGTCGTGTATTAGCCGGTCGAGGTCGGCTGCCGGGGCTGCTGATGGTTGGAGCGTCGATGCAATGCCAGCGGCAGTTGCCTTGGTTTTCTTAACTGCTTTAGCCACCGAAACGCCTCCAGATCAACAAACCGAATAAACCGTGCAGACCGCCGAAGCCAAGAAGCATCATCCAGCTAGCGGTCTCTGGCCACAGCAAGGCAATCGCGCCCGAAACCATGAAAGACGCGCCCATAACCGGAATGATGTTCACCGAGAACAGCCCGCCAGTCATGACGCTGACGCCATACAAGCTCAGCCAGATGCCTTGTATTAAAGGCAGGTTGCCGGTTGGGTATAACACCAGCGTTAACAGACCACCGGCAGCCATGGGTGGGGAGAAAGCCAGTAACAATTTGCGGGCCGACTGGTTCCACAAGGTGGCGCCTGCCTGGGCGGCTTTGCGCAGGGTAAACCACAAACCGATAACCGTGGCGACAGCGAACTCGACAAACCAGACGGCCAGTGTGAATTCAGGTTGCAGCCACTGTGATACCAGCCAGGCCAGAGTTGCCGAAACCCCAATCAGCATATAGCCCAGACCGGAAAGCTCAGTAAAGCGGCCCGTGCTTTCCATGGTCTCGCGGATATAGCGCAGGTTGTCGGCCGCGTGCACGTGAAGGCTGGTGGGTTCGGATGTGGGCGGGTGTTCTGCCATGGCAGGCAAGTCTCAATCAGTGTCTATTGGCGAAGTACTTTATGTTATAAAGTAGTCTTGCACAACCATGCCTTCATTTTTATTCGGAATGGATCGTATGCTATTCATCCACTCGAGGTCCGAATGTACAGGCATCAGCATTGAAGCTCACACTTTCAGGGTGGGCTGTATTCTGGCGTATGAGTGGTGGCGGCATTGATATAACATCCAATCAACGACCCCCACCCAATTGGTAACAAGACCGGGGGGCTAACTATACTGCCACAATAGCGTTTATAGTGTCTGCCAATGCGCCCCAGTCAATATAATCAACTGTGTTCCATTGCCCGCCGTATCGTTAGTGATGTCGGTGACGCAGAAGACGTTGCTCAAGAGGCCTATCTGGCCGCTTTTATGGAGGGTCGTACAGACTTCGACGCTATTGAAACACGGCGGTGGCTGGTGGGAACCGTTCGAAATATGGCCCGAATGTCTCTGCGCGGTGCTGTACGCAGGAGAGGTCGTGAGCACCAGTGGCAGTTGGCCAGGGCCGATGAATTCACCCCCGCCCGGCACGCGGAGCTGGCTTTACCCGCTACCTTAACGCCGCCACTCAAGGCCGTTGCTGCTTTGGCGTTGTCTGGCCATAACCGCAAAGAAATCACGTATTTGCTGAAGGTAACGGACGCCACGCTTCGTCAGCGAATCCGGTCGTTAAAGCGGGAAATAGCGCAGGCTGGGTTGGTTATGCCCACGGAGCTGACCGGGCTAACACTGGGTCTCGCTTACGGCAGTCTCCGCCGTGCGTTGGTGTCGAAGCTGGCTCGCCGGGACGGGTTTTTGGCCAGTCATGATCCCGATGGTCATCTTTTTGTTGTCAGTGGCTCACAAAATGGCCATCGGCGGCAATTAGCAGGTGGATAAACCACAAAGGAAAACCCTATGAACTTTAAACCCAAGAGTGCCAGCATTGTCTACTACGTTGGCGACATTCTGCGTACGGAAAAATTCTACAACGAAACCTTTGGCCTCGACCTTGAACGCATGGAAGGTGCTGAGCCGTTCTGGTTGCAGGGCCGTCTGGAAAACGGCCTCGACCTCATTTTCTTCGAGATGGAGGGCAAGCGTGGTGATACGCCGGCCATTGTGTTTGAGGTGAGTGACGGCGGAATAGACGATATCGTTTCCGGGTTGGCGGCTGCGGGGGTCACCATCGTAACCCCGGTGTCGGAAGCGCCTGGCGGTTGGAGTGCAGACTTTCTCGATCCGGATGGATTTGGCCTGGGTTTGTGGCAATCGGGTGAGCTGCCGCGCTCGTTGAAGGCGTAGACCGGTAGGTTGTTCAGCAGCACCGATTGACGTCATTCTCTTGATCCAATCCCCTTTGCCCTAAAAAGCCATTCCTGTATGGAATGGCTTGCATAGCAATCATTCACTGGTGGAATCCATCTCGCTCCTCTACCTTGGCGCTTCAATGGGAGTGCACGTGATGAGTTGGATTGGTTTTACCCTGTTAGCAGCTTTTATGCAGGCGATACGAACCGCCGGGCAAAAGCAGCTCTCGCGCAATTTAACCGCGATGAGCACAACGCTGAGTCGATATCTATTCGGTTTGCCGGTGGCCTTGCTGTATACCGCAGCACTTTGGTATTGGCAGCCGACTGTGTCGCCTCACTGGTCGGGTACTTTTTTCGGGTGGGCCGGTCTGGCGTCGGTGGCGCAAATAGGCGCGACCTGGTGCCTGGTAACGGCCTTTCAGTTCAACAATTTTGCCGTTGGCACCACACTGGCCAAAACCGAAGCATTGCAAACAGCGCTCATCGGTTGGTGGCTGTTTGGGTTGCCGCTGGCCTTGTTGGGTTGGTTCGCTCTGGTGGTGGGGTTTGCCGGTGTGTTGGTGATGGGTAATCCGAAAACGCTGATCAGTAACAAGCACGCCTGGCGCAGCCCTGCTCTGATGTATGGGCTGGCCGCTGGTGCTTTGTTCGCTGTCGCATCCCTCAGTTTACGCATGGCTGCCCTGTCACTGAATGTCGATACCTTGTTGGCTGCGGGCATCACACTCAGCAGCATGGTGCTGCTGCAAACCGTTATCTGTGGCGTTTGGGTAAGTGCCACAGAGACCCAGCCCTGGCAACGGTTATGGCGCTACCGCCGACTGGCACTGTTCATCGGTATTACCAGTGCTCTGGGTTCCATTGGCTGGTTCACGGCCATGACGTTGCATAACCCCGCACTGGTCAAAACACTGGGTCAAGTGGAGTTCCTGATGACACTGGCGATTACCCGTTGGGTATTCCACGAACGGATACACACCTATCAAGCATGGGGCATGGTGCTGGTAGTCGCCAGTGTGTTGCTGTTGCTGCAGTGAAACGGGTGTCGTGAAAGGGAAAGACTGCTGGGTGGCTGCCCTCAATGGAAAGAGCAAAGGCCACTGTTAAAGTCAGGGTTATGTCAGTTTTCGGATGCAATGCTATGCCGCCTTGGCTATATTGATTCAGTGTAAAGAATTCATTAGAGGGAACTGATATATGGCACTTAGCATTCGAGTAACGGTCATGACCGCCGCCGCATTTCTGAGTTTGGCAGGAACCACCCAGGCTGTAGATTGGCGCGCAAAGCCGAATTTCGGCACCATCGAGTTGAACGCCGGGTTTCGGCCCGACCCTTATATTACCTCGGTCAGCGCGGGTGGTGCAGAGTCAGCCAATAGTGTCGGCGACAATTGCCAGGGGTTTATCAGCAATGCGCCGGATATGGATCTGAACTATAAGGCAGGCTCGAGTTCATTAACCATCTACGTGGAATCGGCCGCTGACACCACCCTGGTCATCTACGATGCCGCGGGTAACTGGCATTGCAACGACGACTACTCCAGTGAGGCGGGGACTAACCCGGCCGTTCGCTGGACAAACCCGCCCTCCGGCAATTACAACATCTGGATTGGTACCTACGAATCAGGCAGTTTGCAGGATTCGCAGCTGCATGTGACGGAGCTGGCCCCCGCCTGGAGTCGCCCCGCTTCGAGCACTTCGGCGACTGACATTGAGTGGGGCGATAACACCAGCGAGTGGGCGAACGATGGCGAATGCGATGACCCCCGATTCGCCGGACCAGGTACCTCGTCAATCAATAACGCGGTAGACCGCTATCACGATGCTAGCGATTGCAGAACCTTGCACCAGCAAGGGCGCATCTATTTGCAGTAATAACGCAGCCTTACTGGAGTGATTTTGGCAGCAGGAACAAAATCACTCGCGTATCGAAGGTGGGCGTTCGTTGTGGGCTGTAGGTTAAACCAGTCACTGGTTTACCGATCTGTCGCGGCAGCATGCGCTGCCGTCAAACCAGCCATGACCGTTGCGTTAAACCCTTCATCCATCATGCGTTGCAGCCCTTTTGCGGTAGTACCCTGGTAGTCGATCAGCCGGTTTACCATGTCTGTCGGGTTGGTGTTCAAGTGTGACAACAACTGGCACCCGCCGGACAATGTCTGCATTACGGCTTCAAAGGCAAGGTCGTCTGCAATCCCATTGGCTTTCGCGTGCGCGAGCATGGCACTGGCCAGCAAAGCGGGGTAGGCCGGGCCAGCGCCGGTCAGCGCCGTCATGTAATCCAGTTCCGGTTCGGTGTTCAGTTCGCGTGCTTTGCCACAGCTGCCAAGCAGTTGCTGCGCACACTCGCGGTCGGCCCTGGTCGCCTCTGGTGTTGCATACCAGGGCATGTAGGCCTCGCCAATGTCGGCGGCGGCATTGGGCATGGCTCGGATGATGCGCTGGCTACCGGTGCGGTTCGCAATGGCTTTGCAGGGCGCCATGGCCAGCAGTGAGATGACGGGTTTGTCACTTACTGAGAGTGTGAGCGAGCCAAGCTGGTCTGGTCGGACAGACAGGACGATCAGGTCTGCGCGGTCGACGAGTGCCTGGTTATCGCGAAGGTCTTGAACGCCTGGCCAGGCGTCATAGGCGTTACCTCCGGAGCGAGACGACACCAGCAAGTTCTCTGGTGTTATCTGTTTCGAATTGAGCAGTGCCGTGCCCAGTGCCCGGCCCATCCAGCCATGGCCACCGATTATTCCAATCGTTGTTATGCCTGACATTCCAGGGTCCTCCGCTGATCGTAGGCTTGTAGCCAATGTTGTAAATCGGCTGCGTGCCGGGACACAAACCGTTCGAGCTCGGCTCTCGGGCAAGGGTGTCCGGTGAACACCTGAATGTAGTCGGCCATGCGCCCGATGCGAACGGCCTTTGTTTCCCGGGTGTGCATCGAAATATAGCCGATCTGAGTCAGGTAGATGGTGCGCGCGCGCACGCCGGCTTCATGAGGCGGGTAATCAAAATTGAGCAGCATTTGAGTCAGTGCAGTCAGCCGGCGCTCGTCTGCTTCGGCTACTGCGTCGGCAACGGCTTGGTTTTGCATGGCCCAGTGGCGCATGGCGTATTCGAAATCGGAGTCAAAAATACCCGGGTCGAGCCAGCAATCGAACACATTGAGCGTCGCTTCTACCACAGAGCCTGCAAAGCGTTCGGTCTGGTTGACCAGGCCATCGGTATTTTTGCTTTTCCAGCGCTCGATCAGTTGGTTCAGCAGGGCATCCCGGTCTTTAAAAAACCAGTAGAAGCTGGTGCGTGAGGTGTTAAGTATTTTCGCCAGTGGCTGGATTTTGACCGCATCCACGCCCGACTGAATCAGTAAGGTATAGGCGGCATCGAGCCAGTCTTCAGCCTTTCCCTTCGCTATGTGTGTCGTCATTGCCGGTCTCGTTAGCCTCATTGTTCTGGTGGCATTCGGTGGCCCCTCTTTGAACTCAAGATTTGGGGTTCGTTGAGAATACAAGCAGTGGTTGCCGGGTGAGTTCCTATGGGGGAGTCCGCAGCAAGGATGCTGCGGTCTAGGCCCGAGACGTCGGACCGCCATGGATGGATTTACGCCGACCCCAGAGGGACTCACCCGGCAACCACTGCGGGCGCATGCCACGCAACCAATTCGAACCCCAAATTTTGAGTTCAAAGCATCGAATGTACACTGGTGTCTTTTACATTGACACCAGTGTACATGAGGTTTAGCTTGGTTCACAAGTTGATGCACAACAGGAGGCCTACCATGGCTCAGGATCCGTTACTGCAACCGTTCCAGCTCAAGCACCTGACCATCAGGAACCGCCTGATGATGACGGCGCACGAGCCGGCCTATCCTGAAGATGGCATGCCCAAGGAACTGTACCGTGCCTATCATGTAGAGCGAGCCAAAGCCGGGATTGGCCTGACCATGACAGCCGGCTCGGCGGCGGTGGGCAAAGACAGCCCGCCGGTGTTCAACAACATTCTGGCGTACAAGGATGAAGTCGTCCCCTGGATGCGCGAGTTAACCGATGCCTGCCATGAGCACGGCACCGCGGTGATGATTCAGCTGACGCACCTGGGCCGTCGCACCCGCTGGGACAAAGGCGACTGGCTGCCGGCCGTGTCTGCCTCGCACAATCGTGAGGCTTCACACCGGGCCTTCCCCAAACAGGCAGAAGACTGGGATATCGAACGGCTGATTCGCGACTACGCCGATGCCGCCGAACGCATGCACGCCGCCGGGCTCGACGGCATTGAACTGCAAGCCTATGGCCACCTGATGGATCAGTTCTGGTCGCCACTGACCAACACATTGGAAGCACCTTATGGCGGCAGTCTGGATAACCGGTTGCAGTTCACTTTTGAGGTGTTGCGCGCGATTCGTGCCCGCGTCGGGTCAGAGTTTATTGTGGGTGTGCGTTATACCGGCGACGAACAATTGCCCGGCGGGCTGAACGCCGACGAAGGGTTGGATATTTCTCGACGTCTGAAAGACAGTGGCCTGGTCGACTTCCTGAATGTGGTGCGCGGCCATATCGATACCGACCCGGGCCTGACCGATGTGATTCCGGTGCAGGGCATGCCCAGCGCGCCGCATCTGGATTTCGCCGGCGAGATAAAACGCCAGGTCGATTTTCCCACCTTTCATGGCGCCAAGATTCAGGATGTGGGTACCGCCCGCTACGCCATTGAATCGGGCAAGGTCGATATGATCGGCATGACCCGTGCGCACATGGCGGACCCGCACATCGTCCGTAAAATCATGGAAGGGCGCGAAGAGGACATTCGCCCCTGTGTCGGTGCCAATTATTGTCTCGATCGCATCTACCAGGGCGGCGCGGCCTACTGCATTCACAACGCTGCCACGGGCCGTGAAACCACCATGCCGCATGATATTGCGAAGGCTGACCAGAAGCGTCGGATCGTGGTCATTGGTGCCGGGCCTGGCGGGTTGGAAGCCGCCCGGGTTGCGGCGGAACGTGGGCATGACGTAGTAGTGCTGGAAGCCATGAGCCAGGCCGGTGGTCAGGTTCGACTAACCGCGCAAAGCGAGCGCCGCCGCGAGATGATAGCCATCATCGACTGGCGGCTGGCGCAGTGTGAGAAACTGGGTGTCGAGATTCGCACCAACTGCTGGGCGGAAGCGGACGACGTACTCGGGGAAAACCCGGACGTCGTGATCGTCGCCACCGGCGGTTACCCGATTGAAGATAAGCCGGCGATTGGCCATAACCTGGTGGTCAATAGCTGGGATATTCTGTCTGGTCACGTCAAACCGGGGCAGCGCGTGCTGCTGTTTGACGATGCCGGTGACCACCCGGCCCTTCAGGCCGCGGAAATGATCGCCAAAACCGGCGCCCAGCTCGAAATTATGACGCCGGATCGAACCTTTTCGGCTGAGATCATGGCGATGAATCTGGTGCCTTATATGCGGGCTCTGCAGCGGCCTAATGTCACCTTCACGCCCACCTACCGGTTAAAATCCGTCGAGCGCAATGAGGGTGCGTTGCTGGCCAGAATCACCAGTGATTATCTGGATTTGGATCACGAACGACACATTGACCAGGTGATCGTCAATTACGGCATTACGCCAATGGCCGATATTTATTTCGACCTGAAACCGCACTCAAGCAACGGCGGGGAAGTGAATTACGATGACCTGATTGTGGGTAACGCGCAAAACGTGGTTCGACATGAAGCAGGCCGGTTCCAACTGTTTCGGATCGGCGATGCGGTCGAATCACGCAATACCCATGCGGCCATTTACGATGCTTTGCGTCTGGTGAAAAACCTTTAGGGAGCCCTGGGGGAGTTGTTCAGAGGCTCCTTAGCACTCGATGACGTTAACCGCCAAACCGCCGCGCGAGGTTTCCTTGTATTTATCGAGCATGTCGCGCCCGGTATCGCGCATGGTGCGGATGACTTTATCGAGCGAGACGAAGTGTTCGCCATCGCCACGCAATGCCATAACGGCGGCGTTGATCGCCTTGATGGCGCCGACCGCATTGCGCTCGATGCAGGGCACCTGAACCAGCCCGCCAATGGGGTCACATGTCAGCCCGAGGTGATGTTCCATGCCAATCTCCGCCGCGTTCTCGACCTGTTCCGGCGAGCCGCCGGTTACGGCAGCCAGGCCCGCTGCCGCCATCGCGCAGGCGGAGCCGACTTCGCCCTGGCAACCGACTTCCGCGCCGGAGATCGAGGCGTTTTCCTTGAACAAAATGCCGATGGCCGCCGCGGTTAACAGAAAGTTGACCACACCCTCTTCGCTGGCATTGGGGCACCAGTTCCAATAATAGTGGAGCACGGCCGGGATGATGCCAGCGGCACCGTTAGTGGGCGCGGTTACCATGCGACCGCCGTTTGCGTTCTCTTCGTTCACCGCCAGGGCATAGAGGTTTACCCAGTCCATGGCGCTCAGCGAGGGTGAAATCATGTCCTGCCGGTCGATGTCCATTAACGAGGCGTAGAGCTTCGCCGCCCGTCGTTTCACCTTGAGCCCGCCCGGTAAAATACCTTCGTTTTTGATGCCGTTTTGCACGCACTCCTGCATGACTTGCCAGATGTGCAGAATGCCTTCGCGCACTTCAGCTTCACTGCGCCAGGCCTGTTCGTTGGCCAGCATCACACCGGCAATACTGAGCCCGCTGGCCTTGCATTGGTTCAGCAGGTCTGCGCCGCTTTTGAACGGGTAGGGTTGTGGCGTCTGGTCTTCGACGATCCGGTCTGCACCGGCCGCCTGTTCGTCGACGACAAAACCACCGCCGACGGAATAATAGGTGCGCTGCCTCACTGATTCGCCATCAGCATTGAAGGCACTGAACATCATGCCGTTCGGGTGATAGGGCAGTGATTCTTTGCGATGATAGGTCAGGTCGGTGGCTTCAGTGAAAGCAATGGCGTGCGCCCCGTGCAAGCACAGTTCACCCCGGGTGCGAATCTCATCCAGCCTGGGGTTGAGCATGGCGGGGTCGAAAGTGTCTGGTCGGTGACCTTCGAGCCCGAGCATCACCGCCGGGCCCGTGCCATGGCCTTTCCCTGTTGCGCCGAGTGACCCGTACAGTTGAATGTCGATGCGGGCCACCTCGGTGAGGCGTCCGCTGTCGTTCAGGCCTTCAACGAACCGGTAGGCCGCGTGCATCGGCCCCACCGTGTGAGAACTGGAAGGGCCGATGCCGATTTTCAACATATCAAACAGACTGATGGCCACGGGCGATTCTCTCTATAAATAAGGGGCGACCAGGATCAACCCCGGTCAATCTCCATTGCTCACAACTCGACCTTCATCCATACGCCGGAAAATCACGGCACAGTTGTGTAGCTTTTTTGCGGGCTTCCGTAATCGCTGAACTGGCATCACCTTCTTGCAGGGCGGCCCAGAGCGTTTCGTCGTAACTGGACCGGGTTTTGGTGGTGCTGAACATGGCTGCGATTCCCGGGTTATGACAACAGGCCTGACCTGCCAGGCAAGAGTGATTGGAACAAGCAAGGGGATGGTAAGCCGGTTACGCCTGACCGAACTGCTCGGGCACGACATGACAGTGAGGATTTGCGACAGAGCGATGATTACCGGAAACAGGGCTCGACTCGCCAGCCGGTCTTCCGTGTGATGGTCTGCCATAGGTGGCAGGATGGCGTTACCGGGGCAGGTGCATCTCTACCGCCCGTGAATTTGGTGCAGCGCGATGGCACTATGGCTACGCTGGTTGGCTGAACAGGAGACAGCGCAATGTCCGGACATCCGATTTTTAAGATGGCCTTCGCCAAAGTTTACCCGCTCTATGTCCAAAAAGCGGAA
Source organism: Saccharospirillum impatiens DSM 12546 (assembly GCF_000423605.1). Classification (GTDB taxonomy): domain Bacteria; phylum Pseudomonadota; class Gammaproteobacteria; order Pseudomonadales; family Natronospirillaceae; genus Saccharospirillum; species Saccharospirillum impatiens. Next base: position 12,606 of record NZ_AUIH01000046.1, read on the forward strand.
CGTAAGAACCGCACCAAAGAAGACGTCGATCGCATTATTTGCTGGCTGACCGGCTACGACCAGGCTGGCCTTGAGCGGCAAGTGGAACGAGAAAACGATTTCGACACTTTCTTTGCCGAAGCCCCCGGGATGCATCCGAATTGCTCGATGATCAAAGGGGTTGTTTGCGGTGTGCGTGTCGAAGAGATTGAAGACCCACTGATGCAGAAGATACGATTGATGGACAAACTGATTGATGAGCTGGCCAAAGGCAAAGCGATGGATAACATTCTGCGGTAAGGCTTTTGCGACTCCGTGAACCATCAACCTGCTCACCAATACCAACAGTCTCTAGTTACAAAGGATTCACCATGCATTATCAATGGATTATTTTCGACGCCGACGACACTCTGTTCGATTTCGGTAAAGCCGAAAAACACGCGGTTGGACGCTTGCTTGAAAGCCATGATGTCGCGAACACTGATTCACACCAGCAATTGTACCGGGGCATCAACAAACACCTCTGGCAGGAGCTCGAGCGTGGCGCGATAGCACCGGGCGAACTGAAAGTAGCGCGGATCAAACGGCTTTTCGATGAAATGAGCATTTCAGCCGACCCGGCTGTCTGGGCCGATCATTATCTGGATTTTCTGGCCGAGGGTTCGCATCTGCTGGAAGGGGCTCGACTGGTTGTCGAGCAACTGGCGCAGCAAGCAAGCCTGGGCATTCTGACCAATGGCCTCACCCGGGTACAACGATCCCGTTTAGAACGCAGTGGTCTGGCGCCGCACATCAGGGTACTGACCATTTCAGAGGAAGTAGGCGCCAGCAAGCCGGATGCTGCGATTTTCGAAGCCATGCATCAGGACATGCAACGCCCCGAAAAAGCCAGGGTATTGATGGTTGGCGACCGTTATGAGACCGACATTATCGGTGCCCGCCGCTTTGGCTGGGATACCGCCTGGTTGTCGCCTGAGCTGCCGGCTGATCTGACGCCACCGACCTATCATCTGACCGACATACGTCAGTTGCCGGATTTGTTGCTTGGGCGTGATTCATAGGGGCGCTAGTTTAGAAGCGCCATCCCCGGACCTCAAGTGACGTGTGTCCGGGGATGGCTCGGGGTTGGTGGCGTCGACAGCTCAGATTCCCAGCTGGCTTGAGGCACCACTGCCGTAGCTCTGCAATTGCATGGTGTAGGCGTTAACCGGCATCGATTCGGCGTCATCCGGCGCATCCTGCTCGCCGTTGCTGCTGGAGACCCGGTGTTGTACAACACCGCCCGGCACACGATCACTCAGCCACCAGACATCCTGGGCTCCGCCGGTGCCAAACCGAACCCGGGTGGCCTCGAAGCGGCCCGCGGGCACCTGTATGGTCTCTTGTCCTTCAGTGGCGCCGGCGATGCTTTCCTCGGTCAGAACGCGGGGCGGGAAATAGTTTTGATCGTCTACCGGCACTTCCTGGGCTTCGTCGTCATCCGGAAACCGGGTGCGCAAGCGCAGCATTTGTTCCTGGTTTTCAGAGAACAATGCCTCCATGACGATCACATCGTCACTGGCGTTATCCCGGTACACCACCTGCCACCATTCCTGCCCGTCGCTGCTGCGCTGCAACAGCGCCCGGCGCATCTGGTTTTCCGGTACGTCAGCATCGGTCGACACGACGGCCCATTCGGTATACTCGCCGGGTTCGTAGCCGTGGGTGGCCCTGTCCAGGGAGTAGCCCTGGCTGTTGAACGCCATCTGCATTAGATAGCCGGTATAAAATTGAGTGAATTGCGGGGAATATCGGCGCACGACGGCGTCACCAATGGCTTTTCCGATCACTTGCCCAGCGGCGGAACTCGCTGAACTGGTGGCTGAGTTAACCGCTGCCATGGGGTCTAGTGCCGTGCAACCCGCCAAACCGACGGATAAGAACAACGCCGCATTGCGTATTGATTTCATGGTGACTCTCCCTGTTCCAAATGAATTCATGCCTGTTTATGATGGACTCTCGGGTTGTGACAGGCAACTTCCAGCATACCTGCGAGTGCCGTATTCCTCAAACAGGACCTGAATATCTGACTGACGTTGGATGAATCGGTTGCTATGGCGGAGCGATGGCTTGATTGTCCGACAGGCTCCGGGTGAAACGGGGCAGTAGAGTCGTTGCTGTATTGAGTAACAAGGATCATCAGTTTTCGTGAATTCAACGATGTCAGAAAGACTGCATTGGGTAAGGAAAAACAGTGGCACACTTTTTCAGTAGTGGCGGTTAAGCGCGCATGAACAGTAGATTAATTGTCATTACCCTCTTAATAGCCTGCATTGCCGAGGCATCGGGTGACGAACTGAGACCTTTTACCAGTGATGGCTGCAGTGCCTTTCCCGATGGCACGATCTGGCAAAATGAGCTGTGGCTGGAATGCTGTACCGAACACGATTATGCCTATTGGAAAGGGGGCTCATACAAAGAACGTGAAGCCGCAGACTTCGCGCTCAGAGAATGTGTGGCGCAAGTGGGTGAACGAGAAATTGCGCTGCTGATGCTGTCCGGTGTTCGAGTTGGCGGAACACCGTTGCTTCCAACAACTTTTCGCTGGGGCTACGGATGGACCTACCCGAAATGGTATGGCGAATTGACCGCTGGAGAGCTGCAGCAGGTTGAGGCTACAGTCAGCCAAGCCAGGGACCGTGAGTATCGTGCCAATGGCTTCACACCCACCCCCCAAGCTTTGTACCGTTAGGCTTGGAGAAAACGGTTGGCGTCGCCGGACTTCACAATGCTGGTTTGGCGTAACCGTTGCAGCATTGTTGTTCCGGCTACGGGCAGTGACCTCAGGTGTTAAAATGCATCATCTGAACGGTGGTTTCATCGATCAGCGCGAAGAATGCTCCGAATTCGGGCATTTGCATAACCGCCGCTGCCGCAGCTTTAGCAGCCGCCATATCCTGCCAGTGCACCAGGTCGATGAACGTATCGTTGTCGCCAGTACCGAAATGACGGTCGACAAAGCCGGGCAGTTGTCGAATATGTGTTTCGGCGGCGCTGGCCGCTTGTTGCATTTGTACCCGGGTTTCACTCTGGCACCGGGGTGACCTCGATGGTGCATTGAATAGCCAGTCGTTTGTGGGCTAGGCCGGCAGCATCAATTACGTCGACCAGATTGGCCTTTGTTGTCTGTAACTCGCTGATGCGCCGGGCACCCGGCTCGTCGGTTATTCCGAAACGTTCCTTCTGACTCCAGCTGTCCTGTTCATGAAACTGAATCTTGTACTCAATCAACGCCATTAAAATGGACCGCGCGTCTTCTGACGAAAAGACACCTTCAATGAGTTGATGCTGAGTTGTTTGAGTGTGCTTGTTCATACTGTGCTCCCGAAACTGTTACCTGATGGCAGAGGCCAGGGCCTCTGGTGTCTAACGCGTTAACTCCAAACGGTTGGTCAGTGTGATGACCAGGGTTGCCACTGGCCTTCGACATAACGCTCCGCCTGGTTCTGGTCGAGGCGCACCAGGTGCAACCATTGGTTGCCGATCAATTGGTGCACGATCTCATGGTGTTCGATAACAGCATCGATGGCGCGGCGGGAGGCCTCAATGACAACGGTCAGCCGCAAGGGCGTGTGTTGCCATTGTTCTCCGTTGTGGACCGATTGCAGCGGCAGGCCAATTCTCAGGTCGCCGCCGTTTCCCTCAAACACACCAAGCCGGCCGCCAACCACGTTGTGCAGGGTTTTGTTGCCACTGCCGTAACGGTGATTGTCGACGGTCGAGGCGTAATACTGCAGGTTGATCCAGTTCGCCACGACCATGGGGGCGGTCATGATTTGCTCTAGCAGTGTTCCTTCAGTGTCTTTTTGATGATCGTAGTCGTGAAGAAAGCAACGCCCGTTCAGGTTAAGGCCCCGGGTGCGTGACCGGGGTGCCACGATCAGGGCAGCGTTGTTGGCCAGCCCCCACTCCGGGCGCGTCTCGGCCCAATCGTCTGCTTTTGCCCGCAAGGCTTTGTGCAGGGCTTTGGGGTTATCTTTCACCGCCTGCAAACCCAGCGCCGGGGCCCGTTCGCGGGAGGCATGAGCTTGTGCCTGCCTCAGCCAGGTTTGCAGCGCGATCAAGTCTTCAGTATGGCTGGCGGGTAAGGCATCGACCCCGAACAGGGCAATCTCATCGGTGGTGGTGTTGTGCAGCCCGGCCAGAAACCAGGTGGTTTTGGGAATGTCGATGCCTTTGTCGCGCACCCGGCCGCGCACCTCGGGGTCGTTGAGGAGGTTAGCCAGGGTGCGCGCGTTCACATCGCCGCGCTGGCCACAGCAAGCGCCGCAATCGAGCCCCGCCCGGTGCGGGTTGTTGCGGGTCTGGCTGCCATGACCGGTCAGTAACACCAGGCGAGCCAGGTGGCCGGTCAGCCCCATTGCCGTCAGTATCTGATGCGCCAGTGTTGCCTGGTGCGCCACGCCGCCGGTTGCCCGGGCGTCGAGTACCGGTTGCAAGGCGTCGGCCGCTTTGGCATTCAGGCCTGTTGTGTTATCTGACACCAGGGCGCTGTTGCCCGGTAGTGTGCGTTTGACCAGCTTGGTCAGGTAACCCAGCCCCAGTGATTCGACCAACACGAACGCCGACAGCGGCAACGACTGAAACGTGCCAAAGCGTTTGGCCGATTGCAGCCGGGAATGGCGTTGCCGGGTGATAACGGTGTCGTGTGCAGCATCGCCGCTGGTGTCCGTGACTGTCAGCGTCGGGCTCAGCAGGCCCGGCAATTGGGGTCGTGCAGCTTCAGTGCCCAGAGGCTGATAGCGAATCGGCAAGCCAAAAAATCCCGCAAAGCCCAGTGTCTGGATCCGGGACGACTGTGCTTCGAGATGACGCCGAAACACCTCCGAGCGCACGTCTATGCAGAACGCCGCCTGAACAGAGGGCAATGGCAGATCCGGGGTATTCCGGAGCCCGGTTAATTGGCTGATCAGCCTTTGCTGGTAGCTCATTTCCTGAGCGCGCTGCCAGATAAGCAGCGGCTGTTGGGCAGAGTCTTCGCGGTTTAGGGCATAACTGAACCAGTCTGTCTGCCATTGTGACCAGACCGAAGCGTTGTGACGAAGACCATCATCCAACAGGCACTCCCAGCTCAGCCGAATGGCGAGCAGGTCAACCAGTGATGTCTCGTCTTTGCCGTCCAGGCGAGCCTGCCAGCGCCGGTAGGCACACCAGGCTGCCCAGCCGCCGATACGCATCAACACCGCCTGAAGGTAGGCGGGAATCTCAGATGCGGGCATGTCGAGTTGCGCCAGTGTCTGCCGGATCTGCTGGTATGGGTCTTCCGCCAGCCGGGCGGCTTTGGCCGGTAAGTCGGCGGCTTTCATCAGCAGCGCTACACTGTGATCGTGTTTAAGTACCGTACGCCAGCTGGCATAGAGGGGCCGGGTTTGATCGGGCCGCCAATCAGCCTGATCGGTATCGAAATACGCGGCGCAGAACTGGGCAATCTGATGTGTGATGGTGTCGCACCAGGCCGGTTCATGCTGCAAGTCCCGTTGTGCATCCAGGCTGTCAGCCAGCAGCGGAGCTGGGGGCAGAAACAATTCGGTGTCTGTCAGTGCGCTGATCACCTGTTCGGTGCTCAGCCCCGAAGACATCTCCTGTCGGGCCTGTTCCAGCGCGTCGGGCGTTATCTCGCCCAATGCCCAGGCGTTTTTATACCAGGCTGGCGACAGCGTCATGGGCGAGCCCGCCGAGTGCGCCAGGTGTTTCGCTGTTTCGGTGAAAGGTTGATCGACATAGCCCCAATACGGGTTTACCGCGATCATCCGGTCCAGTGGCCAGGTTGGTGCAATGCGGTCAATGGCCGCGTTTATGGCTGAATCAAGTGCCTGATCGTCGATGAGTTGAGCAGTAGCTGAAAGGCTCATACCAGTTCTCCCGGTTGTGAAGACAGTCGATTAACCCGAGTCTGTGCCTGAGTGGGGCTGAGTTTTACCGGCCATACCCTAAAGGTGAGCCGGGTGAAGGTTTCATCGAGGTAAAAGCCGTTGTATGCCCAGGGGTAGAAAGTACTCGCGAAACGGCCAAGGGGGTGGCGTCTCAGCCAGAACTGGGCGCCATACAGACCAATAAAACACGAGATGACCCAGACAGTCATCGCCGCCGGGACCGAATCCACGGACGGCACGATCGAGGCGAACATCAGGTGCCAGAGCAGATAAAGTTGGATCAACACAACGACCTGGCCCACCCCCTGAAGCAGCAACGCGGCAGAGCGGTTCAGCTCGAACCAGAGCAAAGGAGCCAAACCCAATGCCAGGATCAGCATCGTGACCAGAGGCAAAGACAGTGTTGGGTCAACCTGTTGCCAACCCCACACAGACGCCGCAATCAGCAGACCACTGGTCATGGCAGCCGACAGGGTGCCCAGTGGCGAACCGCCTTGAACGGACGCTCCGGCGAAGTCGCGCTGGCGCGCTAACTCAACCGTTTGGCCGGCGCTCAGGAAGGCATGGGCCTTGTACAGAGAGTGCGCAACAAGGTGGAGCAGGGCAAGCTCATAGAGACCAAGACCGATTTCCAGCAACATGAAGCCCATCTGGGCGCACGTCGACCAGGCCAGTCGAACCTTGATGCTGATTCGGGTCATCATGACCAGGCTGGCCAGCACGGCGGTAGTGCTGCCGGCGATCACCAGAACCCATTGCGCGGCGGGTGCCAGTGAAATGAGTTCAGCCAGGCGGATCAGCACAAACCCGCCCATATTCACCACACCGGCATGCAGCAGCGCCGACACCGGTGTCGGTGCCTCCATGACCTGAATCAGCCAGCCATGCAGCGGCAGTTGGGCGGTTTTGAGTATGGCGGCGAGGGCAATCAGTGCGGCGGCCAGGTGAAGGCTAGCTGGCAATGATTCGAGCGTACCTAGGGCGTGGTTGAGGTCGTCGAGCCACAGGGTTCCGGTGGACCGATAGATGAGGAACAGGGCGACTGCCAGACACAGCTCGGCACAGCGGCTGACCAGGAATTTCTTGTGAGCCACAATCTGTGCGGCCTTCCGGTTCGGGTAATGCGTCAGCAGAAAATGCAGGCCGATGCTGGTGCCTGTCCAGGCCAGCACGATCACCAGCAGGTGGCGGCTGAGCAGTAACAGGCCGACCGATGCCAGGGTGAACAACATGGCGCCGATAAAGCGGCTCTGCAGCGGATCTCCCGTCAGGTATCGGGCTGAAAAATGAATGATGACCCAACCCAGCACGGCGACCAGCACAGCGCCGACGAGCCCCAGTGTGTCTACCTCGGCCGTTGCGAAGAGCTCGCCAGCAATGGCTGCCGTTACAGACAGCAGCGTAACCAGTAAACCGGTAAGGCCGGTTGCGCGGGCAATGCGCCAGTGTTGCCGGGGCTGGGTGATGATCAGCAGCCAACCAATGACATACACGACGGGCAATAGCCAGCCTGTGGTCAGAAAGGACATTGGATCTCTCCTTGTGTGTTGATTCATAGCTGTGCGATAGCGTTATCCTGCCCTGTCATTAATGTTTTTAAAAATATATGATTCAGATTATATCGTTCTTTTTTATGGAACTATGAATCAATGAGACATCTGAATTTTCACCACCTTCACTACTTCTGGGTGGTCGCCAAAGAGGGTCATCTGACCCGCGCTGCCAAACAGTTGCATGTGTCCCAGTCTGCTTTGTCGTCGCAAATCAAACAGTTGCAAGAGCAGCTTGGGCATGAGTTGTTTGTGCGTGAAGGGCGGTCGCTGCGGTTAACGGAGTTTGGCCAGGTGGTGCTGGAGTATGCCGAGAGTATCTTCAATCTCGGTAATGAGCTGTTGGCGCTGACGGCCAGTGGCGAACTGCAGCGACTGCAACGGTTGCGTATTGGGTCTGTTGCGACGCTGTCCCGGAATTTTCAGGAGAACTTCATGCGACCGGTGATCGGTGAGGCGGAGGTTAAGCTGGTGATTCGTTCGGCCAGCCTGGAAGAGTTGCTCGACCTGCTCAGCATTCACAAGCTTGATCTGATTCTGTCTAACCGGGCAGTCGTCGCCGACTCATCAACCCTGTGGCGTTGTCAGCAAATTGCCGAACAGAGTGTGTGCATCGTCGGGCCGCCGGGCGAAGCAGCCAAAGCGTTTCGCTTTCCGCAGGATCTGGTGAACGCCAAGTTGCTGCTGCCCGGCCCGAGTAGCGATATTCGCAGCCAATTTGACGTGTTGCTGGGTCAGTTGGGCATTGAAATAGACCCCTTCGCAGAGGTCGACGACATGGCCATGTTGCGATTGTTGGCCCGCGACTCCGGTGGTCTGGCCGTGGTGCCGGAAGTGGTTGTGCAGGATGAGCTCAAGAGTGGCCGACTGGAAACGTATTGGGTTCTGGACAGTATTGTAGAACGGTTTTATGCCATCACTGCCAAGCGGCATTTTGAATTGGTACCGCTGAAAACCCTGTTGGAAAAATCCCAGGCCGACTTCAAGCCGGGAGCCTGATGCCCAGGGAGACGGGGGTAAAAACGTTATAATCGTTCGGCTTTACCCCGGTCTTTTGCACTAAGCGGCCATCCGCCGCCGTGCGTTTATCGGGTCTTTATCGCGTGCAAACAGTCCTTCAACACAACTTCAACAGACTGGCTGATATCGATCGCCATGGCCTCGAATTCCGTGGGTGCTTCAAGCTGTGCAAACTGACTTTCCAGCATACTTTTACCTGTGAAGTAGTGGTCCTCCCGTTGCGAATGACGCGACCAGACCATATCGATATCGCCTTCAAGGTAGAGGAACATCAGGTTTTGTGAGGCAAGGCGCAGCCGGTCCCGATAGCCTTTTTTCAGGGCTGAGCAAGCCAGCACCAGACCGGGGTGGGCTTGAATCAATTCAGCCAGATCATCGAGCCAGTCGGCCCTGTCGGTATCGGAGAGCGGCACGCCATTGCTCATTTTTTCGATGTTGGCCGGGCTGTGAAAATCATCTGCATCAAAAAATGGCAGCGCCAGCGTGCGGGCAAGCCGGGCACCGACCAGGCTTTTGCCGCTGCCGGAAACGCCCATGACGATGATTTTTTCAGTGTTCAATCCAGTGACTCCGGTCATGTCATTCCCACCATAAAGCCAGCTGTGGAAAGGCGATCAGCAATGCCAGGGCGATCAATTGCAAACCAATGAACGGCAGCAGGGAGGTGAAAATCTGGCCCAGGGTAATGCCTTTGGGGGCTACCGATTTAAGGTAAAAAGCGGCCGGGCCAAAGGGCGGAGAGAGAAACGACACCTGCATGTTCATGCAGAACACCACACCAAACCAGATCGGGCTGTAACCCAGTTCGATGATGATGGGCACGAAGATTGGCATGGTCAGCAGTGCTACGCCCACCCAGTCGAGAAACATACCGAGCACCAGCAAAATGGCCATCATGAACAAAATGGTAGCCAGACCATGACCGCCACTGACGGCGAAAATGGTATCGCGCACAAATTCGATGCCGCCCATCAGGTTGTAGACGCCGACCAGTGCCGTCGCTCCGATGCCAATCCAGATGATCATGCCGCAGGTGCGCAGCGTGGTCATGGTGGCCTTGCGCAGCATGTCGAGGTTCAGTTCGCCGCGAATCAGCGTGCTCAGAGCAATGCCGACCACGCCCAGTGCCGAGGCTTCAGTCACTGACGCAATACCGCTGTAAATACTGCCCAGCACGGTAATGACCGAGAGGATGGGAAACATCAGTGCTTTGAAAAAATTGGGGGCCGGGGTGTCGTCGGCGTCCTGTTCGTCCGGTAACGGCGCCAGCGAGGGGTTCAGCCATACCCGAATCAGCACGTAGGCGATGTACAGCATGGCGAGAATGAAAGCGGGCAGAAACGCGCCCTTGAACAGATCACCAATAGAGACGTTGGCGGTAAGGCCGTAGATAATCAGCACGATGCTTGGCGGCAGCATGGTTCCCAGCGCGCCACCTGCGCAGGTAGTACCAATGGCCAGATTCCGGTCGTACCCCAGGCGCAACATTTGTGGCAGGGCCAGAATGCCAAGCAACACTGTTTCACCACCGATAACCCCCGACATTGATGCGAGAATCATCGCGACGACCAGCGTTTGCACGGCGACACCGCCGCGCAGTTTGCGGCCCAGGCGATTCATCGCATCGAACAGATCTCGGGCGATGCCGGAGTGGTCCAGCAACGCCGCCATTAACACGAACATCGGCACCGCCAGAAACACATAGCTGCCAATGAAGCTGTACATTCGGCTGGTGACAATGCCCAGCGCCGGCGGTCCAAACCAGCCAAGCGCAAAAATCAGTGCGACAAAACCGGTGACAAACGCCAGTTGCATGCCGGTCAATAGCAGCAGAATCATCAGTGAGAGCATCAGCAGGCTGCCGTAGCCGATGCCAATGGAAGAGAGTTCAAACATAGAGTTTCCTCAACTGGCGCACATCACGGATCAGGTGCAACACCAGTTGCAGCGTCAGTACGGCGAAGGCCACCAGGATGAATACTTTCAGGTAGGCTGGGAACGGCGGGTTCCAGGCAGACCCGCTGGTTTCCAGACGAAAGGCGCCCCAGGGGGTAAACACGGCCTTGCGTGCCATGGTCCAGCCGGCGTAGAGCATCATTCCGGAAAAACCGAGCCCGAGCAGATGATGCAGGATGCGCAACCCGCATTGAGCCCGTTCGGAGACTGAGTCGTAGATCAGCACCACGCGCACATGCTTGTCAGTGGCGAAGGCATACAAGCCGCCAAAAATGAACAGAGAAGCACCGATGAAGGTCGCGGTTTCGTGTACCCAGGTCGTGGGGTCGTTAAACACGTAGCGCATCAGAATTTCGTAAGTAGAAATAACGGCGACTGCGGCAAACAGCAGACTGAGTTTGGTACCCAGCCAGACGATGCCCCGATCGAGCGCGTTGCTGGCGAGATCTGCATCGCGTTCCGGTTCGGGTAACTGAATGGTTTCAGGGGTATCGGACATAACGGGACTCCAGGCCCGGGGGCATTCCCCGGGCTCCGATTAAGCGTCGGATGAACAGACCCGGTTACAGCAGACCCTGGGATTCCAGGTGCGCCGTGACCGATTCGTACACTTTCTGTGCGTTGGGTGACTGCTCGGCATAACGCTCCCACTGGGTGCGAGCGATGGCGCGGAATTTCATGCGTTCCTCCGAAGACCAGTTATGCACGGTGATGTCGGGGTTCGCGCGCGCTTCTTTCACGGCATCGACATCGGCCATCGCCAGCTGGGTGCTGATATCGTGCGCAAAATCACGCGCCGATGTGGTGAATATGGCCTGAATGTCGGCAGGCAAGTCATTCCACTCATCGAGGTTCATGACCACTTCGAGCAGCGGCAGCGAGTGGAAACCCGGATAGACAGGGTGCGGAGCTACATCGTGCATGCCGGCATTGTGGTTGGTCGAAAACACCGTGTAGTCGGCCGCATCGATCACGCCTTTGCTCAAGCCGGTGAACACTTCAGAGCCTGGCAGATTAACCGGTGAGGCACCGGCTGCCGCGAATACCGATTGCACCAGGCCTTCCGGTGCCCGCAGTTTCAGGCCTTCCAGATCGGCTACACCGTCTAGCGGTACGCTGGATACAAACGCTTCAAGGCCGGTGGCGCCACCCCCCACAAATTTGACGCCGTAGGGTTCGTAGAGCTCATTCATAAGCTCGTAGCCGCCACCGTAATAGATATAGCTGATCAGTTGATCCGGGCTCGACCAGGCACCGACGGTATTGCCGATCAGGCCAAAGGCCGGGTCCTTGCCTGAAAAGTATTCGGTAACGGAAATGTGACCGTCCAGAATGCCAGCTTCAATGGCATCCAGCGTTTCGGTGTGGCTGACGATGCTGCCTACCGGCATGATTTCGATGGAAACACGACCGTCGGTCATGGCTTCGACCCGGTCAGCCCACTGTTGTTTGATTTCGAAGTTTCTGACACCCGATGGGTCGGATGACTGGAATTTGAAATTGTAATCAGCGGCCAGAACGCCGGTGGCGAGGGTCGATGAGACAACCCCTGCTAGTAGTTTAAGTGCCGTGTTCATTGGTATCTCCTGCGCGGTTTGTTGTTTTAGGTCTAATTGTTACCGGTAACAAACGGAATCAAAGTAATTTGTTACCGGTAACTTTGGTGAGTTTAGGTCGGAAACAACGAGAAGGCAAGAGGCGGGTGTTCATCTGAAGCGGGATACAGCGTTAGATACTTGTGTCATGCAGCGTTGGAAGGCTGGGTATCAATGGTCTGTCCTGCGCACTTGCCCCACCCCTGCACGGTAAGATTGCCGGGGTGAGGCGCGGGTATCCGGCCATACTGTTAACCGGGTGCTGATCAATCGGGCGTCAGTCCAGTACCCTCGTTTTGTTCCAACCCCAGGAATTGACCGTATTTTGTACCTAGATAGGCATGTTCCCGCATCAGCATTTCGGCCCGCACGCTGTCGCCTTCAGCGATAGCCTGAACGATTAACTGATGTTGCAGGTGCGCAATTTCCACTTTTTTGAATTCCGCGTCCAACCGCTGGGTGTCCATGATGATCGAATCGGCAGATGCAAACGGCATGTGGTTGTTGCGAGCGATGGCGTCGGCAATGGCCCGACTGCCCGCACCGTCGAGAATGATGCTGTGAAAGCGCTGATTGATATCACTCCAGTCTGCGATCAGCGTTTCGGTAAGCTCCCCTTTGCGAACCAGGGCATTGCTGTCGTCCAGACAGGCGTTGAACTGCTCACGATGACGGTCACTGAGCGGCTTATCCGCCATTCGTTTCGCTGCCAGGCCTTCGAGTACGCCGCGTATTTCAATGCCGCAGACAACGTCTGATTGGGATATCCGCCGAACGATGAACCCTTTTTTGCCGCTGCGTTCGAGCAACCCTTCCTGTTCCAATACCCGAAACGCCATTCGGACCGGTGTTCGGGAAACACCCAGCTGATCGGCGACCGGCAGTTCCTGCATCTTGGTGCCGGGCTGGAACGCTTCGTCTCGGATGAGACGACGCAACTGTGAAATAACGGTCTGGTTAACCTGACTCACGTCTTTGAACCCCTGAACAAGCTGATGTCCGCGGGCTGTTGTTGTGATTGTGCGGACACTCCAGATCGTCAGCTTACTTGATATTTATGGATCCATAAAATTAAATTTCATTGACCATAGTCAAGCGAATTACTATCTTGGGATCCATAAATACAAACTATGCCGTGTGAAGCATCGTTTCATAACGGCCGTCAGCAGAACCAGAGATCGACCTTAATAAAACCAACAATGATCACGATCACAGGAGGCTCACCATGGCCCATTCATTGCGAAACGGCGTAAAAGCTGTTGCTGCCACTCTCGTATTGTCTGCTCCTTTTCTGTCCGTGCAGGCAGAAGAAGAATTGAAACTGGCCCACTTTGTTCCCCCCGCCCACGTTGTGACCAGTGCGGTTGTCGACCCGTTTAAAGCAGGTATCGAAGCCGACTCCAACGGGGAACTGACCGTGCGTGTCTACCCGGGTGGTGAACTGGGTGCGGGCCCGATGGAGCAATACGTTCGCGCACTGCAGGGCGTTGCTGACATCACCTGGGGTCTGGCGGGGTATACCTCGTCTCAATTTGGCAAGTCGATGCTGGTGGAACTGCCCGGCGCTATCCCGGAAGGCATGACCGGTTACGACATGCTGTGGAATGCATTTGATACCAGCCTGAGCAGCGAGTTTCCCGGCACCAAGCCGCTGGCACTCTGGGTCAGTGAACCCAATGTGTTCATCATGAAAGATCATGAAATTCGATCACCCGACGATTTGAGCGGTCTGAAAATCCGGGTGTCCGGCAGTGTTGCCGGTGATTTCGTCAGTGAAATGGGTGGTACTCCGGTACAGATGCCAGCCGGTGAAATGTACAACGCGCTGCAAACGGGCCTGATCGACGGCATCATTACCGGCTCCAGCGCCATTACTGACTTCAAGCTCGATGAAGTGGCCAACAGCTATACCCTGGGCGCACCTCTGGGCCACATCATGTTTTATCTGGTTATGAACCAGCGTCGTTACGACAGTTTGTCGACAGAGCATCAGGCGATTATTGATCGCAACAGTGGCCGGGGCTTGTCACAAAGTGGTGAGGAAACCTGGAATGCACTCGCAGACCGGACACTGGAGAGTGTGCGGGCCGATGACCGCAATACGGTGATTGACCTGAGCGACGCTGAAGTGGCCGATTTCGAGAACATCGCCGGCAGTTTCCTGAGCCGTCAGTTGTCGTCAGAACAGACGCGCGCTGTACTGAACGATATGCAAAACCGCTGAGTGGCAGGGAGTGGCCCAATGTTGAGTGCGTCACCATGCTGAGGTTGCTGCAAGTCTGGACCGATCACCTGATCAGAGCCTCGGCGGTGATTGCCAGCCTGGCTCTGGTTGGCATCGTCGCGACCATTTTGTTTGATGTTGCCGGCCGGAACCTGCTGGGAGCCCCGCTTCGGGGTACGCAGGATCTGGTTCAGGTGGCGCTCATCGTCATTATTTTTGGGTCGGTCGCTATGGTGGATCGCAAAGACGCCAACGTCGCGGTGGATCTGCTGGAGCATCAGTTCTCACCGGTGCTCAATCGTGTGCTGACGGTGACCGGTCGCCTGATCGGCGCACTGATTTTCTTTGGCATCGCCTGGACCATGGTCGACAGTGCAACCATTTCCAAAATGCTCAATTTGAGTACCAATATTCTGAACATTCCCAAAGCCCCTTTTCAGGGCTCTTCGTAAAACTCTGTGGAACCCTATGGCAGCATATCCAGCTTCCCACAGTGAAACAGTATGCTCGTTCTAAAGCCTTCGAAAGAACGATAACCTCGAGCATTGGACTTTACCGTCTGAATCTTTGAGTTTAATCCCTCGGCGACGGCATTGCTGATCCGGTGATCGAAGTAATTCAACAAGCCATTTTTATGCGCTTTTAGCATTCTGGCCACTTTCTTGATGGGCTCCAAACGGCAACGAATAGCCCAGCTGTACCACTTCTCAAAATAGCGTTTCGCCCAACCTTTACTGTGGTAGTCCCAAAAGGGTCGGAAATGTTCTTTGATAGCCCATG
>NZ_AUIH01000047.1 GCF_000423605.1 Saccharospirillum impatiens DSM 12546
AATCCAGGCATTGTGTCTGGAAACAGCGGAACTGATCGGCAAGCGATATGAAGCAGCCATCGAGAAGGGAGAAATCAGGCAGGAAGCTTTGTTTGACTTCAACTATCAGCGAATTCCCGACACAGACCCACCCAAGTACAAGACAGGCTTTGACGCCTTTACTGACAAGATTCTACCGGATATCCAGGAACCCATCCTACAAGAGAATCCCGGCATTGTTTATGCGGGTGCCGTTGATATCAACGGCTACTTCCCCACACACAATCTCAAGTTCTCAAAGCCGTTGACCGGTAACCCCGAGACAGACCTGATCAGCAATCGCACCAAACGAATCTTCAACGATTACACCGGCGCTCGCTGCGGCTCGAATACTGAACGTTTTCTGCTACAAACCTACAAAAGGGACACAGGTGAAGTCATGCATGACATTTCTTCGCCAATTTACGTCAACGGCAAGCACTGGGGTGGTTTCAGGATTGGCTATGCACCGGAGGAGTAGAGAGCTTCTTGTGATCACAGCAGACCTTTACTCTGGAGACATGCCTATCGGCTAGCCAGCTTCGTACTCAGGGTAAGTGCGTTGAGGTCAGCTTCCGGTGGGCTACCCCACCGGAAATGCAGAAGTGGTTATGATTGATCGCCACCGGCTGTTAGCCGGGGGACATACCGCGCAACCGCTCGGAACGGCGTCTCAGAAGTTCGACCGTCGTCAACAACAAAATTGAAAACGCGACCAGGATAGAGGCCACAGCCAGAATCGTCGGACTGATTTGCTCACGAATACCCGACCACATTTCACGAGGAATGGTTCTCTGCTCTACCCCTGCAACGAACAGAACAATAACAATCTCATCAAAGGATGTGATGAAAGCAAACAATGCACCCGAAATGACACCTGGCAAAATGAGCGGCATTTGAATCTTAAAGAACGTTCGACCGGCACCGGCCCCCAGGCTGGCTGAAGCTCGTGTCAGGGAGTGGTCAAACCCGACCAGCGTTGCCGTTACGGTAATCACCACAAAGGGGGTACCCAGAGCCGCGTGCGCAAGAATAACACCAGGCATTGTGTTTGCCAGGCCTATGCTGGAATAGAAAAAGAACATACCGGCCGCAGAAATAATCAAAGGCACAATCATGGGCGAAATCAGCAACCCCATGAATAAGCCTTTAAAAGGCATTTCTGAACGCGACAGGCCTAATGCCGCGAGCGTACCCAGAAAGGTTGCAACAATGGTTGAAGATACACCGATGATCATAGAGTTCTTGATCGATGTCAGCCAGGACTCTGAAGTGAACAGGTCCTGATACCATCGTAAAGAGTACCCTTCCGGATTCAGCATCAGCATTTCCCGGGTATAGGTAAAATACGGTTCTACGTTAAAACTTAACGGCACCATGATCAAAATCGGCGCAATCAGAAAAAAGAAAATTAGGCCGCACAACACCCGAAAGGTGTAATACCAGATTCTCTCCAGCGGGCCTGCATAAGTCGGTACTGCCATCGTGAACGCTCCTTCAACCCAGTTTCAGAGAATCTGCACCGACAAGGCGGTTATAGACCCAATACAGAATTAATACACTGATCAACAGCACGGAACCCAGTGCTGCCGCGAGCCCCCAGTTAAGCGATGTTTGCATGTGGTAAGCAATCAGATTCGAAATCATTTGACCAGACTGTCCACCCACCAGTGCTGGTGTAATGTAGTAACCAATCGAAATGATGAACACCAGTACAGCACCTGCACCGATACCGGGTAACGTCTGGGGAACGTAGATGCGCCAGAAAGCTGTCCAGGGAGTGGCACCCAGGCTCTTTGCTGCCCGCACGTACGAAGGCGGAATGGTCTTCATTACACTGTACAATGGCAACACCATGAACGGCAGCAAGATATGCGTCATCGCTATGATGGTACCGGTCATGTTGTAGATCATGCCCAACCGACCGTCTTCACCAATAACACCCAGAAAAATCAGTAACTCATTGATGACACCTTGCTGTTGGAGTAAAACAATCCAGGAAGTCGTTCTCACCAGCAGGGACGTCCAGAAAGGCAGTAACACAAAAATCATCAATAAATTGGCCTTGCGCATGGGCAAGCTGGCCATCAGGAAAGAGATAGGAAACCCAAGCAGCAGTGTCAGCAACGTAATACCAAGACTCATTGAGAATGTGCGGATAAACAGGTCGATGTAAATCCGCCGGTTCTCATCCTGCATGACGATCTCGCCATCCTCATTATAGGTACCGTCAAAGGCAGCGACATAATATGAGGCCGTTAATGGTCGGCCTTCGCGTTTGATTATTCGGTAAAACTCGGTTTCATTCCAAAGCCGGTGAGCGTCCAGGAATGCTTCTTTGTAAGGGGGTTCCATGTCTTCGGCAGACCGCGACGTTCTCATCAGGGCGCCCCGTGCGGCACTGATTTCATAGTTCAGTCGTACAGCCACCCGCCCAATGGTTCTGTTAGCGCTTGCTACCGTTAACTCTTGCGCAAGGGCTTCAAAAACGGGTTCATCCGGAATGCCTTCACCGTCCCAGTCCTGCAGTGCTTCCAGGGTCTTCGGCAACACAGAGACCAATTGCGGGTTGTCGACACTGCGCCACATCATTTGCCCGATGGGGAAAATAAACGATATAAGCAGATACGTCAGAAGTGGTGCGACCAGCAAGAAGGCTATCAGGGTGCGTTTACGCTCCGCTCGTTTCAAGCTGGCTTTTAACGGGGTACCGTCAACGGTAACCATTTGTCCATTGACCTTGTGGTCGTTGTCGGATCCGTTCGGGGTACCGTCAATTTGGGTCATACCTACTCCTGTTTACCCGCTTTTTTAGTTCGGCTCGCACAACCGATCAACACCCTGATAGCGGGCATTTGCGAACCTTACCTAATCTGAGATGGTCTGAAGCAAGCCTCTTTCGCCGATAGCATCAACAAACGACGTTTCGCCCAAAAGACTTTCTTCAGAAGCACTCGTTACACTACTGCAAACGATCGAAAAGACAGACCAAAACCCGGATTCAGGATGTTTGGCCTGTCAGAGGGCTACCATCAAAGGTAGCCCTACCTAGCATTAACCGCGCAACATCCAGTTGGCAAAGCGCTCACGCAACTCATCGCCATAATCGGTCCAGAAGTCATTATCCAGTACGATCGGAGACTGGTAGTTAGCCGGATTAGACGGCATGTGCGGATTCATATCGATGCCGAGGTCAGCATGCTCACCGACCAACGGTGCCGAAGACGCACGGGCCGGACCATAGGAAATGTACTTGGCCTGATCAGCCAGACGTTGTGTATCGGTTGCCCAATAAACATACTCAAGCACTTCTTCCTGGTTCGCGCCATAAGGGACTACCCAGCCGTCCCACTCTACGATTTGGCCATCCCAGATAATATCGAAAGGCTGGCCTTCAACCTGTGCTGCGTTGAAGATACGTCCGTTATAGCCTGTGGAGAACGCGACTTCTTTGTCAGCCAGCAGCTGAGGAGACTGTGCACCTTCAGTCCAGAAAATCAGGTTGTCTTTAATCGTGTCCAACTTGGCGAAAGCACGATCAACACCTTCTTCCGTTGCCAGAACATCATAAATGTCCTCTGTCGCAACGCCATCGGCCAACAAGGCCCACTCTAAACTACCAGCGGGTCTATCCTGCAGAGCACGACGACCTGGAAAGTCTTCCAGGTTAAAGAAGTCTTCAACACTGTCAGGCTGGTTATTGGCCGGGAACATTTCGGTGTTGTAGGTGATGACCGTTGAGTACAGGATTTGTGGAATGAAGCACTCGCCCAGGCTGCCTGGCAAAAAGTCTTCACTCGCCGGCGTTCCATCGGGTGCCGGTGCCAGCATCTCATCGTGATCGATTGGCATAATAATGCCTTCGTCACAGGCGAGCTGAGCATCGGATGGCAGCATGTCTACCAGGTCCCAGGTAACGTTGCCAGCCATGCTCTGAGCGCGCAAACCGGCCAACGCATTGGCTGAGCCATCATCATTGATGATGGTGATGTGGTCTTTCACTGCCGTATAAGGATCATGATAGGCACGAACCTGACTTTCCGTGTATGCACCACCCCACGAGACAATCGTCAAATCAATAGGGTCTTCTGCGTGTACCGCTGTCACAGCCAACAGGCTGATCGCGCTGCTGACTCCAAGCTTTCTAAGCATCGGCTGTTTCATGGGTAACTCCTCTTTGGTCTTAAAACCAGGCGAGACTGCCTGGTCGCTTTGTGCCACCGAAAACACGAGAGAGAATGCAGAGTTCTTTGGCATCCTACCCTCCTGACTCAGCGAACCATCAGTCACGCACCATCAGGATGCATCAAGCGCGCGACAATCTTGTTCCGACCACCCGATGCGAATGGACTGACCCTTTCGCATCGAATGGTTGTCGGATGAATTCGGAACTTTCATAATAAAATCGTTACGCCCACACACGCTTAAACGTGAGCGAATGTGATCACCCAGATAGATCAGCTCTTCTACCTTGGCATCAAAACAATTACTGAACGATTGACCTTCCTTCACGACAAACACGCGCTCCGGCCGCAACGATAGCGTTGTTTTCTCATCGGTTTCATGAGCGCTGATCGCCAGAGACTGGACTGCAGATCCGTCATCCAGACGAACGGTCACAATATCGCCGTCCTTGCTCTCAATCTTACCCTTCATTTTGTTATTTTCGCCAATAAACTGCGCTACAAATGCGTTTTCAGGGCGCTCGTACAGGTCGGCCGGGGACGCGAGCTGTTGAATCCGGCCGTCATCAAACACAGCGATTCGGTCGGACATCGTCAGTGCTTCTGTCTGGTCATGGGTAACGTACACTACCGTAATGCCCAACTGGTCGTGAAGATGCTTAATCTCATATTGCATCTGCTCGCGCAGATTCTTATCGAGTGCACCCAGGGGCTCATCCATCAACACCAGCTCTGGTTCAAACACCAGTGCCCGGGCCAACGCCACACGTTGCTGCTGGCCGCCTGATAGCTGCGCAGGACGACGTCCTGCAAAAGATTCCATTTGCACCATGCTCAGTGCGTTCATAACTTTCGCTTCGCGTTCACTCTTGTCAATGCCGCGAACTTCCAGGGGAAAGGCGAGATTTTCACCGATGGTCATGTGCGGAAACAGTGCATAATTCTGAAACACCATGCCGATGCCGCGCTTATGGGGGGGGATGTTATTGATCGCCTTGCCGTCTAGAAGAATGTCACCGTAGGTGGCTGTTTCAAACCCAGCCAGCATCATCAGACAAGTGGTCTTACCGGAACCGGAGGGACCCAACATAGTCAGGAATTCGCCCTTGCTTATGGCAAGATTCAGGTCCTTGACAACCAGCTCCTCCCCGTCATAACTCTTCTGAACACGATCAAAGGCTACGAATACTTCACCGGGATTTTCGTTCTCCAACGTGGCATCTCCTGTATTGTTTTGACTGCTTAAACATGCGCCTGCCCAGCAGGTTCCGTCGATGAAATCCCAGATCACATCCTGAGTGAGAACAGCTCTTAACGAACTTTTAGCAACACAGGCTTACAAAACCGGACAACCCGACCAATCAATCGTGCACTAAGCATATGCAATTACTTTGCCGACTGTCTAGATCCGTTGATTTATTTTAACCGCAGGCCTTTTTGCCGATCTTTTTGTTATCGCAACGCTGTATGGGACAGCTTGCAGTCGATTGCGGTCAAATAAAGTGCAGGCTTATGGTGCATGATGTTCATCTTTGGGGCAATGCCCAGTTACACTCAATCTGTGCAACCCTAACTTTCAAACACACTGTCAGCATTTTCTTATTACAGTAAACATTGTTTTTGGCAATTTGCAAGAAAGTCGCGGCAGTAAGCCCGCTGAAAAAGACAGAGCAATTGACTCCGACAAAGACTCGGATTCAGAAACTGACACGGTATGGACAGCCGAATTCACAGCACCTGAACAGTGCAGCGAGCAGGGATGGAACGCAAAAGAATGGGGGCTCTTCTGGGTAAAACACAAAAAAAGGCGCTGCATCGAAGCAGCGCCCTTTTTCTGTGCCGCACTGCAGCGGCTACCGGGCAGTCGCCTGGTTCAGGCCAGAAGCTACCGGGTAATGGCGTCCACCGACATCAAAGAACGACGATGTTCTCTGCCTGAGGGCCTTTCTGACCCTGAGTAATGGTGAATTCTACTTTTTGGCCTTCAACCAGAGTCTTGAAGCCAGAACCAGAAATCGCGCTGAAGTGAGCAAAAACGTCAGGGCCGTTTTCTTGCTCGATAAAGCCAAAACCTTTGGTCTCGTTGAACCACTTGACGGTGCCGGTAGTCGTAGACATGTGTGTAACCTATCAATGAACAAGTAATGTGTCGTTCCCGACCGGCGACTGGACTACCATCGACTGTCAGGGAACCTTTTTGCTTTTCAGTGTTGCTTCTACTTATGGATAACCGACGAGTTCAACTGACAACCGAACGTACAGCGTTCACATCGAGCTAACAATCATAAATAATAAGACTTACTTTCAAGCTTTGATCATGTTAGCCGACTGCTAAATGTTGTCAATAATAAATAGGAAGAGCCCTCTGTGGCGGGCTTGAGACGACGTATACGTGTTTTACTAACACCTTGAATCCTATGCGTTTATTGCGCCGGAGAAAGCCGCTCGAGCGCCTGTCATTTAACCCTGTTTTTCTGACTTTAGTCCTGCACGGACCTCGATTCATGTCGAAAAATCACGAACCAGCCACGCCATTTGCCATGGGAATGGCTGCGCGCTAGCGTAACGGCATGTCCCAGTGGAGCTACAACACAATGACCCGGTCTGTCACCCCATCAACAGAACACGAAGTCGACTACCTTGTCATTGGCGGAGGTTCTGCTGGCTGTGTTTTGGCGGCACGGCTGTCTGAAGATCCTAACTGCCGGGTTCTACTGATAGAGGCCGGCGGCGGCGGGCGCAGCCCTCTGGTCCAAGTGCCACTGGGCGCTGCTGCCACCGTGCCAGGCTATGCTCACAACTGGAACTTCTCGACAACCCCCCAGCCTCACCTGAACCATCGCCAAACGTTTCAACCCAGAGGGCGGGGGCTCGGTGGCAGCAGTGCGATCAATGCCATGATATATACCCGGGGGCACCCTAAGGACTATGACGACTGGGCCAGCCAGGGGCTGACCGACTTTCGCTGGGAACAGATGCTACCGTGGTTCATTCGCAATGAGAGCAACCAGCGCGGTGCCAGTGACGCCCATGGTGACAGCGGACCATTGGGCGTTGACGACATTCGTTACCACAACCCGGTGGTAGAGACATTTCATCGGGCTGCGGCTGGCGCCGGTTACCGGCTGAATTCGGACTTTAATCAGGATGACCAGGAAGGGGTTGGTCGCTATCAGGTCACCCAGCGCAATGGGTTGCGCTGCAGTGCGGCACGGGCCTATCTCTTTCCAGCGATGTCACGTTCAAATCTGACGGTGATCACCAACAGCCATGCTTTTGAGCTGGCATTTGACGCTGGCCGGGCCAGTGGGGCCTGGATCCAGACCGGTAACGGCCCGTTAAGGCGATTCACCGCCCGTCGCGAAGTCATTGTCTGTGCTGGTGCTTTTCAATCGCCGCAATTGCTGATGCTATCGGGCATTGGGCCCGGTGAACATCTGCAGGCATTGGGAATAGAGACTCGGGTGAATTCACCGGACGTAGGGCAGAACCTGCAGGACCATCTCGATTACATCAGTGCCTGGCGCAGCCCTTCCCCGCATCTCATTGGTTACGGATTAACGGGGATCGGCCGGGTGGCTGCCGCCCTGCCCAACTTCCTGTTACGTCGCCGCGGTATAATCACCAGCAACGTTGCCGAATCTGGCGGTTTTCTGAAATCCAGCCCAGACCTGGGCCGGCCGGACATTCAGCTGCACTTTCTGGTAGCCCTTGCAGACGATCATAATCGCAAACTGCACTATGGTCAGGGGTTTAGCCTTCATGCCTGCGCCCTGAACCCCCATTCCCGGGGCTTCGTTCGTCTAACCGACAGGCACCCACTGACACCGCCGCTGATCAACCCGCGCTACCTGAGTGACGAACGGGACCTGGCTACTTTGCTGGCAGGCGTTAAGCTCAGCCGGGACATTGTTATGCGTCCGGAGTTGTCAGCCCTGCGTGGCAAGCCGATGTACATTGAAGACCATGCCTGCGATGCGGCACTCATTGAGTCAATCAGAGCCAGAGCAGAGAGCATCTACCACCCGGTTGGTACCTGTCGGATGGGAATCGATGACCGCGCCGTTGTAGATGCCCGCTTCCGGGTCAAAGGGGTAGCCGGATTAAGAGTGGTCGACGCCAGTGTGATGCCAACCCTGATCAGCGGTAACACCAATGCACCGACACAGGTGCTGGCTGAACGGGCTGCCGACTGGATTCGTCGCGGGGAATAGGGTGACGCGCTTACAGCATGCCACCTGGCAGGTATTCGAGATCAGAACAGAGGGGTCGATGTGCACGAAAACGCTCTGGGGCCTTGTTCAGAGGCGCCCTAGCCTTCTTTCCAGACCCAACGAACCGGCTCACCAAAATCGTCGTAGATCCAGACTTTTCGGGGCCCTCTGTTCTTAACCTTGTGGCTTTCCTTCTGCTTACGGGAGTCGATGGCGGCAACCACCTCGGGAATTGGAGTACGCTCTTTCGGCGGCTCCTGACCCTGACCCGACTGGAACGGATTCGACCAGGGTTTGTTGCGGTCGAGACCCGTCTCACCACGTTCTATTGGCTCTATCTTGCCGCCTTCGCGCAAGAACGCATCAACCTGAGACTCCAAGTCTTTACGAATGTCTTTTTTATCAACGGGACGCTTCACTGCTGGCCTCGGCTGACTGGAACCGCTTACTCGCAGTTTAGCAAATTTCAAGCCCGCTTCCGAACCTGTAATGGCTTGCTGCGCCCTTCGACGTTTAAGAACTCCTGAATAGGTCATTCGCCTTTCAACTGTTTCAATAGACTGGCCGGGATCTCATGAATGATCAGACGCTCATTATCAGCATCAAATTGCACATCATTACCCAGGTTAATATTACTGAAACTGATGGAAACGTCTTTGCTGCGTCCCGAATAGCGGATGTACTTTTTCAGACTCTTGCGGTCCGGTATGAAGGTTTCCTTGAGATCAGGCTGTTCCTGTTCGATGTACTGCGAAAACGAGGCATCGGCATCGGCCTGAAGTTCCTCAGACAACACCCGGTAGGATACCGGCTCGCCCATCTTGTCTTGCTCGATGCAGAACTCTGCCGCTTTCTTGCGATAATTCTGACCCTTATCAGCCGGTAATTGCACCGAAAATGCATCAACAACCGCCATAAAGGCTTCGGTATCCGCACTGGTATCAACAGTAGCGACAAAATCCACGAAGTTAAGCAGCGCATCCTGCAGGGCCTTATCGCCAAAGCCAAAACTGACGGTCAGGTACTGCCCTGGGGCTTCCTGCTCCCACTCGGTTACGTTCAGGCATGCGCCAAACCCCAGTCGACCGTAGTCGATCAGTCGGCTTTCACTCAGATTCAAATCGTGGGTGATCGATAACCCGTGCTTATGACGCAACTGAAAAAACCAGACCTGTCGACCAGATTCAAGCTGTTCGTCGGCAAACAGCCAATACCCATCTGATTCCACGCCGTCGTTTTCCAGCGCCAGAGCAAGGCGCTCCATCAATTGCTGGCTCCAGGTCTTGAAGGTGATACCGTCGCGCAGCCACTGACCGGTCAGCGCTTTAAAATGCCCGGCCTGCTCGGCAAACCCGCCGTATCGCTTGCTGGCCCGCCCGGCAAAACTGCTTTTGACTTCCGCAACAAGCGTTAAGGCGGCCTCATCGAGAGCCAACGTCTCATCCTGTAAATGCAGATCGGTTTTTGAATCGAGTCGGGTCAGTTGGTGGACGATCAGGTGGTTCAGCGACAATGGTATAACCCCAATATCTGAAAATGACACAGCGGCACAGTATACGGGTTAATGACGGCGTTGTCGGCGTTCCGTTGGAAACTGCACCAAAACCCGTCCGGCTGCGTATGCATATATACAATCATCGATCCGTGGAACTGTTATGAGCCAACCCAAAAGCCGCCGTTTGCATCAAAGCCGACTGGGTCGCTTCAGCCAACTGGGCCGACTGGCCGGAGGGGTTGCCGGTGGAATGATGAGCAAAGGCGTTAAGCGCTGGTCCAAGGGCGAGGGGTTTAGCGCCCGGGACCTGGCCCTGACCCCGGGTAACCTGGAACGCGTCTCAGACCGGCTGTCACAAATGCGCGGCGCGGCCATGAAAGTGGGCCAACTGGTCTCCATGGATGCCGGCCATCTGATGCCTGCGGAGCTGTCGGCCCTGTTGAGCCGGCTTCGATCCAACGCCGATGCCTTGCCCTTATCGCAACTGGATCCGGTATTAGCTGAAGCCTGGGGCAGTAACTGGATCGATCAGTTCAGCCAGTTCAGCTACCAACCCATCGCAGCGGCCTCCATCGGCCAGGTTCACAAGGCGGTATTGCGGTCTGGAGAGACCCTGGCAATTAAGGTTCAGTACCCCGGCGTGCGGCGCAGCATCGACAGCGACATTGATAACGTAGCCACTTTGCTGCGCTGGTCGCGCCTGCTGCCAGAGTCACTGGATCTGGCGCCATTACTGGCTGATGCCAAGGCCCAGCTTCATGCAGAAACCGATTACGACAAAGAGGCGCTTTCAATGCAACGCTTCAGCGGCTGGCTTCGCGGGCGCGATGAATGGTCGGTTCCCAGGGTTCAGTCGCAACTGACCGGCTCCACCGTCCTGGCCATGAGCTTTGCCGAAGGCAAGCCCCTGGAAAGTCTCGACCAGGCAGACTCAGCCACGCAAGCGCTGTGGGTCAGCCGTCTGTTCGCACTATTCTTTGAGGAGCTATTCAGCTTCGGCAGCGTTCAGACAGATCCCAACTACGCCAATTATTTATTCGATTCCGAACGCCAGCAGGTCACTCTGCTCGACTTTGGCGCCGTTCGCGATTACCAAACCGAAATGATCGATGGCTACAGAGCCCTGTTCAAAGCGGCCATGGATGCAGACCGGGCCGCTGTGTTTGAATCCGCCCGGCGCATCGGATACTTCAGCGAGGCCATTGATACCCAACAAACCGACGCGGTCATTGAACTGTTTATGATGGCCACTGAACCCCTTCGGGTTGCCACCTACGATTTTGGCCGCAGCGACATAGCACCCCGAATACGAGAGCAGGGCTTGGAGCTGAGCATGAAACAGGGCTACTGGCACAGCCCGCCGGTTGCATCCCTGTTCCTGCACCGGAAACTGGCAGGCCTATACTTGCTGGCTCAGCGACTGAACGTCACCCTCCCGGTGCGTGACCTTCTTGAACACCAATTCGACCCGGGCGCCGGGACAGTGGACAAAAACCCGGCAGGCTGCCATCCTTGAAGCCGTTAACGTCAGATAAGAGCGTCCAGTCAATGGCCTCCTGCAGGCAGCGGTGCCGATTGTGCAGCTGTTGGTTCAAACCCGTGACGGGGAAGTATCCGGATGACTCTTCCCTGCACAGCGGATCCGGGCAGTACAGTATCCACTATGAATCAAAATGAAGAGTTCATCGAATACCACAGAGCGTTGATGTCGCTCAGTCATGACTCTGGATTTATACAAGGTTCACGGATCGAAAAGATGTCGGCGCTTGTTGACCTTTGCGGTCGACTTCTTAGGGTAGAGCGCATCGGTGTCTGGAAACTGTCTGATTCCGGTGGGCAGCTAAACCTTGAATGCCTGAACACACTCAGCGAGGGCATTTTCACCGACGAGGTAACACTGACCCGCGATCAAAACCCGAGCTACTTTGATGCCATGTTAACGGCTGAAGTCATTGATGCCAGGGATGCCCATACAGACCCCCGAACCAGCCAGTTTGCCGAACGTTACCTTAAACCTCTGGGCATTGAGTCCATATTAGATGCTCCCGTGTTTGATGGCAGCAACCTCAGCGGCGTAATTTGCCTGGAAGCCACCAGCCACCGGCAATGGACACTGCCGGAAATATCCATCGTCACCGTTGTAGCCGACACCATCAGTCTGATCAATTCATACGAAGCCTGGTCCGCATCCCAGCAAGCCCTCGATTTCATCAGCCACTATGACGAACTGACCGGTTTAGCCAACTTGCGTGCTTTCAAAAAGCGACTGGAGCACCTGTGCCAGGCTGAGAAAAACACGCCGCCAATGGCCATTTTCTGGATTGATATCGACCGGATCAAAAGCATCAACGATGGCATGGGTGAGGCTATCGGCAATCACCTGATACAGGAAACCGCCAGCCGGCTGCACTCAATGCGCGTTCGTGGCAAGGAAAAGCTCGCACGGTGCGGCGGCGACGAGTTTCTGTTGCTGATACGGCACGCCCCCGACCCTGAGGCACTGCGTCAAGTGGCCGATCAAATTCAGTCACTGCTGTCCCAGCCTTTGTCGATGACTGACGTTAATGTAGCCACCACCGTCTCCATCGGAATCAGTTTGTACCCGGCAGACAGTCTTGACCCTCAGAGCCTGCTAAAACAAGCAGAAGCGGCTATGTACCAGGCCAAAGACTTCGGACGTGGCCAGGCGCGCTTTTTCAACGCCGACATGTCGATACAAGCACGCCAGCGCTTCCAGGCAGAAGCTGAAATGCGTCACGCCATTGCCTCCCGGCAGTTGATCGCCTACTACCAACCCATCGTCGATGCTTTCAAGCAAAACATCGTCAGCGTTGAAGCTTTGGTGCGGTGGCAACACCCTGAACGCGGACTGATCAGTCCCGACGACTTTCTCCCACTGGTACGCTCCGCCAACCTGATGAAGGAGTTGGGTCAAGCCATGCTGGAGAGGGTGTTGGAGGACGTTTGGATCCTTCGTGATCAGGGCATCACGATTCCCGGCATCAGCCTGAACCTGTCGGCCGAGCAACTACTCGACCCGAACTTCGCCGGATCAGTTCGTAGCCAATTACAACGGGCCCAACTGCCTGCCTCGACACTGGATTTCGAGGTCACCGAAGACTCTATCGAAAGCGACACCACAGCGCTTCACGAAAACCTCAGCACGCTGGTCGAGATGGGCGCCAGTTTGTCCATCGATGATTTTGGCACCGGGTTTTCCTCACTATCGAGGTTAAAACACCTGCCCTTCACTCACCTTAAGATCGATCGCTCCTTCATTTCCGGCTTGCCTAATAAACAGGATGACAAAGCCATTACCCTGTCGATCCTCGGCCTGGCCCGTGGTATGGGAATGTCAGTCGTCGCCGAAGGTGTAGAAACGGTGACCCAGGCAGACTGGCTTCAAGCCCAGGGGTGCGCCTATCTGCAAGGCTACCTGTTGCACCGGCCCATGCCATTCAACGAACTGGCCGCCTTACTGCGCGACGTTGATTAACGGTCCATGCGTGGCGTTCTGTTACCAAGAAACGACGCCAGCAAATTCAGAGCTGCCGGAATAGCGCCGCTGTTTAAAGGTGTGACAACGAAGCCCTGGGTTTGTTGGCAACGTGAACAGTGGCTGAACTTTTCGCCTGAATCACTAGCAGGTTGCTGAAAAAGGCTTCCTGTCCTTTTTAACACACGAGAACCAAAAAATGCGGTTCTTGCTTCTCTCACAAAATCATTGGTTGAACAGTCATCAATTTTGCCGGAACGTCCATGGTCCGGCTGCAGGCCGCCGGCCTACCGGGGAATGATGCGTTTCGACGGTAAAAACTCATCCAGTACGATGGTTTCCTGGGCCTGCATCAGGCTCTCTGCACGCACCATGTGTGCGCGCATGACGGTGCGTACGTCGGTTTCGTCTTTTCGCTTTAGAGCGCCCAACAATTGCATTTGAAAATGCCGACCGGTTTCCCACAGTTCCGGATTGGGCAAATCATAAATGTCATGACACAACCGAAGGTTTTTTAGCAGACCGAGTAAGAAATGGCAGGTGAAACTCAAAATCGGATTGGGGCATAGATCGACCAACACCTCATGAAAACTAAGCTCCGCCAATCGCTGGGCATGCTCTTCCTGCTGGTTTTTGGGCGGCGCATCGTAGATCGTCATGGTATTCTGCAGACGCTGAAAGTCCTCATTGGACAATCGACCACAAACCGATGCCGCAAGCTCCGGCTCCAGATTAACGCGCAACTGGTAGATGTCGTGAATGGTGATGTCTTTAAAGTAAAAATAGTTGGCAAGCAGAGACATTGCCCGGTCTGGAGGAACATCAGCAACGAAAGCGCCGCCGCCCGGACCGGTCCGGGTGACGATAAGGCCTTGAGTGTCCAGGGCCTTCAAGGCTTCCCGAACGGTGCCTTTACTGGCAGTAAACTGCACCATCAATTCCTTTTCCTGTGGTAACCGGTCACCCGGCTTAAGTCGGTGCTCCGCGATCAGCCCTTTCAGTGCATCGGTTACCTGGTCGGAACGTTTAGTCATGATCTTTTACATTAGAATTAGACAGCGGATGGTAGCACGCCACCCGGTGCCCGGTCGCCAGAGTTTCCAGTTCGGGATCGGATTGCCGGCATTCTGTTGTCGCCACCGGACAACGGGCCGCAAAGGCGCAACCCACAGGCGGATGCATGGGATCCGGCAATTCGACAGCATCATCTTCCGCAGGGAGTTTACGCACAGACTGCCCCGGAACACTGTCAAGCAATCGCTGAGTATAAGGGTGGCGTGGCTGACTGAAGATAGCCTCGACCGGCCCCTCCTCGACCACCCTACCCAGATACATGACCACCACCCGATCACAGAAGTTACGCACAACACCCAGGTCATGACTGATAAACACGTAGGTCAATTGCAGCGATTCACGCAGGTCCTTGAACAGGTTCAAGACCTGGGCCTGAACGGACACATCCAGCGCCGATACCGGCTCATCCAGAATCAACACTTCCGCTTCGGCGGCCAGAGCCCGGGCAACACCGATGCGCTGCGCCTGGCCTCCTGAAAACTCATGAGGGTACCGCTCCAGAAACTCAGGGCGCAGATTCACTTGCGTCATCAATTCATCCAGACGCTGCTGACGTTGCTGTTTTGTTAACCCCTGCAAATACATCAGCGGTGCGGAAAGAATATCGCGAATGGTTTTACGCGGGTTCAGTGACGAAATCGGATCCTGAAAAATATACTGAACCCGGCGCGCATGCTGCTTGAGATTCACCTTTCCATTGGCGCCCTTCAGGTTAATACCATCCAACTCGATGGTGCCTGTACTCGGCTGATCCAACCCCACCAGCATTTTCGCCAGCGTGGACTTACCACAGCCGGACTCACCAACCACCCCCAGTATTTCACCGGAAACGACCTTCAGCGAAATACCCCGCACCGCCTGAACGGAAGGCCGCTGCTTGCGCAGGAGTGTCAGGCCGCCGCCAAAGTGTTTAACCAATTCACGGACTTCCAGCTTGGCTTGCGTCGTCATAAAACCTCCCGCGCAAAGATGCAGCGTGCCTGTCGGGTCTCAGTCAGTGCCTCCAACTCAACCGGGGCTGCCCGGCAAGCCTCGGTTACCTGGTCACAACGATCGGCAAATTTACAGCCCGGGGGTAAATCATTTACCTTGGGCGGCAAGCCTGGGATTTCAGTGAGTCGATCCGCCACCTGGTTAACATCCGGCACACAGGCAATGAGGCGACGGGTGTAAGGGTGTACCGGTTTGGCCAGCACCTCAGCCACCGGGCCCACTTCCACGAGTTCACCGGCATACATGACCGCCACGCGATCACAAAGCTCGGCGACGACGCCGAAGTCATGCGTAATGAACATCAAACTGGACCCCTGCTCATGGCGCAGCTGATTCAACAGTTTCAACACCTGTGCCTGAACCGTCACATCCAGTGCCGTCGTTGGCTCATCGGCTATGATCAGTTGCGGTTTGTTGGCCAGGGCCATGGCGATACTGACACGCTGACGCATCCCACCGGACAACTGGTGCGGGTAGACCTTCGCCCGGGCCTTCGCGTTCGGTATCCGGACCTGTTCCAGCAAAACAACTGCCTGCTGCCAGGCAGCCCGGTAACTGAGTGGCTGGTGAGCCCGTAAGGCTTCCACCAACTGGTCGCCAATCGAAAACAGAGGATGCAGAGTCGACAGCGGATCCTGAAAAATATAGGCCAGCTCGCCCCCGCGCAATCGACGCAATCGCTCATCATCGACGGCCAGCAAATTCTCTTGGCGATAATTAACCTGGCCCGCCATGATGGTTCCCGGTGGCGACGCCACCAGTCCGAGCAACGACATCGCCGTGACCGACTTGCCAGAACCCGATTCACCAATAATGCCCAGACATTCGCCCGGCGCGATGGAAAAAGTCGGTCCATTGACCGCCTTGTGCACCTCGGTGCCGATGTGGAATTCGGTGCGAAGATCCACGACATCCAGCAGACCCTGTTGTTTTTGGGCAGCGGTATGTCTGGCTTGGTCAGAGACCCGGGTCCTGGCTGCCGGGCGCATCAGTGCGCCAGCCTTCAAACGCGGGTCAAGCGCATCACGCACGCCATCGCCCAATAAATTTATGCTCATGACCAACACAAAGATCACTACGCCTGGCAATGTCGCTACATGCGGTGCGTTGATGATCAGCCGGCGCCCTTCCCCGAGAATGGAGCCCAGGTCTGCGGTGGGTGGTTGTGCACCCAAACCCAAAAACGATAAACCGGCCGTCTCCAGAATCATCCAGCCGACCGTGGTCGACATCGTGATCACAATCACCGGCAACACATTGGGCAGCACTTCGGTAAGCACAATCAGCGCATCGCCCTTGCCTGACAACCGGGCCGCATCGACAAACTCCCGGTTGCGTAACGTCACCACAACACCTCTGACATTCCGGGCAAAGAACGGGATATTAACAATGGCGATTGCATACAGGGCATTCAACAAGCCCGGCCCCAGCACCGCGACAATGGCCAGTGCCAACAAGATGTAGGGAAAGGCCATCAGCATGTCGATGCCCCGCATCAGGGTTCCATCGACCCGGCCACCAAAATACCCTGCCAGCAACCCAATCGTTGAGCCAAGCGTTGCAGCCACCAGCGTTGCAACGATACCCACCGCCAAAGATACCCGTGTCCCCCAGAGCAGACGCGACAACATGTCGCGGCCTAACTGGTCGGTGCCCAGCCAATACCCGGGTGTTAACGGGGGTAACAGCCGTTGAGAAGGATCGGTGATGTCCGGGTCCGCCAACGGCAACCAGGGCGTAACGATAACCAACAGTAGAATGACGGCAAGAACCATCAAACCAAAGCCCGCCAGCTGATTCCTCATTAGCAGCTTAAAAGGCCCTGCCCGGCCCGACTTTTTTACAGCAGGTGACGACGAGGTTCCGGCCACTGTCATGACGTTACCCTCGGATCGAGTAGCACCTGCACCACATCGGCCAAGAGGTTAAAAAACACGTAGGCAGCGGCCACCACAAGAACACCACCCTGAACCAGCAGCAGGTCCCGCGTTGAAATGGCAGTTACCAGCATGCTGCCGATACCCGGCCACTGAAAGACCGTTTCGATGTACACAGCACCGCCCAAAACGAAGCCAGCCTGAATGCCGATGACGGGAACAATGCTGACCAAAGCGGCCTTGAACGCATGGCGATAGATAACCCGCCGCTCAGCCAGACCTTTGGCCCGGGCAGTGCGAATGTAATCCTGACGCAGTACTTCGAGCATACTGGCACGCGTCAGACGGGCGATAACGCCGGTGGCAATAAACGCCAGCGTTCCCGCGGGTAAAATCAAATGCCGGATCAGATCCGGCAAATCACCGCCGCCATAAACGGCGTACATGCCACTGGCAGGCAGCACACGAAACTCCACCGCAAACAACATGATCATCAACAACCCCAACCAGAAAGCCGGTGTGGAAATGCCAATCAGGACGATCAGAGTCAGTACCTTGTCGACCAGACCGTATTGTTTCACCGCCGACACAATGCCGACCAGCAGCCCCAGGATCGAACACAACACCAGAGCCGTTCCGGCCAAAATCAGCGTGGCGCCAAAGCGTTCATTGACGATTTCAAGCACTTCCCGGTTTTGATTAAAGGATCGCCCCAGGTCACCCTGCAACAAATTCCCCAGCCAGGTGAAGTACTGACTGACCAGAGGCTTGTCGAGTCCGAGCTGGGCGTTGAGCCGGGCCACGTTATCCGGAGTCGCGTAGGAGCCCAGAATAGCGGTAGCGGGGTCGCCCGGTATCATCGCCATGATGAAAAACACGATGAGTGTGAGGCCGAGCAAAACCGGCAAGGTCATTGCCAGTCGTTTACCAATGTATGGCCAGATAGGACTGCGCATGGGTCACCCTGCCTACGGAAAATTAAGTTTCAAAGTTCGATTTTACTGTCTTGCCAGGGGATCGTGCCAGGCACCGGGCATGCCACTTCACCACCCGTTGGCACCGTTTTAAAGGCACCATTGGGTGGAGTTGGTTGGTCTACGAACTTCAGTCAATGCAGCTGTTACGGCTTGCTCACATCCTGCAATTGCAACAGGAAGGAGGGTTGCAATTTGAAATTCTCGACGGCGTCTGTCGCCACGGCATTTTGTTGCCAGTTAGCAATAAACGCCCAGGGCGCATCGTCGTAGACGATGGCCTGCATTTCCCGGTAGAGGCGTGCCCGCTCATCCTGATCGGTGCTGGTGCGAGCCTGATTCAGCAACTCATCCACTTCCGGGTTGCTGTAGTAGCCGGAGTTGAAACCGCCGTTTTCCGGAAAGGCTTCGGTGCGCAACGCCAGGAACGGCAGTGTATCCGGGTCGTTGGTCATCCAGGCCATTTCGGCCATATCCGCTTTGCCTTCAAGCCCCGGATTAACTTCCCCGAGAAAGGTATTCCACTCGTAGGTTTCGATGCTGACATTCAATCCTACCGCTGCCAGATCGGCCTGAATGGCGGTACCCATGGAAATGGGGTCGAGCATGCCCGAGCCGCCTTCGGTCACATAAAACGTAATTTCGGCACCTTCGCCACCCGCCTCTGCGATCAACTCACGAGCGCGGTCCGGGTCGTAAGGGTAAGGCTCCAGTTCATCGTTATAGGCCCAGCCAAACGCCGGCGGTGTAGGCCCGGTTGCGACAGTGGCGGTGCCCTGCAATATATCGGTCACCAGAGACTCTTTATTGATGGCGTAATTCACCGCCTGGCGCATGGCTTTACTATTAAAGGGCGCTTCTTTCATGTTCAGGATCAGGAACCACAGGTGCGGGCCGGCTTGCTCATACAGTGCGAACGACCCGTCATCGACAAAGGTCGACACGTTGTCTGGCGGAACTTCAACCATCAGATCGATACCGCCCGACAGCATTTCCGCTACGCGAGTATTGGCGTCGGTAATAGGCCGGAACACCACCGCTTCCAGCGACGGCGCGCCATCCCAGTAACCCGGATTGCGAGTCACCACGACGCGCTGGTTTGCCTGCCATTCTTCGAACTGGAAGGCTCCAGTCCCAGACGGGTTACGCCCGACTTCTGCCCCATGCTCCCTGACCGCGTCAGGCGAAATAATCAGCCCGGTTGGATAGGCCAGATTCGACAGAAACGGCGCAAAAGGCTCGGTTAGGGTAAATTTGACCTGATAGTCGCTGACGGCTTCTACCGAATCGACCTGACCAAAATAAAACGCCAGCGGGAAGGGGCCCGTATCGTAATAGGGGTGGTCTTCATTGAGCATGCGTTCGAAATTAAACACCACAGCCTCGGCATTGAACGGCGAACCATCGTGGAAGTTAACGTCTTCACGAAGATTGAAGGTGTACTCCAGACCGTCGTCACTGATGGTCCAGTCTGTCGCCAGTGAAGGCTCAACATTCAGCGTGCCGTCGGCATAGCGCACCAACCCGTCGTAGACATTCACAAGAATTCTGAAGTCGTTTACCGCGGTAACCGCGTGAGGGTCCAGAGATTGTGGCTCGGCAATCTGACCGACAATCAGGACGTTGGGGGGCGTTTCGGCCCATAGTGGACTGCTGGCCAGTGCAGCCAGTCCGAAAAGCAGTGATTGGACGACGCGTTTCACCTTGAGTGCCTCTCTGTTTTGACGTTTTTTTTATGATTGCGTGCAGCGTGCTCCCCGTTTTCTCAACCTGTCGACGACAGCAGGCTCAGGTTCAGTCACATTGCCCTATTACATTTATCACTATAAATTAGTGGACGCAATAAATTTTATGATGATAAATTAACCCAACAGCCTGAACGGATAACCGCATGACTTACTCCATCATCGCCACTGATCCTGCCAGCGGCGCCGTGGGCGTTGCGACGGCCACCGGCAGTGTGGCGGTAGGCGGCTTTGTGCCGCATGTGCGATGCGGACAGGGTGCCATAGCCACCCAGGGGGCTTTTACCAACTGGCTTTATGGCGACAGGGGGCTGGCAATGCTGAACGACGGGCAGACGGCCGACCAGGTCCGGGACCGGTTGATTGCAGCCGACGAAGGCCAGGCTCAGCGGCAATTGATTGTCTGCGACCGCTGGGGCAACACGGCCGGTCACACCGGCTCAGGGAATCTGGATGCCAAGCTGCATCTGTGTGAACCGAATTTCGCCGTAGCGGGCAACATGCTCAACAGCACCGACATTGTGCTGGCGATGAAAGGTGCCTTTCAGCGGCTATCGGCCGCACCCCTGCACGACCGCCTGCTGGCAGCAATGATGGAAGGTGAACGCATTGGTGGCGATTTTCGGGGCACCCACAGTGCAGCCCTGAAAGTGCATTACCCGGATAAACCACCGGTCGACCTGCGCGTCGACTGGGCCGAAAAAGAGTGCATCGAACAATTAAAAATCCTGTACCACAAAACCCAAAGTGAGCCCTTCCAGGAATTTCTCGCAGGGGTGCCAACACTGGTTCACCCAACCAAAACCGGCCACGTTAATCGAAAGGAGGTTCGTTAATGTCACTGGGTAAACGCATTATGGACTGGTCAGCGCAGGCCGCCCGTCACTCTGAACCCGGCCCGGGGGTCACCCGACTGCTGGGGTCACCGGAACACAAGGCGCTGTTAGCTGACCTCGACGGTTGGATGCAGCAGGCCGGTCTCAGCACCGAGCTTGATGGCGCTGGCAACCTGGTCGGGCGAACCCGGCATCAGCCCGGTCTCAAAACCCTGATCATCGGCTCCCATCAGGACACCGTTCGCCAGGGCGGCGCCTTCGATGGCATGCTAGGCATATTGTTGCCGCTGGCCGTGCTGCAGCAACTCCACGAGCAGGCAGTCACTTTACCGGTCAACGTCGAACTGATCGCCTTCAGCGACGAAGAAGGCGCCCGGTTTTCATCCACGCTGGTTGGCAGCTCGGCGCTGGCCGGCACCTTTAACCCCGACATTCTGAAGGCTACCGACCGGGACGGAGTCACACTGGAAAGCGCCCTGCGCGGCCTGGGTGCCAACCCGGATCAGATCCCGGCACTGAAACGGGACCCGTCTAAGCTTGCCGGCTTTCTTGAAATTCATATCGAGCAGGGCCCGGTACTGGAATCACTCGATTTACCGGTCGGCGTGGTCTCGGCCATTACCGGCATCGAACGCCACAAGGTTCACATCACCGGCAAGGCCGGTCACGCCGGTACCACACCCATGCACCTGCGTCAGGATGCCCTGCTTGCCGCTACCGAGGTGGTGCGCGCGGTCAACGACCTGTGCCAGAACACCGAAGAACTCGTTGGAGTCGTCGGCGAATTGAACGTGACGCCCAACGCCGTCAACGTCATTCCCAGCGCCGTCGAGCTGACCATTGAACTGCGCTCGCCGGTGACCCGCATTCGCGAAACCGCCCGCCAACAATTGCTCGCGCAATTGAATGAGCGAATCGCCGGACACGCCTGTCAGTGGACTCATGAACGGGTGTATGAACAACAGGAAGTAGACTGCTCACCGGCTATCCAGCAACAACTGGCCAACGCCATTGCCACCTGCGGCTGGCAACCGCACACCCTGTTCAGCGGCGCCGGTCACGACGGCCTGGCCATGGCCAAAGCGACCCCCATTGGCATGCTCTTTGTGCGTTGCACCGGCGGCCTCAGTCACCACCCCGAAGAAGCGATTATCGAAGCCGATGCCGACGCTGCAGCAGAGGTCATCAAACTGGCGATACTGAACTGGGAGGCTCCGGTATGAGCACCCTACCCCCGGTCAATATCAACCGGTTACTCACCACGCTAGACCAATTACTGCGCATCGACAGCCCAACGGGCGACACCGTCGCGATGGAACAGGAGATCACCCGGCAACTGTCACCCTTTAGTTGGCAGGTCAGCCAAACTCACCGGGGAAACGTACTCGCGCAATCGAGTGAAGACCCAAAACGGGCAATCGCTGCCCACCTGGATACCCTGGGTGCCATGGTGCAATTCATCCGGGAAGACGGCCGGCTTGAAGTGACGCCACTGGGAACCTGGTCGGCCCGCTTTGCCGAAGGCGCGCGTGTCACGGTAAAAACCCGACAGGGCCCGATCCGGGCCAGCCTGTTGCCGCTGTTCTCCTCCGGCCACGCCTGGAACGACGCCGTCGATGCCCAGCCAGTGGCCTGGTCGCAGCTCAGTGCACGCCTCGATCGCCCTACGACGAGTCGGGAAGAAACCCTGGCCCTGGGCGTTCAACCCGGCGACATTGTTTGCATTGACCCGGTCCCGGAATTCGATGACTCCGGCTACATCATTAGCCGGTTTCTCGACAACAAAGCCGGCATCGCTTGCGTGTTGGAAATGCTGCATCTGTTACATGAAAACCAACTGGCGCCCGCGCAGCCGGTACTGCTCGCGTTCACGAACGCTGAAGAGATTGGCCTCGGGGCCGGTACCGCCC
This sequence comes from Saccharospirillum impatiens DSM 12546, assembly GCF_000423605.1. Lineage (GTDB taxonomy): Bacteria > Pseudomonadota > Gammaproteobacteria > Pseudomonadales > Natronospirillaceae > Saccharospirillum > Saccharospirillum impatiens. Next base: position 22,817 of record NZ_AUIH01000047.1, read on the forward strand.
TGCCCCGCTCAATTGAAGAGTTGATCAGTGTCGACATTGCGCCGGTGGCCAGCAACCAGGCAAGCCGGGAAGATTGTGCAACCCTCGGATTCAAAGACGCACTCGGCCCCCATAGCCGCTCTTTGCTCGACCGGCTAGACAATATGGCAACCGCATACGACATAGACCTTGTGCGCGATGTGTTCCGGCACTACCACAGCGATTGCTCCTCAACCCTGACCGCCGGATATGATGCGAGCACTGCGTTATTGGGTTTTGGCACCGACAGTACCCACGGCTACGAACGAACCCATCAAAAGAGTTTGATCGCCGTTACGCAGATGCTGACCGGGTATGTGCTGAACAACTAACGTGGCTCTGACTAGTTCACGCACTGCTCTAGTTCATGCCCCGAAAACAAAAAACCCGGCTATCACTGGCCGGGTTTTTTTCATTCACCGATGATCAGTAAGCCGCTTCGGGCTCATAGAAGTCATCGGCATTGTCGGCTGTGATCGGGTCAGCCGCCAAAACCATGCGCGACGGTACGCCGTGGTACATATCACCCATATGCTCGCCACGTACACCATGCACTGCCACCGCAATGGCGGAAGCAATCATGTTTGGCGGATAGGTAACGGTCGCCTTCACGATGGGGTGATTGTCGCGAATCATGCCGATCACATCTTTTGAACCGCCGCCGCCAACGAGAATCTCGATGTCATCACGACCGGATTCTTCAATGGCGGTCAACACGCCTTTGAGAGCGTCGTCATCACCGGCCCAGACCGCATCAATGTGCGGGTGACGTGCCAGCATGTCTTCCATCACATTCAAAGACGTTTGCGGATTCCACTCGCCAGACTGGGAATCCAGAATGGTAATGCCCGAATGACGCGCCATTTCCGCATTAAAGGCGTCGACCCGCTGGCTATTGATCGGAATTGGGGGGCCTTCGATTACCACCACATTGCCTTCACCGTCCAACGCCTCAGCCATATACTTAGCCGCCTGCTCGCCCATACCCGGATTATCGCCGGCGAGGAACACATCCTGCGTTGGCGAGTCCAGTTCGCGGTCGACGACAACGGTGTAAACGCCGTCCTGGTAAGCTTCAGCAATCACTTGCTGCAGGGTTGCCGGGTTATGCGGCAGAATGACCAGTGCATCGATCTGACGAACGCGCAAATCTTCCACATCACCCACCTGTGCCGTGCCCGAATTCGCCGCCAGTATCGTGAACTCAACCTCAGGGTACTTTGCCGACAGATCTTCCGAAGCCTGACGCGCCCACCACAACAGACCGGCGGTCCAGCCATGGTCTGCTGAAGGTACACTGACACCGATGTGGTAACTGTCTTCCGCAAAGGCGACAAAAGGCGTCACCGATATAGCGGTGGCTACAGCCGCTGTTTTTAACAATCTTTTCAGTTTCATGATTTTCGTCCCATCTCTGGTTGTTGTTATTCCATCCCTCTGTTGCAGTGGGATGACTTTCTGGCTTGCGCCGAACATGGCCGATAAAAACCGGCCATGTTTTTTATAAAACCCTGACCAACTACTGGCGCTTATATTGAACCAGCACTGCAATCAGGATCACCGAACCCTTGACCAAACCCTGTAAATAAGGTGACACCCCCAGCAAGTTCAGCATGTTGTTGATGATGCCCAGAATCAGCGCACCAATCACCGTTCCCCAAATCGACCCCTTCCCACCAGATAGCGCGGTACCACCAATGACCACGGCCGCGATGGCGTCCAACTCGTAGAGCACACCGGCATCAGACGGACTGATCGAGTTCAGGCGGGAGGCCAGCATGATTGCCGACAACCCCACACAGGCACCGGCAATGGTAAAGCTGCCGAGAATGACCGTTCTGACCCGTATGCCCGAATAGCGGGCAACCTGAGCGTTGGCACCAACCGCACAGAGGTGTCGACCGAAACGGGTGTAGAACAACAGAATATGAGCCACGGCCGCCAGAATCAGAAACGCCCAAACCGGAATGGGAACGCCCAACCAGTAACCGCCACCCAGATTGGGGAACAGCGGGTTGCGTGATACCACTTCACCGGCATCGGTCAGATACAGCGCCACTGAACGAAAAATCGACATAGTGGCCAGCGTCGCGATAAAAGCGGTCACTTTTCCGCGGGTTACCAGCAGACCGTTGAACACCCCAAACAGCGCTCCGCTACCCAGTGCCACTAACACGCCGACCACGATGGCCAATACCGGATCGGTGACCGCATTCAGTGCGTAAAGTAGCAACACACCAACCAGCGCGACCATTGAGCCGACTGACAAGTCGATGCCGCCGCCAATGATGACGAAGGTGACACCAATGGCGATGATGCCGGTGTAAGAAACCTGACGCATGACATTGGTAAGGTTTCGGGTGTTAAGGAAATATTCACTGGCCAGAGACGATGCGACCAACAGAACAAGCAGCGCAATCAATGGAGCAAGTATCGTAAGGTCCAGACCCAGGCGATTGACGGTACTGGAAAAACGTTCAGTCAGGTTTCTTGAGACTGTAACTAAATCTGTGTAACTGCCTATTATTAACCCAATGGTTGGGTGAGGATGGGCAGACTATGAACAAGAAAGAGCTACAGGCAATCGCTCAGGCGGCAGCCAAGAATATCAAGACAGAGGATGACCTCAACGAGTTCAGGCAGATGCTGACCAAGATAACGGTCGAGACGGCCCTGAATGCTGAGCTGGATGATCATCTGGGCTTTGCCAGGCATGAGCAATCCGACACGGGCAACAGCCGCAACGGCCATTCCAGTAAA
>NZ_AUIH01000048.1 GCF_000423605.1 Saccharospirillum impatiens DSM 12546
CAGTGAGGCGTTTACCGGCGTGCTCAAGGCTAACGAAATAAAGATCAGCATGGATGGCAAGGGCCGGGCACTGGACAATATATTTGTCGAGCGGCTCTGGCGTTCCGTCAAGTACGAGGAAGTGTATCTAAAGCAATATCAGACGATGCAGGAAGCACGGGACGGCTTGAGTGCCTACTTCCGGTTTTACAACCATGAGCGGCCGCATCAATCGCTCAACAACAGGACACCGGCAGAAGTACATGGCACTGCTGTGCAATGGCTGCAAGCCGCGTAAGAATACAATTTAACCCATAGGGCATTTTACCTTAATTTAATGCATTAGTGGTCTTGACAGTGGGGTCCACAATAAACGAAATCAGGACAAATATTGCAGCTTCGCAATACGAAGAGGCTAGTGAGTTAGTTAACTTTTTGTCTCGGATTTATTCTGATCACAAGTTAAGTGATTTGAAAGTCACCAAGATTGGTAAGTTTAGTTTTTATTTTGTTTTGCTTGATAATGATTATTATATTCGAGAGGACCATTTGAGTTCAGGAGAATACTTCTTAATCCAGCTATATCGATTAATCACCTCGGGCGCTAGTTTGATTTTAATTGATGAACTAGATCTCGCATTAGATGCCGCTGCTCAAGTAAAGCTTTACAGCACCATTAAAGAAATTGTTAGTGGAAGTTCTACTAGAGTAATATTGTTTTCACATTCTCTCGCCTTCATGAGTACTGTAGATGATGGCGGATTATACTATTTAGAGAATGGTACCGGCTCAACTTATCTTGAAGCTAGATCTTTCGGCTATGTTAAGTCTGATCTTTATGGCTTCCATGGAAAAGATAGATATATAATCACGGAGGATGACGTGCTGGTGGGGTTTCTCAATTACCTTATTCGGAAACACATTAGCCCATTCTTTGAATATGAAATAATCCCTGTTGGTGGATTGGCTCAAATCGAGTCAATGGGGCGGAAGAATGATGCACATCAAATATTTGGAGATTCAGAAAAGTTAATTATATTTGTAGATAAAGATATTGTCGAAAAATTGAAATATGCTGGGCCAAGCAAAGTGCTTCACTCACCGGTTGATGATATAGAGCTATTCATTTGGAGGAATAAAAGCAAGTTGCCAGCTGACTTGCGAAATTTGAGTTTCAAACATGCCGAAAAGGAGAAAGCTACAGCTAAGACCTTTTGGAAGAAAATCATTCGAACCGAGAGTATAAGCAGTGACGAGTTGTTTGAAATTGTTGCCAGTGAAAATCAAACAGAAACTGAAGAGCTAGTTTTTGAACTCAAAGGTCACCTCTGTTTATCGTGAATTAGTACCCCGACGGTCTATTTGCAAAATGTTTTTTGTGATATTCCTTTTGTAGGGCTGGTTGTAATATCAGATGACTTTATGTATTGAGCGTTAGTAGTGTTATGGGTTTAGACGTAGAGCTAACCCTGAATTTCTATCAATCTGTTTTAAAACCCCCTCACACCAAACCCCCTCACCCCCAACAACAAACAATTCCCGCTTAGCCCGGGTCAACCCGGTATAAACCAGCTCCCGGCTCAACAACCCCATCGCCTGCTCAGGCAACACAATCGCCACCCGCTCAAACTCGGACCCCTGCGTCTTGTGAATCGTCATCGCATACACCGTCTCAAACCGGGGCAAGCGTCCGGGTGCCAGTGGTCGGTAGTCGTTGTCACCGGTCTGGAACCAGGCCATCAGGTGGCCGGTGGTGTCGTCGGGCCATATCAAACCTATGTCGCCGTTGTAGAGGCCTACGCCGTAGTGGTTTTCGGTGATCATGATCGGCTGGCCCTTGAAGAAGGGGGCGCGGGTTGGGTTCAGGGTTTTCAGTATCCGTTCGTTCAGGGCTTCTACGCCCAGGGGGCCGACCCGGGCCGGGCAGAGTAAGCGGAATTGAAACAGGGCCTCGAACGCGGCGGTTTTGTCGGCGGCGTTGGCGATGGGCCGGTACCAGTGGTCGACCCATTGGCTGATCTGTTGTTGGGCTTTGTCGGCCGGTATCCAGGCCAAGTCTTCGGCGTCGCTTTTCAGAGTGGCGAGGCTGGCCTCGGCTTCGCCGTTGATGACCTGGTTGGCTAAGCGTCCGATGCCGCTGTGTTGGCCGAAGCGGCGGCTGTGTTTTAAGAAAGTTAAATAGTCGGGAGCTGCGAGCTGCGAGTTTTTGGGTTCAGGCTGGGCGCTTTGAGTTGGGACTGTTAGGCCCAGAGTTTTAAGCGCTTTGGTTCTTTGTTGGCTGTAGCCTGGGTGGGGGCGTTGGGCCAGGTCGGCTAGTACGGAGCCTGCGGCTACGCTGGGTAGTTGGTCGGCGTCGCCGAGGAAGATGACTTTGGTGTGTTCCGGTAGGGCTCGGAACAGGCGGGTCATCATGGGTAGGTCGACCATGGAGACTTCGTCGACCAGCAGTACGTCGCAGTCGAGCGGGTTGCGTTCGTTGTGGCGGAAGTCGAGCTGGTTGGGGATGACGCCGAGCAGGCGGTGCAGCGTTTTGGCGTCATCGGGAATGCTGTTCAGGGCGAGCAGGTCGATGCGACCGGCCAGGTCCCTTTTGGCATCGCGGATGGATTCGGCCAGGCGCTGGGCGGCTTTGCCGGTTGGGGCGGCCATGAGTATGTTGAGGTCGTGCGGGCTGGTCATGGCCAGCAGCGCGAGCAAGCGGGTGACGGTGTAGGTTTTGCCGGTGCCGGGCCCTCCGGCGATGATGTTGAAGCCGTTGAACAGGGCGTTGGCGGCGGCGATGGCTTGCCAGTCGGTTTGTGTGTCGGCGGTTGGGTCGCCGGGTTCGGCCAGGGTCGGGAACAGGGTGTGCAGCGCGGCTTTGGCGGCTTTGGTATCCAGGGCGGCGGCTTCTGTGTTCGGGTGCATGCGCTGGCGCAGGTAGCCGGCCAGTTCGCGTTCGAAGTGCCAGTAGCGGCGCAGGTAGAGGCGGTCGTCTTCGAGCACGATGGGGGCGTTGTCGTCCGGGCCGATGGGGAGTGCGCTGAGTTTGGCCAGCCAGTCTTCCAGGGCCGAGAAGGTGTAGCCTGGTTTGTCGTCGGTCTGCCATTCGGTTTTGCCGGCCCAGGCGGGCAGGTAGAGGCAGCTGTGGCCCTGTTGCAGGGTGTGGCTGGCGCCGGCGATGGTGTGGAAGAGCCAGTCTTCGGGGCAGTTGAGCCAGTCGCAGAGTTGGGCGGCGAGGTAGAGGTCGATGTTTTGGATGTTGGCTAGGCGCTGGCGCGCGTTGGTTAGCAGTGGCTGGGTGGTTTCCTGTCGCCCAGGGGACTGGCCTCCTACGGGTTGGGAGGTTGGTGTTTGCGGGTGCCCCGGGTTGGATTGGTCGGTGGTCATGCTGGGGTCTCCGTGCCTGTGAACAGGGTGTCGAGGGCGTGCAGGGCGGTTAGGTCCGGGTCGCGGTGGTAGATGCCGGTGGTCTGGCCCTGGGTCATGCCGCGCAGGTAGAGGTACTGCACGCCGCCCAGGTGCTGTGCCGGGTCGTAGTCGGGCAGGCGGGTGCGCAGGTAGCGGTGCAGGGCCAGGGTGTAGAGCAGGTATTGCAGGTCGTAGAAGCTGGCGTGCACGCTCTCGGTCAGGGCGGTGTCGTTGTAGTCGCCCAGGCGGTCGCCGAGCCAGGTCGATTTGTAGTCGACCACGTAATAGCGGCCCTGCCACTGGTAAATCAAATCGATGTAGCCGTGCATCATGCCTTTCAGGCGGGGCGGTTCGGGCAGTGCTACTCCCATAACAACATCACTCATTTCAGAACCACGGGGGCCCATCGGACTCGATAAATTCCGGTGCTTCGCCAGTATGCGGGCCAGGCCCTGGCCTTTGCTCGCCATCGGGAAATAGAAGGCGGCTTCGCGTTGGGTGTTGGCCTGGGCGAGGTCAGCGAGGCGGGCGCCGCTGGGTAGTTCGGTGTTGAGAATGTCGTTCAGCCAGGCTACGAGGGCCGGTCGCAGCGGGCTGGAGCCCGGGGGTGTTGGCTCGTCTGTATTTGTTTGAGCGTCTCTTGGCAGCAAAGCCGGGTAGCGTTGTTCGGCCCAGGCGAGTTCGGTGTTGAAATCCGGGTGTTCGAAGTCGAGCCGTTCGAGCACGTCGTGCAGCAGGTTACCGGCTTCGGCGCCCCGGGCCAGCCGGAAGCGCAGCGGGCGGTCTTGAGGGGCGACCGGGGCTTGCTCGGGTTCGTCCTGGTCGCGGTCCGGTGTGGTCAGGCCGCCGTGTCGGGCGTTTCGGGTGAGCGCCGAGAAAGAGCTGAGCCACCAGTCGCGTTCGATGCGGCCGCGGAACACGGCGGCGTGGGCGGTGGTGGTTGTGGTTTGCACCGGCTCGGGGGCGTCGGCCAGGGGGGTATCGGCTAGCGTGAGCACGGCACCGTTGCCGTGTTGGGCGAAGTCGTCGAGTTGTTCGGTTAGGGCGCCGAAGGTGGTGGTTTGCAGGCAGCGGGCGAGCGGTGAGCGGGCCAGTTCCTTGAACTCAGCGGCCATCACATAGAGGCGGCGCTGGGCTCGGGTGGCGGCTACATAAAGCAAGCGAATGTCTTCGGCGGCCTGTTCCTCGTCGAACCAGTCACGTTCGGTGTCGGTCGGGTTCATCGCGAGCACGGCGTTGAAGGTTGTGCGGTCGTGGTAGCGAATCAGCATCGGTGGTTGTTTGGGTTTGCTGCGCCCGTAGCTGACGAACGGCAAAAAGACGATGGGGTATTCGAGCCCCTTGGCGCCGTGCTGGGTGATCACCTGAATCAGGTTGGCGTCGCTTTCCAGCCGCAACTGGGCGATGTTGGCCAGGGTGTCGTCTTGCCGGGCCTGGTCGAACCAGTGCAGCAGTTCCCAGGGTTGGCGGTGTTGCTGGCTGGCCTGTTGCAGCAGTTCGAGCAGGTGCAGGCTGTTGGTGAGCGTGCGTTCGTGGCGTTGGGGGTGCGGGCGCACGTGGCGCTGGAACAGGTGCAGCGCCATGCTCATCAGGCCCTGGCTGAACCAGCGTTCGCGCAGAGTGGTCAGTTCGAACAGGGCTTCGGCCCAGGCGTGTTCGTCGTTTTGCAGTTGAAACAGGCGGTCGGTGTCGTACCCGAACCAGGGCGTGGCGAGTGCGGCGATGAGGGCGCGGTCGTTCTCGAGGTTGAGAATGCCGTTCAGGGCGCGGGCCAGGGTGTCGGCTTCCGGACTTTGCAGAACGTTGTCGCGTGCGCTCAGGTACACCGAGGCGAGTTGGTGTTCGCGCAGGGCGTTTTGCAGCACTTCGGCTTCGGTTTTGCTGCGCACCAGTACGGCGATGTCGCCGGGTTGCACCGGGTTGTCGTCGAGCCGGGCTTCAGCCAGCAGGCGGCGGATCTCCCGGGCCGACCAGTCGGCCAGGGTGTCCATGGCGGTGCGGCTGTAGCCTTTGGGTTCGTCTTCGGTGGCGGGCAGCAGGCACCATTGCACGGCGCCGCGGTCGGCCGGGTCGTCGATGTCGGGCATGTCGGTCCGGCCCGCTTTCACCGGCAGGTAGTCGATGCCGAACCCGAATACCTCGACGCCCGATGCACCGGTTCGAACTTCGCCATTGGCGTCGAGCGGGTGCGCGCCGTAAAACAATCGGTTGTAGCCCTGCACCACGGCCGGGTGAGAGCGGAAGTTGGTGTCCATGTGCCAGCGCTGGTCGGCATCGTTCCGGGCTTTCAGGTAGGCGAACACATCGCCGCCGCGAAAGCCGTAAATCGCCTGTTTCGGGTCGCCGATCATGCACAGCAGGGTCTGGCTGCCGGTGGGGTAGAGGGCATCGAGAATGGCGTACTGGTCCGGGTCGGTGTCCTGAAATTCATCGACCAGGGCGACCGGGAATTGCTCGGCGAGTTTGGCGGCAAGCGCGGGCCCGGCGTCGGCATCTTGCAGGCGCTGGCGCAGCTGGATGATCAGGTCGTTGAAGTCGAGCTGGTCGAGCCGGTCTTTGCTTGACAGCAGGTGCGCGCGGGCGAAGGTGATGCCTTGCCAGGCCCACCAGGCTTTGTGTTCGCGTTCCATGCCCGCCAGTTGGTTGGCCAGTGCCTGCAGGTGCGGCATGGCGGCTTCTTTTTTGGCGGTGCTGAAGGCGTCTTTGTGGAACTTGCCGACGAACACCCCGGGCACGGCACCGGGCCAGGGCTGGCGGCTGAGTTCGGTCAGTTCATCGAGTTTGGCCTGCCATTCAGCGGTGCTGGCCTCGCCCCGGCGGGGTTTGACGTTCAGGGTGTAAAACGCTTCGGCTTCCCCGGCCCAGTGCTGGCAGAAGGCGTTCCATTCGGCTTGCGGGTTGGTCAGTTCCGGTTCGGCGACGGTCTCGCTGCCGCCGATGGTGCGGCCCCATTCTTTGGCGAAGTCGTCCGGTGTCGCCCAGTAGCTTTGCAGTTGCTCGAAGCCATCGCCACGCGCTTCGCGCCGGAACCAGTCCTGCAGGGCTTCCAGAATCAAAGCGCTGCTGTCGGCTTCCATTTCGGCGTGAAAGCTGATGCCGCTTGCGAAGGCTTGCTGGGTGAGGGCGCGTTTGCAGAAGCCGTGAATGGTGTACACGGCGGCTTCATCGAGGTTGAGCAGGGCGTTGTGCAACAGGGCGCGGGCTTTGGGGGCCTCGATGCGGTTGGCAAGTTCGGTAAAGAAGGGCTCGTTTATCTCGCCCCAATTGTCGTGCGCCTGGCGAATCAGTTGGCCGAGGCGGCCTTTCAGTTCAGCGGTGGCGGCTTTGGTGAAGGTCATCACCAGTATCTGTTCAAGGCTCAGCTGTTGCTCCAGCAGCAGGCGCAGGTACAGCCGGGTGATGTTGTACGTCTTGCCGGTGCCGGCGCTGGCTTCAATGAGCTGGCGGCCGTGCAGAGGCAGCGTCTCGGCTTTGAGTTCCTTCAGGGCGTGGTCCGACATCAGTGTTTTGGGTTACCGGGAGCGTTCAGGGCATTCTGGCAAGGTGGGGGTGGGTGTGCAAATGAATTGGGCGGCTTATTGAAGCAAGGTTCGGTGGTTGGTTTGGCTGTGGTGCCTTGGGTTCGTGTCAGGCACCGGGCATGCCTGTCCGGGGTCGGCGTGAACCCGTCCATGGGGCCTAGGCTTCGGCATCCATGCCTCAGACTTCCCCGGACAGGCATGCCCGGCACCTGACACTTGGTTTGGTGGCCACTTCCGAAACCTGGTTGACACTTTCCGCCAGGACAGTCTCCGTAGACCCTTATACCACTGGCAGTTGTTTGATATGCGTCAAAACGCGCAGCGCTCGCAGGGTATTCCAGCGACTGGCGCCACCGGTCCGCTCCATCGTGAAATGAACCTTACCGGGGTGCCTGGCCTGTACCGGCCAGGTGCCGTCCTTTCTGCGTTTCTGAAGGAGAACATCCAGCGCATCTTGCATTCGTGCGTCGTAGTCGATGCCCGCCTGCTGGAAATAGTCCAGGGCTCGTAAGATGTCAAAGCGCCAGCGGGACGGGTAGGACAACATGAGCAGCTTTGGATCAAACACCTCGCCGGTTCGCTGGGACTTGAACAACCGATGCCGCAGCAGGAACTCGACCGCCTGCTCTGCTGCTGATAACAGGGTGTCCAGTTGGTACCGATAGCCGTTGGTTCGGTACTCATGAATGGCCTCAAGAACCGACAGCGTTGAGTGCACAGAACTGTGGACTGTTGCCCGCCGGTTGGACTGGCAGTTCCATCCGCCATCCGGCATGTGTTCCGTCATCAGAAAGTCCACTACCGACTTCAGGTCGTCTGCGTTCGACCCGAAATAGGAGGCATAATTCAGGAACATACCGTTGATACAAACGTCGCTTTTTTTCGCATCAGTCGCATGGACGATGCCACCGTCAGGCCCCCGGTGCGTTCGTATCACCTGGGCAATCGTCTCCTGCGCGGGCGCGAGGTTGGGCGCAATGGCCAGGTTTTTGAGGTCCAGAAGGGTGTAGTGGGTAGAGGTCCATTTCATCTGGTAGAACGCTTCACCCCAGTGCCCTTTTGGGTTCCGCAGACCGAGTAACTGGGCACCCCAACCTTCCCGGGCAATTCGGGCGCGCAGATCCGGCCGATCATGTCCGAGCAGGTCTCTATGGGTTTGATACTGGATGGAGACATCGCCCTCTAATAGCCAGTCGATGACCGAGGGGGCCTTATCCGGCGTTATGGAAGACACTGTCATGGCGCTGTTCCCTCAAGTCGTGACCGACCTCATTGAGTATAGAATCAAAGCCGGGGCTCGCTTTGACTTGAATCAAGAGAACTTTTTTGGACAGTGCCTGCCTGTGAGTGCGTGACATTCACTGGCTACGGGACTGACTGGTAGCCCTCCTGATAGCTCTTACATACCCAGCCCACGATTCACGATGTCGGGCTCGACTTGTGTGCCCTCTTGGGTTCCGGACAACCGGTACCCATTGGCCAGGTTGCCGTCGTGGCAATCCAAAGCCCCTTGAATGCAGTTTTCAAGAATGGTTTCCAGAACAGTCGGGTGCCAGGCGTTAAACCAATCGGCGTGTAGGGATAACCCCCCTGCTTGTTCGTCGGTCACCTCGTACATGTCTGACGCAAGGCGCCAGCCAGCGCTTGTTTTTATATCTGGATGGGTGAACTGGGGCACAACGCCAAATGCATAGTGGTAGCTGACGCGAATAACCGGTACCGGGTGTGATGATGGGCATTGCGTGCCTTCCGGGCCGCCTTCGTTGACTGGGTAGGCCATATGACTGCGATGGTCTGTGGAATCGAGGTTTTCTCCGTCCCAGCAACTGGGGAAAAAGACATCAAGGCGCACCCGGTCCGGTTCTTCGCATTCCGGAATGGTCGCGCTGAATTGCGGGTTCAAGGCGTCGTCGGACTCCCAGGTTTGGCAATGCCAGCGCACCACGGATGTATCCTGTTCTGCGCCGGGTTGAGTGGTGCTCTCACCGGCAATCATTCTCAAACCCGGAGGCAGCGGTTGAATGGATGCCAGGTCATCGACACCGGCGGAATAATAGAACACCTCGTGTGCTTCATCGTCATTGCCAACGACCGCAGGGACAACTTGCCAGGCGGGATTGCCGATCGCATCGAGTTGACGCTCACCAGTTATTTGATCGTATACGGGCGCCAGTAGCGCGGGGTTCCAATAGGATGAGAGGTTCAACTGATTACCCTGACAACTGGATTCTCCCTGGGTGTACAAGGAGGCCATCGTGGTGTTCTCGTCGACTTCGGTGTTGCCGTAAAACCGGTGAAGGTGAGCGGCGCCTTCCTCACCGGGGAAAACGATCGGGTCGTTATAGCTGCTGTGGGCGAAGTCACAATTAATGCGAAATATGCCTCGCCAACTTCCCTCGGTTACTGCACTGGGCGATATGTTGGTGGGAATCAGGTCTTCGTGACCGGTAACCATCACATCATCTACTGTCCAGCGGATTAGGGCGGTTTCCCCTGTTTCACCTTCGGTGCCAACGGCTCGTATGCTCAGGTCGTTGTTACCGAGGTCAACGGATTCAATAAACATCGGCGGGCTGCAACTTTCATAGGTGTCTCCGTTCAGGGAGCACTCGAAGCCGGCAGCATCCGGGGCGGAAAAGTCGAATTCTGCGTAGCGTAAGTGAGTAATGTCAGCGGGCGCTTGTTCAATACTGAGGGTTAAGTCTGAATCCGTATCCGTTTCCTTGTTACCGTTGTCGCCCTCAGTGTCAGAGGATTGCAAGGTACTCTCAAAGCACCCCGTTAGTGCGCTGGAGACAAGCAGCATTGCAAGCCCCCGGTTTAGGTGGCAAACAGACATAAAACCCTCCGCCGTTCTTTGTTTTTGTGTTGGACGATCACCATAGGGAGGAAAGGTGCACAAATTATGGCGGCAATGTGGAGTTTCAACCAGGCAAGCCAGAGGCGGTTCTGGTGGTGTGTTTACCGATAGTCGTTGGTCAAACTGGGAGCAGCTCAGGAGGCCTCCCCAGTTGACCGTCTGTGTGAGGGTTCAGCCGCGACAAGCCGCCTCGATCGTGGCGATGTCGATCTTCTTCATTTCCATCATCGCTTCGAAAGCGCGTTTGGCGATGGCCGGGTCGGGGTTGGTGAACGCTTTTGTCATCGCGACCGGCGTTATCTGCCACGACACTCCCCACTTATCCTTGCACCACCCGCACATGCTCTCCTGCCCGCCATTACCGACTATGGCGTTCCAGTAACGGTCGGTCTCGGCCTGGTCATCGGTGGCTACCTGAAACGAAAAAGCCTCGCTTTGCGTAAATGTGGAGCCACCGTTAAGCCCGAGACACGGGATGCCCATGACGGTGAAGTCTACGGTCAGAACGTCCCCGTCTTTGCTCGACGGATTGTCCGCCGGGGCGCGATGCACCGCTTGAACTGACGAATCCGGAAAGGTCTCGGCGTAAAAGCGCGCGGCCTCTTCTGCACCGCCGTCGTACCAGAGGCAAATTGTGTTTTTGGCGGGTGTGCTCATGGTGTATCTCCTTAATGTGACCGTTCAGTGCATCCCAGTGCAGCGTCACCGCACTTGAATGGCGATAGGGCATCAGCGGGCTGAATCCACCGCGCCTCATATCGGATAGTCGTACTGGCAGCCGCAATATCGACAGGGCGATGCAAAAATATTTTTCACAGTTCGTTACTGTCTGTCGTTCAAACAGTCGGCTAAAGATAGCACCTAAGGGTGCTGGTGATGCCTGCCCTGAAAATGCGGAGTCAGTTGGATAAAACGTACTCCGGATAGGCCGATGTTGCCACTGATCGATTTACGAGAGTTGTGACCAGTTGACCGAGACACGGCGACCAGCGTCCATGAGCTTTTCGAACGCACTGAAAGACATCGGGTCCGTTTTAGAATCGGTTGGGTTTACGTGCAACCCGGACCAGCCACAGGCAAGGGCCGGTGCGATGTCTTTTTCCAGAGTGTCACCAATAAACAAGGCCGAAGCCGGATCAATCCCTTCTTTTTGTTCCAGCAACTTGATCAGCGCTTTATTGGGTTTTCGCATGGCAATGGTTGCATCACCACTCGAATACCAGAAATCAAATGTCTTATTCAGACCCAGCGCTTCAATGACACTGTGCTGAAAAACAGAGGGGCCGTTCGTCATGATGCCAACCCTGCACGGGTACTGTTCCCGCAACCGATCTGGAAGGGAGTGAACGCCCTGATACAGCGTTTGCACGTCTGCCCAGCGCTGAGCGAATGCGGTAAACAATGCCTCCCTTTCTTTGTTGTTGCATTCAGGAAAGCAGCTCTCTATGGCTTCGATGCCAGTGCAGGCACCGTCGATGGAGACCTTTTCCATCCAGGTAGGCATTACTGATTCCAGCGTCGTGCTGAATACGGTGTTGAACACATCATCAAAACGCTCCGTTGGGTAACAAAGCGTCATGTCGAGGTCAAAAACGATGGTTTTGAACAAAGCCGGGTTTCCTTTTGGCCTAAATAGGGTGCGTTGGTAGTGGAGACAAATCAGTCAAAGTCTCTGGTTGTTTCAATTATGCCTTTGCAGGGTAAATGATTTGGACTCTCTAGTGGTTGTCTTGGCTTAGGTAGTGCTCAATATCTCTGGCACTGGTCAGAAAAATCGATTCCATGGCAGCCCCCACTTCGGAAAAGCTGGGGTGGGTTTGGCGGTATTTCTGAATGAGCTGTGCATGCTGCTGCAGGCTTTTTCCCGTGGTTTGCAGCGCGTTGTGAATCTCGGTGTGCGATAGGCTGCATGAGGAACGGCCGAAAGCGACCAGGTAGCTTAAAGGCCACCAGACTTTGCGTCCGGCCAGGGTCAGGGCCGGTACGTCCTGGCTCAGGTAGGGCACGGTTGAAACGATGTCGTAGGTGGGCGCCAGTCGGCGTTCGCCAAAGGGCTGGTCGTAGACGATGCCGAAGTTTTTTAAGTGGGCGTCGCCATTGCGGACCGCCCAGGAGACCAGGACCGACAGGAACAAGGCGTGCAATCCTCTTTTGCGATGAGCCAGGGAGAGGAACGCGACGAGGGTTTTCGACAGTTGCTCATAGCTGCCGGTGTATTTGTCTTCAGGTGCCCGGCCTTGCAGCACACAGCCGTCTTCAAAACCCAGCCATTGGCCGGTTCCGGTTCGGTCGAAGCGCTTCATGATAAAAAGCTGACCATCGGCGGATAGATCAAAGTCGGGAACTGGCAGGCCAACCGCTTTGGCCAGGCTCATGCAAAAATATTCGTTGGCGGCCAGTTCCGGGAAATCGTCGCCCCAGCTTTTTACGATGAAGCCGCCGGTTTTGAGGGTGGTTCGCTCAGCCGTCAGCGCTGGTACGATGACCTTGGGTTGAACGCCAGAAATGCCGGAGTGCAGGGCGTATTTTTCGACCAGTTCCTCAAATAATTTGTCGTTGCCGGAGTTGAGTAGTTCGTTGAGTGACTCGCCCTTATCCTGAGTGGCATCGCCTGCTTTATCCGGATCGACGATGGCAACCCGGCCGACCTGGAACCGGCCCAGGGCAGTGAGCAGGGTGAGGTCTCCGGGGCCATACAGTTTGGCGATGGCCTTTCGCAATATGTCACCGAGATACCCTTCGGGCAGGTTTTGCGCAAAAACCGGATGCAGACCGTGGTACAAGTAGGCATCCCTTTGCACGGGCATGGTAACCGACACGGCATTGTCAGCCGCGGTGCCCGTGTTATAGAGAAAGACGGAGGGGTCCGGTCTCGCCGGGCTGGTCAATTCACCCACGGCGTTGTCATCGACCGTCACACGAGCCCGGTGTTGAGTTGCCATTACTGGCCCTCCCGATTCTGGCGTTGAAGGTCGTTGAGCGTTGGCAGGCCCTGAGCTGGCTGGGCTGTTAGTTCGAACCCCAGTGCCGCTAGAACCCGTTCCAGCTTGGCATACCCCATCTCTGGAAGACGCTCGTTTTCCAGCTTCGACAGCGTGGTACGGTCGACACCGGCTAGCTCAGCCAGAGCCTGTATGGACAGGCCTGCTGCCTTGCGTTCTTTGCGGATAAACAGGCCGAGGTCGCTGAGTAACATGTGAATATACACCACGTTTCAATCTAATGAGTGTCAATTGTAGCGTATATTCACGAAATAGGCGTGTTTGCTATTCCTTTTCTACTTGCAGCGTCTCTTGCGCCCGGTGTTCAAACAAGGGCGCATAGAGAGCTGTTACTCCCTCGAATATGGGGTCGTGCTCGGGTTGCTCGGGCCAGAACCAGGCCATGTAGGCGTCGTCGCTGAGGCCGTTGCTGAACCAGCCGTCGCCGTACCAGGCTTTGTCGTAGTCGGCTGGGGTGTAGTCGCGGCGCTCTCGGGGTTTGGCCATTTCCATGGCGATGTCGGTGTGCCAGGGCAGGGGTTCGCACTGGCCCCGGCGCCAAAAGGCGAGCCAGTGGCCGAGTTCGGTTCTGGCGGTGTCGACCGTCATCGGGGCGAAGTTAATCGCGTAGACTTCGTCTTTTTTGCGCTCGCGGAAGACACCCATGGTGATGGTTTCCGATTGGGTGTTGGCGAGGAGGTGGTGCAGCCAGAGGCGCAGGTGGTCTTTGCCTTTGGCGTCGGCCAGCCGCCAGAACAGCAGTTCGCCGCCGGGCAGGCGCGGTAGGTTGGCGCTTACGGTCAGGCGCTGGTCTGTACTGATGGCGAAGACGCGTTCGACCGGTTCGTACACCAAGTGAGCGGCACCGAGCGATAGTAGGTGCTCACTGAAGGCATCGGCCTGGGCTTGCCAGTCGGCGAGGGTGTCGTCGATCAGGGGGTTGTCGGGCAGGCGGCCGGAGAGCCGCTCTTTGGTGGTCAGGGTGGTTGAATCGGGCAGGGTCGCGTCGAAACGGGCGTCGATCAGGCCTTGCTGCAGTTTATAGCGGTCGAGGTGGTTGGCGGCGAACGGTTCGGCGTCGGTCAGTTCGGGGGCGTCGTCATTGCCCAGAAACAGACCCAGCCGCTGGCGCGCGAATGCCCGGGCCGGGTGCTCGGCGAAGCTGACCAGTTGTTCGATGGTGAGCGTCTCCGGCCAGTCCGGTTCTGCCAGCACGGGGGTGTTGTTTGGGTTGGGCAGTGGTTGGCCGAGGCGTAACCAGCGGCTGTCGAAACTGGGCCAGGGGTTAGCCGGGTCGGTATTGTCCGGGTCTGTGTTTTCCGGCTTTCTGTTCTCTGCCACAGGTTCTGATACATAGTTTTCAGGGGCGAATGGCTGCAGGGGCAGGGCGTTAATGCCGGTGCCAGTGCGCCAGCCCGTGGCGCCTTCGAGGTAGGCGAACAGCTCGGTCAGTACCAGCGAGGGCTGGCGTTCGGTGTTGGTGTTTACGTCGCGGCCCTGGTAACTGAGGTAGAGGGCGTTGCGGGCCGACAGCAGGGCTTCCAGAAACAGATAACGGTCGTCGCCACGGCGTGATCGGTCGCCGAGGCGCGGCGTGTCGTTGGCCATTAAGTCGAACCCGAGCGGTGGCCGCTGGCGCGGAAAGTCGCCGTCGTTCAGGCCCAGAATCGCGAGTACTTTAAAGGGCACCGAGCGCATCGGCACCATCGAGCAGACGGTGATTTGCCCGGTCATGAACTGGCGACCGGTGCGGGCGGGGCTGGCGAACATCTGTTGCAGGGCGTGGCGCACCACGGCCAGCGGCAGGGTGCCGGTGAAGCCGGCTTGCTGGCTGTGTTCGCTGAGTTCGCGCAAGGCGTCGCGCAGGTCATCGTGCGCGGCTTCAAAGGAGGCGCCGGTGGCGAACAGAGCGAGGCGCAGCCGGTCTTGCAAAAAGCCTTGCCAGTCGCTGGCAGTGCGCGGCTGGTGCAGGTCGGCGGCCAGGTATTTTAGGGTGTGAACGAAGGCGGCGAGCTTGCCCAGCAACTGGGCGTCGCTGCCTTCGACGTTGGGCAGCAGCAGGCGCTGGCCGAGCACGGTTTCGGTATCGCCCCAGGCAAAGCCGACCAGTAAGCGTTCCAGGCCCTGTTGCCAGCTGTAGCTGTCGTTGCTGGTCTGTGCATTGGATTGTATGAACTGATGCTGGTGGCGGTCGTCGAGGCCCCAGTGAACGCAGGCGGCGTTCAGCCAGCGGGCGAGGGGGTCGAGGTCATCCTGAGCCAGGCCGAACTGTTGTTGAATGGCTGGAACGCGCAGCCAGCCTATCACCTGGGTGACCTGGAAACGGGCGTCGGGCAGGGTCAGTAAATCGAGAAAGGCGGCGACGGTGGGGTCGGCGTCTTTCAGGTTGCGGTCGGCGATGGAGCAGGGCAAGGGCGGGACGTCTTCGCCAATGTCGTCGAAGCGACGGGCGAACACGGCTTCAACAAAGGGGGCATAGTCTTCGACGTTGGGGCACATCACCAGCACGTCTTTTGGCGTGAGGGTTTTGTCGGCATTGAACTGGTGCAGCAGCCAGTCGTGCAGGCCCTGCACTTCCCGCAGTGCACTGTGCGAGCTGCGCACGCAGAGTGACTGATCACTGACGTCGGTTGGCTGGTCGCGGCCGTCGCGCAGTTTCAGCAGGTCCTGTTGCAGTTGGGTGAGCAACGTATCGCCGGGGGGTTCTACAAACACCGATGTTTCGATGTCGGCCCGGTCGCTGAGCAGGCTCACGAACGCCTGGCCCTGTTTGCCGAGGTTGCCGATCAGCGGGTTGCCGACGTCGATGGCCAAATCTTCGGCGTCGTTGCCTTTTAGCACCCAGTCGGCCCGGCGTCGGGCGGCTTGTTTTTCGCTGGTGGTTTCGCCCCAGTACTCGTCACTCGGGTTGAGGTGAAACAGGTGGATGTCCAGGCCGGCCCGGTCTGACAGGGCTTTCAGAAAATCGAGCCACAAGGGCGCCAGGCTGTTGATGCCGAAAATGAACAGCCGTTCGGGCAACGGTTCGGCCGGGGTGTCGAGTTGTTCCATGGCGCGTTTTAACAGGGCGAGCGGGTGGTTCGGGTTGTTGCGCGCCAGGTGCCGCCAGAGTTGGGCCTGCCAGTGGTCGTCTTGCCCGGCTTCCCACTGGTCTATCCAGTCGGGCCGGTACATCAGATATTGTTCGTACAAGTCGGCGAGCTGTTCGGCCAGTTGGAAGCGGCGCAGCGGTTGCTGGCGGCCGGACTGGTTCTGCCAGTAGCGGGTGGGCTCGGCGAACGCGGGCTCGTCGGTAATGACCGGTTGGCCGAGTAAATCGTGCAGGCGCCACACCAGCACTTCGCGCCGATAGGGGGATTGTTCCGGCACCTGGCTTGCGCCCAGCACCTGGCGAATCAGTGTCCACATTTGCTGAATGGGCAACGGGAACTCGAGGTTCATGCTGATCTGGCGGCTGGGGTGGTCGGCGAGCTTCATGTTCAGCCAGTGCGCCATGCCCTGGTGCTGCACCAGAATGATGTCGGGCTGCAGTGGGTTATCGACCGGAAGCGCCAGCAGGGTGGCGAGCGGGTCGATCAGGGTGTCGAGTTGGTTGCCGGGCAGAACGTGAAACATGAGGCGGGCTCGTCGGGTTTTGGGCCAGTGTAGCAAGGTGGTGAGGTTTGTAGGAGGCCTCAATCGGCCGCCGACGCCTGTGCGTTTAGTGCATTCCGAACAGTGAACGCAGTGTCACCAGAATAGAGCTTGAGTGATAACGTCAGCTTGGTTACAACGTCTGCTCACTGTTGATTTCGGCGGCTTTTGTGACAGACGCAGCTTTTTCAACGGTTTCGCATTGTTTAGCGGCGCTACGCGCTCGCGCGGTGGTGTATGGCTTGACGGGTTGGTAGATGGCTCAAGCCCCGCGAACAGCGCATGCTGCATCGCGCTCAGTACCCCGCGCCTTGTCAGGCGGCGTGATTTTGTTCGGCCGGGTTGGCCCGATTGTCGGGTTGAGACGTATCTGATTGTTCGGTTCATTTAAGGAGTACCTGCATGACCCTCTGGAAACAAAGCGCGGTGACGCTGGCGTTAATTGTGGTGGCCGGTGGTGGCTGGTTGGTCTGGCACCCGGCGGGTGAGGGCGTGCGCGTGCAACTGGGCTTGGCTGAAGCGTCCGAAGGCGGGCGCGGTGGTGGCGGTCGCCCGGGCTTTGGTTTTGGTGGGGGCGCCACGCTGGTGGTGACCGATACCGTTGGCCAGGCGGTGATTAACGATCAATTGACGGCGATTGGAGACGGGGCTGCTTTGCGCTCGGTGTCGATTAACCCGGAAGTCGGCGGTCGCATTGCCGAGGTGCTGAAAGGGTCGGGCGATCGTGTGGCGGCTGGCGACGTGATCGCGCGGTTGGACTCAGGCTCCGAACGCATAGCGCTCGATCGGGCCCGGCTTGCCGTGCGCGATGCTGAAAACCGGGTTGAGCGATTGACGCGAATGCAGCAGGGCAACAGCATTACCCAGGTTGAACGGTCCGATGCTGAGTCGGCACTGGAAGGCGCTCGGTTACAGGTCAGAGAGGCCGAGCTTGCCCTCGACCGGCGCACGATACGGGCACCCTTTGCCGGTGTTCTGGGCATTGTGTCGCTGGAGCCGGGTACGTTGGTGGGTACGCAGAATGAAGTCGCCCGGTTGGATGACCGGTCTGATCTTCTGGTTGAATTCCGCGTTCCGGAGCGTTTTGTCGGGGCCGTTTCAGTCGGGCGTGACATCACCGTGACGCCGGTGTCGAATCCGGGCGCTTTGCTGGAGGGGTCGATCACCGCGATAGACAGCCGGCTAGAACCCGATAGCCGTACGCTCAGGGTTCAGGCGCTGGTCGATAACGAGGCCGACCAACTGAGGCCGGGCATGTCGTTTGTGCTGGAAATGCGGTTCCCGGGCGATACGTTTGCGACGGTGAATCCGCTAGCGGTTCAGTGGCGGTCTGAAGGCTCTTACGTGTGGCGAATTAACGACGATGACAGCGCCGAGCGAGTTGACGTGCGCATCATTCAGCGCAATTCCGATGCCGTTTTGGTCGATGCGCCGTTGCAGCCGGGTGACGCCGTGGTCACCGAAGGTGTGCAGTCGGTTCGGGCCGGTGCGACCGTGCGCCTCGCGGACGGAGGCTGATCATGTCTGCAGAACCCAGAATGGCTCGCATGGGTGGTTTTACCGCCTTATTTGTTCGTCGGCCGGTGCTGGCGCTGGTGGTCAGCGCGCTGATTGTGGTCTCGGGCATTGCCGGTTTGTTTGGCGCCGAAATTCGTGAACTGCCTGCGGTTGACTCGCCGGTCGTGACGATCAGCACTTCGTATAACGGTGCCGCACCCGAGACCATCGACCGGGAAGTGACCAGCATTCTGGAGGGCGCTGTCTCCCGGGTATCGGGGATCGATTCCATTTCGTCCAGTTCCAGTTTTGGTCGCAGCCGCATCACACTCGAATTCCGCAGCGACGTGAACCTCGATACGGCGACATCCGACATTCGCGATGCCATTGGCCGCGTAACCGGCCGGTTGCCCGGCGATGTCGATGACCCGCAAATCATTAAGGCCGATTCCGATGCCTCGCCGGTGATGCGTTTGTCGGTCACCTCGTCAACGTTTTCGATTCAGGACCTCTCCTTGCTGGTTGAAAACGAAGTGCTCGATCGTTTGGCCGCCGTGCCTGGCGTTGCCGATCTGCAAGTGTTTGGCTCACGCGAGCGTATTTTCCGGGTGGATATTAACCAGTACCGGCTGGCCAGCTTTGGTTTAACCGTTGCTGACGTACGCCAGGCATTGAGCAATGTGTCGTTCGATTCACCGGCCGGTGCTTTGTCGAGCAACGACCAGAGCCTGGTGGTGCGAACGTCGGCTCAGATAAGCGAACCCGAGGATTTCATGAACCTGCGCATTCGTCAGGAGATCCGCATTCGCGACGTGGCCACCGTGACCCTGGGTGAAGACCCGGGCGACAGTGTGTTGCGTGCCAACGGGGCCGCCGGTGTTGGCATTGGCATTATTCGGCAGGCGCAATCGAATACTCTGGAAATATCGTCAGCCGTTCGGCTGGCGGTAGACAACATACAAGAGATTCTGCCCGAGGGTGCCAACATTCGGGTGTCGAGTGACGATGCGACTTACATCGGTGGCGCTATTTCCGAAGCGGTAAAAACCTTGCTGTTTGCAGTCGCCATTGTGACGCTGATTATCTTCGTCTTTTTGCGGGACTGGCGAGCAACACTGATTCCCGCCATTACCATTCCGGTGGCGTTGATCGGCACCCTGGCAGCGATTTATCTGGCCGGTTTCTCCATTAATATTCTGACCTTGCTGGCACTGGTGCTGGCTACCGGCATGGTGGTGGACGACACCATTGTGGTGCTCGAAAACATCGTGCGTAAACGCAACCAGGGCATGGGATCACGCGCGGCGGCGGTGCTGGGTGTTCAGCAGGTGTTCTTTGCGGTTATCACCACAACGGCCACCCTGGCAGCCGTGTTTATTCCGTTATCGTTTTTGCCGGGCCAGGCCGGTGGTTTGTTTCGTGAGTTCGGTTTTACGCTCGCGATGGCGGTGGTGTTGAGTTCGGTTGTTGCGTTGACGCTGTGCCCCATGTTGTCTTCCCGGCTGCTCAAGGCTCATACAGAATCGCCAGACGGTATGCCCGCAAGGCGAGGCTTGTTTGACGTGCTGGGCGATGGGTTGCAACGTTTGTTTGTCACCATTCTGCATTTTTCGCTCCGGGCGCCACTGATTATTCTAACCATATCGGTGCTCGTGTTTGCGCTGGCTCTGAGCTTGTGGGGTCAGTTGGATCAGGAAGTCACGCCACCCGAAGACCGTTCAGTTGCGTTGCTGTCGGTATCGGCACCGCAAGGCGTTAGCCTCGATTTCACCACACAACAAATGCGTCGGGTGGAAGAGCTGGTGCAACCGCTGATGGATTCCGGTGAAATTGAAAACACCTTTTCGATTGCCGGTATTGGCTCCGGCAACCGCGGCTTTATGGTGATGGGCCTGTCACCGCAGGACCAGCGTGAACGCAGCCAGCAAGAGATTGTCGGCGAGATCAATGGGTTAATGGCGACCATACCCGGCATTCGTGCCTTTGCTATTCAGCCGAACAGCCTCGGCATTCGCGGCGGTGGCCGTGGGTTGAGCTTCGCCGTTGTTGGCAGTAATTACGACCGGTTGAGCGACACCGCAGATTCACTGATTGCCGCGCTGGAAGAGAACCCCCGGTTTGGTCGAATCAGTTCATCCTATGAAACCACACAGCCGCAGTTATCGGTCACGATCGACCGGGATCGTGCGGCCGATCTCGGCATCAACATCAATGGGTTGGCCGAGGCCATGCAAGCCTTGCTTGAGGGCCGCGAAGTGGGCTCGGTGTTTATCGAAGACCGAAGCTTTGACGTGAAAATGCTGTCGACCACGCACCCGGTTCGTGACCCGACCGACCTGCAGAGTATTTTCCTGCGCACCGGTGATGGCCGCATGGTGCCGATGTCGACCGTTGTATCGCTGCAGGAGCAAGCGGTGGCTCCGTCGCTGGCCCGGGAATCTCAGTTACGCTCGGTCTCGATTACCGCGAGCCTGACGCCTGGCTTTGCCCTGGGCGATGCCCTGTTGCAAGCCGAGCGGTTGGCCGAACCCCTGCTGCAGGATGGCATGCGGATTCTGCCCTTGTCGGAAGCGGCCGCACTGGATGAAACGTCCAACGCGATGTTGCTGACCTTTGGGTTTGCCCTGTTGATTGTGTTCCTGGTTCTGGCCGCGCAATTCGAAAGTTTCGTCAGTGCGTTGATCGTGATTTTCACCGTGCCGTTCGGGTTGGCCTGTGCGATCTTCGCCTTGTTGATCTCGGGCGTGAGCCTGAACGTGTACAGCCAGATTGGTCTGGTATTGCTGGTGGGCGTGATGGCCAAAAACGGCATCCTGATGGTGGAGTTTGCCAACCAGTTACGTAACCGGGGTTATGAGGTTCGCGAGGCCATTGAGGAAGCCGCCATTATTCGCCTGCGTCCGGTAATGATGACGATGATGTCTACCGTTCTCGGCGCATTGCCGTTGATTCTCTCGACCGGCCCGGGTGCTGAAGCGCGTGAAGCGCTGGGCTGGGTGATCGTGTTGGGGTTGGGTATGGCGTCGGTCGCAACGCTGTTCCTGACACCGGTTGCCTACTTGCTGCTGGCCCGGTTCAGCAAACCGCAACAGGAAGAACAGGACCGGTTGAACCGGGAGCTGGAAGTGGCGGATGAGCAATTGGCTTGAGGATTGAACCGGCCGCCCAGTTTATCCGCGTCCGGTCAAATAGAGGCCATGCCTTGCTTGCCGTGTTATAAGTGGCAGTGGTTGACTACACTCTGCTAACGAATAACCGGTGAGCGCTTTCATGACTGTCACCAATACATTGTCGATGTCTGAAACCGATCTCGCTTTCCGTCTGCTCGCCGCCTTGCTGCTTGGTGCGCTGATCGGGTTGCAGCGGGGTTGGGTCGCCCGACATCTGGCCGCCGGTGAGCGCATTGCCGGCATCCGTACCCACGCCTTGGTGGGGTTGCTGGGCGGGTTCTCTGCCGTGTTGTCCGACACACTGACGCCCTGGGTGTTTCCGGTGACTTTTATCGGCGTGGCGGCGATTGCTCTGGTGGCCTACCGCGCCCGGTTGCAGCACGAGAGAAACTTCAGCATCACCGGTCTGATCGGGCTGTTGCTGACGTTCATGCTGGGCGCCATTGCGCTGTCTGTCAGTGTGTTTCTGGCGGCGGCGGGGGCGGTGGTTACCGCGATGATCCTCGACTACAAAACTGAAATTCACGGGCTACTTGCCAGGCTGGAAGCCAACGAGCTGGATGCCGGGCTCAAGCTGCTGCTCATTTCGGTGGTTGTATTGCCCTTGCTGCCCAACCAGGGGTATGGCCCGGGTAAGGCCATTAATCCCTATGAAATCTGGTGGCTGGTGGTGCTGATTGCCAGCATTTCCTTTGTCGGTTATTTCGCCGTGCGAGTGGCCGGGGCGCGACGGGGCATTCTGTTTACCAGTTTATTTTCCGGGCTGAGCTCCACGACGGCCCTGACCCTAAACTTTGCCAAACTGTCGCGCCAGGCACCGGAGGCGAGCCGGTTGTTGGCCGCCGGTGTGCTGATCGCTTGCGGTACCATGTTCCCCCGCCTGCTGATTTACGCCTATCTGATCAACCCCGATATGATCGGGCTGCTCATGGCGCCTGTAGTGGTGATGGCGCTTTCCCTGTACCTGCCGGCGGTTTTTATTTGGCGGAACATTGAGCAGACCGTCAGTTTGGAAAAACCGGTACTCGAGCGTAACCCGCTCGACCTGAGCAGTGCCTTGTATTTCGCCGCTCTGATTACTGTGATCCTGCTGCTGGGTGATTGGCTGACCAAGGCCCTGGGAGAGGCCGGTATCTACTTGCTCGCCGCCGCGTCGGGCATAGCGGATGTGGATGCGATTACCTTGTCGCTTACGCGCTTGTCTTTGAACGGCATCAGCCTGGAAACCGCTGTGCTCGGGATCGTCATCGCGTCGTCGGTCAATAACCTGGTGAAAGCCGGGCTGGCGGTGTGGTTGGGCAGCGGGCAATTATGGCGACTGGTCTTGCTGCCAATGGTGGCTTCGCTGTTGCTGGGTTTGGGTGTTGGCGTTTGGTGGTAATGTCTGATTGGTGTCGTTACCAGCTTTGCCAATAGCCCCTAGTCAGGGAGGGGATGGATAAACCAGCCTGTCTATGGTTCGTTGTCTACCCAGGCAAAACACCCTTGTTTGCAGCCGACGCAGTGTGACGTGCTGAATGATCTGGTGTGAAAATGCCGATCACATCACAACCTCGCCTGATTAAAACCGTTTTTACAACGTTAGACATGGGGTGTCTGTACCAGAAACTCCACCCACCACAGTTTCAGTCTCCCTTTCTCGCGCTGCTTGTTGAAAACTGTTGCGGCTGTTATTTCCCATCTCTGCCGAGCGAAGCCCGGCTATACAGTCCAATAACAAAAAGTCGAGGGACAGGATGACCATTCAGACGCACCGTTCGCTTACGCCAACCAAACCACTCGCAACGCTGACCGTAGTAGCCGCGTTGTCGGCCAGTCTGTTAATAGCAGGCTGCAAGCCACCGCCGGAGCTTGCGCCCTACCAGGAGCGTGATATCCGCGATGATGTCTTTTATTTTGTGGGCTCTTCGTAGTTTCCTGTGGAAATCCAGTATAATCAGGACTTGATCATACCGAATTTACGGGGAGTCTTTCTGTGGAAATCGAAGAGCATT
>NZ_AUIH01000049.1 GCF_000423605.1 Saccharospirillum impatiens DSM 12546
TGAGCACGATGTGCCAGGGTCTATCGGCATCACTCGGGTTGCCGGGATTCGGCGAAAGAGCGCTCAGATCAATGAACGACGGTTCAGGCTTCGTTTCTGGACCGGGTTCGGAAGTCTCCAGGCGCTGACGCCATTTGTAAAAACTGGCTGGACTGACTGAATGCTCGGAACAGAACGTTGGGACGGACAAGCCGGATTGTTGTTGCTGTTCGATCAGGGATTGCCATTGTGATCGGGTTCTACGCTTGGCCATGATTGCCTCGGACGTCGATGAATGAGGCTTGAGATTATCGCGCGGGAAGGCTCAGTAGAATGACTCCCTAAAATGAACGCTTACGTTCATTGTAGGTATAGCGGGTTACTTTCCAGCGTTGAAAGCACTCGTAATAACGCTTAGTGCCGCTCGATCGGTAACGGCGGACAGGGTTTCCATTCGCCTGCTTTACATCCTTCATTAATAGGAAATCGTAGAGCGCCCCTTTATTGTTGCCATTGGCGTCATAGTGGTTCATCCAGGTGTGGTAGCGACGTTCACTGCTACTAATAATTTCCCAGGTTCCGGAATTGCTTTCGTAGTTATGGTTCCATTTGCCGTAGCGCTCACAGTCGCCGTAGTCAATGGGTTCTCCGTCAAAGCGCCGGAGCCAGACTGGTCGGTGGTAAAGCAACGTTTCTCGTTTAGCTTTGTTTTCTATGTAGTCACACTCTGTATAGGCGAGATCGTACTCTGTGTCTCGTGTTGCGACTAACTGTCGATTCAAATAGATAAAATTAGTAGAGGTGTCGTCAGGCCGCTCTTCGTACATCAGCCGACCGCCACTACCGTGTATCGTATACCTTTGCAACTTTCCATCGACGTTTACACGTACTTTCTGGTTGTCGCTGTCGTATTCATAGCGGTAGGTACTGCCGTCGGGTTCGCTGAATTCTGCCAGTAGTTTGTCGCTCGTATAGCTATAGTCTGACTGGCCAAATGCAGTGACTCGGCCGTCGGGCGTGTATCCTAGCAAGTGGGTCTGGCCATCGATGACTACCGATGCAAGTCGATTTGTCTGGCTGTTATAGTGATAAGTCACTGTTTCGCCATAAGAGTTGCGATTTAGTAGATCTCCGGAAGGAGAGTACTGGAAGCTCTCCAATATTGAGCCTGTTTTACTTCCAGCACGTACACGCTTGAGTTGGTACAGCTGGTCGTACTCAAAGAAACGGGAGTTATTGCTATTGTTTCCATCAGTAATAGCATTCAGATAGCCTGATTCAGTATACCGGTATGATTTATTCCAGTAATTACCCCGGTCGATAGCTACCGTTTCAAGGAGCCCTGTAGTCTGATTCTGATTGTAGGTAACACTGCGGCCATTATTGTAGTCTAGGGAATGCAGTGACCCGTTCGGATAGTACTGAACACTATTTACGTAAGGCCCTGTTTGTGTGGGGCGTCCCAGTGCATTCGGGAGGTAACCGACTACTTCGCCATCCGGGTAAGTGGTGCTGGCAAGGAAACCTTTCGAATCGTATGCATAGAGGAACTCCCAATCTAGGTAGCCCTGTGATTCAATGTCGTTGCCGTACCTAACACTTCCTCTGTTTCTATCTTGTAGGCTCCTACCACTTACTGTCCTGCCGGTATGACTGCTATAGATTGGATACGAGTTGATAACAGAGGGTGGTGTGATATTCGTTTTGTGCACCAAATACTCCCGAACTAGGTTGCCATCCAGATCAAAATCTCTCTCCCAGGTATAGGCATCTTTAGTACTTGTCTCAGTTCGGTTTATGTCATCATAGGTGTAACTAATATTTGTAGCGGAGTCTGTATACTCTTTTTGTACTAATCTGCCTAGTCCGTCATAGTGATATTCAATTGGGCTGTCGCTATTGCGCTTTTCCCAGACGACTTGTCCGTTATCGTTATATCGGTATTGGATCAAGCCTGTTTCTGGTGTGAATACGGAATCCAGAAAGCCAGTACTGGTATTGTAATTGTAATAATGATGCTTGCCTCCCACACTTACAGCTTCGAGCCAACCATTGTTCAAGTAGCTTAGGCTTAGCGTTAGCGCTGGCGAGGGGTTGCTGTTTCCCTGAGGGTGGTGTCTTTCGATGAGCTTTTCGCTGCCAAAACCGCCAAAAGGGCGATAGCGCTCTACTGTTTTAACACCGGCACCGTCTAGCATTTCTGTTTCGAACGGATTGTTAAACTGAAACTCAATTCGATTGCTATCCACAGGGTTGACTGATGTACGGCGACCAACGGGATCCTGATAGTATCGTGTGAACTGGTCATTCGAGGGGGTAACGCTTGCTTCCAGGGCCAGGGATTCTGCTTTAAGGGTACCGTCGTCGTAGTACTCTATATGCTTTTTGTAGTGATAGGCATCCCCGGTTGCAGAACCGGTTCCCTCAACTTCGACGGTATAGGGTAATCCCATACCATTGAAGCGAGTTGTCTTTAGTAGTCCGCCATTTTCTTCAACCAGCACCATCCCTCCATTAGCAGGGAAGGTGTAATGGTAGCGAATAGGCTCCCGACCAGGTTCGGCTGGCTGGTACTGAATAAGTTTACCGAACGGGTCGAACGTAGAGTACGTGGTTCTGTTGCCGTAGAGTGTTTCACTCTTGATAAAGCCGTTTTCCACTGTCCTTGATAGTATATACCCTTCCGGGCCTGTTACGGTCTTTGGGATGCCGAAGTCATAGTTTGCGTAGTTGTATGTGTGCCCTTCAGCGTCTTGGTGGGTGCTTTGCTCGCCAAAGTTACCGTAAAGATAGGTCTCTTCTATTCCGTTGGTATTGATTTTTATCGGATTTCCATGGCTGTCATAGGTGTAGGCCGTGAAGTACGGAAGATCTGCCGTTTCGGTTCTTGCTATCAACCCTGTTCGATGAACATCGAAATCATAAGCCCACTTCGTTTGTTGAGTGATTTCAGGGAAAAGCTCGCCTCCGGACTGGTTCGGGTAGCGGTAGGAAACGGTTTCTGGATTATTAAATTGATCAAAGTCACTATGTGTAACTTCAATAGTGCCTACCCATCTGAAGGTCCCTGCATCTGTAGCATTTGACCAGCGCCTAGTGGTCTTGCTCGTTAGTCTTGGTGTGATTGCATACCGATTGAAGTTCTGTGCATTAGCAGTGTCAACAGCTAACTCTTTGCTAGGCTCATATTCGTAGATTGCTTCTTGATACTTCCCGGTCTGGTTCTCGTTATAGATTGTTTCATTCAGCAGGTTACCCAGTTTCCAGTGCAGGGGGCGACTGTTCTGGTCATGGTAGTAAACGTATTCTCTAACGTGGTCTCCATGCTCTGCAGTTACTGTCAAAGACTTTTTGCCATGGTCATAGTCGTACTCGTAGTTGATAGAGTAAGTTCCATGGTGTGGGATGCGATACGTTTTCTTTGTAAGCCGGAGTGTTGGAGTGTAGTTTCCAAGTTTAACGGAGGTATATTCGAAATCCACGCAAGTCTTTAACGGGTTGCACAACTCAGTAACATTGTTTCTCTGGCGAATTGTCCAATAAGAATCTTCTATGTACCTGATTTTATAGCCATTTCCAAAATCTTCAAACGATGCAATGTTTCCATTAATGCCATCAATCGATATTCCATTTCTGCTGAAAGACAGGGTTTGGAACCGAGTTTCGATAGTTAAGTCAAGCGTGGACTCGTAGGTAAGCCGAGCATAGTTGTCGTTTGCGTCCTTAATCAGGAGAGGGAAGCCTTGCCCTTTGACTGGCGTGTTTAGAATTCGATCATCATAATAGAATCTGAGACCACTTGGTGAAGTTAGTTGGACCGGATAGGTCGTATCATCGGTGTCACATGTAAGGAGCCAGTTGTTCTTAGACAGAAAACTATGCGGTGCGCTCTCATATCTGTTGTGTTTAGTAAATTGGACGTTCTCACCATTTAAGCCTCTGAATATTGGCTTCTTGTCATCATCTACTATGGATGTACATAGCTGATGGTCTGCTTGGGCCCCACTTAACTGCCCTAGGTTGTAAGTCCTGTACATCGGTCTGCTTAAGGAGCCAAGTTGGCCAATCTCAACTTTTCTAGAAATTGGGAGGTAGCTATTTTGGCCGAGTAACAGTTGGTAATCTGTATGGGTCCAAAAAACTTGGCCAGAGTAGTGGTCAACGGTGTCGATTCCATATCCGGTCGACAATTGCCGGCCAAAGGTGTCGTCAGTAGTTGTCCAATCACTAAATACAGGCATGGCAAATGTTGCAAGCCATAGTAAATGCGCAATTTTAGGCATGATATGTCCTTTGAAGATCGAGTCCATTTTAGAAATATATGGGGAGATTGCAGTTGATCGGGGAAATTAACAGAAAAATAAATTCTCACAGAACTATATTTTTAGAATTAGTGATTTTTGTGATGGGTATCTCAAAGAGAGCTTCTAGGTGCCATAAGCTGTCCCCGGCCGGGGTATTGGCAGATTGGTTGCTATTCGAATGTTAGAGTTTGCTTATTTCTGAGCAGCGGGTGCCGGTATTGCCTCTGCTGGGGAGTCCGCAACATGGACTTAAACGCCGGGAGCGTTTTAGCATGAGCGCAGAGAGCCCGAAGGGTGAATCCCATGGATGGGATTCATATATCATGCGGTCTAGGCCCGAGACGTCGGACCGCCATGGACGGGTTGAGTGGGCGGCACTCCGCCCGACCCCGCAGAGGGACTACCGGTAGCCGATGCGGGCTCATGGCAATGGAGTCTATTTAACCTCCGAAGCTAGAGTCTCCAGGTGGTCTGCAATGGCGGCTGCAATTTTGTATTTACCTTCTACGGGTGTGACGCCTGTTTTAGTGACCATTAGAGCGCGTTGCTCTTTGCCTTTGGTGTCTTCACCGCGTGTGGCTACTACCAGGGTGGCGTGGTTCAAGCGTTTGGAGGCTACGTCAATGAGTTCTTCTTCGGTGACCTGTTCCAGGTATTTAAACGCCACGCACTGCATCTTCGGGTCGGCTTCACAGGCCATGTCGATGACCTTTTCGGTGGGCACGAGATCCAGTGGCAGGTTGGCCTGGCCTGAGGTTATCTTGCCGTTCACCGCTTCGGCTGGCCGATAGTCGGCCACGCCAGCTGAGAAAACGCCGGCAAACAAACCCGAGTTTGCGCGGTCGACGACTGTGTCGCGGTACTCATCGAATGTGCGGGCAATGGTCAACGGCAGGGTGGTTTTCGGACGCCAGGCACCGTCGCCCAAGACCAACTCGGCATCAGCACCGCGCCAGATGAGCTCTTCGGCAATGGCGGCGCCCAGTCGGCCGCGAAACCGGTTAACGATTCGGCGTACGCCGTCGATGGGTACCGGGGTTGGTCCGGCGGTCACCATGATGCGTTTGTCGCGCAATGGAGACTCGCTGAGAACCCGGCCAACACTGGTGCACAACACATCGGTATCGGGCAGGTTGTGTTTGCCGTAGCCATCGCGCGGGGCGATAAAGTGCACGCCCAGGTCGTGGAGTTTGCGAGCATTGCCGACAAGTACGCTGTTGTGCAGGGTGCCATGCATGGTTGGAGCGATCAGAATTTTAGTGCGGCCCTGTTCCATACGACCCAGTGCTGACGCCAATGCCGACGTGATGACGGTATCGGCAATGCCATTCGCCATTTTGGCAATGGTGTTGTGCGTGGCCGGCGCCACCAGATAAGCATCGAAGGGAGCGTTGTCGGACAGGTGTTCTGCTTCCCAGGTCAGAGTACTGACCACGGGTGTGCAGGTGGCCCATTCAAGGGCTTCGCGGGCGACATAACGCAGCGCATCGTCGGAGGCGAAGGCCACCACATCGGCACCGTGGCGGCGGAGGCCACGAGCGATTTGCGGGGTCTTCATGGCGGCAATACCGCCGGTTACAAGCAACGCGATTCGTTTGCCGCGCAGCCGGTCGGAGACGACCGGCACGTCGTGGTCGCCCATGTCACTGGGCGTGGGTGCCTGAAATTGCCAGTCGAATAAATCAGCGGCACTGGGTGTTCGACTCATGCCACCAGCTCCTCGCGACGGGCGGTTTCAACTGGTTGAAATTGTTGCTGGGCCTGGTTGACCAACGGCATGTACACAGACTGAATTCGATCCAGAGCGGTGTTTAATGCTTCAAAGTGGGCCATCGAGAAACGGCTTTTCTTGCTCATTTCTTCTTCAAGGTGGGGCAGGACTTCCTCGTCGCTCAGGAACGGATCCGTTTGATTCATCAGTGCGGAAGGGCTGTAGGGAAAGCCTTCGGCGAAGGTGACGGGCACGAGTTGAGCAAATTCCGGGTTGGCTTCAACAAAGGCATCGCAGACGTCGTCGTTAAAGGTGGCATCGGCGGAATGCCAGCGGCCGTTGATTTTCATCGCCGCGTAATAATGTTTGAACGAGGAACGCATCAGCAAACGCCAGCTTGGCGGCATGATAATGCCCAGCACGCTCAGTTCCAGGGGCGCTTCAATATAGCCCGCTTCAATGTTGCTGGCTCGGCACAGGGCCACTTGCAGGTTGGCCTTGGTGGTGCACATACCGACGCCTTTGGCCAGAGTGGTTGAGGCGGTTTCCTGCCAGGTACCGAAACGGTAGGGGATGGCTTGTACAAAATAGAAAATGTTGCGTGCGGTGTCGGCCTGGGTGTTGCCTTTGAGTTGGCGCGCACACTTTTGAATGGCCGGGTGCTGGTAATCACACAATGTCGTTTTGTCGGGCAATTGAGCATCGGGCACGGGTGCTACCGATTTGCAGGCGGCATCGCTGGCAAGCATGGCCAATGTCATGGCGCGGCGCAATGACATGGCGCCTGGTGCCTGCCAGGCGTCACTGGCCAGGTCGAGGTGCCATACCAAAACGGTGTCGCCCAAAGCAGTCAGCGGTCCCTGACTGTCTGATTGCGCAGCCATAAAATGGTTGCCGGGGCCATGCCAGGATGTGGCGTGGCCGAGCCTACCTTGCAATACCGCGAACAAACGGTACGGCGAAGGATTCACCAGCGGCGCATCGGTGTCGAGCTTGGTGACGCTGCCCAGCCGGAAAATGGCATCGGCTTTGTCGTCGAGGTAAAACCCGAGGGTGGTATCTCGAAACAGGGCTTCGTATTGATTGCTGAGAGTGAGTGCAGTGTTCATGTCGGTTACTCCAGTACGCTTTGAGTCAGGGTCGGAGTGTGCGGTTCATTGAACATCACTCCAGCAGTCAGTCATTTGACGTGGCATTTATGGTGCCGTGCTGGCGCACTATGCGAACGCTGTGCCAAGCCTTCTTTATGCTTTAAACACAGTGACTTAGAAGCTATTCGGAAAATGTGAACGACAAGTTTTTGTTGTTGATCGGAGGAATTGTCAGAAAAATGGCGGCTTTTACGACTCGTATTATGACCGGGTTTATTCCGTTAGGTAACGCAGGGCAATGCGAGCGGCGGCGGTTCGGTTATCGACACCCAGCTTATGGAAGATGGTTTCCAGATGCTTGTTAACGGTACGTGGACTCATTGAGAGAATTTGCGCGGCGTCACGATTGGACTTGCCGTTGGCTACCCAAAACAGGACATCGGATTCACGCTCAGTAAGACTCAGGTTGTCTTTCAATTGCGCTGGACCAAGCGCACGTTCTTCGTCGACCAGTTTGAGCAGTGTTTCCTGGTGAGTGTGTTGCGCAATAAGACGGATGCTTAACGGGTGCTCCAGGCCGGCCAGGTTAAGTTGATGTCCCGGGTCTGGCTGATGGCTCAGCCAGCGTTGTAATTGCGGAGCGAGTTCATTGAGCTGCCAGCTCTCTACCGCACGAGCGCGTGCCAGCAAGGCATGGGTTTGCGGCGTGGCCCATTGAATGGCGCCTTCCTTGTTGACGGTGAACAGGGTCTGGCCGGTGCTGTCGAGGGCGGTCTGTGCACTGGAGGTGAGGCGAGCATTGTTTAAATGCACGCGCATGCGGGCCAGCAGTTCGCCGGGTTGAATGGGTTTAGTCAGGTAATCGACACCGCCGCATTCAAGACCCCGAACAACGTCGGCCGTATCGCTCAGACCGGTCATGAACAGGACGGGAATGGTGGCAAGGTTAGGGTCGGCTTTTAACGCCAGACAGGTGTCGAACCCGTCCAGAACCGGCATTACGGCATCCAGCAAAATGATGTCGGGCCGGATGCGTCGCGCAATGGTGAGTGCTTGCTTGCCTTCGAGGGCGACCAGCACATCCATACCCTCAGCTTCGAGCGCGTCGTTGATCATGCTCAGCGCATCGGGAGAGTCGTCCACCACCAACACCACATCGGGCGTATCGGGTCGTTGAGTGTGGGTCGGTGCTGAAGTGGCGTTCATGGTGTGTCGAGCTCCAGACAATGCACCAGCGTTTCAAACTGGAGTTTGCGCGTGAGGTGTTCAAGGTAGGTCAGGGTGTCGTCCTGAATCAGATCTGATTCTCTCAGAAGTTGCAGGGTGGCACGCACGCCTTTGGTATACCCGATTTCAGCAAAGGCTTTCAATTCGCGCACAGTCGGGTGGTCGGGTATGACCATGGGGTTTGGCCGTTGCGGGTTCAGCGCTATCTTTTGACTGGCCTGCACCGGTTGAGTGTCTGCCGGTTCCTGCAACTGATAGGTCCAGTTGAGCGCAAGGTGATGCGCCAGTTTGTTGAGCAAGTTCTGGTTGGTAACGGGTTTAACCAGATAGTCGTTGTAGGCAGGCGGATTTTCTCCGGTGCTCTGATACTCTTTGGCGTCGGCCGAGAGCATGACAATGGGCGCAGTTATGTCCCGGTCCCGTAGCGTTTGTGCCAGTTCCAGACCGTTCATGCCAGGCATCGAAATATCCAGCAGGAACAGGTCGGGAGACACCTGGTTGAGCATGTTGAGGCAGGCGTTGGCATCCTGCGCTTCCAGAGTCGTGAACCCCAGGGGAATCAACAGATCGGACAGCAAGCCCCGCAACACGGGGTCATCATCCACCAGCATTAGTGTGCGCTGACGCCCTTCGTAACCGGCAATGCGTCGTGGCCGGGAGGCGTCGGCATCCGACAACGTGACCCAGGGCAGCATCAGGTTCACGGTAAACCGGCTGCCGTGGCCAAGCTTTGATTCAACCCCCAACTGGCCACCCATGATTTCTGTCAGCAGTTTGACAATGGTTAACCCCAGCCCGGTGCCGGGCAAATTGGGTGCTTCTGCTGTGCGTACTCGCTCAAACGGGGCGAAGATGCGCTCCAGGTCAGCTTCGGGAATGCCTGATCCGGTGTCGCTGATCACAAACTCAGCGACCTGATTTCGATAATGAATGTCGAGCATGACACTGCCTGCCTGGGTGTACTTGATCGCATTGGCGAGCAGGTTGATCAGAATCTGGCGCAGCCGTTTTTCATCGGTAATGACAGTCTTTGGCAACGGGTCGTGTAACCGGTAATTAAAGTCGATGCCTTTATCGCGTGCCTGCATGGCAAACATGTGCGCCAGTTGTTCAATCAGTTCGGGCAGGGCAACCCGGTTGCGATACAGGTCGAGCCGTCCGGCTTCGATCTTTGAAACATCGAGCAGGCCCTCGATCAGGTCGGTCAGGTATTGACCGCTGCGGCCAATGATGGCCAGGCCATCCTGATGGCGGTCGGGTGTGTCGGGCCGGTCGGCCAATAATTGCGCGTACCCCAGAATCGATTGCAGGGGGGTACGAAGTTCATGGCTGAGCCCGGTGAGGTAGCGGCTTTTTGCCGCATTGGCCCGTTCAGCAAGTTCCTTGGCGTGTTGCAAGGCCTGGTCGGTTGCCTGGTGGGCGTCGATTTCGCGCATCAGTTTCTGCGTTTGCCGGTTGGATTCGCGCTGCGCAACCAGCCGACTTTCATGAGCCAGCAAAAACAGCCAGGCGATGACTCCGGAAATAATAAACAGCGTGAAAAACAACGACCATAACGCCTGCTGCAGCAGAGCGGTTTCAGCCAGCGTTTCAGGTTCCATCTGCCGGTAGATCAAAGCGAGCAGGGCTGACAGCAGCACGGTGATGGTCATTAACAGCGCGGTGAATCGACCCAGTCGGGAGTTCACCCAGCGCACGGCGCGAACCGGTAACACCAGACGCAGGCTGTCGATCATTTGTTGCGATAACCGGGCCTGGGGTTTGCAATGATCCAGGCAGCGTACGTCGAGTGAGCAGCACAGAGAGCAGATAGGTAGGTCATAGGCGGAACAAAAACTCATGTCTTCCTGTTCGAACGGATTTTCACAAACACCGCAGGTGAGCAGGGCAACCGGCTGATCGGCACTGGTCGGTTGCAACAGGGGAATCAGCTCCGGCGACTGGCGTGCCAGGTAGTATTTGCCCCGGGTCAGCCAGGCGATTGTAGGAACCGCGATAAAGCAGCTACTGAGGCTGATAAAGTGCGCCAGATTGGCCGCCACGTCACCAAAGGCACCCAGGTAGCTGACCATACCGATAACCGTGGCCAGGCACATGGAGCCAACGCCGACCGGGTTGATGTCATAGAGGTGAGCCCGTTTGAATTCCACATAAGAAGGGCTCAGGCCGAGGGGTTTGTTGATCAGCAAATCAGCCGACAACGACCCCAGCCAACTGACCGCGACGATGGCAAAAATACTCAGTATCGCCTCCAGCGACTGGTAAATGCCAAGCTCCATCAGAATCAGGGCGATGGTGACGTTAAACACCAGCCAGACAACCCGGCCGGGGTGGCTATGAGTCAACCGGGAGAAAAAGTTCGACCAGGCAATGGAGCCGGCATAGGCGTTGGTCACGTTGATCTTCATTTGTGAAATGATGACCATGACGGCCGCCAGAATCAGCGCGATGGCCGGGGTGTTGGTCAGGTACAGAAACACCGTCTGGTACATGTGAGTCGGGTCGGCTGCGACCTCGGCCGGAATGCCCGCGGTGATGGCGAGGTACGCCAGAAAGGAGCCAAGCAGCATTTTGATCAACCCGAACAGCACCCAGCCGGGCCCGGCCAGAATCAGCCAAAACCACCAGCGCCGGGCATTCTCCGGTGTTTTGGTGGGCAGGAATCTGAGGTAGTCGACCTGTTCGCCGATTTGCGCAACCAGCGCGAAGAATACCGATGCCGCTGCCCCGAACAACAGCCAACTGAACTGATCGCTACCCGGGGCTGAAACCGGGGCGTACTGAGTCCAGTCGGGAATCGACTGGTAGTCGTGAACGACGACAACGATCAGTGCAGAGCATTGCAATAGTAGCCAAAGTGATTGGGTTCCCACCTGGAATTTGCTGATGGCCTTGATGCCGTGGGTCACGATGGGGATCACCGCGACAGAACAGAGGAAGTACCCGATGGCGAGGGGGATGCCCAACAACGCTTTTAATGCCGAGGCAAGAATGGCCGCCTCAATGGCAAAAAATATAAAGGTAAAAGAGGCGTAGATCAGCGAGGTCAGCGTTGACCCCAGGTATCCGAAGCCTGCACCCCGGGTCAGTAAATCGATATCCAGGCCGTGCTTGGCTGAGTAATAGGTAATCGGAAAACCGGTGATGAAAAACAGAATACAGACCACGACCATGGCCGTTACGGTGTTAATGAATCCATAATTCAGAGTCACTGCTGCAGCAATGCCTTCCAGTGCCAGAAAAGCGGTCGCCCCGAGTGCGGTATTGCCCACCCGCTGAATGCTCATGGTACGACCGGCCCGGGCAGTGAAGCGCAACGCGTAGTCTTCCAGAGTCTGGTTGGCGACCCATTTATTGTAGTGTCGGCGGACCTTGAATATTTTTTGAGAGGCAGCCATGCCCGCGGACTCGCTGTTAATGATCAGTTTTGGTGCGAGCGCCGCATTGCAGTGCGTAAACGCTGCAAAAAGCGCTGTGATCGGTTGCTGAGAGCCCCATTTTAGGGCCGCATACAATGGGTGTAGCAGGAAGCGTGCCTTAAAAATGACCGGCGTGCCGATGCGTTTCTGGTGCACTACGCTATAGCTCTTAGAGTCCGCAGCAGTATAAAGTCCAAAAAAGACACGGTGCCTTTTTCAGCTACCTGATAGTGGCGCTATTGATATTTTAGGAGAGCACGATGATAGAAAGAACGGTGACGGCACTGTATGTCGATGATCTGGCGCGTTCAAAAGCCTTTTACTGTAATTTTATCGGACTGCAGCCGGCTTTCGAAGCGGACTGGATCATCCAACTGTCGGACCCTGATAACCCGGTGGTTGAACTGATGTTGCAGCCCAGGATGCATGAACTGATCCCTGAAGCCTATCGCAAGCCCCCGCAAGGCAGCAGTCTTGTTTTTGTAGTGCCTGATTGCGACGCGTATTACCGTAAAGCTCAGTCGATGGGGTTGCCTATAATCAGTGAACCCAAAAACGAAGCTTACGGTCAGCGTCGGTTTTTAACGGTGGATCCGGATGGTGTGTTGATTGACGTGAGTTCAAACAGCGAACCCTCAGCAGAATTTATGGCCCGGTATTTCGGTTAATGTTTGTGTATTTTACCGCGCAGGTACTGTTGAATGCTTAGTAGAATTCAGCCCGTCGATCCATTCGCCCAGCCCGGGATTGAACCACAACTGTGAGGACTGCTTGTGTTCGGCAAGTCGACAATTAATGTGCTAGTGGTAGTCGTTTTACTGTATGCGGGGCTGTGGCTCTGCATCACCCTTCTTCCATTGTCTTTGAGTTTTCCGCTCGACATCATTTTTGCGATACCCCTGCTTCTGACCTACGCCCTTTCTGAGTTGGGTGTCCCGGGTCTCCTTGCTCAGTCTGGCGGTTGTGGATGGGGTTGGTGCTCTGCGACGGTTTTGGGGTGGGTAGTGGGGGCAATCGGCACTTTGTTTATAGTCTGGATGATCGCCTGGGGAATCGCATCGGGAATTGGGAGGTTGCGCAGGCTTGGGTAGCCGGCGTCGTTAACGAGCCTCTGAACCACTTTCTCAGGGCTCTGAGCGGGCTAAAACGCAGAGGCACAAGCGCGCGAGCTGTCCCTTAAGGTGACCCGGAACCAGCTGGAATCTACTCTTCCAACAACACGATCCGGTCGGCTGCCTGGCCGATTTTCCCCTGCTTGAGCAAGCGGCCGATGGCTTTCTTGAAGTTCCCCTTACTGACCTGAAAGGCTGCATAGATGGCTTCCGGGCTAGAGCGGTCCGACAGCAGTAATACGCCCTTGTTGGCCGCCAGTTCCTTCAGGATTCGGTCGGCGATATCAACCCGGGCTTCGTGCCCCTGCAATTGCAGCATCAGGTCGATCTTGTGGTCGTCGCGAACCGTTTTCACGAACCCTTTTATCCGCTGACCAATGCTCAGCGGTTGCAGCACATCTTCATTAAACACCATGCCCAGATATTTCTGGTCGACAACGGCCCGGTAGCCAAGATCGGTGCGTCCGGCAATGAGCAGATCGACCGGGTCGTTGACGCGGTAGGCATCGGTCTCTTCTGCCAGGAAGTTGCTGAGTTTCGCACTGGCGGTAATACGCCGGGTCAGGTTATCGACAAACAGATAAACGACGTGTTTCTGACCGGCTTCCATCGGTTTGCGCTGTTCACCGAACGGTACCAGTACATCTTTAGGCAAGCCCCAGTCGAGAAAAGCACCAAAGGGTGTGAGCTCTTTGACTTCAAGCAATGCGCACTGACCCACTTCGGCTTTTGGTGTGATGCGCGTGGCAATCAGCCGGTCTTCCGAGTCGAGGTAGATAAAGGCGTTGATGAAGTCGCCTTCGTGAATCGGATCCGGACATTGTTTTTTGGGCAACAGAATTGAGCCGAGGTTCTCGCCGTCGAGAAAGGCGCCGAAGTCGGTCAGAGAAACAACTTCCATGGAGTTGAAAGTGCCAATAAGAGCCATAGTGGGAGGTGTCCTGGTGAAAAACGAGTTGGGGGCAGAATGCGGACGCTGCTGCGGGCACTGTACAAGGCAATTCAGGAAACATCCAGAGATCTTCCCGATGTCTGTTATTCGGTTCCTTGCGCGCTTTTTCCAGGTTGACGGCGACTGGGTACCCACCAAACCAGCAGGGCGGCCGACAGCAGCATCGACACGGCAACGAACACAAAGGGAATGGTCATGCTTTGCGACCATTGGGCGAGAATGCCCATCAGCAGAGCGCCAAAGGCGTAGCCGGAGTCCCGCCAGAAACGATAGATACCCACCAGCGATGCCCGATACTGAGGCGGTGAAAAGTCACCGACCGCCGCTCCCAGGTTCGGATACAGCATGGCCATGCCAATACCGGCCAGCGCTGCTTCCACGCTCCACAGGAGGACAGTCGAGGTAAAAGGTATGGCGAGTACGGCAACCCCTGAAAACACCAT
The DNA here is from genome assembly GCF_000423605.1 of Saccharospirillum impatiens DSM 12546. Lineage (GTDB taxonomy): Bacteria > Pseudomonadota > Gammaproteobacteria > Pseudomonadales > Natronospirillaceae > Saccharospirillum > Saccharospirillum impatiens. The sequence continues at coordinate 14,239 of NZ_AUIH01000049.1, forward strand.
GCCCCAGACAATGAGACCCTTGCGACCGATGCGGTCGGACAGCGGGCCGGTAATCAGTTGCAACCCGCCCCAGGTGAGGCCATAGATGGCTATGATCGAACCGGCCTGGACCAGTGTCAGCCCTTGTTGCAGGAAAAACACGGGCAGGAATATCCAGATCAGGGCATCGGTGAATTTTTCCACCAAACCGGCCTGGTTCAGTGCCACCAGGGGTTTGCTCTGCAGGCTCGCAAATTTGAACAATTGGGCCAGCGACTGTTCGGGTTCATCGGACGGAGGCTGATTCGGATCCTGATGCAGTTTTGCCCAGGGAAGCGTCTCTACAACGGTGAACATCGCCAGTAGCAAACCGGCCAAAATAACCGTCAAACTGAAGACCAGCAAACCCAGCCGGGCACCCAAGGCCTCAACGACAACAGCGGTTGCCACACCGGCAATGCCAACGGCTGCGTAACCGGAAAATTCATTGATTCCGTTGATCAGCCCTTTTTGAGAGGTTTTAGCCAGGTCCAGCTTGCTGTTCAAGGCCATCGACCAGGCCAATCCCTGGTTGAAGCCCAGCAGCACGGTCGCCACGATGATCCAGCTCCAGTTGGGCGACCAGTACAGTAAGAACGGGATGGGTAGCGCAACGACCCAACCAGCGATCAGCACCCGCTTGCGGCCAAAGTGCTCGCTCCATTTGCCGGCAAAGAGATTCATCACGGCTTTGACGGCACCGAATACAACCACAAAGGATGTCAGCAGAAAAAACGACTGGGCGTTTAGTCCGAATTCCGTCTCGGCCAACCCGGGAATCACCACCCGGGTCATACCGATGGTCAGGCCGACCAGAAAGATCTGTACAAGCTGGAGGCTGATTTGCTGCCAGTTTGCCCGGATTCCCGATTCGATCGTTTTGGATTGCATAGGCCCCCGGCAATTAATATGGCACAGAGGCTTCGGGGTCAGGGGCTGAACCGGAAGCCTTTGTGCCTGTGCTAACCTCCTAGAAAACAAGCATACCGACTAACCCGCTAACCGCTCATATTCATGCGCACCGAAGAAGTTGCGCTGCCCCTGAATCAGGTTGGCCGGCAGGCGGGCACTGGTGACGCCGTCGTAATAGGCCAGGGCGTTCGACAAAGCCGGTACCGGCACGCCGCCTTCGATGGCGCGCACCAGTAAGCGCCGCAGTGCCGCTTCGCAGCCTTTGAGCTCTTCAACGAAAAAGTCGCTGAGCATCAGGTTGTCGAGCTCTGGTTCAGCCTGGAAGACGGACTGAATCGGGTCGAGCGCTTTGGCGCGGATGATGCAGCCTGCCTTCCACACCTGGGCGATGTTCGCCATGTTCAGCTTCCAGCCGTAGTCGCGTGCGGCTTGCGAAAGCAGCGTGAAGCCCTGGGCGTAGGCAAGTAGCTTGGCCGCGTAGAGGGCGGCTTCGGCATCGGCCTCAAAGCCTTTGTAGCTGGTAAGTGAGGTTTGCTTCTGGTACTTGCTGCTCACGGCCTGGCGCTCTTCCCAGCGAGAAGACAGCGCTCGTGCATAAACTGCCTCCGTCACGATAGAACCCGGTACGCCAAGCTCCAGCGCCTGGATAGCGGTCCACTTGCCGGTACCTTTCTGGCCGGCCTTGTCCCAGATGTTGTCGACCCAGTCGGAGCCGTCATCGTCTTTGATGCGCAGTACATCTGATGTTATCTCAACCAGGTAGGATTCGAGTCGGCCCTGGTTCCAGGTGTCGAACAATGAAGCGATCGCTTCGTTGTTCCGGTCGCTGGCGCGCAGCAGGTCGTATATCTCGGCGATCATCTGCATGTCGCCGTATTCAATGCCGTTGTGCACCATTTTCACGAAGTGACCGGAACCCCCATCACCCATCCATTCGCAACAGGGTTCGCCCGCATCGGTTTTGGCACTGATGCCCTGAAGAATCGGCTTTAGTGCAGGCCAGGCAGATTCGTCACCGCCGGGCATCATGGAGGGCCCGAAGCGGGCGCCGTCCTGACCGCCGGAAATGCCACAGCCGACAAAGTGAATGCCCTGAGGCGTGAGATCGTTACTGCGCCGCTGCGAATCGGTAAACAGGGAGTTGCCGCCGTCGATCAGAATGTCGCCGTCATCGAGGAGGGGTTTGAGGTCATTGATAACGGCATCGACCGGGTCACCGGCTTTGACCATCAGGATGATTTTGCGAGGTTTGGCCAGCGCTTGAACGAACTGTTCCAGTGAATGGCTGCCAACCAGATTGGGGTGCTTGGCTTCGCCGACGAAGTCGTCGGTAACCTTGGTGGTTCGGTTGTAAACGGCTACTGTGTTGTCGTTGTCCAGCAGGTTCAGTACCAGGTTCTGGCCCATTACAGCCAGGCCAATCAGGCCGATATCGCAATCACCCTTCATCAAGTCACTCCTTGGTTCAGGCAGAGGTCTCCGCCGTGTGTCAGTAGGCTATGGAGATAGGGGCGATTCCCGATAATGCAATTGTGACTCAGGTTTCTCAGTTCGCTGATATAGACAAGCGCCGGCTGCCGGGTGAGTACCTGTGGGGTAGTCCGCAGCATGGACGCTGCGGCCTAGGCTCCATGGACGGATTTACGCCGACCCCACAGGTACTCACCCGGCAGCCGGCGCGGACCAATGCCACCCAGCCGGCCCGAACTTCGAAACTAGTATTGCTAGAACAGTTGTGTCTGCTCTGCCAGCAGCAGCCAGGCAGGCATGACCACAAAGGCCATCAGGGTTTGCAGTGTGATGATATTGGCCATCAGGTTGGCATTGCCGCCCATCTGGCGGGCCAGGATGAAAGCCGAGCTGGCGGTGGGCAGGCAACCCAGTATCAGTAAAACGGAGACGCCCAGCGGTTCAACGCCAAACAGGGTTGCCAGCACAACCATTAGCATCGGCAACGCGGTAAATTTGAGCAAGCTGGTCAGTAACACCGGTTTCAGGTCGGCGCTGAGCGTTCTCAGGTTCAATGCCGCGCCGACAGCCAGCAGGCCGAGTGGCAGAGCGGTCGAGCCCAGCAGACGGGCGGTGTCGGCCGTCCAGCCGGGCAGGCCGATGCCAGACAGGTTGAGCGCTACGCCGGCCAGGCAGCCCAGAATCAGGGGGTTGCTGAACAAGGCCCGAAAAATACCTTTGGCTGAGATGTGTGAGCCGGTGCCCGTGACCGCGAAAGTGAGCACACAGAGAACGTTGACGAAGGGGATCATCACCGCCATGGCCATGGCCGCAATGACCAGCCCCGGTTCACCATAGAGGGCGCTGACCACGGCCAGGCCAATGTAGGTATTGAACCGCACGGCGCCCTGATAGACCGACGTCAGATCCGGGCCGTTGTCGGCCAGCCAGCGCTGGCTTAGGAAGAAGATCAGGCTGACCAGCAGCAATGCGGCGCAGATGGTAATGGCCAGTTGGCCAAACGCCAGCAGGTCAAAATCGGCCAGAGCCAGGCGGTGCACCAGCAGGGCGGGAAACAGCACGGTGTACGTTAGCCGTTCGATGCCCGGCCAGGTGGCTGCAGGCGGCAGGTCCCAGCGGCGCAGGGCAACGCCCAGCAGAATCAGCAAAAAGACGGGCCCGAGCGCATTGGCAATCATTCGGTTTTCCAGTCGATAAAGGGAGCATTTAACGCCCGGGAGCACCCGGCTGTAAAGGGACAACAAAGCACTGTTCGAGCGGACTGAATCTGGATACACTGTATTAAAGCCGGGTAAAAATAAAAGGGAATCGTATGAAAGTCATTGCGTTTAATGGCAGTTTGAAAGTGGCCGAGGGCGAACCGGGGCAGGCACTGCCTGCTATTCGGGCGTTTATGGAAGAAGAGCCGGAAGCGCCGTTGCTGGTGTTGAACCACCAGACGTCTTCAATGCTGGAAATAGACTGGAGCCAGCCAGATGAGTTGATCGAGCGCAGTCTGGCCTATCAGGCGGGCGAGGCACCGGTTCAGCAGCGCCAGGGCCGGGGGCGACCCAAGTTGGGTGTCCAGTCGCGTGAGGTGTCGTTGTTGCCGCGTCACTGGGAATGGCTGAATCGCCAGCAGGGTGGTGCGTCGGCCGCACTGCGGCGCATGGTTGAGGCTGCGCGCAAATCACCGGTGGTGCAGCTTGAGGAGTCGTCGCTGGCGGTGGACCGGTTCATGCAAACGCTGGCGGGTGATTTACCACGTTACGAGGAAGCGCTGCGGCAGTTCTACCGGCACCAGTACGGGGCCATGTTCACGGAAATGGCCGACTGGCCTGAAGATGTGCAGCGTCACATCAGGGCTCTGGTTGGCGAGGTACAGCACTGGCGCGAGGCGAATGAGCCGGATCGCCGGCACTGACCGACCCGGATCGATCAGTCAGTGTGAAGGTGTTGCACAACTTATTTTGATGGTTGCTGTCCGGCATGCGGGACTATGCTTGCTGCCATAAACAGGAGGAACCAACCATGTCCACCGCAACCAAACAGCGGGCACCCGCGGTCTTTATTCCACATGGCGGCGGCCCGATGCCGCTGTTGAACGAACCCAGCCAGCAGGCGATCGCCGACTTCCTGCGGACATTGCCACAACACTATGAGCGCCCAAAAGCGATACTGGTGATCAGCGCACACTGGGAGGCGCCGCGCCCAACCTTGCTGGGTGCCGAACACCCGCCACTATTGTTTGATTACTATGGCTTTCCACCCGAGACCTACGACTACCAATACCCGGCGACCAACCCCGGCGAACTTCGTACCCGGGTTAAGGCGTGCCTTGAAGAAGCCGGGCTGCCGCTCGATTCTGACGGCAGCCGAGGCTATGATCACGGCGTATTTGTCCCCCTGATTCTGATGCACCCTGAGGCGGATATCCCGGTGCTGCAGTTGTCGCTGATCGACAGTCTGGATCCCCAGGCGCACATCGCGCTGGGTAAAGCGTTGTCAGTCTTGCGCGACGATGGCGTGATGATTCTCGGCTCCGGATTTTCTTTTCATAACATGAGTGTTATGCGCAATGGCAACGAACAGGCGCGGGCGATCAACCGGGAGTTTCACGACTGGTTGGCCGACACCCTGACCAATCCCGACCTGACACCGGAGCAGCGTATCGGAAAAATGGTCGACTGGGATCAGGCTCCGGGGGCTCGTTTCAGTCACCCCCGGGAAGAGCATTTGCTGCCATTGCCGGTGTGCCTGGGCGCCGCTGGCGGGCAGGTGGGTGAGATCTTGTTTGATGATACGGTGCTGGGTTACCGGACGTTCTGTGTCATCTGGCGAGACTGAGCAGAGGTTTGCACCCGACCTCACAGTGGAAACAGCCTCACCGATACAGTCGCCAGTGAACCGGGTGTTCCATCACCCGGTTGTGTTGCCTGAGCGGTATCAGGTCGCTTTTTTCAAAACGATGCGACGGTAGGTTTTGTATCGCTCAAACACCGCCTGGCTGCGATGACCACTCAGGTATTTGAACTTCAGCTTGGCCAGTTTTTTGCGGAATAACCACTTAACCGACTTCAGAATCAACCCATGGCGTTCGCCCAGATAATGGTCGAGCGTGCCCATGGCCGGCCCGATTCGCTCACGCAGTAGCAGGTCAAGTAAGTGTATGTTGGGGCTGGTGTTGGCTGTGATATCGCTGTTCTCCAGTACTACCCAGTCAGACGCTTCCAGGTCTTTAATAAACTTGGAATAGGGGTGACCACCGCCAAAACTCCTGTCACCGGGCTGGCCATCGCCGGTATTGTCAGTCTTGAAAAAATCACAGATCACCACCTGACCACCTGGCTTGAGCAGGGTGTTGGCGGCGGCCAATGCGGCCTGGTAAGGAATGTATTGAAAACTTTCACTGAACAGGACGGTGTCATACTGGCCAGTCAGCGTTTCAACCGGTACATCCTGCAGGGTACAGCCCCAGACGGTGCTGTTTAGCGAACCGGCGGCGACTTTCTCTCGAACCCGGGCTTCCAGATGCGGGGCCGGAATCACCCCATCGACCTGATGCCCTCGCTCGCTCAGCGCGACCAGGACCTGTCCGGTTCCACAGCCGACATCGATAATTCGCTGTGGGCCGGTGACCCCGGCTTCAATGGTCTCGATAATCTGCTCGGTATAGCGCAATTGCGCCTGCTTCATATAAAGCACGGAGATTTCGGGAACGGTCTCGTCCCAGAATCCGTAGTGCAAGTCTTCCATTCCCGTCAGTTGCTGGCCAAAAACCAGTCCAAATTCCTTAGAGTCCATGGCGTTGCCGTTTGTTATTAGAGTCGGGTCACCTTATCACGGTCTTTATGGGCGGTGAATCCGTCTCAGGTCCTATTAATGCGCGTTATAGCATTGCAACAGGCACATGGCACCTGATACGGACTCCTGGGCACACAATTAGCCCCGGGGTCTGAAACTTGGCTTTCAATAGGTCAAAAAAGTACAGAAACTTTCTGTTCAAGTATTGGTGAGTTGTGCGCCTTACTCGTTTAATGGTGTTGTCCGTAACGGGATTCCCGAAATCGCAGACATACAAAAACAACGATAGGTGAATGACAATGAACTCTTCAAAAACGTCCTGGCTGCGCCTGAGCGCGCTTGCCATCGGTGTCTCATGCACCACCGCCGCCCTGGCAGAGACTATTACCATTGGTACCGTTAACAACGGTGACATGATTCGTATGCAAGCCCTGTCTTCCGAATTTGAAGCCGCCAACCCGGGCATCGAACTGGATTGGGTGATCCTTGAAGAAAACGTCTTGCGTCAGCGTTTAACGACTGATATCGCCGCCAACAGTGGCCAGTTCGATGTCATGACCATTGGCATGTATGAAACCCCCATCTGGGGTGCCAACGGCTGGCTCGAACCTATGGACAGTCTGCCTGCAAGTTATGACGAGGCTGACCTGTTCCCATCGGTTAAAGCCGGTCTGTCTTCCGACGGTCAGCTGTTCGCCCTGCCGTTTTACGGCGAAAGTTCCATGACGTATTACCGCACTGATTTGTTCGCAGACGCGGGCCTGACTATGCCGGCAGCCCCAACCTGGGACCAGGTGCGTGAATTTGCCGTGGCCCTGCACGACCCCTCCAACGAGCAGTATGGCATCTGCCTGCGTGGTAAAGCCGGCTGGGGTGAAAACATGGCGCTGGTCACCACTATGGTCAATGCATTCGGTGGCAGCTGGTTCGACATGGATTGGAACGGCCAGCTCGAAACCGAAGAGTGGAAAAACGCGGTTAATTTCTACGTCGACCTGCTCGGCAACTATGGCCCTCCGGGTGCCAGCAGCAACGGTTTCAACGAAAACCTGGCGCTGTTTAACACCGGCAAATGCGGCATGTGGATCGACGCAACGGTTGCTGGCAGCTTCGTGACTGACGACAGTCAGTCAGACGTAGCCGATTCGGTGGGCTTTGCTGCAGCACCAAGCCAGGTTACCGAAAAAGGCAGTGGTTGGTTGTGGGCCTGGGCACTGGCAATTCCCGTCAGCTCTGACTCTAAAGACGCGGCACAGAAGTTCGTAACCTGGGCGACCTCGAAAGAGTACTCAGCGTTGGTTGCCGAGCGTCACGGCATTGCGGCCATCCCTCCGGGTACCCGTGTCTCTACTTATGAAAACCAGGAATATCTGGACGCTGCGGATTTCGCCAGCATGACGTTGACGCAAATGCGCAAAGCCAATCCGGATGATTCTACGCTTGAACCTTCCCCGTATACCGGTGTGCAATTTGTGGCCATTCCGGGCTTCAGTGGTTTTGCGACCACAGTTGGTCAGCAGATCTCCGGTGCCCTGGCGGGTAGTTCAACGGTTGATCGCGCTCTGGCGAATGCCAACACGGTCGTTAATCGTGAGATGCGCCGCGCCGGATATCAGGACTGATCAAGCATGATGTGACTCAAGTTTTGGCATTCGTTGAACGACAATTGAGAGGTGTCTCCGGTAGCCGACGCGGACCAATGCCACCCAGCGAACCCAAATCTTGAGTGAAAAGTGCCGCCCCCAGGCGGCCAGGCTTTAATGTGGACGTACCTAGCCCGGATATTTCACCAAACAGCCTAAAGTAGCACTGCATAGAATTTGTTGAATGTTTTCGAGCAGCTCCACAGCTACAGGTCGATTTTGACCCGGATTCCCGATTTTCAGGCACACTTCCCCTTACCCCGTTGTTTAAAGTGTGCCGGGTCAGCACTGGTTATGGCTATGTCGAGTTCAGGTTGTTCAGTGCGGTTTCAAACAGTCCTTGATATGGGTAATGACTGGGCAGCAGGAAGCGAATTCGGCGCGTATTGTGTATGACGATGGCCGCCACCTTACACAGCTTTAGCCGGATCGTGTTCACTTGCGCGTTAGCCA
>NZ_AUIH01000050.1 GCF_000423605.1 Saccharospirillum impatiens DSM 12546
GGTGAGGCTTTAGAGTGCTTGTTTACAGGTACGTGGCCTGAGTTTATTCAGGTGAAGCTGCGAGAAACTGGTTTGGACGCTGAATAGTTACGATAGTTTTTGCTTTGTAGCTTAATTATGTGCGGTCTGATCAAAACCCTAGCAGGTTGTTGAAAAAGGGTTCCTGCCTTTTCCAAAACACGAAAAAAAACATTGCGATTTTTACTTTTCTTAAAAAATCAATGACTTAGGCGTCATTGATTTTGCTGGTATATCCATATACCGGTAGCAGGCCGCCGAAATCCTGAGAATTTCAACAGCCTGCTAGTAACCTATGCAACCAATTACAAGACTAAAAACCTATATTCGCTTATCTCCGCGTGGTGATGGCTGTGTATGTCTAGGGAAACTCCGAATTTCTGTGCGACTTTGCATACTTGTTCACTCCTAGCAAAGAGATACGCACGAGCGCTATAATCAGAGCAAACCAGTGATAGCAAAATGCCTCTCAATTGGAGGCGTTCTGAAAGACTGGCTGCAAGCCCGTGTGTACTATTTCATCGTGGGCATGGAGAATTCTGCCCCAGCACGAATGCCCGTAGGCCAGCGCGCGGTTACTGTCTTCATGCGGGTGTAGAAACGCACGCCATCAGGGCCATGCATGTGCAACGGGCCGAACAGGGAACGCTTCCAGCCACCAAAACTATGGAACGCCATAGGCACAGGAATAGGTACGTTAACCCCGACCATGCCAACCTGTACTTGCTCGGTATACTGGCGGGCAGTATCGCCGTCGCGGGTAAAGATTGCGGTGCCGTTGCCGTACTCGTGGGCATTGACCATTGCCAGTGCCTCCTCGTAGGAGCCGACTCGTACAACACAGAGTACCGGACCGAAGATCTCTTCCTGATAGATGCGCATGCCCGGCTTGACGTGATCAAACAGTGTGGCACCGACAAAATAGCCCTGTTCATTGTCTTTGGCGACAAAATCGCGACCGTCAACCACGAGCGTGGCGCCCTCTTCTGCGCCGGTGCTGATGTAATCACGGACCTTGGCGGCGTGCTCACGGGTGACCAGCGGACCCATATGGGGTTCCGGAATCTGTCCAGTTCCGGGCCCGACTGTCAGCTTTTTTACTTCTGACTTCAGGTCCCGAACCAGGTTGTCGGCCACTTCATCGCCCACACATACGGCCACGGAAATGGCCATGCAGCGTTCGCCGGCAGAACCGTACGCTGCACCCAGGAGGGAATTTACCACCTGTTCCGGGTCTGCATCCGGCATGATAACCATGTGGTTCTTGGCACCGCCCAGGGCCTGCACCCGCTTGCCATGCTTTGAGGCGGTCTCGTAGATATACTCTGCGATCGGCGTGGAGCCAACAAATCCGACTGCCTGAACGCGGTCGTCCGTCAGCAGCACGTCTACGGCTTCCTTGTCGCCATTGACGACATTGAAAACACCCTGGGGCAAGCCAGCCTCAGTCAGCAGTTCAGCCAGCATCATGGGTACAGTCGGATCTTTTTCTGAGGGCTTCATGACAAAGGTGTTGCCGCAGGCAATGGACACCGGGAACATCCACATCGGCACCATGGCCGGGAAATTAAACGGCGATATGCCAGCACATACGCCTACGGGCTGCATCATGGAATAGCTGTCTACGCCTGTACCCACATTCAGGGAATGCTCACCTTTTAATAAGTGCGGAATGCCACAGGCGAATTCAACCACTTCCATACCCCGGGTCAGTTCCCCCATGGCATCGGAAAGGACTTTGCCGTGTTCCAGGCTGAGCTGCCGGGCGATTTTATCGGCGTCACGCTCCAGCAGTGCTTTGAAGCGGAACATGATACGGGCTCGCTTGAGGGGCGATATCCGACTCCAGCCCGGCAAGGCGGCCTGGGCAGAAGTGACAGCCGAGCGAGCTTCGTCGGCACTTGCCATGGCGACGCGACTGGCTTCCTCTCCGGTGGCAGGGTTGTAGACGGGGGCGTCACGGCCGCTGGTGCTGGTGACGCGCTGACCGTCTATGTAGTGTCCTAGTGTGTTCATTTTGGAGTACCTTTTAATGTTTGTCCGTATGTGTCAATTTCTGCATCGTACAACGGATGCTAAACTCGAGCCCCAGTATTTCGGCCTTAATATGCCTCGCTACGACCTTGATGGCCCCGGTTATCTGTTCGCGGATGACACGGGATGCCCTCCGGTCGCGCCAAAAATTACCTTAGAACCAGTTTTAGGCCTCGACCTTCAGGTCGGCTTCAGAGCAGGCTTTGGTGAGGCCAGCGTAGCCCATTTTGGCGTACGTCAGGGAGTGGGCAACAGCCGGGTCCTGTTCCGCCTCTACGACCAGCCAACCCTGATAGTCGCTTTTCTTCAGACCTTTAAACAGGGTTGGGTAATCGATGCAGCCATCACCAGGTACGGTAAAGGCTCCAGTGAGCATGGCATCCAGAAAGCTCATATCGCGGTTTTTTACGTCAGCCAGTACCTCGGGGCGGATGTCTTTGCAATGCACGTGGTTAATACGGTCGGCGTAGTCCCGCTGCAGTGCTGCACAATCGCCTCCGGCAAAATGCATGTGGCCGGTGTCCAGCAAAAGGCCGAGCGAAGAATGAGTGGCGTCCATCAGTCGACGCACGTCGGTTTCTGTCTCCACAACGGTACCCATGTGGTGATGGTAAGCCAGCTGTACGCCCTGTGCATAACAGTAGTCCGCCACTGTATTCAGCCGTTCGGTAAAACTGGCCCACTGATCATCGGTCATTACCGGACGCTGAGACACTGGCGTATTTTGATCGCCATGCACGGCGCCGGTGACTTCGCAAAATACCATCACTTTGGCGCCCAGACTCTTTAACAGGTGCAGGTGGTCCTGGACCGCGGCAATTTCGTCTTCGGCCGTGCGCGTCAGCAGGTGAGCGCTGTACCAACCGGAGACCAGATCAAGCCTGTGATCGCGCAGAATAGGCCCGAGAGCTTCTGGCGTGCGGGGGAACTTATTGCCCAGCTCAAAACCAGCGTAGCCCGCTTCTTTGCCTTCACTTAAACAAGTTTCCAGAGATGTCTCCGCCCCCAATTCCGGCATGTCGTCGTTGGTCCAGGTAATGGGGTTGATACCTATGCGTACACTCATAGTTGATACCTCTAATAATTTCATGATCAATTCGATCAGTAGGGTTGCTTGCCTTTACTGGCTTGATAGCCGGCCCGCGCCTGTTGGACAGTATTGCGGTCCGATACTTCCGGCACAGCGACATCCCACCACTGTCCACCATCGGTCGTGATGTATGGATCCGTATCCAGGGTCACCACATAGGATCGATCAGAAGAACGTGCCCGCTGCAGGGCCGCCTCAAGCTGAGCAATGTCTTCCACTCGTTCAGCTTCGGCGCCCAGAGCGCGGGCGTGCGCCGCGAAATCCAGCTTGGGTGCGCCATCGGGTACGGTGTAGCAGTCTTCCAGCAGGTTATTGAACGACGCTCCACCGGTGGCGTTCTGCAACCGGTTGATGCACCCATAGCCGCGGTTGTCGAGCACCACCACGATGATTTTGTGACCCATCATCACGCTGGTGGCCAGTTCTGAATTGAGCATCATGTAGGAGCCGTCGCCGACCACGACAAAGACGTCTCGATCCGGGTGTGCCATCTTGACGCCCAGTCCTCCGGCGATCTCGTAACCCATACAGGAAAACCCATATTCGACGTGATAAGCATCCGGGTCGTCGGTTCTCCAGAGTTTGTGCAATTCGCCCGGCAGACCACCCGCAGCGCATACCACGACATCCCTTGGGGCAGACTGGCGTTTTACGGCACCCAGCACCTGGGCATCCGACGGCAGACCGGTGGGTGAGTCAGTTGTCTCCGGCGCTGTTACCTGGTCATAGTAGCTCTGCCATTCAGCGGCCAAAAGACGAACTCGAACCGGCCAGGCGTCATCGGAGTGCCAGTCGCCAAGCGCCTTGGTCAACGCTTGCAGTCCCGCCAGTGCGTCGGACTGCAGTGGCACCGCCTGATGCTTGCTGGCATCGAACCGGCCCACATTTAGCTGCACCAGCGGTGCCTCAACTCGGCCAAACAGGGTGCGTGAGGCGGTGGTAAAGTCCTGCAGTCGAGTCCCTACGGCCAGTATCAGATCGGCCTCTGCTATCAGGGTATTGGCCGCCGTGGTACCGGTGACACCTACAGCGCCTGCGCTCAACGGATGGTCCCATCTCAAGGCCCCTTTTCCGGCTTGAGTCTCCGTAACCGGAATACCATGACTCTCGGCAAACACAGTCAGAGCCCCAGCAGCGCGGGCGTAATGCACGCCGCCTCCGGCCACTATGACCGGCTTTTTGGCAGCGCGAATCAGGCCTAGCACATGGGCCAGCTCATTTGGTTCGGGTTGCGGCCGGCGAATGCGGTGCACGGTTTCAGCAAAAAATGCCGTCGGGTAATCGTAGGCTTCAGCCTGAACATCCTGACAGAGCGCAATCGTTGCCGGACCACAGTCGGCTGGGTCCAGCAGAGTCTGTATCGCCACAGGCAAGCTGGTAATGATCTGCTCCGGACGGGTAATGCGATCAAAATAGCGGCTCACCGGACGGAAGCAGTCATTGACACTGACACCGGGTTCACCGAAATGCTCAACCTGCTGGAGTACCGGGTCTGGTGTCCGGTTGGCAAACACATCACCGGGCAAAAACAGCACAGGTAATCGATTCGCGTGGGCGAGCCCGGCCGCTGTCACCATGTTGGTGGCACCCGGGCCGATGGAACTGGTACAGGCCATCATGCGCTGACGCCGGTGCGCCTTGGCGAAGGCGATAGCAGCATGCGCCATGCCCTGCTCGTTGTGAGCCCGAAACGTCGGCAATCGGTCGCGGTGAGCGTGCAACGCCTCCCCCAGCCCAGCAACGTTGCCGTGCCCGAAAATGCCGAAAACACCTTCGAACAGGGGATAAACCCCGGCCCCGGTGTCGATCTTCTGCGCGGCCAGATACCGCACCAGCGCTTGTGCCATGGTCAGACGAATGGTGGCCATGGTGGTCCCTCCTCAGGCTTGGTCAGCAGCACGAGCCTGCCAGCATTGAATCAGCTCAACGTAATTGTCGCTCACCTGCTGAACCAGGGTGGCGTCATCTATATCATCGGCCAGCCAGGCACGGCTTGAGCTACCGAATAAGGTCCGGCCTACCGTAAAGCCTCTGCAGATACTGAACCCGGCACTGTGGTTGAATTCCCGCTTGAGTTCTTCCAACGGGGCATCTAATCCCAGCAACACCACTCCGTGACAGCTTGGGTCACGTTCAGTAATGCACTCTTCCAGTTGTTTCCAGGTTGCGCGTGACGGCGCCGGCAGTTTCCACCAGTCCGGGTACACTCCAAGATTGTAGAACCGTTGCATGGCTCGCGGCAGCGTTTGGTCATCAGCGGGAAGGTCCCGGGGCGGAATCACTTCCAAGAGCAGTTCATGGCCGGACGCCAGGCAGGCTTGGTACAGTTCCTGAACCTGACGTTCCTGCTGACGTCGCAGATCGATCGCCTGGTCTGGATGGTAAAACACCAGGCACTTGACGATATGCTCGATGGGCCAAGTCTGTAGCCGTGAGCCGATAGAACGCCCACCCTCCAGCTCAAGCGGCAAAGAAGTAGGCAGTTCCACCGGCCGGCCAATCCACCAGCCGCGCCCAGTCACTGCATTCAGCGCTGCCTGACCGTAGGTATCATCAATCAGTACACCCACCTGGTCGGAGACACCACCGCGCCGGGCACCGTCTTCAGCGGCCTGGATCAATAACATCTTCAGATGTTTGATCCGTTCAGGATCAGCGCCGGTATCCTGAGCCATGTCAAACAGTTGCTTGCGGTGGTCAAAAGCCAGACCGTAAATATCTGGCCACCGGGGACGCCGACGACTGGCCACCCGGTGCAGGCGGTTGAGCCGGACATCCTGATCGGGTCTGGCTATGGCCTCGGCATGCTTCAGGTAGTCGTCCAGCTCTGCAGCATCGGGAATCGCCGGCGCACAGCCATGACGAGACACCACCAGTGCTCCGCAGGCGTTGGCATAGGCACTGCTGCGCTCATGCGATTCGCCTCGAACCCATCCGCGCAGAAAACCGGATAGAAAAGCATCGCCGGCACCCAGTACGTTCAGTACGTCGACCCGAACACCGGTATGGACGATGCAATCATCCATATGACCGGGGATCTCACCGTCAATGACCGTACAGCCCTGTGCGCCCAGTTTGAGAACGATACTGGCATCGGTTAGACGGCGGATCGTGCGCAGAGCCGTCAGGGTGTCTTCACTGCCGCCAGCTATGTGGACTTCCTCTTCCGTGCCCACAATCAGATCCAGGTCCGGCAAAATGCTCTGCAGATGCTGGGTCACAGAATCAGACGACACAAAGCGGTTTTCACCTTCGCCCAGACCGGTCAGGCCCCAAAGCACCGGGCGGTAGTCGATATCAAGAATGACCCTGGTTCCGGCGGCCTTTGCATAGTCCATCGCCTTACGGCTAGCGCTAAAGGTTTCTGGAGTAGAAAAATGCGTCCCGGTAATCAGCAGGGCTTTACTGGAGGCGATGAATTCCGGGTCGAAGTCGTCCTGGCTCACGGCCATATCCGCGCAGTCATTGCGGTAAAAAATCAGGGGAAATGTCTCCTGGTCTTTGATCCCCAGGATGACCAAACCAGTAAGGCGTTCGGGATCAGTCACCACATGACTGACGTCAACGCCGGCACGAGCCAGCTCTTCACGTACAAAACGACCCATGTGCTCGTCACCGACACGGGTCAACATGGCTGACTTCAGGCCCAGCCGTGCGGTGCCATAGGCGATATTACCGGACGAACCGCCCAGGTATTTGGCGAAACTGTGGACGTCTTCCAGGCGACTGCCCACCTGCTGGGAATACAGGTCTACTGCGGCACGGCCCAGGCAGATGACATCCAATGGCCGGGCCGCCCCAGGCGTGTTTGCTGTGTTTTTCATAATATAGGTCTCTTGTCCTGAATCGGGGTCACAAGGTGATCCACTGGCCGTTAGCGTGAGATTGCTCCCAGGCGTCAATAACCTGACTCACTTCATAGGCGGCGCGGAAATCCGGCCACAGGGGCTTGTCTTCCGTCAGGCCCTCTACCAAGTCGCGAATTTCAATAATCTTCTGGTCGTTGAAACCAATGCCGTGGCCGGGGCCAACACAGAAATTCACATAATCCGGATGCTCTGGGCCCATCAGCAGGGTACGAAAGCCCTGACGGTTTCTGGGATCGTTGGCAGTAAACAGTTTCAGTTCACTCATGCGCTCCTGGTCAAACACCAGGGTGCCTTTGGTACCAGTGATTTCATAAGTCAGCCCCATTTTGCGGCCCCAGGCCACCCGACTGGTTTCCAGGGTGCCCATGGCGCCGCTGGCAAATCGCACCATGGCATGAGCCTGATCTTCATTTTCGACCCGGGCGGTTTGGCCTGGCTGTCCAGCTACTGGACGTTCGGAAATCACTGTCTGCAGGTCGCCACTGAGAGCGGCAATATCACCCACCAGATAGTGGGCCATATTGATAATGTGTGCCCCCATGTCTCCCAGGGTACCGCTGCCGGAAAATTCCCGCTTCAGGCGCCAGCTGTGCGGCTCCAGTGGGTCGGCCAGATAGTCTTCATTATGCGTACCGCGAAAATGCACGATCTCACCGATTTCTCCGGCCGCAATTATTTCCCGCGCTAGCTGGGACGCCGGATTGCGCATGTAATTGAAACCCACCAGGGTCTTCACTCCGGCTCTTTCTGCGGCCAGAGTCATTTCAAGGGCATCCGCGGCGTTGATGGCCAGCGGCTTTTCACAGTACACCGACTTACCCGCCGCGATCGCAGCCAGGGCCATTTCCTTGTGCAAAAAATTAGGGGAGCAGATGTCGACCACATCAACGTCCGGGTCATTGACCAGCGTCTTCCAGTCACCCGTAGACCGACGGAACCCGAGCTCACGGGCTTTGTCCGCCGCCAGACTGTCAGACACCTCGGCGAGCAGTTCGCAATCCACCCCTGCGTTCAGCGAAAACACAGTCGGCGCGGCCTTGAAGGCAATAGCGTGCGCCTTACCCATAAAGCCCGTACCAATTAATCCGATACGTAGGCGTTGCATGCACTTCTCCTGGTAAATAGTTTGCCTGTCGTTCCGTTTCTCAGGCGGTAGCGGATTCTTTTTCATCGGAACGTGCAAACTCGGCGAGTTCAGACTCCAGTTGCTCCATTTCTTCACCACCGGCCATCATTTCGAGAACTTCCTCACGAGTGACATCAGCTTTCATGAACGTACCCAGACTGTGTCCCCGGTTCAGCAACGTAAATCGGTCGGCTACCGGGTACGCATGGTGGACGTTGTGAGTGATCAAAATAACCGCCAGACCCTTGGCCCTGGCCTGAGCTACTACTCTGAGCACCGCAGCACACTGTTTTACCCCTAGCGCCGCAGTCGGTTCGTCCAGAATCAGCACCTTGGCTCCGAAATGAATAGCCCTGGCAATGGCCAGACACTGACGTTCACCACCGGACATGGTGCCGATGGCCTGCTCCGGATCACGCACCTTAATGCCAATGTCGGCCAGGCCCTTCTGGGCTATATCATTGGCACGCTGGGTGTCAAACTGCTTGAACGGCCCCCAGCCTTTAGTGATCTCGCGACCCATGAAAAAATTTCGGGTCACACTCATCAGAGGTACGAGTGCCAGATCCTGATAGACAGTGGCGATGCCATAATCCAGTGCGTCCCGGGGAGATTTGAACCGCACCGGTTTGCCCTCGATCAGAAATTCGCCTTCACTCGGTTTGTGCACCCCGGCAAGGGTTTTGATCAGAGTGGACTTGCCGGCTCCGTTGTCACCCAGCAGACAGTGCACTTCGCCCAGTTTTACTTGCATATTAATGTCTTTCAGGGCAATAACGCTGCCGAAAAAACGGCTGACTTTTTTTAATTCCAGTACATAGTCACTCATGCTAATTCTCCTGCTACAGCCGATTACTGGGCTTCGGTGACCCGTTTGCGGATCACATTATTGAACATTACAGCGATCAAAAGCATGCCGCCCAGGAACACCCGAAACCAATCCGAATTAATACCGGAAAAATAGATGCCCATCTGAACCACCCCGAAGATCAACGCCCCGAAACAGGCGCCAACTACTGAACCATAACCACCCGTCAGCAGGGCGCCGCCGATGACTACGGCAATAATGGCTTCAAACTCTTTCAGCAGTCCCCGGTCCGCAGCGGCCGAGCCAAACTCCAGAACCTGACAGGCGGCCAGAACCGTGGCGCAGAACGCGGTGAACATGAACAGACTGATTTTGACTCGGTCGGTGGGTACGCCGACATTTTTTGCCGCCTTGCTGTCACCGCCGGTGGCGAAAATCCAGTTGCCGTACTTGGTACGCAGCAATACCCAGCTGGCCACCAGCGCCAGCAGGAACCACCAGACAATGACCATGGGAATGCCGTCCACTATGGGAGTACCATCTGGATAAGCCGCCATCAGACCGATGTCAGCCAGCCACTGGAACAGCCAGGTCCCAATGGTGCCACCAAAGACCGCCGCCAGCATGTCGCCTTCCGCCGCACCGCGTACGCCACCGACGATGGTCCGGTTGGTAAACAGCAGTGCCAGAGCAATGGTGAAACCGCGAAGAATGAACAGAAACGCCAGACTAACAATGAACGACGGCAACCCGGTGCGCACCACGATATAACCGATGGTAAAACCAATGGACAGCGCCAGCGCGAACGCGAAAATGATGGATGTCCAGATAGGCCAATCCCAGTACATAGTGGGTATGGCGATCATCATCCCGGCAAACCCGATCATGGACCCGATGGACAGATCGAATTCACCGCCGATCATCAACATACACGCACCTATGGCGATGATGCCCAGTTGAGCCGACACCGTACTCCAGTTGAGCACCCCGCTGGGGCTGAACATGCCGGAATCGCCAGCGATCAGGATAAAAAAGATGAACACCAGAATGGCACCGGAAATTGAACCCAGCTCTGGTCTGCTCAGCAATTTGTTGAGCGTCGACACCTTACGTACTCGTTCGTCAGTGGCTTGGCCGGGCACATTGCCGGGCCGGTTCTCGGGGGTAGTTGAAACCGACATGTCTAGGACACCTCATTGGTTGTAATTTTTTAGGCTGTTTTTTTGGCGTGGATCAAACAGGAAGCGGCGCTATTTTTTTTATGCCGCCGTACTGGTTAATGCTAGAATAGAATAAATTTTCTATTTGTCAAACAAAATGGAAATTACCTTTTTTATTTCTCTGCAAATGCTTGACAAAACCCCAAGTCGAGTCCATCTTTCTCGCCAGATGGAATTAATTTTCCATTTTAACTCGTTAGAGAACAATAATTTCATATTAATCGGGTTAGGTGTGCACAACTATAGATGGCCGGGATTCATCCGGTGTCAGTGCCACTGCCCAGCGAGGAGAGAAAATAATGAAACCTATAAGAAAGACCCTCTTTACCCTACTGTCGACAAGCCTGCTGGTTATCGCAGCCGCCACTGCCCCCATGAGTGCAATGGCCCAGGAACGCTTTGTGCTGATCAGCCACGCGCCAGATTCTGACACCTGGTGGAATACTATTCGCAATGCGGTGAGTGAAGCCGGGGAAGCTATGGATGCGGATGTTGAATACCGCAACCCCACCAATGGCGATTTAGCTCAAATGGCCCGCATCGTTGAGCAGGCCACCGCCTCCAACCCAGACGGCATCATTGTGAGCATTGCCGATTTCAATGTTCTGGAAGCGCCCATCAAAAACGCCGTGCGTCGTGGCATTCCAGTCATTACTATTAACTCCGGGACGGCAGAACAGAGCCGAGAGTTGGGTGCTCTGCTGCACATTGGTCAACCAGAGTATGACGCCGGTTTTGGCGCTGGTGAGCGTGCTGCGGAAGCGGGCGTAACGGAGTTTGTGTGTGTCAACCACTATATTACCAACCCCGCCTCTGTAGAACGCTGTCAGGGTTATGCCGATGCCCTGGATATGGATCTGAGCGGTCGTATGATCGACACTGGTATTGACCCGACGGAGGTTCAGCGTCGTGTAGAAGCCTACCTGCGCCAGCATCCGGAAGTGAATGGCATATTGGCTGTGGGCCCCAACTCAGCTCATCCCACCATAAACGCACTGGAAAACATCCGCCGGGACGGTGACGTACACTTTGCCACCTTTGACCTGAGCGGCAAGATTGCCGATGCTATCAAGTCTGGCACCATTGCCTTTGCTATCGACCAGCAACCGTACCTTCAGGGTTATATGCCGGTAGTCATGCTGTCGCTGTACTCTCGTTACGGGATCATCCCCAGCAACAACATGAACTCGGGTCCTGGTTTCATTACCGCCGACAACATCTCACTGGTAGAAGAACTGGCAGGTGAAGTTCGCTAATCTGCTATTGGCAGGTGGTGCCCGATTCGGGCCTCACCTGCCTCATGCTGTACCCACTTGAAATCATAAAAACTATCCCACTATTGCAATCTTGGAAATTTCATTCCATTTTGAGTGAGCTCTAACACCACTCGAACAAAGGATATTGCAAATGACGGACATCACTATCGCGCCCGAAACCCTGAGCGATCTGCAGAATGCCATTACTGAGCGTTACGACAGCTTCAGTAAGCGCCTGCGTCAAGTCGCCCAGTACCTGATGGATCATCCGAGCGAGATCGCCTTTGGCACCGTCACAGTTATAGCCAAGGATGCCCAGGTACACCCGTCGACTCTGGTGCGGTTCGCCAATGCTCTTGGCTACAGCGGATTCACTGAAATGCAGAGTCTGTTTCAGCAAAAGCTATTGCAGGACAGTCCCAGTTATACCGAAAGGATCCGGATCGCCAGAGAAACCCTGGGTGATCCGGGTACCCAGTCTCCGTCCCAGTTGCTGGGCGAATTCACGCATGCCGATACCATGGCATTGCAAGCCCTGGAGAGCCATATACCGGCTGCCGACCTGGACCAGGCCATTGATATTCTGGCCGGTGCCGATGCCACCCACATCATTGGGGTGCGGCGCTCCTTCGTACCAGCTGCTTACTTTGCCTATGCCCTGCGTCACATTGACCGCCGTGCCCACCTGCTCGACAACGTCGGCGGTATGATCCGCGAGCAGGCCAGTACCATCGGCAGTAACGATGTGCTGCTGGCCATCAGCTTCCGGCCCTATGCCACCGAGACCAATGAAACCGTGCGCATTGCCGTTGAGCGCGGCGTGCCTATCGTCGTCATTACTGACAGCAAACTGAGCCCCCTGGCCAGACTCGCCACTGTCGCTTTTACTCTACCGGATTCCGAAGTTCACGGTTTTCGGTCCATTACGCCTACGCTCTGTCTGGCTCAATCACTGGCCATCGGACTGGCGTATCGACTTGATAAAAACCGGTCAATGGCCCATAACCCGGCCTGACCCACAACTCTATCGGAGATCCGTTATGATCAACATCTGTCTGTTTGGTGCGGGACGCATTGGCGCTATTCACGCGGCCAACGTGGCCAACCATCCGCAGGCTAACCTGCGCTACATAGTGGACCTGTTTGCCGAGTCTGCCCAGAAACTGGCGGACACTTACGGCGGCAAAGTAACCTCAGTTGCAGCTGCCATGGCTGACCCTGAGGTGCATGCTGTGATCATTGCCAGCCCGACAGACACCCATGCGGATCTGATTGAGCAGGCCGCAGCGGCTGGTATAGCAATTTTTTGTGAAAAACCGATCGACCTGAGCGCCGAACGCACCCGCACCTGCCTGGAATTTATCCAGAAGGCCGGTGTCACTTGCCTGGTAGGCTTCAATCGGCGCTATGACCCGAATTTCAGCGAAGTCAAAGCCCAGATCAACAATGCAGCCATTGGTGACGTGGAAATGGTCAGTATCACCAGCCGGGATCCGACACCGCCGCCGGCCCAATACGTTCAGTCTTCCGGCGGACTGTTCCGTGACATGATGATTCACGATCTGGACATGGCCCGCTGGCTGCTCGGTGAAGAGCCCAATGAAGTCTTTGCCACTGCCAGTTGTCTGATTGATCCGGAAATAGGCGCCAACGGCGATGTAGATACCGCCCTGGTCACCTTGAAAACCCCGAGTGGCAAGCTGTGCCAGATCAGCAACAGCCGCCGTGCCGCCTACGGTTATGACCAGCGCATCGAAGTACTGGGCTCCAAAGGCATGGCCCAGGCCGAGAACCAGCTTGAAAGCACTGTGGTGATCACTACCGACGAGGGCGCCACTTCAGCCAAACCCCAGCATTTCTTCCTTGAGCGATATGCTGCCGCCTACCAGGTGGAACTGAACAACTTCATCCGATCGGTTCAGGGTGAAGAACAGCCCCTGGCCACCGAACACGACGGTTTGATGGCCCTGGTGCTGGCTGATGCCGCAGTTGAGTCCGCGCGCACTGGCCAGGTCGTCAAACTGTAAGCAAAGGAGAACCAAATATGTCCCATTTATTGTCAAAACCGCAAGCGCCCGACAAGATCGGCTGCATTCAACGCATTACCCCGCAGTCGGCAAACTGGCAGTACGTCGGGTTTGAAGTCTATACCCTGAAAGCCGGTGAGGTCCTGACCCTGCCCACAGAGCAGACTGAGGTCTGCCTGGTTCTAATGACCGGCAAAGCAGACGTAAAAACCCGAACGCAGAGCTGGTCCGATATCGGCGCCCGGATGACTATTTTTGAACAAGAACCACCCTATGCGGTCTATGTGCCGCCGCATGATGAATACACCGTCAACGCCAAAACCGATCTGGAACTGGCCGTTTCCCGAGCACCAGCCGAGGGCAAATACCCGGCGCGACTGATCCGTCCGGACGAACTGGAATACATCACCCGCGGCGAGGGCACTAACGAGCGCCGGGTCTGCAATATACTGTTCAATGACATTCCAGCAGAACGCCTGCTGGTGGTGGAGGTATTTACCCCGAATGGTAACTGGTCAAGTTATCCGCCACACAAACACGATACCGACGACAAGCCCCAGGAAACCCAGCTGGAGGAAACCTACTACCACCGCATGAACCCTTCTCAGGGCTTTGCTTTTCAGCGAGTGTACACCGACGACCGAAGCCTGGACGAAACCATCACCGTGGAAGACTGCGGCGTAGTAATGGTGCCAGAGGGCTATCATCCAGTGGGGGCCCCGCATGGGTACGACCTGTATTACCTCAATACCATGGCCGGTCCGGAACGCACCTGGATCTTCCACAATGACCCGGCTCACGAATGGATGCTGAAATAATGTCGGTTAACGCTAATCAACGCCGTCTGCGTCTGGGCGTTATCGGGGGCGGCCCGGGCTCATTTATTGGCAGTATTCACCGCGGCGGTGCCGTGATGGACGGCCTGTACGAAGTGGTGGCGGGTGCTTTTTCGTCCAATGCCGAGCGCGCCATAGAAGCTGCCGAGGCCTTGCATGTGCCACGCGGTTACCCCAGTGGTCATGCGTTAATTACTGCAGAAGCAGAACGCAATGACCGCTGTGACGTAATTGCCATTATGACACCCAACGACAGCCACTTCGCACTGGCCCAACAGGCCCTCAGATCGGGCTTCCACGTGTTCTGTGAAAAGCCGCTGACACATACGTCTGCCGAGGCCGATGAACTGGCGCAATTGGCAAAAGCACAAAACAGATTGTTTTGCGTCGCCTATGCCTACTCCGGATTCCCCATGGTGCGCCAGGCCCGGGCCATGGTCGCCAACGGGGATCTGGGCGAGCTGCGCCAGGTACAGGTGGAATACACCCAAGGCCATTTGGCGACGCTGACTCCGCAAGAAAGAACGGGTGACAACTGGCATTTCCAGCCGGAAGTGAGTGGTCCCTCCCTGATTCTGGGCGACATCGGCACCCACGCCTGGCACCTAGCGTCGTTTGTAACCGGCGTCGAACCCAGCCATCTTACCGCTGACGTGACCACCGTCGTACCCGGACGCAGTGCCCATGATACCGCCACTCTACTGACCCGATACGCCAACAACGCCCGCGGCACGATTTGGGTCACTCAGGCGGCTACTGGCGCAGAGCACGGTTTGTCGATAAAGGTGTTCGGGAGCAAAGGCGGCCTGGAGTGGTATCAGCAGCAACCCAATGAACTGATCTACCGGCCGCTGGAACAGCCTCGCCAAACGCTGGTGAAGGGCGGACCCGGACTGTACAGGGCCGCCAACCGGATGACCCGGGTGGTCATCGGACATCCCGAAGGTTATCAGGAAGCGTTTGCTTCCTTGTATCGTGATCTGGCGGAGGCTATCACCGCCAAAGACAGTGGCCAGCCGCTGTCGCCCGACAACGCCTTTCCCACCGCCGAGGACGGTGCCCGCGGCATTCATTTCATTGAAACCTGTCTGCGCTCCGTGGCCAATGGTGGACAATGGGAGCCGTTGCCCTAGAGTTGACGCTGCCCCATCCTCCGAGTTGCTGCAATGCTCTCAGGCGCGGCGGCGATCGCGCCGCGCCGCCAGAGCTGCGTCCAGTGCCCCGACCGACCAACCTTCCTGTATCGCCTGGGTCAGCAACTGCTGGCCAGTCTGTGGTGCCAGACCGCCAACGGGTGGGTCCGTATCCAGATTGGTGGGAAAAGAGTAGCCCTGAGCGACAGTAGCAATCACCCCCTGCAACGCAGTATCGCAGAGACTGCCCGCCTGATAACGGGCCAGCAAAGTGGGAAATACGACCTGACTCATAGCGTCGTGATCCAGGGTTTCCATGGGCACCCCAAAGGCCGATGAGACCTGCAACAGGTTTACCATACGGTGTTGGTCCGGGGTGCGATTGGTACCAGCGGCGTGAAACAGCGCTGGATTGAAAAACACCTGGTCACCCTTTTGCAAGGCCAACTGCACCGCATGCTGAGCAAAAAAGTCTTTGAAGCCTTCGTCCCGCCAGGCCAGATAGCCAAGCTCATACTGATGCGAAAACGGCAGAAACTGAGTCGGCCCGGTTTCCACCGGCATATCGGTATGGGCCACGGCACCCTGAAGTGTCAGCAAAGGCGACATACGGTGCACCGCCAGCGGAAACTGGCTGGCGATTTCGTTGGTCTGAAAGCCCAACGGAAAGTCACGGTGTGGCTGTTGCGCCTGGCCCCCCGGATGCACCACATTAACCTGCGCGGTCAACTGGTAATGCGGCCCCAGCCAAGCTTCGGAAACCGCATGTATGACCGGATTGGCATAATAGTCGATAAAAGACTCCGGATTCTGCTCCGCGGCTTTCTGCAGGGCATTCCAGATTCGGGTATTGGCCCCGGCGGCGGCAAAATGATCACCGGCGATACGGCCTTCTGTTTCCTGCGCCATGATGCGCTCAAACACGCGAGTGTGGGCATCAACCACTTTGGTGTCGGCATAAGCGGCCCGAATGACCAATACACCCGGGCCCGATGACAGGGCACGGTGCAGCTCAGCCAGTAAAGACTGGCGCGATACCGCGCTGAGTCCGATAAAAGCACTGTGCTCATAGATCAGTACGTTCTGTTCCACGTCTGTCGCATTCAGGTAGTCATCCAGCTTTGTCGATTGCTGGCAGAGGGTGGTGAATTCGGCAAGGTCAATATCCGTCGGATCGGCGTGGGTACGAGTCAGCAAGGCAGTCATAGGGTGCTCCGGTTATTATCGTAATGGCTTGATGCTAGGCCCTGACCGTGTTGCAATAAACCCACAAAAACCTCAAAAACACCTCATTTATGATGCTTTCGCCCGACGCCATTCGCCGCTTTACCCTGAAACGCATTGCTGCCCAGGCAGGAGTCAGCAAAGCCACAGTTGACCGGGCCCTGCATGGGCGTGGGCAAGTGCACCATCAGACTCAACAGCGTATTCAGCAGGCCCTTACCGAGCTCGCGGAGCAGGAAAGTCAGGGCCTGGCACTCGGTCGCACCCTGTACATTGATGTGGTGATGCAGGCGCCCAGGCGTTTCAGCCAACAGGTGCGACAGGCGCTAGCGGCTGAACTGGCGAGCCTGGCACCGTTTCGTATCAGCCCGCGATACCATCTTTTTGAGTCCATCACTCTGCCCGATATGGTGCGGACATTACAGCGCTGTCGCCAGTCCAGCTCCCAGGGCATTATTCTAAAAGCGCCCGACGTGCCGGCCATTACAGCAGCCGTGAACGAGCTGGTATCGCAGCATAAGTTGCCGGTGTTAACCCTGGTTACTGATTTGCCTCAGAGCCAGCGCGCGCACTACATTGGCATGGATAACCGCGCCGCCGGGCGCACAGCGGCGTACCTTCTGATGCAATGGCTGGGCAGCAGTCGCGATAGCTGGCCGGCAATCGCCGTAGTCATGAGTAGCAGTCAGTTTCGCGGTGAAGAAGAGCGTGACATGGGGTTTCGCAGTTGGCTGCGGGAACACTATTCACAGGTTCCTGTGGTCGACATCGCCGGCGGCCAGGGCATCTACCACGGCACCTATGAGCGGATGCGCGCAGCGCTAGAAGAACATCCTGCGCTGTGTGCCGTGTACAGTGTGGGAGGTGGCAATGGCGCCATTCTTGATGCCTTTCGCGACAGTGACCGGGTGCTGACCGCCTTCATCGGCCATGACCTGGATGACGACAACCGTCGCCTGCTCAGCGCAGAGCGTATGCACGCCGTGATTGACCATGATCTGCGCGCCGACCTGCGTCAGGCCTGCCTGCGATTACTGGTAAGTCAGCGCTACCTGCATGCCTCGGCCATTGCCAACCTGCCCAAAACATCACCCATTCAAGTGGTGACCCCCTGCAACCTCCCAACGGATTGAAACGCTGCATGGCTCAAGCACTATTGCCGCATAAGAGGCCGATTACATTAAGGCAACAGGAATGGTGACTGAACCCTGTGCTGTTAGCCAACGACACGCCCCGCTTCGCGGATCAAAAAAAGGCCACCTGTCGTTCATGGCATACTTTGTCACAAGCCCTCTATTAAATGACATTCCAAGCTAGGATTCACTTACTTTATACCTCTGTATAGAAGATCCATCCGGTCAAGGGTGTTTAGTTCACCAATAAAACCTGCACAGCCGCTCTCAAGTTCCACGAAATCTGGTTAATCTAAGGCTCCGCAATTATGCCAACACCTCCGTGGAACAGATATAGCCCAGCGTCGACCCTATCTGCGTCTAAACTAACGCTTGAGGATGAGTAGTAAAAGTAACAATGTATTTCGGGAATCTATTCTAAGGGTACCAAAACCATGCCTGGCTCTTGGCAAGGTACTAATTCAACATAAAGACTACCTCGTCCAACAATCACAGTGAGTAAAGAACGCCTATCCCGGCACTTGCCTGAGAGACGACTCCACTACTACCGTTCTCAATCGGAAGGATGAGAGTCGACTAATGTGCGTGTCACATTAGCCCTTGCCATTAGCCCTGTATCACATTAGCCCTGTAATCAAGCGCAAGGTCAGGGAACTCTGCTTCAAGAGCCCCCTCAGCTCAGGATGTCGATGAAAATATCCTCAAGCAGAAAGCCGGATTTTTGTTTGTTGCAGCAGAGGTGAGTCTATCTGGTCTATAACACTGATACCGAAGCCGATGTAGAACAGTGACTTCTCATAGCGGCCAGACTTAGAAAAGATACCGGCCAGACGAACAATTTTTACCGGCCATAAAATACGACTGATCCGGTCAGAAATGCAAACTCCGCATGCTAAATGTTCAGCGCCATTATTTTAAGAAGCCCTCTATAGTAAGTCTTATAGGGCTAATTGCACATTAAGCTCAGTAGGTATAGCATCACTTCATCCGGCCAATTAATGGGTCTAAAACCGGCCAGAATCTGGCCAGAAAACGGCCAGTATCCTCCCATAACCGACTAATATCGACCAATTCATCTCAGAAAGTGGACCAGGAGATCCCATGCCACCACCCGCAGAAACACAGATGGAACCCATGTTTATTCGGGATGATCACTCAGATATGGACTCCCTGCGTGACCTTGCCTGGCGCCTTGGCCAAGAATCAGCCTCCATTGCCTCACCTCAGCTAAGCGAGATCCAGGGTGCGTTGGCAAAGCTCGTTAGAGCCATGAACTGTTACTACTCCAACCTGATCGAAGGTCACAACACTCTCCCCATCGAAATTGACCGGGCCCTCAAAAACCAGTTTGAATACGACCCCGGGCAAAGGGATCTCCAGGAAGAGACCAAAGCTCACATCGAGGTACAGCGTTGGATCGATGAGGACGATGGGTTGGCGGAGATTGGGTTTGGCGCGGCTGGTGTGTGTGAAATACATCGCCGGTTCTATGGCGCACTCCCTCACCATCTGCATTTCATGAGGGACTCGCAAACCGAGCAGCGAATACCGATCGTGCCAGGGGCGTATCGACAGAGAGAGGTGAGTGTTGGCCGACACATCCCCGTGGCACCAGATGACATTGATCGCTGTATGAACCGCTGGGACGACTGTTATACCAACTTGCCGGATTGGAAGCTTGTGCTGGCCACCGCGACGGCTCATCACCGTCTGGTCTGGATACATCCGATGCTCGATGGGAACGGGCGAGTGGCCCGACTGATCACGCACGCCATGCTGAAGAAGTCGATGAGAGGCGTGAATCTGTGGTCGGTCTCTCGGGGGTTCGCACAGGATAGGAATAGATATAAGGCGTTGTTAGCGAGTTGTGATCATCCCCGGCGCGGTGATCGGGACGGCCGTGGCCAACTCAGTGAATCCAGCCTGGTGGAATTCACCCGGTACCTTCTGGAAACCGCTCTGGATCAAGTCCAGTTCATGACGCACACCTTACGTACAGACACCTTCACCCGGGACTTTCTGGGCTGGGTGCGCAGCAACGATAAGCTGGCTAAGGGAGACAAGCTCATAGAGCACGTCATTCTGTACGGCCCGATCGAGCGAGGCTCAGTGCCAGAGGTACTGGGTATGCCGGATCGAAGCGCCAGGCGTGTGGTCAATGAGTTATCGAAGAGTTTTCTGCTGGAGTCAGATAGTACTAAAGCTCCGTTGCGGCTGAACATTCCTCTCCACGCAGCACAGGCCGTGTTCCCGGGAATGGTCCCGGACAATGCCGGGTGAACTGACTGTTCAATGGATGCCCGGGCACTGATCCGGACCGACTAGACCGACCCGGTTCAGCTGGCCATTGAAGTGGTTTAATGGATGTGGCCAACCCAGTTAAGAAATAACACCCTGAAACTGGACGTGGAACATGACCACAAGAAAGCAATATTCGAAAGAGTTCAAACTGGACGCCATTAGCTTGGTACAGGAGCAGGGATACTCAAAATCAGAGGCGGCGCGCAGTCTTGGGATCAACGCCAATGTATTGGGGCGCTGGATTAAAGAGCATGAAGCAGCCGATGGGCAGGCGTTCCAGGGTAATGGCATACTGACCCCTGAAAAAGCGGAAATTCCTCAATTGCGAGAGGGAAATCGCCGCCTGAAAATGGAGAACGAGATCTTAAAAAAAGCGACGGTCTCCTTTGCCAAAGAAACGCGCTGAAATACGCGTTCATCACCCAGCACAAGAAGACCTGGCCAGTCGGCGTAATGAGTCGGCTCTTGGGTGTCAGTCGCAATGCCTACTATCGGTATTGCCAGCGTCAACGCAACAGGCCGCCAGATTCCGAGCGCGAGACGATAATTGCTGATGTGAAGGAAGTCGCCAAAAATAGTAAATACAGCTACGGGTCCCGGCGAATGAAGCACGCCCTGAACGCTCTGGGCCACCCTGTTGGCCGGCGCAGGACGCGGTCGATGATGCGTGAGGCGGGTGGTTAAAGCCCGGTATCAAAGGAGGCACAAGGTCACCACCAACAGCAACCACAAGCAGCCAGTGTTCGACAATGTAGTGCCTTGGGAATTTACCACGGCTGAGCCGGATCAAGCGTATGTGACTGACATCACTTACATCTGGACTCAGGAAGGCTGGCTGTACCTGGCGGTGTCTATCGATTTGTTCAGTCGACGGGTCGTTGGCTGGAGCATGGGTTCGCGGATGAAAGCCAAGCTGGTGACAGACGCCCTACGCATGGCGATTTGGCAGCGGCAGCCGAGCGCTGGGCTGATCGTACATTCTGACCGAGGCTCCCAGTACGCCAGCAACGTTTACCGGCGACTGCTGCAAGCCTACGACTTAGTTGGCAGCATGAGCCGCAAAAGGGGATTGTTGGGACAACGCTGTCGCGGAGAGCTTCTTCGCAAGCTTGAAGAAAGAGCGTGTGCAGTGGCGGCACTACCAGACCCGCGTTGAGGCGCAGCGGGATATTCTGGAATACGTCGTGATGTTTTATAACAGTCGGCGACTGCATTCTACGCTGGGTCACACGAGCCCGAGCGATTACGAATCAGCCGTTTCTGAACTGAGAAAAGCAGCTTAACTGGGTTGTCACAAAACGCTTGACCACTCCACTTGGCATGCGGTGCAATATACGTCCATTGATCGTTGGATGCGTTATGCAACCACAGACGCTTACCATCCACATTGATGCCAGTTTCATCAACATGCAGCGCACCGGCGGCCTGGCGCAACTGCACCTTATTTAACGTTTCAAATAATTCAAGGCGTTGATAGGCGTCCGCATTGAAGTTATAGAGACTGCCAGCACTGAGGGGCATATCAAACACTTCAGCAAAATGAGTTTGGATGCGCTCATAGGGTATTAATTGAAACATCGACATGTAAACGGCATTGGCTTTAACGCTGGCACCATACTGCGTTGCTTTGCTCAGCTCGGGCGGAAACGGAGCCACAAATCGTTTGCCGCGCTCATTCTCCAAGACCTGAGCGCGGTATTCGGTGACATGGCGGGATATGCGAATATCAAATCGCTGGCGAGACTCATAACCGCGATCGACATAATTTCCGCGAGGTAAGGTGCGACGGTCAATGTCGATATGTTTGATCGCATCAGGATCATCCACTCGTTGCAGGTTGGTTCCTACGTGCCCTTGCTGTCCCCCAGCGGGCTTAGCATTTTTAGACCGGCTCTTTTTCTCGCGGTTAGGATCGCTGGCGGGTGGTTTACTGCTATTGCGGCTGTTCAGTCCAGCTCGATCGGCTAATAGTTTCACAACCGTCAGAAGCATGTGAATAGCCGCTTCTAGCGCGGGAGGCACGTCATCGCTCTTAGCCAGAAGATGCTCGACATCCTGAACTGTTTTATTAATATCGATGGGGTTGTGAGCCATTAAATAATGCTGCCGCCGTTAATTGATGCGAGTATTATCGCATGCCTTTTATGGGCGATTTTTT
>NZ_AUIH01000051.1 GCF_000423605.1 Saccharospirillum impatiens DSM 12546
CGATCGTATTGATCGCTTCAAAATCATTTTTACCAATACATAGCATCGCTAGATAACTTTTGATCACATCCGAATGTTTTATGCCGTGGCGCAATGGAACCAGTGCGTCAATTTGCTGTGTAAGATAGGTGTGTCGATTTACGGCTTGACCAATCAGTGCTAAGCCACTGTGACTGATGATATCTGCATCGGATTGTACGATTTTGAAACGCTTCATTTACTCACTCAGTAGGTGATCTATTTGAGGGGACTATTTTAGCAAAATTCGGCGCAAATAGAGGGCTATAGGCCGTTTTTTTATTATTAACCTACGGATTCAGGTTTATCACTAACATAAAAGTGCAGTAAAGTCTCGATTATGCTTTTGTATTTTGAGTCTATTGTTATTCTTCCGTTGGGCATAATAACTAAACCCAGTATTTTCACCTTATTGCCTAATTGAGTTATACGCGTTTTATTTGGGTTTAGCAGAAAGTCCGGAGAAGCATACTCAATCAATATCGCCTGAACTACGTCCTTTAATTCAGAGAGCACCTCATAGCTTTCCCCAGAAACAATAATGTCATCAGCGTAGCGTGTATAGGTCAATGCACGCTCATCACAATATTTTTTTAACGAAGAATCAAATTCATAAAGGAAGGCGTTGCTCAATTGAGGAGATGTCGGAAAACCAACTGGCACTACCCCGTCAAAGGTCGTCAACCGAGTTACTAATTCAATGTAATTTCCGAAATCAGATATTGGAATTAGATGCCTATCCCTATTTAGGATGCTCCGCACATCATTGGTCTTAATGTTGAAATAGAAATCCTGAATATCGGTAATAAAGAAATACTTATTAAATGCATGCGCTTGTACGGCGGTTAAAGTACTTTTCCCTTTAACAAACGAATGTACAACGCCTTCATTTTTCGCTAAATACCTTAAGATCACTTTATCAATAAACTTCAGGTATCGCTTAAGGCTTTTAGGTGCGGGGTATATTTGCCTTCCGTTGATAGTAAACGGCTTGACTTCGCCTTCCAGTTTAAACTCACAGAAGGTAGAAAATTCACTCTCACTATGAAAGATTGCGTTGAATGCTTGTTGAAAACTTCGGTCGCTCACACAATCTCCTTCGTATTATTCAACATTGTCAGAGCAGGAGCAGTTTAGAAACTTTGCTAGCTTTTTGAAAGCTATTAATCGAGAGTCTTACCTGAGACCTAGGACAACTTAAATATCTTGTGTGAACTGCTAGCGGGATTCTTTGGAGGCCTACCCTCTCTTTCGAGTTTCAACCACACTGCCCTTCGAAAGAAGGGCAGTATATGGAAGAAATCACCTTCCAGGCAGGTAGTGACCAGCTTTTGACCGGAGATACCCCTAGTCACTGGTCAAAACAATATATTCTCTTGATACGAATGTGTCAAACAAGGCCTCCAATCGACTGCCAATGTATACATTTCAAACTACTACTGCGCTTTTAGTTTGCTCTTGCTCCACGTGTAACAGGAACTTAATCTTGAAAACTCCGTCTAGCAGGTTTCAAAACTTGTTAAGCCGCCCTAAGAACACTAAACCCCTCAAACAACCGCTCAGGCAAGGCAAATTCCAGCCCCAACGTAATACTCATCGGCTTCCCACCCTGACTACTCAACACCTGCGCCGGCCCAAGAGCCCTATATGGCGCGCCCTTCTGCGTCCTCACAAACAACTGAAACTGCCAACCATTGGTCTTCTGCTCCAGATACCGCTTGCCCGCCTCTGTGCTGGGCCCCGCTGAGTTCTGCGTCTGCCAGTGGAAGCGATCCCGACTGATGGCGTAGTCGTGGTAGGCCACGCCTTCATGGCGGGCTTCGCTTTTATCGAGGGTGATGAAGATCAGTTCGGTTTTCTCGTCGTGCAGTCGTAATACGCCTTCCCGGAATTCGGGTCGGCTGTCTTCGGTCCAGCGGCCTACGGCGGTCAGGATTTCCCGTAGTTGGTAGGCGGCGTGCAGCCGCAGTGGCGTCTGCTCCAGGCCCGGTAAGTGTTTGAAGGTGTGGTAATGCCGGGTTTGCTGCACCTCGGCCAGGGCTTTGAGTTCCTGGCGGGTATGGGGCTCGCTCGCTAGGCGCTTCAGGAAGCTTTCTGCCGTGCCGGTCGCCTTGGTGTTGCTGTCGATCTGGTAGGCAAGCATTTGCAGGCGCAGGCGTTCCTGGTCGCTGGTTATGCGGTAGTTGGCGGGGTCTTCCGCGATTTGGGTCAGCAGTTCCCATTGGGCTGGGTCGTCCTGGTGCAGTAAGGCGGCGAAGCGTTTGCTGAAGTAGGCTTCTTCAGTGCTGCCAGTGCCGGTGATGAGCCCGGCGGCGCGCAGCAGATTGGTCCAGCCGCTGTTGGTGTTGGTGCTGTGAGAGCGGTAGATGTCTTCCAGTTCCAGGTCGTGGTCTGTCAGGAAGGCGTTCAGGCTCACCTGGTTGCTGCCTTTCAGTGCGGCATAGCGGGCGAGTTCGGTTTGCAGGCGTCGCCAGTTTTGGTTTATGGCCTGTTTCAGGCTGCGCAGTATGTGTTCGCGGGCGGTTTTGTGCAGTTGCAGGTGGCAGCCGCTGGGCAGTCTGGCGAAGCCGTGTTCGACGGAATCGGCAATCTCCCGGCGTGAGAGGCCGGTGATGCTGCTGTACAGGGTGTCGAACCGGAAGCCATCCTGATACTGGCCCACAAAATCGAGCACCAGACAGCTTTCCTTGCCCTCATACAACCGCAAGCCGCGGCCGATCTGTTGCTGGAAGACGGTGGCGCTTTGGGTGGGGCGCAGCAGCAACAGGGTGTCGACGAAGGGTAAGTCGATGCCTTCGTTGTAGAGGTCGACGGTGACAATGACGTTGATCTCGCCGTTTTGCAGTTGGCGCGGGGCGGCGTTGCGGTCGTCTCTGTTGGTATTGCCGGTCACCAGCCGGGCGCGAATGCCGGCCTGGTTGAATTGCTCGGTCATGAACTCGGCATGCGCAACAGAAACACAGAACGCCAGGGCTTTGCACTGGCTAGTGTCCGCCACCAGATTGCGCCAGTTGTTGATGATGGTGCGGGCGCGCATCTGGTTGCCGGTCAGCAGGTTGCTGAGCTGTTGCTGTTCCAGTTGCGGCTGGCCCCAACTGACTTGGCGGTAATCTTCACCGTCGTCGCAGCCATAGTATTCGAACGGGGCGAGGAGCTGCAGGTCGAGTGCGTGCCACAGGCGCAGTTGGGCGGCGGGTGTGCCGTCGGGCCGGTTGTGGAAGTGGCGCAGGATGTTTTTGCCATCTTGGCGTTCCGGGGTGGCGGTCAGGCCCAGTAAAACGGCGGGCTCTACCGCGGTCACGAACTGCTCGAACCCTTTGGCTTCGATGTGGTGGCATTCGTCGATCACCACCACTTGCCAGTAGTCGGCGCCCAGTTGCGCCAGTAAGGCGCGGCTCTGGAGACTTTGAATAGTAGCGAACAGGTGGTTGTGTTGCTCGGGGTCGTGGTGGCCGGTCAGCAGGTCACCGAAGTTCGGGTCGTGCAGTACCTGGCGGTAGGTGTGCCGGGCCTGCTTCAGAATCTCTTCCCGGTGCGCGACAAACAACAACCGGGGCTGCCCGCCCTGTTGCCGGGCAATGCGCCGGTAGTCGAACGCGGCCATCACCGTTTTACCGGTGCCGGTGGCGGCCACCAGCAGGTTGCGGGTGCGGTCGTGCGCGCGTTCGTTGTCCAGTTGTTCAAGAATGTCGGTCTGAAACGGCTTGGGCACCAGGTCGAAGAAGGTCGGCAGGCCAATGGGGGCGTCGTACTGGGTCGACTCCCGTTTCAGGGCGCTGCGCAGGGCGGCCTGGTGCTCGCTGTTGTTGGGGTCGTAGGGTTGGAATTCGGTGTCGAGCCATAGGGTTTCAAAATGCGCCTTGGCCCGGCTGAACAGATCGGGCTGGCCATGCTGGGTGAACTTCACCGTCCATTCCAGCCCGCCCATCAGGGCAGCACCAGAGAAGTTGGCGCTGCCCACGTAGGCCGAGCCAAAACCGGTATCCCGTTCGAACAACCAGGCCTTGGCGTGCAGCCGGGTGCGCCGACCATCCAGCGAGACCCGCACTTCGCAGTTCGGTAACTCGGCCAACTGGTTCAGGGCTTTCTGATCGGTCGCGCCGGTGTAAGTGGTGGTGAGCACGCGCACACTGGCCTGGCTTCGGCCCTGTCCATCGGTCGCGGTAATGGCCTTCAGGCGGTCGAGCAGCTTGCGCACGCCGGATACGGTGATGAAGCTCACCAGAATATCGACATGGTTGCAGCTGTTCAGCTCGGCCTGCAGTTCGTGCAGCAGCGCCGGGGAATCTTTGCCTGCGGTGAACCGCGCGCAGAGCTTTTGGTGGGGAACTGATGGTGTCGGCGGTTACCGGGGGTTGTTGCAGGGAGGCAAGCAGTTGGTTAACCCAGGCGACTTGCTCGGCAGCTTTGCTGTTCGATTTTGAGGCTTTGATGCCGTTCAGGCTTTGCACCAGGCGTTCAGCTAATGCCGTTGCCAGGCGCTCCGGCAGGTTGGCTTCGCTGATTTTTTCGAAGGTGGCTTCCAGCAGAGATTCGGCCACTTGCTGGTGAAGGTCATCGGTTGCCAGTAGGTCGTAGAGGCCCTGGTAAAGCTCATCCATGTTGGAGATTCCCGGTTACAGCTTTGACCAGGTTCGCATGGTTTGGGTGGGGATGCCAGTGGGTCTTGCTTGGTGAGCTGGGCCCAGAGCGATTGAGCGCGCCAGTGTGTTTATCGACATCAAGTGCTATAATTTTAAACAATTAGGGGGTATATCATGTCCAATCGCCAGACCACCAAAAAGGTCAAAAAAGCCAGCATATACCGTTCGGTGGCCAGTTCGAGTGCCATTGAGACCGGCGAGGCTGTTGATGCAATTGAACGCAAACTTAAAGCCAAAAACGGTAAGTACGCTCATTTACTCCTGGCTGACTGAGTATCCTGAGTACAGGATGTCGTGAACGAGCCTGATCATGTGCTGGTTGTCGCCTGCCACTGATGCCTGAATAGCTTTGAAATAGAATTCCTTATGTTGATCCCACAAGGTGTAGTCCAAAGGCCCAAAACCGGCCTTTGTTGCCATTGTGTCCATTAGTAGCCTGGATAACCGTCCGTTCCCTTCGCGAAACGGATGTATCAAAATAAACTCCACATGGCTATCCGCGAGGTACTCTATTAATTCGCTCTCCTGGTACGCGGTCAATTCACTGAATCGTCCCAAATAACACCGTTCAAACGTCGATACTTGTGCCTCCAGGTATGGTGCGGCCGCAAACGTAAAACCATCCTTTGACATGTTGACTGTTCGTAGCTCTCCCGCCCAATCATATATCGGTTTAAGCCACTTGCGGTGCCATGACTTAATAAGCTCGAAGTCCAGTGTTGCCAATGAAAATTCTGGCTCAAAGATATGTTGGTATAGCTTGAGCAGCAAAGCATACTCAGCTTCAGCCATATCTTCTTCACGGTTAATCTGAAGCCGGTTCTTCAAAACTTTTATGTTTGATCCCGGCTCGAAATCACCTTCAGTCGTGTTAATTGAGTATTTCATGGGCTTTTAGTAGCTATCAACATGAACGGTACTTTACGAGTACTTAAACGGTAAACCAACAGCTGAAGTAACCTTTCTGCTTGTGTATTTTCGTTGGGACAGGCCTCAGCCAGGCTTTGGCGTGCAGCCGGGTGCGCCGACCACCTAGCGAGACCCGCACTTCGCAGTTCGGTAACCCGGCCAACTGGTTCAGGGCTTTCTGGTCGGTCGCGCCGGTGTAGGTGGTGGTGAGCACGCGCACAGTGGCCTGGCTTCGGCCCTGGCCATCGGTCGCGGTAATGGCCTTCAGGCGGTCGAGCAGCTTACGCACACCGGATACGGTGATGAAGCTCACCAGAATATCGACATGGTTGCAGCTGTTCAGCTCGGCTTGCAGTTCGTGCAACAGCGCCGGGGAATCTTTGCCTGCAGTGAACAGCCAGGGCTGGGCCAGGCCAATGGCCGGGAGTTCGGGTTTTAGCCTCCTGGGGTGGACCGCGCGCAGAGCCTGGGGTGGGGAGATGATGGTGTTGCCGGGTATTGGGGGTTGCTGCAGGGAGGCGAGCAGCTGGTTAACCCAGGCCAGTTGCTCTTCAGCTTTCTTACTGGTTTTTGTGGCTCTGATGCCATTCAGGCTCTGCACCAGTCGCTCGGCCAAGGCCGTTGCCAGGCGCTCCGGCAGGTTCGCTTCGCTGATCTTCTCGAAGGTGGCTTCCAGCAGGGATTCGTCCACTTGCTGGTGAAGGTCATCGGTTGCCAGTAGGTCGTAGACGCCCTGGTAAAGCTCATCCATGTTGGAGATTCCCGGTTACAGCTATAACCAGGTTCGCATGGTTTGGGTGGGGATGCCAGTGGGTGAGGATGTTTGGGCCGCTTGGCCAACCGCTGGCGTAGTTCGTACATCTCAGCCGCGACGGTGGCGTCGAAAAACGCGCGGGCGTTTTGGTCGTAGTATTGGGTGGATGTCATTGCGTCGGGGTGCCTTTACTGCAAGGCTGTTGGGTTGCCTTACCTGGTTATGCTTGAACCAGCCAGATTAGGCGTGACAATGGGCGTCGGGGATGGCCTAACTTCCAATGGTTGCAACCTCCGGTGGGTAAGTGGTCTGGTGTGATGAAGTTGAAACAGGAGTGGAACGGTTTAAAGGGCAGCACGATAAAGTCCTATTCAACGAAGGAGGTTGACAACAAACGGCTATCCAGCCAAAATCTTTCGCAAATGGATTGGGCAATCCCGGTCGGCGTCTAAACCTCGGTGGTTTCACCGGGGTTTTTCGCTTTTTGGAGGCGGGAAAATTTTCATTCCAACGCCCTCGTAGCCACTCCCTACCGCTTCACGCCCGCCATCGCAGTAGAATTTTCGCTTCAGAATATCAAAAGCCCGGTTAGACTGATGCGGCCTAAGGGTGCTCAAACCGATGGGCCGTGCCACAAGATCCGCCAACTGCAGGCCCGAAGACATAACACGCTTGTCGGCAGCCAGTATTTCGAACGGGAATGGAATACCCAGACGGTTGTTACCATCGCAGATGCGCCGAAACTCAAGCTCCAGTTCCTTGTCTTCCTTGTCTCCCCGACACTCAAATACGACATGGGTTTTCTTTGCGCTCTCGCTTTTTCCCGTCAAAAATTCATGTAACGTTTCCATGCAATAGCCAAGAGCAATGTGATACGCGTTATCGGCAGTGTTCAGGCGTTTTAAGTCGCGTTTGTCGATGGTTGTGCTGATGAGGATGAAGTTACTGAAATCGATAATCTGCGTAAGCTCATCCATAAATTCAGCCTGGTGGGCTTTGCTTTTAAAGATATTGAATTTACCCGTCCGACGCCGAATTTCGTTTTCGTGAAGAACAACTTGGTCGTGCCCAAAGTGGTTAAACTTGAACTTCTCTAACGCAGGAACAATAACCTCACTGTAGTGCCTTTTGTGGAAGACGCAGAAGGCCAATACAAATACCGGATATTGCTGGTCGATGCTCTGTAAGCTGTGGTCACCGCTTTCGTCAACGTACACTATGTACTTGCTGTACTCCGACTCATCCCGTTGGGAAAAAGGCTGGTGCCTTTCCATTTTTTGCAGGTTTTCCGCGTCAAACTCGAACAGAGGTAACTGTCCGGTTGCGATCGGAGGGCTTTTAGCCATAAACGCGACTCCTTCCTTTGCTGCCGATAGTCAATGAGCCATCAAAGCCCTTCAACATCCTTGCCATGCTCCGCCATTTGCTACCTGCACTCTTCAGAATCCGGTATGGATCGTTCACAAAAAAAATTTATTGGTTTAAGCATAGCGGCGTCGTGCTTCAGTAAAAACGGAAAGGCACTGGCAAGTCAATCGCCAGGCTGTTCATGTTGCTCCCGATCACAACTCATGGGGCTATGTCGCCCGCAACACACAGGATTTCAAAATGCGCCTTGGACCGGGGTGAACAAATCGGGCTGTCCATGCTGGGTGAACTTCACCGTCCATTCCAGCCCGCCCATCAGGGCAGCACCGGAGAAGTTGGCGCTGCCCACATAGGCTGAGCCGAAACCGGTATCCCGCTCGAACAGCCAGGCTTTGGCGTGCAGCCGGGTGCGCCGACTGACACTCAGTCTTCATGGAACCATCACGGCACTGTCACAAACAGCCCTTAGGATCTCAGGCAACTTAACTTGTCTAGACATGCCTATGAGCCTCTACAACCTGCAACGCGAAACCGGCCACGCACTCTACCGCCAAATTGCCCAGCACCTGGAGCGTGATGTTCTGAACCATTACGCGCCCGGGGACATGCTGCCTTCGGAGGGCGAAATGGCCGACCGCTTTGGCGTGAACCGTCATACCCTCAGGCGAGCGATTGATGTCCTGGTCGCCGACGGCCTGCTGGAGCGACAACACGGCCGGGGCGTATTCGTCATCAATAACCAGATCGACTACCCCCTGAGTTCCGACACCCGGTTTACTGAAAATCTGACAGCCATGGGAGCGGCAACCGGCGGGCGTGTGGTGCGCAAACAAGTGCTGCCAGCCAGTGAGCGGGTGGCGGAGCGTCTGGCCATTGCGGTGGGTTCACCGGTGATCTGGATTGAAAGTCTGCGGACAGTGGATGGCACACCATTCTGCGTTATATCGCATTTCCTGCCAGAAGGACGTTTTCCAGCAGTGCGAGACGAATACGAGGGCGGGTCCCTGCACGGATTTCTGGCTGAGCACTACGGCTGCTCGCTCAAGCGTGTACAGAGCCTGGTAACGACGATGCTCCCGCAGGGTGATGATGCAGGGCTTCTGGCGATGCCCAGAACCCAGCCCGTGCTGCGGGTAAAGAGTACCAACGTGCATGAGCAGGATCTGACCCCGCTCGAGTACGTGATTACCCGGTTTCGCGCAGACCGGATCCAACTGTGCATCAAACCATGACTGTCTGCTAACGGTCGAATACCTGAACACAAACCCCACGGGAGCTCACATAATGTATCCGAAACTGCACACACTTCTCAAATACTCAGTGTCCGTAATAACCGCCATTGTTATGCTCGGCTCAAGTCCTGCCATTGCCGCTGCCAACGACGGCTCCAGCGACCGGCCTCTGCGGGTCGTTCTGATTCCCGCCGACGGGGGCACCGAAGACGGCACCCGCAAAGACTTCGAGCCCATTTTCAATGCCGTATCGGAAGCCACCGGCCTACACTTCGAGCTGCAGGTCGGCCAGAGCTACGGCGCCGTGGTTGAAGCCATGTGCAACGGGTCTGCCGACATCGCCTGGTTCGGCCCGGTCAGCTACTTGCAGGCCCATGAACGAGGCTGTGCCAATCTGCTGGCTATGGCGGTCAGCGAGGGCCGATCGGTTTACTACTCCGGCATCTTTGCCCGTAACGACAGCGGCATCGAAAGCATGGCCGACATCCGAAACAAGAGAATCGCCCTGGGTGATATCAACTCCACGTCCAGCTTCAATATTCCGGTTGCGATGATGCTTCGCGCTGGCATTGATCCCGCCAGCGACACCGCCAGCGTCAACATGGCAGGCAGCCACGCCAACGTACTGTCCGCCCTGTCCCAGGGACTGGTGGATGTCGGTGGCGCCTCTTTCGATTCCTACGAAAAAGCCCTGAATGCCGGTGCCATTGACGGCAGTGAAATCACCGTAGTGGCTAAAAGTGCCCCCCTGCCTTATCCGCCACTGTCCATCCAGCCTGACGTGAGTGCCGACATCAAAGCCCGGCTTCAGGAAGCCTTCAACACCGTTCACACCATGTCCAGCATCAAGCCGGAGCAGATACGAGGCTATGGCGGCAAGCGCGTTGACCGGTACACCAGCGACGTCAGTGAAGAAACCATGGCGGAAGTCGGTGACATGCTGAACGCCGTCAACCGCGACGTTAAACAGTCCATTCTTGCCGCCAGCAACAGGCGCTGAGCTAACCGGGGTCTGCCTGCCTTCTAAAGACGTTCAAGCGTTGGGAAAGAGGCGCAGGCATTCAACAGGAGAAACGATTATGAGCCAGGCACCACAATCCATGGTAAAGCTCAGCGCCATCAACAAAACCTGGGCAGACGGCACCCGCGCACTGAACAGCGTTGACCTGGAGGTGCCGGAGGGGCAGTTCTGCGTCATCCTTGGGCCATCCGGCGCTGGCAAGTCCACCTTGCTTCGGGCCGTCAACGGCCTGGTTCGGCCAACGGGCGGAGCGGTCCATGTCGACGGCGTCGAACTGACCCCAGCCAACGAGCGCGACATCCGTAAAAGCGTCGCAATGATTCACCAGCATTTCAACCTGGCAACCCGTGCCTCGGTGGCAGCTAACGTTCTGTCGGGGGCGCTTCCGGATGTCTCCCTGGCCCGCGCCCTGTGCGGTTGGTTTTACCCGCAGCAACGGGAAAAAGCCTGCCACTATCTGGAGCGCGTCGGGCTGAAACCCGAACACCTGCATCGCCGTGCCGGTGAACTGTCCGGGGGCCAGCAGCAGCGGGTGGGCATCGCCCGTGCCTTCATGCTGGACCCGAAGGTTGTGCTGGCAGACGAACCCGTCGCCAGCCTGGACCCGCAGATATCCCGGGATATTCTTACCCTGCTTAAAGACGCCGCCCGCGAACTGAACGCCACGGTTGTCTGCAGCCTTCACCAGGTGGATCTGGCCCGGGAATTCGGTGACCGGATCGTGGGTATGCGAAGCGGAGAGATTGTTTTTGACGGCGCACCGGAAGAGTTTGACGACCAGCGCCTGGGCA
Source organism: Saccharospirillum impatiens DSM 12546 (assembly GCF_000423605.1). Lineage (GTDB taxonomy): Bacteria > Pseudomonadota > Gammaproteobacteria > Pseudomonadales > Natronospirillaceae > Saccharospirillum > Saccharospirillum impatiens. The sequence goes on from NZ_AUIH01000051.1 coordinate 10,737, forward strand.
GGCTTTACCAGAACGCCGACTGGGGCGATGGCGAGCCCGACACCTTCCGGGAAGACACTCCGGAACTCGAAGCCGCCGGAGGTATGTGATGAATACTCGTCCCATTCCCGTACCGCCCGAGGGCGCACGACTGCAGTGGCATCTTGATCAGCCATTCCGCCTGAAGCACCTGGTCATCGCGATCCTGATCTTCGCGTTGCTGATACTGACCGGGCACCGCACCGAGATGGACCGGATGGTGATCATGACCACCCAGGCCGTTGGCAACCTGGTGGGCCTGAACGACGAGTCCCAGGTGGTTCGCGGCCTGAGCAAGGTGGCCGACTCCATGTGGCCGCCGCAATTGGCCACGTCGGAGGACATCGGACGGATGAACGATTTCAATCCTGACGACCTACCCTGGTTCGCCCGCGTGGAAACCCGGGAAACCACCACCCAGCGCATTAACGAGGAAACTCTCCAGCTCGAAAGCGCTACTGAAATCACAGAAGTACTCTACGACCCGACGGGTTATGTGAAAACCGTGTTTGCCAAGATGATCGAGACCCTGGAAATCGCCCTCTGGGGCACCATTCTGGCGGTCAGCCTGTCGATTCCCCTGGCGTGGTTTGCCGCCAGCAACTATTCCCCCAACCGGGTCACCTACACCCTGGCACGGGGCTTTATCAGCCTTCTGCGCTCGGTGCCGGAACTGATCGTGGCGCTGTTTCTGGTGCTGGCTTACGGCTTTGGCCCCATCGCCGGGGTGCTGGCCCTGGGCCTGCATGCGGCCGGTTTTCTGGGCAAGTTCTACGCCGAAGACATCGAGAACGCCGACAAGCAGCCACAGGAGGCGCTGGAAGCCATTGGCGCGGGCAAGATCAAAACCGTGCTCTATGCGGTGATGCCCCAGGTATTGCCCCAGTACGTGGCCTACACCGCCTACATCCTCGACCGCAACCTGCGCATGGCAACGGTGGTGGGGCTGGTGGGTGCCGGTGGTATCGGCCAGGAACTAAAAGGCCGCTTCGACATGTACGACTACGGCCATGTGATGACCATCCTGATCGCCATTTTCCTGTTCGTGTTCGTGCTGGATCAGCTTTCGGCCCGCATTCGCGCCCGGATGATCTGACCGCGCGCCGGATCAACGATCACCCGACATGTATAGATATCCGAACAACAAGGAGTAACCGCGACCATGACCCACCCTACACGCTCAGTAGACTGGCCGCCCGCCCGCAGCCAGTGGCTTCGCTACTGGTCGGCCCTGCCTGCCGAGCAGGCCGAGGCCCTGGCCGCCAACATTGCCGGGCAATGCACCGTGAAAGACCTGACCCTGCCCCAGCGCGGGCTCGGCCTGCTGAAACTGCCGGACTCGGCCCTGAACGACCTGTATTTCCTGGGAGAAGTACCGGTCAGCCACGCCCATGTGGCAGTGGTCACTGATGATGGCCGTCGCTCCGAGGGCGGCGCCCGCCTTCTGGACGACCGGCAGTCACTGGCATGGGCCCTGGCGGTTCTGGACGCCACCCTGGCCGCCCGGTTACCCCACCATGAGCAGGCACTCGACCTGCTCAGAACAGGCATGGCAAAAGTTCAGGAAACCGAACGCGAACGTCACGCCTTGCTGGCCGCAACCCGCGTGGACTTTTCCCTGCTGGGCGATGGAAGTGAGGACGACAATGAATAGACCCGATACAACCGAACAACACGACAGTGTGTGGAGCCCGCTATACCAGCAGCGAGGATTTCGCGCGTTGATGACGGCCTTCTCTTTTCCCGGCCGCCGCCAACAACTGCCAGGCTGCAGTGATGCCGCCGGCCCCATCTGCATCGCCGCTATTCTGTGCGACAAAGAAGTCACCCTGGCGGACCCGGAACAACTGATTCCGTCGGCGGATATCCTGCGCCTGGGCATCGGTGAGGCCGACACCGGGCAAGCCAGTTTCATTATCGCCGACGGCAGCCAGCCACCGGCCTTTGAGCCCACCATCGGCACCCTGAGCGAGCCGGAGCGAGGCGCCACCGTCATTGTCCGCGTTGCCAGCCTGGCCGACAGTTCCGATTTCCCCCTGATTTGCCGGGGACCGGGCATTGACGGCCAACAAACGCTGGCGGTCCGGGGCCTGAATAGCGACTGGCTGCAGGCCAGGACCCACTGGAACCGGAACTTTCCCATGGGCGTTGACCTGATTCTGGTGGACGACACTCAGGTGGTGGCCATTCCCCGCACCACGCACATCAGCGGAGGAGCCAACTAATGGGCTACGTTGCAATCAAGGGCGGCGAAAAAGCCATAGACGGCGCCGCCGATGCCCTGGAAGCGCTGCGCGGTGGCGGGCAACCTTCAGGCCCGGACCCACTGTCGCTCGATGCCATTGAGCACCAGCTGCGCCTGCTGACCTCGCGAATCATGTCCGAGGGCGGCCTGTACCACCCGAAACTGGCGGCACTGGCCATCAAACAGATGCAGGGTGATACCCTGGAAGCCGGTTTCGCGCTGAGAGCCTATCGCTCCACCCGGCCCAGGCTGCTGGAGACCCCGCCCCAGGACACTGGGCAGATGCGGCTTATCCGTCGTATTTCCAGTGCCTTCAAGGATATTCCCGGCGGCCAGATGCTGGGGCCAACCCACGATTACGCCCTGCGACTGATGCGCTTTGAACTGGCGGAAGAGTCTCCGGAACCTTTCCGGAAAATGGCTGCACAGTTCCTGCAGAACGCCCCAACGGACACACTGCCGGACAGCTTTCCGAAGGTTCTGGACGCGCTGCGCAAGGAAGGCCTGCTGCCGCCCAAACCGGCGCACCGGAACCCGGCCTTCGACATCACCCGGGACCCGCTGATTTTCCCGGTCAGCCGGTCCGCCGCGCTGGCCACCATGGCCCGGGCAGAAACCGGCTCCATGCTGGCCATTGCTTACTCCAACATGCGCGGTTACGGCGACGTCCATCCCACCGTCGCAGAGCTACGGGTGGGCTATCTGCCGGTAATGCTGCCCCACCCGGTGACCGGTGAACTGACCGAAGCCGGTGAAGTGCTGATGACCGAATGCGAAGTCATTGCCATGTACGAACCCGACGACACCGACACCGGCAAAGACGCCGCACCGGAATTTACCCTGGGCTACGGCGCCTGCTTTGGCCACAACGAGACCAAGGCCATCAGCATGGCCATTCTGGACCGCGCCCTGCAGAAGGGCATGCACGACGGCCCGGCCAACGCATCGGAAGACCCGGAGTTTGTATTGATGCACATAGACGGTGTCGACTCCATGGGCTTTGCCAACCACTACAAAATGCCCCACTACGTGACCTTCCAGTCCGATATGGACCGGCTGCGCGCCACCCGCAGCAAACACCAGGAACGCGGTCAGGACCAGCAGGAGGTCAGCCATGAATCCGAACTATAAACTGCCCGCTGCCCAGGACAGCTACAGCTTTGGCTTTCTGGATGAATTCGCCAAGCGGGAAATCCGCCGGGTGATCCTGAAGGCCATCAGCATTCCCGGCTACCAGACCCCTTACGCCTCACGGGAAATGCCCATGGGCCGTGGTTTCGGTACTGGCGGCTTGCAGCTGACCCTGGCCATGATCGGGCCGGACGACACCCTCAAGGTGATCGACCAGGGCTCCGACGACTCGGTCAACGCCGTCAACCTGCGCAAATTTGCAGAGCTGACCTGCCCCGGCGTGTCCACCACCGAGAGCACCGCCGATGCCAGCCTGATCCAGACCCGCCACCGGGTGCCGGAGACAGCCCTGCGGGAAGACCAGGTTCTCAACCTGCAGGTGCCCTACCCCGATCCGCTGGTCATCGTGGAGCCGTCGGAAGCCAGGCGCAAGGTCATGCACGGCGAAGGGGATTACGCCCGTCTGCTGACCAAACTTTACGAGGACCTGGTTCAGTTCGACGAGATCACCATTTCCCACCGTTACCCAACCCGGGTCAACGGCCATTACGTGATCGATCCGAGCCCTATCCCCCGTTACGACGTGCCGCGCCTGCACCAGGCCAAAGCGCTGATGCTGTTTGGCGCCGGCCGGGAAAAGAAAATCTACGCGGTGCCACCCTATACCGACGCAGAACCCCTGGTGTTTGACGACATTCCCTTCCGCACCGAGAACTTCCACACCGCAGACGGCAAGCGACGCCCCTGTGCCCGTTGCGGAGCCACCGACAGCTTTCTGGATGAGCTTAATCTGGAAACAGGAGGCAAGGCCTGGCAATGCTCGGACACCGATTACTGCAACCGGCAATTGGCCGCGGCCAATGACCGGGAGGTCACTCCATGAAACCGATTCTTGAAGTACAGGGCCTGACCCGTATCCACGGCACCGAATGCCCGTCCTGTCTGGACATGACCGGCCCGGAGCACAACACCAACGTCTGCCCCGCCTGCGGCTCGATCGTGGCGGCGGCCAACGTAAGCTTCAGCCTGCAGCCCGGGGAGATTCTGGGCATCATGGGGGAGTCCGGCAGCGGCAAATCCACGGTAGTGAAAACCCTCTATTTCGATCAGGCACCCACCCGGGGAAAGGCCTGCTTCCGGGATGACACCCGGACCCACGACCTGTTTGAACTGAACAGCGCCGAGCAACGCTGGCTGCGCAATCACCGCTTCGGCATGGTGTACCAGAACCCGAACCTGGGCCTGAATTTCAGCATTTCCGCCGGGGGCAACATCGCCGAGCGCCTGCTGATGAACGACCTCAACCACTATGGCGATATCCGCCGCCGGGCGAGCGAACTGCTGACCCGCACCGACGTAATGGTAGGGCGCATGGACGAGTCGCCCCGGCAATTTTCCGGCGGCATGCAGCAGCGGGTGCAGATCGCCAAGGCACTGGCCACGCGTCCGCCCCTGCTGTTTCTGGATGAAGTCACCACCGGGCTGGACCTGTCGGTTCAGGCCCGGATTCTGGATCTGATTCTGGAAATTCAGCACGAACTGGACACCGCCATGATTGTGGTTACCCACGATCTGGGCGTTATCCGCCTGCTGGCCAGCCGCACCCTGGTGATGAAGCACGGCCGGGTGATCGAATCCGGGCTGACCGACCAGATTCTGGAAGACCCCCAGCACGCTTACACCCAGCAACTGGTGGCATCCACACTGTGAGGCATGACGATATGACACCCATCCTTGAAACTCCCTTCCTGGAAACTCCTATCCTTCAAATAACAGGGCTGGCCAAACAGTTCAGCCTGCACGAACAGAACGAAACGGTTCCCTCCTGTTCGGAGGTTGCGCTGACCGCCTTTCCCGGACAACTGACAGCGCTGACCGGGCCCACCGGGGCCGGTAAGTCCTCGGTGCTGAAGTGCATCTACCGCACCTACCTGCCAAGCGCCGGCCGCATGGATTTCCATAAGGCGAACGGCACTGTCGTCGATCTGGCCCGCATCAGCGAACAGGACATGCTGCAGCTGCGCCGCACCGAACTGGGCTTCGTTACCCAGTTCCTGCACTGTATTCCGCGCCGCCCTGCAGAAGAAGTAGTAGCGGAGCCGCTGATCCTCCGTGGCCTTACCCTCAGCGAGGCCGTTGAACAAGCCCGGGATCTTTTGACCCGACTGAACGTACCCGAGCGCCTGTGGCGCTTGCCCCCCGCGACATTCTCCGGAGGCGAAAAACAACGGGTGAACCTGGCCCGTGGCCTGATAGCACAACCCCGCCTGCTGTTGCTGGACGAGCCCACCGCCAGCCTTGATAAAACCACCACGGCCCGGGTTATTGAGCTGATCCGAGCGTTCAAACAGGCTGGTGTGGCCATGGTTGCGATATTCCATGACCCGGAACTGGTCGCCGCCCTGGCGGATGTTGAGTATCGCCTGGCGCCACCACAAAGCCTGCCACAACCAACCCCCGCTCTGGAGACCGCCTCATCATGAAATCCCAACTGCTGACCAACGCCCGGCTGGTATTGGAAGACACCGTCGAGCAGGCCGACCTGCTGATCGAAAACGGCGCAATTTCCGCCATCAACCCCACCACCACCGGTGATTCGGAACGAGTGGACCTTCAGGGCTGCCTGCTGGCTCCCGGCCTGATCGATCTGCACTGCGATGCCCTGGAAAAAGAGGCCGAGCCCCGGCCCGGGGTTCACTTCCCCTTCGAGTTTGCCTCGGCCCTGGCCGACAAACGCAACGCCGTCGCGGGGATCACCACGGTTTACCACGCCCTGTCTTTTGCCAATCATGAACTGGGTGTTCGCAACAATACGGTGGCGGCGGATCTGGCCCGGGCCATGGCGCGCCATCAGGCGTCCGCCATGGTGGATAACCGCATCCATGCCCGCTACGAAGTCACCGACGAAACCGCCCCGGAAATTCTGAATGGCCTGCTGGCCGAGGGCGCCCTGCAGATGCTGTCATTTATGGATCACAGCCCCGGCCAGGGCCAGTTCCGGGATGTGGAAGCCTATCGGAACTATCTGGCCAAAACCTACAAGACCACGTCCGACGATGTGGACGCCATTCTGGACCACAAGCGTGCGGCCGCCCGGGGTGCCATGGCGCGTATGGAAGGGCTGGCAGAGCAGGCCCGCCAATACGGGGTTCCACTGGCCAGCCATGATGACGACAGCCCGGAAAAAGTCGCTGTGCTGAAGGGACTGGGCGCGCGGATTTCGGAATTCCCCATCAACCTGGAAACCGCCATCGCCGCCAGAGAAAGCGGTTTGTCTACACTGTTCGGCGCGCCCAACATCCTGCGCAATGCCTCCCAATCCGGCAATATGAGAGCCATCGAAGCGATAAAGGAGCAGGTTGCGGATTGCCTGTGCGGGGATTATTCCCCCGCGGCACTGTTACCTGCAGTGCTGCATCTGGTGGATACCGGCCAGCTTTCCCTGCCCGAGGCCTTTGCCCTGGTTACCCGCAACCCCGCCAGAGCCGCAGGCCTTGACGACCGCGGCGTGATTGCCCCCGGCAAACGGGCGGACCTCATTGCCATTACCGGCTCCGGACCGCTGGCACAGGCAAGCCATGTCTGGTCCCAGGGGAAGGAGGTGCTGCGATGGCGAACGCATTGATCTATATTATCGGCCCTTCCGGGAGTGGCAAAGACACCCTTATCGACCTGGCCCGAGAGCAACTTGGCCAGCAACCGGGCGTCTGTTTTGCCCACCGCTACATCACCCGGCCCGCCTCCGCCGGGGGTGAAAACCACCTGGCCCTGACCAGGGAAGAATTCCTGGCACGCCAGAACGCCGGTCTGTTTGCTCTGAGCTGGTACAGCCACGACTGCCACTACGGCATCGGCATTGAGATCAATCAATGGCTGGCAATGGGCCTGACGGTAGTGGTCAACGGCTCCCGGGGCTACCTGGAAACCGCGCTGCGCCACTACCCGGAACTGCGCCCGGTGCTGGTCGACGTCGCCCCGGACATTCTCCGGGAACGTCTGGCCCGGCGGGGTCGTGAAACCGAAGCGGGCATAGAACGGCGGCTTTCCCGAAACAGCAGCTTCGACCTGGAAGCCGGTAAAGGCTGTTTCCGGGTGGACAACAACCAGTCCCCGGACCTGGCCTGTCAGCAACTGCTGTCCATCATCAATCAACATCGGAGGAAAGGAGCTTGCGCCTGACCTTTCTCGGAACCGGCGGCGCCGGAGGCGTTCCACGCTTCGGCTGCGACTGCGCCGCCTGTCAGCGGGCAAGAACCAACCCGCAGCATGTTCGCCGCCCCTGTTCGGCACTGATCGAAGACAACAACCACAAGATACTGCTGGATGCGGGCCTGATGGACCTGCACGAACGCTTCCAGCCGGGGGAGCTGTCCGCCATTGTGCTGACCCACTATCACGCTGATCATGTTCAGGGGCTGCTTCACTTGCGCTGGGGCAAGGGCGACCCCATTCCGGTATACGCGCCGCCGGACCCGGAAGGCTTCGCCGACCTGTTCAAACACCCCGGCATTCTGGATATCCGCAGCCTGGCCGCCTTTGAAACCCTGGAACTGGGAGATTTCAACCTAACCCCTCTTCTGCTGAACCATTCAAAGCTCACCTTCGGCTATGCCATTGCCCATCGGGGCGGCGACCGGTTTGCTTACCTGACCGACACTGTCGGGCTGCCCCGGGAATCGGAAGATTTTCTCCGCCAGTGGGGCGCACACGAGATTGCCGTGGATTGCAGCCATCCACCCGCCGACGAACCACCCCAGAACCATAACGATCTTCTGGCGGCACTCAATATGATTCAGAACAGCGGGGCAAAGCGGGGCTGGCTGACCCATCTGAGCCACACCACCGACCGCTGGCTGATGGACAACCCCGATTCGCTGCCCGCCTCGGTTGCACCGGCCATGGACGGGCAGGTCGTCGACCTTGCCGGCAACTTCCCGCTGTGATGCTCGGTGCAACAATGGCACTGACGGCATCGGTGCTGATGCATGTACTGTGGAACCTGATTGCACGCCATCAGCCAAGTGCTGCCTGGCCGCTCTGGTGGGCACTGCTGGCGCACCTTGTGCTGTCCGCGCCCTGGGGGTTTTACTCGCTCTGGCAGGCGGATGTCTGGTCGACCACCTTTTTGGGGCTGATGGCAATTTCCGCCTGCGCCAACGCCTGTTACTTCTTCGGCCTGTGGAAAGCCTACTGCTATGCGCCGGTGGCGATGGTCTACCCACTGGTGCGCAGCTCGCCGATACTGATTGCCCTCTGGTGGCTGATACTGACCGGTGAATCCCCCAGCCTGACCGGCTGGCTGGGCATTCTTATCAGCGTGGCCGGGCTGGGCCTGCTGGCGAGCGGCAAACCGGGCGATGGCGAGCGGGCGGCCATTCCCTGGGCGATTCTGGCCATGTTTTCCACCAGCATCTATTCCATTTCGGACAAGCTGGCGACAGTTCACCTGCCAGGGTTCGCTGCCATCATCGGATTTATATCCGTAGGCTACGGTGCCGCCTTCATTGTGCTAACCCTGGCTCTGCGCCAGCAGACCGGCCGCTGGACACCACCGCAACGGTTGCCGTTGCCCATCACCGTCATCGGTGGGCTCTGCGTAGGCCTGGCCTATGCCCTGGTGATCCACGCCATGCGCTTTCTGCCCTCGGCGGAGGTGGTGGCCTATTCCAATACCGGCATCGTGCTTGCCACCCTGGCCTCCCTGTATTTGTTCGGTGAAAAGACGCGGGCCGGGCGGCGACTTTGTGGCGCGGCGATTATTTGTGTCGGACTATTGCTACTCGCGCTTTGAGAAGCAGTTGGACAGATGAGCCACTTACTGCCCCGGAGTTAGTGTCAGCTACCTGGTGTGGTTTTTTTGAAGCATCTTCACAGCAGCGTCATTTACCGGTGCGCGGATCACGTTGATGTCGTCCTCTGCATACCAGTGAGCTACCAACAGCTCGAGCCCTTCAACATTAACGATGTATCGGGTGCCTTCGGGTTCAGTTGTCAACCGAGTATTGACTCGGACCTGGGCTGGGCCCGTCAATTGCAACCAGAGCGCGTCGTCCTCTACCGCCCAATCGTTAATGTCTTCGATTGAAAGATTAATCTGTACTTCTTTGGGTAGGCTATCTGCCCAGGAAAATGCACTGAGCATCAGTATCAGGCCATATACTGCAAGAAATCGAATGCCTCGATTGTTAAAGCGTAAAACCATGATGCTGGCCATCTGGTAGCTCAATGTCGAGCCGAACCTTGCCGCCACCCGCCTCTACGTAACGCTTCAGACTGGAAAGTTTCAGGCCTTTCCCGGCTTTCTCCATGCCGGCAATCGTTGGTTGTTTCACACCCAGCGCTTCGGCCATTTCGTTCTGAGTTTTTTCCATAAGCGCACGTATTTCACTCAGGCGGATGTTAAGCAGAATCACATCTGCTTTATCTCTGGCTTTGGCAACCACTTCCGGCTTTTCGGCTTCCAGAATTTGTTCCAGTGTTCTAGCCCGGATATTTCACCAAACTGGGTATTCGGATAGCAAAACGGCTTTGGGAAGTTGATAATAAGGTTGCGACACCATTTATTTTCAACCACCAAAGCCGTAACGGAATGCTACCACATGACTTTGTCCCTTTCTCCTCTAAAACGCCGTAAGGTTGAAGTCGACTTTACCGGTGGTGATCTAACGTCAGACGCCGGACTGGTGCTCTTTCGCGAAGTCGACAAAAAGCTCGGCCTGTCACGCCAACTGGATAAGGTCTTGGACGATCCTCGTTGTACCGGGCGGGTTCTGCACCCC
>NZ_AUIH01000052.1 GCF_000423605.1 Saccharospirillum impatiens DSM 12546
CAAAGTGGCACGCTCATGGGCTATCAAAGAACATTTCCGACCCTTTTGGGACTACCACAGTAAAGGTTGGGCGAAACGCTATTTTGAGAAGTGGTACAGCTGGGCTATTCGTTGCCGTTTGGAGCCCATCAAGAAAGTGGCCAGAATGCTAAAAGCGCATAAAAATGGCTTGTTGAATTACTTCGATCACCGGATCAGCAATGCCGTCGCCGAGGGATTAAACTCAAAGATTCAGACGGTAAAGTCCAATGCTCGAGGTTATCGTTCTTTCGAAGGCTTTAGAACGAGCATACTGTTTCACTGTGGGAAGCTGGATATGCTGCCATAGGGTTCCACAGAGTTTTACGAAGAGCCTTTTTCATTATGTCGTCTTAGTATCTGTATTGAATTGGGTTGGCAATCAATGTTTGGTGTTCAACTGGACAAGATCGATATGGAATAGTTGTCTGTTGACCCACTAACTTCGCATGGCAGTATTGCCCCGGGTGAGTATCGACTGAGATCCTCCCGTTGAAGTTCGAATACCATACTGACCTTTTGAGCAGTAAAGCTACCTCCATGTAGCTCTCCTAGTATCTCAAACGAGTCCGGAGTTACGGTAAATTTAGGGGTAATCTCAAGAATCTTAATGACAGTGCCTGACTGAACAATTCGTGACCGGTCTTCTTCGAGAGAGCCAATGAAGTCGATATAGGCATTGCTTTTGTTTTTCGGGTCATAAAAAACGGTTAATTCGGTCCCTCGTTCAACGGCCGACATCAACACGCGATTGTCAACTTGAAAAGCATTGGTTTGCCCTGCATAGGACACTCTTATCAATGTGTGGTTTAAGCCTTCAGTTGTCGCTGTTACGACTTTCCCGGTAACTTGTATGGGTTGGCGGCTGAGCCTTCTTTGACTCATCATTTCTTTAAAGGTAGCGGGAATGCTGGCAAGCATGGGTAATATCGCGAAAAACGATAGGGCCAGCATGCCTATGAGTCCGCCAATAGCTGCACCTGCGTTTTTTATTAGGTAGTTGACAAAGCCGAGGTCAAGTATGACTGGCGGTGAATTCTGCATAAACATGAAATACATCAATGCCAGTGTAAGGACCATTGATAGAGCAGAGCCTATTATGATAAACATTCGATACTTTCCCTATCCACTGAAATTCACGAATGCCACATCAGGCTTTTTCGCATTGTACTTTATTTCAATAACATCACCTGGAGAGACGTCATGAATAAAATTTGGCGGCAGGTTTTTGAACTCTTTCACGGTATCAAGGTAGGCTATTTCGGCATTGTGCAATGGCTGATGATGGCCTCCCAGGAAAGTACCATTAGCCCAGATTGTCAGTACTTTCCCCTTCGTAATCGTTTTGCAATTGGCTTGTCTGATTTCTTTAGACAGTAATTGCCAGGCTAAATGTACGCTAAACAGCCCTCCAATGAGCCAGCCCGGGGACTGAACAACAGCCATTACGATTGAAAAGGCCGCTATCCCCAGTACAAGGAATCCATACGTTCTCATTGCTTTCCTTAAGTTCATCAAGACGTGTGGGAATATACAGAAAGTTACATTCTTAATGGAGGGGGTTACCAGAAAGATTCGACCATTTCCGGTCAAAAATGTCTTATTGCCTTTGAATCTCCGCCGTTTATGACCTTATGGCCATACCGGGTCTTTGGTGTTTGTCGGGATGTTCGGTTTAAGTGGGGCATAAATGGGCAAGTCTCGCTTAACATCGAGATTTGAGCCATGGCTACGGGTGTGATGCCTCGGAATGCACCCAGTTGCGGACTTGCCCAGACTAAAGAGTGACGTCGCAGTCATTGAAGCCGTGGTGGCTGATAATGATCAGAGAATTTGGCTGGCCCGGGGCGGAAACTGAACGGGGTTCGGATTAGGCGCCCCCCCGATGGAGCCTGGGTATCCGCTCTTTTTACTTGCCCCTCAGTGGTGTATCGGTGGTCCAAGAAACGACTTTGAGTCTGCAAGGTCATGCCATTTGCGTTATGGTTGATGGGTGTCTGGTTAATCGTCATGGATTATTCGACCATCGATCAAACCAGGTCATTCAATTGTCATCACCCAGCGAGGACACAGTATGAAAATCGTACGAGTTCAGGACATCATCGGTACAGACCGCGAAGTCACCGGCCCGGGCTGGACCAGCCGCCGGATGCTGCTGAAGAAAGACGGCATGGGCTTTTCTTTCCACGAGACCATTATCCCGGCGGGCGCAGAGCTCAACCTCTGGTACAAGCACCACCTAGAGGCGGTGTATTGTGTGGGCGGAAACGGCAGTATCTATGACAAGACTACTGGTGAAACGCACGAGATTGCCGACGGCACGCTGTACGCGCTCGATAAGCACGATCCCCATACGTTGCGTGGCGGCACCGAAGACATGCGGTTGATTTGCTCGTTCAATCCGCCGGTCACCGGTCAGGAAGTACACGATGAAGATGGCGCTTATTTGCCGGATACCAGCGGAGACTGATCACCCCCCGGGTTGATGCACCATGCCAGTCAGGGAACCGCCTCAGAAAACATGGCGCCCTGGCTGGCTTAAATCCTTTCTAGCCCCGATTACTCGACTCGGCCCAAAGGTTTATGCCGCCATCGGTCGCCAGGGTATCGATGCGATTGAGTTCGTCGTCACTGAATTCGAGATGCTCCAGCGCTTGCACACAATCCTCGACTTGGGACACTTTGCTGGCGCCAATCAGCGCTGTGGTCACTCGTTTGTCGCGCAAGGCCCAGGCAATGGCCAGCTGTGGCAGTGTCTGGCCGCGCTCCTCTGCAATGACGTTCAGGTTGCGGATTTTGGCCAGGTTGGCATCGCTGATCAGGTTTGGGTCGAGTGACGAGTTTGCCGTCGCGCGGCTGTTTTCGGGGATGCCGTTCAGGTACTTGCCCGAGAGCATGCCCTGGGCCAATACCGAAAAGGCAATGCAGCCAATGCCTTCTTCTTCCAGTACCGGCAGCAGGCCGTCGTTCTCGATCCAGCGGTTGAGCATGGAATAACTCGGCTGGTGAATCAGGCAGGGTGTACCCAGCTCTTTTAGAATGCTGGCGGCTTCCCGGGTTTTCTGCGGACCGTAAGAGGATATACCGACGTACAACGCTTTGCCCTGGCGCACGGCACTGTCGAGCGCCCTCATGGTTTCTTCGAGCGGCGTCTCGGGGTCGACGCGGTGCGAGTAGAAAATATCGACGTAATCGAGGCCCATGCGTTCAAGGCTCTGATCCAGGCTGGCCATCAGATACTTTCGGCTGCCCCAGTTGCCGTAAGGGCCGGGCCACATGTCGTAACCGGCCTTGGTGGAGATCACCAGTTCATCCCGGTAAGGTCGAAAATCCGTTTTCAGTATCTGGCCGAAGTTGCGTTCAGCCGAGCCCGGCGGCGGCCCATAGTTGTTGGCCAGGTCAAAATGGGTAATGCCCAGATCAAAGGCGCGCCGGCAAATGGCTTGAGCGTTGTCGAAGGGCACGTTGTCGCCAAAGTTGTGCCATAACCCCAGAGACAGGGCAGGTAACTTGAGCCCGCTGTGGCCACAGCGGTTATAACGCATGGTGTCGTATCGGTCTTCGGCGGCGGTGTAGGGCATTCGGTTCTCCGCTAGTCAGTTTGGGCGTACCAGCTTAGCAGAGTTTCTTGCGCCTCAGTCAACGCTTAACAATCGTTATCTGACTGGTGACAGACGCTGGTTTTGCCACTTATAGAGGAGTGAACCCGGTGTTTTCAGGGCCTTTTGAAGAATGAAATAGGTATCAAGATCGAATGAAGCCGGCGCCCCTGCTTTTGCCAGCGCTTCCAGCTCGTCCGGGTGGGCGACGGTGCCCAGATACGCCCAGCCTGAAATCAGGTGCCAGTCGGATGTGGTTGGCCTGATCACACTGGGTTCCTCGATCACCAGAGGGCACGTCCAGGGCCAGGCTTTCAATTGTTTGCTGGCCAGTGCCCTGTTCAGTCGCTCGGTGTGCTGCGTCAGGGGTTCTTTGCCACAGCAGGCGCCCAGGCATTGTCCAATCTGGTGTCCAAAACATCGGCCTGATCCGCTTTCGAGTCCGATGACGCGTTCGCACAGTTGGAACTGCCGGGCCAGGGTTCGCACCTGTTTTAAGGTGGCCGCTTTGCTGGCAAACAAGCCGTAAAGCTCAGGCTGGGCCGATTCGGCGTGTAACGCCTTAATGCGCACTTCAACTCGGTCGCTCCCGGCTATGGGCTGGGGCTGAAGCGTCCACAGTTGCCGCGTTTTTCGCAGTCGCCGGTTGTACAACGGTTGCAGCGTCTTGATCTGATGGTTTTCCAGAAGCAGTGCACCGGTTTCACCCGCTGTGGGCGTATAGGTTATGCGCGTTGTCTGGTTAACCAGCCGGGCTTCTTTGGCCTGATGGTGGCTCGCCTGAAAGTGGCTGCGAACACGTTGGGCAATGTTGATGCTTTTGCCAACGTACAACAACACCTCATCCCGGTTATAAAAACGATAGACACCCGGGGAAAGGGGAAGGTTTAGTTCTGCCAGGTCCAACAAAAAGCGACCCTCTGAAAGATGTATCGGTAGCGTGTGCGAAGGCGTTCAGCGCGTATGGCAAAGCCTCTCACTGGGTCGGTTTGGGCTGGCTTGTTGACGGTGTATCCGCTCGCCAGGGGGTGCCGTTGCAGGTGGGGTAGCTGCTGCAATCAGGAAGGCAACCACGGCAGGGAAGCCTGCTTGGCGGATTAGCGGGCGCTTTGGGGATGGGCTTTGACATGGGGAAAGGCTGCACAGTTGAATGAACACATCAGTACGGGTCCAAACGGCGGTTGGACCTTTTGAGCAAGCCCGCATCGGAAACGAGTGGGCCACTGTCTGTATGGGGCCGTGCATTCATTGCCCGTGCCCTGCCTTTGCTGGATAATCGTGACAATTATCAATCGCTGTTAATGTGGTAGTTCATGGAAAGGTCGTGCAACAACGCTCGGAGGGCTGTCGGTTTTACGCTGGTAGAGTTGGTTTTGGTCATTGTGATTCTCGGCGTTTTGGTTGCAGTCGCGCTCCCCCGGTTTGTGTCGCTATCGTCCAGCGCACGCACCGCGACGGTCGAGTCAGTAGCGGGCGCGATGAACAGTACGGTTGGTATTGTAAGAAGCAAGGCTTATGTCAGCGGGCTGTCGCCTGCCGCGACAAACCCGGGAGGTAGCCAACAATCAGATTTTGTGATCGAAACCGAGGTTGGACGTTCAGAGGTGGATTGGCGAAATTTGTGCCCAGAGAGTCGAGCGGAAGTTGCTGACGCGCTGACCATGCTGAACTATATATCGCTCCAGGCGAGCAGCGCTGGCCTTAAGACCACTGTCGATAACCGGTATACCCGAGTAGGGTTCACTTTGCCTACGGATCCCGGGCTAGGGTGCTACGTTGAGTATGACTCCTTCGGCTTTCCCGAGTGCACCGTTACGACATTTTTATCCGGGTGCTGAGCTTTGGGCAGTGCTTGGGCCATCATAGAGGTCTGAATCAATCGCTCCGGGGTGGACAGTATTGCCCGGTATTATTCCAAGACCCCAAACGCTTTTGCATGTGAGTCAACCATCTCTTGAAAGTGCTCGCTGCGAAGATAGGCTTCGTGGAAGTCATTGAACCGTTCAACAAAAGCCGCATCAACCGATGCTTTGGAAAAGATGATATAGGCCGGATCGGACGATAGCTCAATACTCGTTCGGACGATTCGTCCCTGAAACCCCAGGGTTGAGATTTCCATTAACCCGGTCAGGTAGCTGGCAGCAATCGCATCAACACGATCGCGATCGAGCATTTGCCACAGCAGCACTCTGTTGGGTACTAGCGTTAGCCGGCCCTCAAGAACACCTTCTTCCCGGGCTTGCTGATATTCTGGTCCATAGTTCACCCCAATTTGCCCACCCAGAAAATGGTCGCTGTCGAGCAGGTCTGCAAAGGTTTTCCAGGCGGCTGCCTGATCGTCGCCCGCACGCACGAAGATCACATTGGGAGAGGTATCTCCCTGGCTGGTATAGTGGGCAAAGGTTCGTCGTTCCGGTGTATCGAAGGCGCCGCTGACAATATCGACATGACCAGATTTCAGCGCTGATAATGCACGTGCCCACGGCATGTCCACATACCGGATTTCGCAACCCATGCGCATTAACACCGTTCTAACGATGTCGGTTGATATTCCGCTGACTCCTCCAGGGGCCTCGGCTGCGGCGTAGGTATAGGGGGGGTCTTCGGTCCATCTGAATGTTTTTACACACTCAGCGGCCGTTGCCTGCTGTGTGAGTAGCATACTGCTTAGCACAAGGCCGCCACCTAAACACAGGGCACGGGCGAGCGCAGGGGCTTTTAAGCTCAACAGCATGCGTTTCAACGGTGTATCATCCTCGGGTGCGCTTTCGCCAGCCTTCACTATGGGCAGTATAGTTGGTCATGAGGGTTCATTCACACCCCGTTGTGGTAAAAGCCTTTGCGCTGGGCTAATGCTGAATGCCCTGGCTACGCAAGTCGTTGCCATTCGCTGTGCTATGATGTTCGAGCTGATGGTGGGCGCCTGCCCATGGTTTGCCTGCGCCAATATGCCAATTGCCCAAGAGCCCGTTTCTTATCCATGACTATTTCGGTTAAAGATATCACGCAGCCTGAAGTCACCTGTTCAACGTGCCAGGCGTGTTGCTGTAAGCTGGAAGTCATGATTATTACTGACACCGGCGTTCCGGCCCGACACATTGCGGTCGATGAATGGGGCGGTGAGACCATGCTGAGGCTGGAGGATGGCTGGTGCTCGGCGCTCGACCGGCAAACCTTTCTCTGCACCATTTATGAGAACCGCCCCTGGATCTGCCGGGAGTTTGAAATGGGGTCTTATGAGTGCCGGGAAGAAAGGGCGCAAGGGCTTTAGCTGCCCTCTATTAGGTTCGCTGATCAGTCGAAACGAGACGTTAAGACGATCAGAGCACTACCGGGCTGTTCAGGTGAATCGGCCACTACTCCCATCCAAACGCATCGGCTCTGGTCGGTTGTAGTCGAGCGCTTCATGCCCCACGATGCCTTAACTTATTTCGCTGGAAGGTGGCTCAATGCGTGTATTTTCCAACCCGGTCGGTGCCGGATCGCTCTGGTTTGATAATCTGACCACGGCTGATGGCACTCCCATTGCGTATGATCCCCAGGCGCGCGCGTTTTTGCCGACGCCGCCGTTTTGTGCGAACCGGGACATCATCGGTTGTAACTGGATTGCGCCAAAACAGGGAGCCTTCTGCCGTTCCTGCGCTATGACAGCCCTGGCGCCAGATCCGACCATTCCCAACGCCATTCCTAATTGGGCACAAACTGAAGCCGCCAAGCGCTGGGCACTCGACAACCTGGGCCGCTGGCACTGGTTTCGCCCGGAGGACCCAGGCGCGCCGCCGGTATTTCATTTGCTGGCGGAAGGACCTTCCCCAGTGCCTATGGGCCATGCAGAAGGTGTTGTCACCATCAGTGTGGCCGAGGTAGACCCCATATTGGTTACGACCCGCCGTGAAGCCTTGCAGGAGCCGTATAGAACCATGATCGGCCACATGCGCCATGAGATCGCTCATATGCTCTGGTGGCGCCTGAGTCTGCGCGAAGACTTTCTGGATGCTTTTCGCGCTATGTTCGGCGATGAACGAATCGATTACCCGGGGGCGCTGCAATACCATTACGAGAACGGCCCTCCGCCAGAGTGGCGACAACACTACCTGACCAGTTACGCGTCGGCGCATCCGCATGAAGATTTTGCGGAAACCGCTGCGCACCTGCTGCACCTTACGGATATTGCCGACAGCTTTGTGGCCACCGGTCTGTCATCTCCCCAAATCCCGGACCGGGGCTGGGACCCGTATTCTGAGCCCGATGCAGAGCGACTAATTCGAATCGCCGCGTCGCTTACCGTGGGCGTTAACCACGTTAACCGGGCCATGGGATTGTCGGATTTATACCCGTTTGTACTCTGTGACCACGCGCGGTATAAACTGGCGTTTGTGCACGACTGGCTGCGCCGGGGTGCTTTGGGGCTATAAACAGGAGTAACACCACAATGAACCCGGCTGTGCAGACGAAGTTTGAGAGTTACCCTACCGAGGTGCGACGTCAACTGACAGGAGTGCGTGATCTCATTCATGCACAAGCCGCTGCGTTTGAGTTAGGCAAGGTAGAAGAGACGCTAAAGTGGGGCGAAGCCAGTTATCAGGTAAAAGGCGGTACGCCCATTCGCATCGACTGGAAAGCCAATGAGCCGGAAGTCATCAAAGTCTATTTTCATTGCCAGACCCGCATGATCGAGACACTTAAGGAAAGGTATGGCAGCGAGTTCTCATTTGAAGGCAAGCGGGCACTTGTGATTCCAGTTGATGCCGATATCAATCAGTTGCCGCTAGACCATTGCCTGGAGGTGGCGTTGAAGTACCACAGCCTTAAGCATTTGCCGCTGCTCGGTGCGTGTTAAACAGACTCTCAATGCATGTCTTTGTGCGCAACGAGTACTCTGTTTTTAAAACTGCCACCGCCAAACACTCAATATTTCACGACAGCGTTCTTGGGGAATCTGCAGTCAGTATTGCAGTTCCCCGTGAGAAAGCATCCTGAGTTAGAGCAGTATTCGCCCCAACATTGCTTTGGAATTAAGCGGCAGGGTCAGGCTTTTTCAGCCACCGCTGCCGCCAGTTTATCCACCAAGGCCTTTTCTCGTCTTGTTACCTCAATAAAGGCCGGTCTCGATACAATGCGCTCAATGTAGTCGTCGACTACCGCCGTGGTTTCTATTAACCCGAAATTACGGCACCACATAAGGGTTGTCCCCCAGAATATATCTACGGCATAGAGCCGATCCCCCAGCAGGTATGGTGCCCCGGCTATCTGGTTGAACAACGTATCCTGCATCTGCTCGAAACTGCCATAAGGCATAAAAGACGGGTCGCCCGGTTCGCGCTTCATGGCCAGATCGATCAGGGCGGGTTCAAAGCTACTGCCCTGAAAGGCCATCCAGCGCAGGTAGGGACCACGCAACGAGTCATCGAATGCCGGTGCCAGGCCTTTGTCCGGGAAACGGTCGGCGAGGTAGGTGTAACAAGCCACTTGTTCCGTAATCACCTGACCGTTGTGCACCAGTGTTGGGAATTTCCCCAGGGGGTTAATGGCCAGAAATTCGGGTTTGCGATTGTCACCTTTACTGTGGTTGAGCACCTTCATTTCGTAGGGGATACCCAGTTCTTCCAGTAAAAACCAGATGCCGGTGCCTCGGGTTTGGGGGGCGTGATAAAAAACGAGTGTGTCTGTGCTCATGGTCTGTCTCCTTTGGGGTGTTTGGACTTGCATGAGCTAAGGTAAACCCTAAACCTGCCATCTATTGTCACGTATTGTCGATATACTGAAAAAATACCAAACAGGGCGAATAAAGAGGGTTTTTTAATGCGCGCCAGCCGCTTGCTGAAGCTGTTGATGACCTTGCAAACGCACGGCAAAATCACCGCCCGTGAGCTGGCCGACATGTGCCAGACCTCAATCCGTACCGTGTATAGAGACATCGATGCCCTTAGTGAAATGGGCGTGCCGGTGTATAGCGAGCAAGGGGTACAGGGCGGCTACCGGCTGCTTGACGGTTACCGGACACGCCTGAATGGGCTCTCTGCCCGGGAGGCAGAAACTCTCTTTTTGGCCGGGTTAACCGGCCCGGCGCAAAAGATGGGTCTGGACGCTACGTTGGCCGATGCGCAACTGAAGTTGATGACCGCGTTACCGGAAAACATGCGACTCGAAGTCGACCGGCTGCAAAGCCGCTTTTTACTGGATGCACCTAACTGGTTTTCAGACGACGAAGAGGCCGAGCACTTGCCTCACATCATGACAGCTGTGCTGGAGCAACGGTCTGTGTTGATGGCTTACCAGAGTTGGAAGGGCGTGCGCCAGCGCGAAGCCCAACCCCTGGGCGTGGTATTAAAAGGTGGCCAATGGTATCTGGTAGCCCGGGTTGAGACCGACATCCGCACCTATCGCGTTTCCCGGATCGAATCGGTTGAATTGCAAAGCGAGGCTTTTGAGCGACCCAGTGATTTCACGCTCGCCGAGTTCTGGCAGGCCAGTCTGCGCCGAATGGAGACTCTGCAATACCCAGTGACCGCCAGCGTTCGGATCAGCGAGCTTGGCAGGAAGATGATGGAATTTCTGTGCACCAGTTACGTGGTTGAAAATACGGTCGTTATGCCCGCGGATGAAACCGGCTGGCACCATGCCACCATGCCGGTGGGCAACCCGCCGCACGGCTGCGCCGAATTGTTGCGTTTTGGCGCAGAACTGGAGGTATTGGGGCCGCCCGAGGTACGGGTGGCCATGGAGGCACTCGTCACGAAATTGACAGAACAATACAGCCCTAAGGCCAGCCCCCAGTACCGTGGTTAACCGTTAACGACTTACCCGGGTCATTGGCCACGGGTAAGTCGTTTGCTCAGGGTTTCAATCACCGTAACGCCTATGAAGCCGGTTAAGGCCCCGGTCAGAAAGGCCCCGGCTTCGGTGCTCACGACAGCGACAGGCAAGCCCAGAAACCCAACGCCCAACACTCCGGCTACATAGGCGATGACCGCCACAGCAAGGCCTTCCGCCATGCGAGCGGCAGTCGAGCCATCGGCCGCCTGTCGACTGAACCGTCTGGAGAAACCGCCGAGGGCACCGCCGACCAGAGCCGCCAGGATTGGGCCGGTTGGAAACCTCTGCCGAATGGTCAGGGAATCGGAAAGCGCACCGGCCGTAACGCGAATATTCGCGTCTTCCAGGCCGCGAGAGCGGAGTAGGAACTCGGCGTTGCCCCCTTGTAAACTGACAACCGAGGGGTCCGGAACCGCTGAGCCGGAAGTCACCTCAACCGTAGCGGTTTGAGTACCCACTGTATTAT
The DNA here is from genome assembly GCF_000423605.1 of Saccharospirillum impatiens DSM 12546. Classification (GTDB taxonomy): domain Bacteria; phylum Pseudomonadota; class Gammaproteobacteria; order Pseudomonadales; family Natronospirillaceae; genus Saccharospirillum; species Saccharospirillum impatiens. Next base: position 10,900 of record NZ_AUIH01000052.1, read on the forward strand.
CAGCGGTGCCGTCAGGCCGCAGATGCAGCACCCGCACGAGCACTTCGTCTAACCCAAGGCCCATCATGGAGTCTTGTACCGGTCGCAATTCAAGGCGGTTCATGGCTTCGATCGGGTAGTCGATGTCGGTAATCGTTGAGCGCAGTTCCAGTACTGGCTGTCCGGCGGTGGGTAGAAACAGAAACTCCAGTTGTATTTCGTTTTCCAGACCTGAATGTTCAAGTGTGACCGCTTCGAATGGGTCGGCGATTAGGCCGCGAAAACCGAATTGAACGGTAATGGGCTGTTCAAGGGTCGCGTTGGCGGGCAAGTTATCACCCCGAAGCCCCAGGGACAGGTGCATCCGGTAGCGGTTCAGGGCTTCATCCCAGACAGCAGGCGTAGGGCTGGCCGCCAGCGTGGGCTGAAACCAACCTCCGGCATCCGGGTTATCAGCGTGCTCTACTGCCACGCCCCCGGGCAGATCGACTGGTTCGTTTGCCAGTGTCACTGACACCGTTCCGGTCGGTCGGACTATAAACTGGGAAGACAGCTCGCCCACCTCTCTTGTCGGCAGTGCCTCGGTGATGACCCGATCAGCCGGCAGTGGGATGCTGGATAAGACCCGACCATTGAGATCGGTAATCTTAACCGGCTGATCACCAAAGTTGCGACGCTGCAGTACCGGCTGAACCGTGGTAATGGTGGAGGGACTGTTCAGTTCCAGAACAGGCCCGGTGTATCGTTGGGTGTCTTCAGCCTGTGCGGGTACTAGCCATAACCATGCCGCGACCAAGCTGATTATGTTAAGCGCCCAATAGCCTTCCCTGGTATTCATGAAACCTCTCCTGGTGGCTGAACCCGAGGGGAGTATAGACAGCCTTTCGGAATTGGCGATTTCATGGGGTACTGGTTGCATAAAATTACACGAGTGGTTCACGCGTGAAGTTTTGTTACTGGAAGGTGTGCCCCAATAAGTCGGATGCCCCGGTTAAATCGATGACTGCCCAGCGGTATGGTAGAATTCTCGCCCCAACCAACTCATGAAACACTGCGAGGTTCATAATGGCTCAAGCATCAGCACGTCACATACTGGTGGCCGATGAAGCAACCTGTAACGACCTGAAATCAAAAATTGTTGCCGGTGAAGATTTTGCCGCCCTGGCGCAACAACACTCAAGCTGCCCTTCAAGCCGCAATGGCGGCGACCTGGGCAACTTTGGCCCCGGCCAGATGGTGCCTGAATTCGATCAGGTGGTGTTCAGCGCCCCGGTCAATGAAGTGCAAGGCCCGGTTAAAACTCAGTTTGGTTATCACCTGCTGGAAGTGACCAGTCGTACTGACTGATCCGTCGGTAGAGGCACCCGGGTCAGTCGGTTTGTATGACCTGGGGTTCCTTGCTGGCGTTCTTGCGCACTCCCACCCGCACTGAGAAAAACGTCGCGCCACCGCCCATGTCGGATAACCGGGTATCGGTTAAATGGTTGACGCAGCTCAGGCCCTGTTGCGGGTCATCCCACCATAACCCCAGTGAAACCGCCGTGCCGGGCAGAACATCGTCGGTGATGTCGGCTCTCAACTCGCATTCACCTCGGTCATTGAACACCACGACAAGATCACCGGCAGCAATGCCTTCAGCGGCAGCATCCTGCGGGTGCAGTTGTACGGTTGGTCGCTCTCCTTCGAGGCGCTGCATGCGGTCGTCGTTGCTGCAGGTGGAATTCAGAAAACGGTGATTGGGAGGCGTGATGAACGCTAATGGGTATTGGCCTTCCGGCTCGGCCAGTGGCGTATGCTCAGGCAGCGGCGGCAAACCCCGGGCCGCCATGGTGGCCGAATAAAACTCGAACTTGCCGGAGGGCGTGGGAATGTGGTGCGGAAAGAGCCCGCCTTCCGGCACCTTGAGCTTGGCCCAGCCATCGCGTCGCAGTAGCGCCAGATCAATACCTTCAAGGTAAGGGCTGCCCGAGTTCAGTGCCTGCTCAATCAGGGCTTCATCGGTGTCTTTAAAACAGGCGTCGTCGAACCCCATCTCAGCGGCCAGGCTGCGAAACAGTTCCGGGTTGGAGCGGCATTCACCCTGGATGGGCAGCACCGGTTCATTAAGCTGCACATAAAGGTGCCAGTAAGATTTGTAGAGATCCAGGTTCTCGAAATGACTGGTGGCCGGCAAGACAATGTCGGCGAAGGCGCAGGTGTCGGTCAGAAACAGGTCGTGCACCACGGTAAACAGGTCCGGGCGCTGCAGGCCCTGGCGCAGACGGGTTTGGTCCGGGGCGACCTGAGCGGGGTTGCTGTTGTAAACGAACAGCGCCTGAATCGGCTGGGCATCATTCAGCAGGGCATCGGCCAGTTGGTTCATATTGACCCGTCGCCCCTGTGGATCGGGGTGCAAATCGGGCCGCTGCAGGGCGTGGGTATTGAACTGCGCGTACCAGCCGTTACCCTTGATCAAACCACCGCCGCGCTTGCCCCATTGCCCTGTTAATGCGGGCAAGCAGGTGATGGTGCGCATGATCATGCCGCCGTTGTCATGATGCTGCAGGCCATTGCCGAGGCGAATCAGCGCCGGGTCAGCTGAGCCATACAGGCGGGCCAGCTCTTCTACCTGGGTGGGTGTCAGACCCGTCAGGCGCGCAGTCGTCTCGGGGTCATAGTGCTGAACATGGTCGGCCAGTTCCTGGTATCCCAGGGCGTACTGGTTGATGAAGGTGTGGTCGACGAGGTCATCACGAATCAGCACATGCATCATGCCCAGCGCCAGGGCGGCATCGCTGCCTGGCTTGACCTGGTAAAACCGGTCTCCCCAGCGTGCTGTGCGGTTTCGATGCACATCAATCACTACCAGTGTGGCGCCGCGCTTGCGCGCTTCATTGGCCAGCATGACCTGATGCATATTGGTGCTGACCAGATTACAGCCCCAGACCAGAATCAGATTGGCGTGCACACTGTCTTCAGGGTCGACACCCGTCGGTGCGCCCAGGGTGTAGGCACTGCCGGCTGTGGCAGCGGAATTGCAGATTGTGCGATCGAGGTGGCAGGCGCCCAGGCGATTAAAGAAGCGGCGATCCATGGATTCAGCACTGAGCACGCCCATATTACCGTAAAAGCTATAGGGCAAAATGGCCTCGGCGCCATGCCCGGCAACGATGTTCCTGAAGCGTTGCGCAATCTCCGCCAGAGCTTCTTTCCAACTGATGCGTTCAAAATCATCCGGTGTTGCCCGCTGCACGTCCAGCCCTTTGGGCCGCACCCGACGCATCGGGTACAGCAGCCGTTCCGGCGCATGTGTACGTTCGGGAAAACGCTGCACTTTATGGCAGATTGCACCTTGTGTAACGGGATGGTCCGGGTGACCCGCGACACGAGTCACGCGCTCGTCTTCTACCGTTACGCGCAAGGCGCAGGCATCGGGGCAATCGAGCGGACAGACTGAGCGGTGGTGAGTCATGGCGGAGGCTTGGCTACGAATTCGGAATCGATGGTATCGTTTTTTTGTGGCAATGGCCCACACTGGATTCCGCCGCTTGTATTGCGCGAACTCCGATAAGGCCCTGGTAGCACATTAAAGAGAAGTTCAAAATCAGGTATTAGCAGATAAGTATCAATACCAAATACTGAACAGACAACGTCATGACAGAACAGCAGGCCCGGCAATGGGCGGAAGCGACGCCTACTGCGCCCATTCAGGTAAACACGTAGACGGCCCCAGCATTCGATGCATCATTCTTGACGCCGCCATTAATTCCGTCGGCATCACTGACTTCCCTCAAGGCTCCGATGGCGAGGGTATTGCCGTCTGCACTCAGGCTTACCACTCTGCCAAAATTGGCGCCCTGGTGTACGTCTCTGTGCTTTATGTAACCGATCCGGTCGTTCAGGCCGTCGTCGATGGTCAGGGTGGTGGCGTCAATGCAGCCCATATCTTTGCAGCTTTGCAGAATGTATTCGACATTAGTGCTGCGTGAGAAGGTTGGAATTTCCAGTGCCAGGGTTTCAGTTCCCTGAGCAACAGGGTCACCTACCGGACTGAATCCGGACAGTCGTCGGGGTTTTCCTGAAGAATGTAGTGGGTTACGCCCTCAACGTCGGTCCATCTGAAGCGTAGGATTTTAATGGCTTCAAAGCTCAGGTTAACGTCGTCTGCAACAGGATCGGTCGTATCAGGTACTGGGTTGTCATTCTGGGTGCTATTAGATCAATCCCTTAATCTCGGTGCTGCATCTGCCTTTCGGAAATTGTGTAGAATTTAGTCTCCATCCGAACCCCTTTCATCAACCTATCTAAGTACTAATACCAGCATAGTTTCGAAAGAAGCCAGAAAACTAATATTGTGAACCAGATCATAATTTTGTCTGTTTTTTCTTGCCAGATCGAAAAATCACAATATATTCCAAATCTTGCTCCCCCCCCCCCCCCCTCCCATTTCTCATGGAATTAAGTACTAAAGGACATTCTAATGAAAGCGCTTTTGTACGGTGCCATACTCATGGTGGCGCCCGTTTTTTCATTTGCCACCTGGACAGAAACAGACACAACAGGTCGCAGCCTGTCTTCAGGCTATGGTATAGGCACTGTGGACCACTACAGTGGAACGGTATCGCTGAATCACAACGATTACTCCATGATTCTGGGGCCAAATAGCACTCTTCCACTGAATCGTAGAACAGACATTGAGTACAATGCCAGTTATGGCACACCAGACTTTAATCACTACAATCTGGGCCAGATGTCGGGTGTCGATACGGTCTCAAATACTCTTTGTAGTGAGGAAAAAGTTGTTATTCGTGGCTTGAATGGAGAGTCCGTTGTCTTCTCAGAGAAATATCATGATCCTGCCAACGATAGACTGTTAACTTCCAAGAATAACTGGCTACTGGAATGTCTTACAGACGAGAGCGACTTTGTCGTAAAAGTATCGGCCCCTACTGGCCTCAGCTTCTATTATGAAGGTCGCTCCAACGTCTCCTATTTATATGGCGGGCACTTACCATCCCGCATTGAAGACAGCAATGGCAATGCCATTTCACTTGAGATTGCCAGTAGCCGCGCTGTAACGATGACCTCCAGCTATCAGAAACTGCGTCTGGATGACAGTGGTATCCGCATTGAGGGCGCCGACTATCCCATTGCCCGCTTTGAATCCATCAGCAGAGGCTACCGTGTTACTTACATCGAAGATCGCGAGGGTGCGAACGTATCCTCCTGGACTGTGCAGCGGCTCTCCAGTGTTCAAACGAAAGTCTGCAGTCCTCTGGGTACCTGCGCTACTTATCGGCTACAGCTAGAGCACCTTGGCGGGATGAGTACCTATAGACTGAATGAGGCCATCTACCAGATTCCACATCAGGGCACGTACACCCTAACCTATGATTATAAGTACAGTGGCAGTAGCAAAACGCTAACCACCACTGTGCAGCACCCAGGTCATCGACGAACCTACGAATACGAGCACCGTAATCAAGGTCAAACAGTAGGCTTCTGGAAAGATGGGGCTTTATTGCGAGAGCGTTTGATGACGCCTAACGGTAGCGACTATTATGAAGAGATCAGTTATGCGTATAGCCCAAGCCATTTAGTTGGGTTGGGAAGTGAAGCAAAAGGTGAAGTTGTTCCACTACTGGATAAAAAGACCACCAAGCGTCGCTCAAATGGAACCACCACTGGCAATTTCCGATCGTTGGGTACCGTGGAAGAGATATACGAAAACTATGATACTTGGCATCGAGCAGGGAAAGTCACCTATCGTTATCCGGGCAGTAACCCCGCGTTCCCAAATATTAGCTATCTTACAGAGTGGGCGGATATTGAAGATGTTCACAGGCTGGATCGAGTCAGGAAAACCCAGGTAGAAGGACAGCCCTACTATAACCAATACAGTTACGATAATCGTGGCAACCTGACCGCGCAGGAAAGTAATGGTCTAATTTCTCGGTTCACCTATGATAGCCAAGGCCACCTCACCTCTAAAACCGATCCCGAAGGCAACCGGTTTGACTACAGTCTATTCGCCTATGGCATTCCAAAGCGGGAAACGGGCCCTGAGGGCTATGAACTGACTCGTGAAGTGAGCAATGGGTTTATCACCTCGGAGACCCTGTACGGTGACCGGACAACTCAGTACGAATATAACCTGCTGGGTACCTTGCTGAAGGTTACACATCCAGAGAGCAATCGCGCATCTGTTGAATATTTTTACTCCATGCCGGATTCCGGTGGGATGATTAAGGTAAAGTCCATTGGTACCTTCTTGGAAAAGACCCATTACAATGGCATGGGCCTACCTTACCTGGTTGAAACGATCGGAACCGGCGTAGGCGGTGGTGAAAGTTACCATTACAAACAAAGCTTTGAGTACGATTTCAATGGTAACCTGTTAGCCGAATCGATCCCGGTTGAGGCAGCGACAACCATTACCGCACAGCACAAAACACACTACCAACAAGACCCAAGCGGTCGCCGGTTTAGAATGGATGCCGCCGATGGCAACCGCATCGAATTTTTTTACGACAGCCCGTTTCGCATAGAGATGACAGATCAGGCTGGTGTGCGAACCATTGAAAGATACCGACCATTCGGCGGCTTTGGTTCAGAGCAACTAATCAGCAGGGTGCACCCCCAAGGCAATACACAGGCCTCTGCTCAGGTGGAACTTACAATCAACTACAACGATCTGGGCTGGATTCAGTGGGCAGCGGTTGGCCCGCATGAACACGTCTATACCTACAATGACGAAGGGTTCATAGAGGAAGTATCGACCCCCGAAACAGGCCCCATACGTTATGAATACAATCGCAATGGGCAAATTACCCGAGAGCAGCGAAATTCAGACACACCCATACACTACGACTACGATGGGCTCGGTCGACTGACCCGCGAGCGCTACGCCGACTCAAGCCAGGACGTAATCTATACCTACAATGAACAGGCACGTGAAACGCGTATGGTAAAAGGTGCCTACAGCACAGAGACTAACTACAACCTGGATGGTCAAGTAACGCGGGAGTATATTAAGCACGATACCCAGATCGAACCGCCCAGTTTTGTGGCGGACTACCCTGTATACGTATTGCACACGCCAACCCCACGCTCTGCTGGTGGAAGTGGCGGCGACCCTGAAATTGTACGGAGAAACATCAGGTTTCAAGGTGAACAAGTACGCGGCCAAAAAGGTTACCTGGACTGGGAGTTTTTGTACGACTATGACAGCAGTGGCAATCTCACACGTATTATTTACCCGAATGGTGAGGTCGTGCCGTATACACGTAACCGTTTAGGGCAAGCCACACAAGTCGGGGAGTATGCAAGCAACATTACCTATTACCCGAATGGGGGTCTTAAGTCCCTACACTATGGCAACGGTATTGAAACGAGGTATTCACAGGAAGCTACCAGCGGCCGCCTGGCTCGCATTCAGCATGGTTCACTGTGGGACAGAAGTTACAGCTACCAGAATGCTTCCTATTTGAGCAGTATTAGGGACAACCTGAACCCCAGTAATTCACTGCATTTCGAATACGACCAGTTGTATCAACTGAAACGGGTCTATGGCAGTAACAGTGCTGGTACCGTTAATCGTTCCAACCTGTTGGAGCAATTTACCTATGCAGTAGGCGGAGATATCACCCAAAAGGTATCTCGTGGTGTGACTCACCGTTACGTATACGACAATACTACCAATCGACTGGACAGTGTTACCCGCTCCACCGGCGAAGCCTTAAACATCGACTACACACCCGATGGGCGCATACGCCGCATTGATGAAGAAAACAATGATAGTGAGCCGGAAATCTATCAATACTCAGCGAACAAAAGCATGACCGGTTACCAGCCCAGTGCCATCAGCCAGCTTCGTTACGACTACGACGCCCAGGGCAACAAGATACGGACAACCCTGAATGGCCAGCTGGAGAATTACTCGATTTACAATCATCTGGGTCAATTGTTGTTTCAGGAAGATATTACCGATCACACCGTGCTAAATATGTACTTGAACGATCGTCTCATCGCCCGCCGCTCAACTGAGTACAACATTAATTATGCCGACTGCCAGCCACTAAGACATGATGTTCAGGGGCAAACCATGTTGTTCCATCGCCCTGTCTACATTCGCAGAAGCGACGGTGAGCCGGTTTTTTGGGGGCCGTGTGAGGCTAGTGGACTTACTTGGGAGCATAAGCCTGATCAGAGTACAGCCTACTGGCGAACTATCAGTAGTACGGTAAGGCGTATGTACGCTAGGGTAAACCAAGTCGACCACGATACAGATGGCAACTTAGTGAACATGGGGCACCTCTACAACTATAAGCACTACGAGGATGTTAAAAGACTGGTCGGCAACCCGATTAGACGCTACCACACTAGCGGAAGCAAACGGACCTATAAGTGTTATCAGCGCTGGGTAATAGATCGGTATACCTACAACATCCGTGGCGAACGAGTTGGCGAGCCGATTGAGCTGCGAAGCGGGGATTACTACAACGGTAGAAGCAAATCCTGGCGAGCTTGGCAGAGCAAACCTAGCTTTTCCTGCGGAGGCCAACGCGCCATTGAAACCAGCAAAATCCCCTGGCCCAGCGTGGAAGGTTAAAAGGACTGAATGATGAATAAGGCAATTTCAAGCGTGACTAAAAGTAACCTTGCGCGGTGGTTCGTTGGCACAATCCTGCTAGTCACTGCAGGCTTGGCACAATCGCAGGTCAGCCCTGCTGAAGACGTGGTCACCTACTTCCATTCAGATCACCTCGGCAGCCCTGTGGCGGCAACCGATGCCAATGGTCAACGTCTTTGGGTACGGGAATACAGCGCCTTTGGCGAGCGACTGGAGGGCCCGGGCCAGGGCGAGAGCCTGATTGGCTATGCCGGGCACGAGCAGGAAGATTCGGGCCTCTCCTATCAACGTTCACGCTGGTATCACCCACAGCTGGGCCGCTTCTTGCAACCAGACCCGGTTGGTTTTGTACCGGCCAACACCCTGTCGGCAAACCGATACCTGTACGTCAACAACAACCCCTACACCTATTACGACCCCGATGGTGAATACCTGTTCTCGGCCATTGATGTCATCAGTATTTCACTGGGTGTGGCCAGTGCGATCAAGAACTTCTCCGATGGCAACATACGGGAAGGGCTGTACGATGTAGCGGGGGTAGCCGTTGATGGCGTGATGCTGCTGGCACCTGTGCCCGGCGGGGTAGGCATGGCTCGCCACGCCGCCCGCCATGCAGACGACGCCGTTGATGCCGGCCGTACCCTCGCCCGAGCCTGTAGCTTTGCCGAAGGTACGCCAGTACATACCCCCACTGGCCTGGCCGCGATAGAAAATCTTGTATACGGTGATCAGCTGTTGGCGAAAAACGAAGCCACCGGCGACCTGACGTACAAGCGCATCCTCGATGCCTATAACCACTACCACACCGATGGCCTGACCATCACCGTAGGCAACACCGAGAGCCAACGTGAAACCCTAGTTGCCACCGGCGAGCATCCGTTCTATGTTATCGGGCAGGGCTTTACCCGAGCCGATGAACTGACCGCAGGCCAGCAAATCGCGACCCACACCCAGCAGCCCGTGGAAGTACTGGACGTAGACCTTAGCCCACTGGAGTTGGTGGCCTACAACTACACGGTGGAGGACTACGAGACCTACTTCGTGGGTGAGTTTGGGTTGTGGGTGCATAAT
>NZ_AUIH01000053.1 GCF_000423605.1 Saccharospirillum impatiens DSM 12546
CATCCATAAAGTAATGTTCACTTTCGATCGTATTGATCGCTTCAAAATCATTTTTACCAATACATAGCATCGCTAGATAACTTTTGATCACATCCGAATGTTTTATGCCGTGGCGCAATGGAACCAGTGCGTCAATTTGCTGTGTAAGATAGGTGTGTCGATTTACGGCTTGACCAATCAGTGCTAAGCCACTGTGACTGATGATATCTGCATCGGATTGTACGATTTTGAAACGCTTCATTTACTCACTCAGTAGGTGATCTATTTGAGGGGACTATTTTAGCAAAATTCGGCGCAAATAGAGGGCTATAGGCCGTTTTTTTATTATTAACCTACGGATTCAGGAATCAGTCCCAATCCCCCGGGACAGCCCTGCGTACCTCTTCCTTTTTGACCTCAAGCGTATGCCCCAGTGGCGGTGTATTGTTAGAAATTGGTTTCGATAACGACGGCAATAATGTCCTGGATGATGATGAAGTTCAGCAAACACAGGAAGTGTGCAACGGATCGAACGGCACAGATGGAACCAACGGAACCGATGGTGAAAATGGCACAGACGGAACAGATGGCTCTGTTGGTCTGAATGCGCTGGTAAGGTTGACTGAAGTAGCCGGGGTAAGTGTTCAATGCCCGATTGGCGGTATGAAAATTGAGTCGGGTCTGGATGCAAACGCCGATAATGTGTTGGATGTGAGTGAAGTAAACCCCTCACAAACCCAATACGTCTGCCACGGCGACGATGGTGAGAACAGCAGTGATCCTGGGTTGTCGAGTTTGGTCGAAACCCTCATTGAACCGGCGGGTGCTAACTGTACTAACGGTGGTATTCGGGTTGACAGCGGCGTTGATACGAGCGGTGACGGCGTTCTGCAGGAGGCTGAAAAATCAGCACCGGTTTATGTGTGTAATGTTGCGGGTGCTACGGGATCTTCAAGCTTGATTGAATTGTCTGTCGAACTGCCTGGTGGAAACTGCACCTATGGTGGAACGCGTATCGACAGTGGGCCAGATGCCGACAGTAACGGCAGCCTTGAGCCGGGTGAAATCAGCCAGACTCGTTTTGTGTGTGAGCAGCAAAGCTGTTCGTGGACCGACAACAACGATGGCACCACCACGGTCAGTTGCGAGGGAGAAGACGATCGGTTGGTCCTAAACCCGGAAGCACTGAGTTTTACCTCCCGCACCACTTGCTCCGTTTCGATCGATCATCCGGAAGTCGAAGATGCTACGGTCCCACTGATCTACACCATCGATGCCATTGGCAACGATCTCAAGTTTGTGACACTGAATGTGCTTGACGGTGATGTTCAGGTCACTAACTCAAGATTGGTTACCTCCACGGCGGCCAATTCAGCTGAATTCAATTTCAGTATTATTTCTGTGTATTTCGACACGTTAGAAGAGGCCACTAATGGGCGGTATCAGGCATCACTGAATGAGACTGAGAACGAGATGGCGCTATTGTATTTCGATAGCGACCTGACTGATGGCGGTCCATTAGGTGGTATGTTTCCGGCTTTTTCGACCGATACAGAGTCAGGAGTGTGTAGCCGTGTTCTGTCTGTAGCCGATTGAACACACCAGGCCAGATCAGGCGGCTCCTGAGAACAGGCAGAGTGTTTGCTTTTCAAGACAGTTTTGCGTGAGCCTGTTTGAGGCGATGTTGGAGTATGGCGATACGGAATACGAACTCTACTATGCGCTATTTTTTTTTAGTGAGCGTCATTGTGCCGCTGATGATTGCCAGGTGGATTTCAGCCAGTCGGTTTTTTGTCACTGGAGTACCTGCCGTTTGATGCGTTAAAGGAGCCAGCGTTAAAAGGTTAAGAGGGCTCTGAACAAATCATGCCGAAAAGATAGCCCCCGGGGGTCCGCGGGGCACCCATTCGATTACGATGCCAAATTATCGTCAATCGAGTGTGAGGTGTGTCACAAACCCGGTTCTTATATGTAAACTAAACCGACACTATGGCCGGGTTGGTTGGGGTCACGGGGTCAGTTGTTCTATAAATCCCTTAGGAATTTTTGGCCTTCCGCGTTCATTCAAGGCAGTCGCAACAATCCTGGCTTGCAGGCACAGAGTGCTGTCCGATTGCCGGATCACACTTTGTTCAAACACAAACCGAACGCGGTCCATCATGCTCATGTTCAGGCCGATATAGAACTCGTCCTGGCTGGTCAGCGAGCGTTTGTAGTCAAGCTCAGCTCTCACGACCACCAGGTTGATACCGTCTCGGGACAGCGCGGCAAAATCGACACCGCGGTCGAGCAAGAACTCGTGCCGGCAATGTTCCAGGTAGTTCTGGTAGACCGCATTGTTGACGATGCCCTGAAGATCGCATTCGTAATCGCGAACTTTGAAGTCCAGCCGGTATTGGTAGCTCATTGGTTCGATTCAAACCCTTCCAGTACATTGACCGCATTGACGCCGATGGCATCGACATCGTACCCGCCTTCCATGGTGAACAGGGTCGGGAGGTTCAGCTGTGCGATGCGCTGGCCCATGGTCAGGTAGTCGGCTGATGTCAGTTTGAAGAAAGAAATGGGGTCTCCTTCGAAGGTGTCCACACCCAGAGCGATGATTACCGCATCCGGTGCGTACCGTTCAATTTCCCGACAGGCTGCTGCCAGCCCTTTCTCCCAGACGCTGAAGGGCGTGTTGGGCGGATAAGCGATGTTCACATTATACCCTTCGCCTGCGCCTTCACCGGTTTCGTCTTCAAACCCCAGAAAGTGAGGGAAGGCGTAGTCGGGGTCGCCGTGCAGGCTGATGGTGAGCACATCGTCGCGATCGTAGAAAATGCTTTGGGTGCCGTTGCCGTGGTGAAAATCGACGTCGAGAATGGCCACACGCTTTGCGCCCTGGTCCAAAAATGCCTGGGCGGAGATGGCTGCATTGTTGAAAAAGCAGTAGCCGCCGTACATATCGGCTGCGGCATGATGCCCGGGCGGGCGGCACAGGGCGAATGCGGCCCGGTCGCCATTGGCTATCAGCTTTTGCGCGGTCAGGGCCACCTGAGCGGACGCGAAAGCGGCATCCCAGGTGCCTTCGGTAATGGAAGACTCGGCTGAAAAGCTGTAGTAACCCAGGCGGCCATCGATGTCTTTGGGTTCGCGGTGTCTCATGCCACGCCCGGCCCAGATAGCAGGTATGGCCTCGCCGGGCTTTCCGGCGGCGGTCCAGTCGTCCCAGCATTGCTTTAAAAAGTCGACATAGTCGGCGCCGTGAATACGCAGTATTGGGTCGAGTCCGAACGCTTCGGGTTCAATGACATCGCCCAGCTTCTGATGAACCACGCGCGCCAGAATCGTCTCGGCCCGGGAAGGCTTTTCGTAGGGGTCGACCAGAATACCGCCGTCCAGTTCAGATTTGGCAGTGCGGCGATGGTGCAGGGGCGAGAATACGGTTTTCATTGACGCTGAGATCCGTGAATTGGGGAGAGCGCACTTTCTCACAGCTTAGGGGATGTCTCAATGGCTGGGCCGCTGGTAAGGCCTGAGTGCGAGGCAAAAAAAACCCACCGTCAGGTGGGTTTCATCTGCACTGCCCGCTATATCAGGCGGTGGCGTCTTTACGACGACGTGCAACGAACAAACCGAGAAGGCCAGCACCAACCAGTGCAATCGTACCCGGCTCTGGCACTTCGGTAATAACCGAAAGTACTGAATTGCCGACGTAGAAGTCGCCCAGCAGGGAGGTCACTTTAACGTCTAGCATACCATTGGCGTTCAATGAGGCCAGTGCTTGCAGTTCCAGCTCGCTGTTGAAGTCATTGGCGTAAAAAGTATAACCGCCTGTATCGAAGTCGAAGTCTTCAACGGTTACCAGTGTCCACTCAAAGCTTTTATACCACTTGTCAGTGTCGTCATTGATGTCGATGCTAAGCGTGCCGCTCACCGCAGAGCCCAGTGTAAATCCATCGTCGTTCAGATCATGGGTGTATGAGTATGAATCCAAGTTAGACAGGTACTGGTTCTGTTCGACTGTATCCACAATAAGGCCAGCGTGAGCAACAGAGATGCTTGCTACCAGGCCTGCCAGTGTTAAACCTAGGGTTTTCAACATGAATTGACTCCTTCCTTTGATGAAGTGTAACGGGTCCATTTGCATGGCTGACAGTCATATAGCAAAGAGTGGGCCAACACCCTGGAAAGGCCGTATGTTGGGGCTGGGCAGTCAATGCGCATTCTGATTTTCTGAAGTCTGTAAAACTTGCCGACATTGAACATCAAGCGCAGCGGCATCAGATCGACAGTCGTGGCGCCATTGGCTCTCAAAGCGCGGCCCTGGTTGTCATAGAGGCCCATTTACTGGTGTTAATGCCGGTGCCAATAACGCCATTCGGTCGTGGGGCCGGCTTCGTATAGGGTTAGCCAGGTATCGGAACCGGATGTTGGTGCATAAAAAAACCCACCGGGGAGAGTGGGTTTTAGCGGCTTTGACGAGAGAATCAGGCAGTAGCGTCCTTTTCTTTACGTCGGCGTGTAACGTACAAGCCGAACAGGCCGGCGCCGACCAGTGCGATCGTACCTGGCTCAGGCACTTCGGTAATAACCGAAAGAACCGAGTTGCCGAGATAGAAGTCGCCTAGCAGGGAGGTGACTGTCACGTCCAGCATGCCATTGGCGTTCAGCGAAACCAGTGCTTCCAACCCTAACGCCTTGTGGAAATCGCTGGTGATATAGCTAAGGCCGTCGGTATCGAGATCAAGGTCATCAACGACAACCAGAGCCCACTCAATGTGTTCCCACCACTGATCACGATCGTCGCGAAAGTCGATGCTCAAAGAGCCACTAACAGCGGAGCCCGGTGTAAAGCCATCGTCATTGATATCGTGAGAGAATGAGTACGATTGCCAGGTAGACAGATACCGGTCATTTTCAACGGTATCTGTAATCAGACCAGCATGGGCGACAGCAATACTTGCCACCAAACCAGCTAGTGTCAGGCCGATAGTTTTAAACATGTTTTCACCCTATCCTTTGAGAGAAATGTTTACTCCTTTTTGCACCATTTGCATGGCTTTAGTGTAGTGCGCAATAAACAGACCATAGACCCAGGAGGCCCTGAAAGCCGCCTGGTGCACTGTCGGGCACCCATTAACCGGTGTTGAACCTTCGATCATGTAAAACAAGTCGACATCGATTCAGGCACGGAGCGGTTCGAGCGGCTCGTTATTATTGAGCGGGCCTTTTATGCGACGCCACACCTTCTCATGAAAATAAAAGGCGACGGTGTTAATCGCGGGCTCAACCAGGGCTACCAGGCTGCCGATCAGAATGTCGCCGGTCAGCGCCCAGGTCACCAGGAAGGCGACGGTGAAGTGCATCACGGCGAAGGTGATGGTCTTGATCAGGTCGCGGTGTTGGGAGACGTTGACGTACATGGTTTCGAACCTCGGCAGTAATGGCATCTCCTTAAATGATAATCACTTCTATCATTAATAAAAGCTCAAGGATGCAATGCTTCTAATAGTTTCCCTGTATTGCTTCACCGCTCCAGCTTTCTGAACGCCAGCCAGCGCCACAGGCGCTCCAGCGGCCCCTGGCCGATCCGGGTTATCCACAGGTGGGCGACAATGACCTGAATCAGGGTGAAGCCAGCAACGATAAACAGCGTTTCAAGTCGGTTGAGCGTACCCCAGAGCCCCGGGGCAATCTGGGAGAAAAACAGCACCGTCAGGGTCGACTGGGAAATATAAAGGGTGAACGCCATTTTGCCGGTGTTGCGCAGCATGGTGACCAGCCTTGAGCCGGACCTGGCAATGGGCACCAGGAGCGATGCATAGCCGATCGCCATAGGCGGCCCGGCGATCATCATCAAACTGATGGTCGCTTGTGCCGCGCTGGTTTCCAGCCCCCAGGCATACCGAAACCCCAGTACGATTGCGCCCCAACTGAACCCGAGTGCCCACAGAGGCAGGGCCCATCGCCAGGCGTGCGGGTTGTTAAAAAAACCGACACGATACAGGGCGACCCCGATCAGCATCAGGCCGGTGCTGAACCAGAAGGTGATGAACGGCATCACCATTAGCATAAAGGCGTTTTCGGTTAGGTTGCGCACTGTGCGCACCCCCAGGTCGCTGTTAGCGTTGCGCAGTTCGGCGAGTGCTTCCTGGCTGAACGGGAGATCGGGGACCTGCATTATGTTCTCGCCGGTAATCAGCGCGCCAAAGAGGGTGTAGCCGAGAAACAACTGGCCGATCACTAAGAACATAATGCCCGTGGTAACCAGGCGGCGTACTGAATCGCCCAGGTGGCGAATAACGAAAAAACCGCACAGCGCGTATAGGGCGAGCACATCGCCAAACCAGATGAAAAAGCCGTGCAGCAGGCCGATCACCAGCAACCAGCCGAGCCGGCGCTTGATCCAGTGTTTGGGTTCAGTGCCGCGCTGTGCCATCCGGTCCCACTGCACGGCCAGCCCGACACCAAACAGCAGACTGAACAGGCTCATGAATCGGGATTCAACGAACAGCGACTGAAATGCATAAACCCAGTCGTCAACGATACCGCTGCCTTCCTGCCAGCGCGGTACCGAGTAGGCGATGTCGGGTGCCGTCATCGAATAGATGTTCATGATGTAGATGCCGAGAATGGCGACACCACGAATCAGGTCGAGGCTGTCGATCCGGTCTTGCGTGCTGGTCGTGTGCATGACAGTTGGGCGGCCAGGTAACGAGGTTGCGTTGCAGTTTGCCAGAAAAACCGAGTGCAGGTTACTGCCGTCGGTCACAGAAAGCGGGAACGACTGGTGCCAGTTCTACCAGTCCCGGGCGTTTGCGATGACGGCGTCGTTGCCGTCGTGCAGGTTCAGCTTTGGCGTCAGCAGTGCAACCAGGATAACCAGTAACACGATGACCAGTATCCAGGCTTCCGGTGTGCCCAGTGAGTAGAGCGTTAGCGCGCTCAGCATGCAAACGGCAAGGGGGATGGGCAGCAGTAACCAGAGCGCCAGTGGGCGGGCGGTGATCAGTAAGATGCCCAGGGTAGCGATGGCTGTGGCATCGGGCGATAGCCCTACAATTTCGGCACTGTCGAAGGTGCGGCCGAACAGGAGACTGGTCAGTGGGTGGATGGCCAAGGCGTAGGCCAGTAAAGAAAACCCGAGCCACAGGCGCGGGTCATTTCTCATCAACGGCCGTGTCAGTTGTCGGGTGAGGCTCATTAATGCGATCAGGCTCGCTTCCAGTAGGAAGAAAGGTACCGCATATCGGGCCGCCCAATTGACCGGTGCATAATAGTGCCATAAAAACAAAAAGGCGCTGCTGATCCAGAGCGCTGCGAGTAAGAACGCGGTGGCTGTTTGCACGGTACGGTGACGCGACCAGACACCCACCAGCATCAGGCAGCCCAGGGCGATCAGCACGGGCAGCAAGGCGCCGGCCAGGGTGTTGACCTGATCAAACAGTCGCCAGTAAACCCGTTCGGAGAACAGAATGAAATCACTCAGCCGGTAGCTGAACCAGGCGTCCATTACAACGATCGCACGTAGGCGGCCATGCGTTCGCGCTGATTAGCATCGGGTAGGGGCCCGGTGGCACAGGCCAGGTTTTCACGAACGTGATCGACCCGCGTCGTCGCGGGAATGGTGCAGGTAATGGCCGGGTGTGAGATGACGTATTTCAACAGAAACTGCGCCCAGTTTTCGGCTTCAAACTCGCTGGCCCAGGCGGGCAGGGGTTTGCCTTCGAAGCGATGAATCAGTTGTTTTTGCTGGAACGGTCGGTTGGCGATCACGGCAATGCCCTTATCCATCGCCAAGGGCAGAATGCGATCTTCAATGTCGCGGTTGATAATGTTGTATGAGACCTGAATGAAATCCAGCGGTTGGCCGTGCATGACGTTTTCGAACTCGGCATGGCGGCGGCTTTCTGAGGTGGTGATGCCAATGTAGCGCACTTCGCCCGCTGCTTTCATTTGTCGCAACAGGCGCAAGTGGGGTTCCCACGCGACCAGGTTGTGTACCTGCAGTAAATCAAACCGCGGCACACCCCAGCGTTGTTGTGAGTGTTCGATTTGGCCGGCGCCGTTATTGGCGTTCGAAGTCCAGACTTTATCGGCTGAAAATACCGGCGTCGATGAGCCCAGCGTGTCGAGCCCAAAGCCCAGAGTATCCTGGGAGGAGCCGTACATCGGTGAGGAATCGATCATACGCCCGCCGGCTTCAAAGAAAGCCGCCATCACTGCCGCGCTTTCGTTGAGCAAGGTGGCGTCGTTACCGACGTTGAAGGTAATCCAGGTGCCCAGGCCGACAATAGGCATGGCTTCACCGGTAGAAGGTATGGCGCGAGTTCGCACGGCAGGCCGGGTTTCCGGCCAGCTTCGGGCAGGCAGCAACGATGCTCCGGCGAGGGCCAGGCTTTGCTGCACAAGACGGCGACGGCTGATGCCGGAATGCGTATCTGACACGACTTACCCCTGTGGACATGAGTCAGTTAGGGGTAAGCCTAGTCGATCTGCAGTGTCTTACACTCTGGCCTTAGAAGCTCACGTCCAGCGACAGCGCGGCGGTTCTTGGCTGGCCCTGGGTCAGGTACCCGCCGGCGGCGGATGCCGAGTACTGCTCGGCGGTCAGGTTTTCAATGTCTGCGCGCCAGGTCATTTCGACGGTATTCAGAGTCATGCGGTAGCGGGCGCCCAGGTCCAGTTGCGACCAGGCGTCTACTTTCAGGGTGTTGGCAAGGTCGGCGAATTGCGCTTCCGCCCAGGCGGGCGAAACGGCGGGTAGGGTCGCTAAAATGGCGATGGTCAGCGGGCGCAGCTCGGAACGGTTCCGGTGATATGGCGCTCGGGTATATTCCTTGGAAAGAGATTGGGCGGTCGACAGGCGTGAAAAGCGGTGAGCGTAGGCAATCACATATAATTATCCAAGTAATAACTATTATCATAGGTGATTGAGGCAGCGAGCGACATTGAAATGCCGTATCCCGGGTGGATCCAGGGGGCAGACTACTGGGGTGGCAGGCCAAGTTGTTGCCGATAGGCGTTGTGGCGGGCGAGCAAGGAGCCGTTCTGCTCCATTTGCTGCAATATTCGGGTCAGTTCGGGGAGTAATGGCTGCTGATCGCGGTGGATGTAGTGAAAAACGTTGACGCTGACCAGAGGTGACGTGAGCCGGCTGATGTCCGTCAAACCCATCTCCAGCACAAAGTATTGCCCGGACAGTTCGGGTGAAATGGCGGCGTCGATGCGCCCACGATCCAGCAATTGAATCAATTGGCGCGTTTGGTTGACTTCGACCCACTGAACGTTAGCGGGCCACTCCACGCCATACGTTAACCCTCTCAATCGGCCCAGCCTTAAAGGCTTCCGCCCCAGTAACGCCGCCGCTGTGGTAGGTTCACCCTTCACGAAAGCGGTGATCTGAATCTGAGTCAGGGCTACGGGTACCTGAACCAGGGCCGGGTTTCGTTGTTGGTGGCCATCTAACTGGGCCAAAACCGCA
Source organism: Saccharospirillum impatiens DSM 12546 (assembly GCF_000423605.1). GTDB lineage: Bacteria > Pseudomonadota > Gammaproteobacteria > Pseudomonadales > Natronospirillaceae > Saccharospirillum > Saccharospirillum impatiens. The sequence continues at coordinate 9,449 of NZ_AUIH01000053.1, forward strand.
TCGACATTGCCTGCAGCGATCATCCGGCTTTCACGGGCCGTTGGAATGTTCTGAAAGGTCACTGCCTGGCCCAGTTGTTCATATACCTCGGTGAACAAGGGGATGCCAACCTGATTAACAGCATTGCCGGGAATGACAGAGATGACCAGAGGGGTGTTCTCTGCAAGGCCCTGGGGCATCCAACCCAACACCAGCAGCAGGGCTAAAAAGCCCTTTCGGACAGGTGATAGTGAGTACCGGAAAACACCGTTGTGCATGGAGTGGCCGTTTGAACTGTGTTAATGAACACTAGCACAATCTCAGTTCGGGGCGCTTTGAGTGGACGTCTCTTTACCCATCGTCATCCATTGTCTTTATCGTTCGTCTTTACCACAGGGGTAGCTGGGCGGGTGCATCCGGTTGCGGAATCTGGCTCAGTCGGTAGCCGACACCCAGCAGGCGCACTGGTGAACTGCGCCGGTGCCAGGCCTCGATCAATAAGTTGTTAAATACAGTCGCATCGGGTGCGGTGTGGCTGTGTTCGGCGGTGGTCTGCTGGAAATCGTTGAATTTAACCTTAACGACTGCGCCTTCAATGCGGTATCCGCTCAGGCGGGAAAATCGATTTTGCAGGTCGTCGATCAGCTCCGGAAGCCTGGCCTGGCATTGCTCCAGATCGGGTAGATCCTGTGCGAAGGTCGTTTCGGTGCTGACTGACTTGCGCTGGCGGGTTACCTTAACCGATCGTTCATCCCGCCCGTGTGCCAGATCCCACAGGCGCTGACCGAAGCTGCCGTTGCGTTCCAGCAAGCTGTGCAGCGACTTCTGGCGAACATCGCCGCAGGTGACTAGCCCCTGAGCATGCAACCGTTCGGCGGTGCGCGCACCGACGCCATGCAGTTTGGTGACGGGTAAATCCAGAACGAAGGCGTCGATTTCATCCGGCAGAATGACTTTTAGGCCGTCCGGTTTGTTCCAGTCACTGGCGATTTTGGCGAGAAACTTATTGGGGGCCACCCCAATCGACACCGTTAACCCAACCTCTCGTTTTACCGCCTCCCGAATGGCCTCTGCCATGCGCGTGGCGCTGCCCTGGCAGGCAGGACTGTCGCTCACATCCATATAGGCTTCGTCGAGTGACAAGGGTTCAATCAGGTCGGTGTAGCGCCGGTAGATGTCGAAAATCTGGGTGGATACGGCTTTGTAGGCGTCCATTCGGCCGCGCACCAGGGTCAGGTGCGGGCATTTTTTCAGCGCCATGGCCGTCGACATTGCAGACCGAACCCCATAAGCGCGCGCTTCGTAATTGCAGGTGGCAATGACACCCCGACGATCGACCGCACCGCCCACTGCAATGGGGATGCCTTGCAATTCAGGGTTGTCGCGCATTTCGACGGCGGCGTAAAAGCAGTCGGCGTCGCTGTGCAGGATTTTGCGCATGGGCCGTGTCGGTTGCTACAACTGATGAAAAAGTATGACTAAAGGCTGTATGGATGTCCAGTTTTCATCCGGTCTTCAGAAGCCAGGGTTCAGAGTGATGTACATCACTGAGCAACACACCGGATAGGTTGTAATCTTGTTCCTGCTGGCCCGGGCGTAGCAGGAAAGCGATTTAAGGTGGGCTAAAAAAGCCCGCACTTGGCGGGCATCAACGACTTACTGGAGTCAAAAATGAAAAGGGTAAACCTCGGCTACTACTCGTCAGGAAACAACGCCTTTCAGGGCATCCCGGTGGCGGCGAACCCGATGAACGACCGGAGACTGGCTGACCAGTTCATGCCCGCGGCAGAGGGCATCAAGCAAGCGTACGGTCGCCTCCGGGTGGTTGATGCAATGAAATCGATGAACGCTGCCAGCGTTCGTACGCAGGGTCAGGGTGCCGGTTTCGAACAGAAACGGCAGGCCATAACAGGTAATGTCCATGCTTTCGAGTGTATGCAGCGGTATGTGGGTGGTGCGACGAAAGAAGGTGCCACGCTGGTCGACCACTTTGCGAGTCGTGATCTGCAGTTCGTAGCCCGATTGGTCGATCGCGAAACAACAAGCGACCACCAGCACAAACCACGAATTAAACAGGCCTGCGATGGCGATTACCGCCAGAACGGCCCACACCAGCGTGTGGCGATAACCTCGGCTGATGATGTATTCATCAACAGCGAGACTGATGGACGGTGCAAACATGTCAATGCTCTCCCTAAGGTGTAAGCCGGATGGTGCGATGTAAGCGGTACACCATCCTGGTGTCGTACCGGTTGGTACGCGGCCATTCCGCTGACCGAGGAGCCAGGTTGACATAGAAATCTTGCACAATTGTGTGAATATGAATAAAAAAACGACATGCCCGGCCGTGTTGTCCGGATAAGTGGCGAGGTAACAAGGATATGAACGCTTTTTCACATCTTGAATTCGACGACAACTTTCTGTTCGCAACCCGTGCCGATGGCAGTCGTATTACGTTTACCAGGCGAGAGCGGGCCGTGCTGCGCGTGATGGCTCCGCGCAAAGACACTCTGTTTACCCGCGATCAATTGCTCGACCACCTCAGTGATGGGGCGGATGCCCCTTTTGACCGAAATATCGACTCCATCATCAGTCGGCTTCGGCGCAAACTGGACGACTCTTCTGTGGAGCCTCGTTACATTGCGACACGTTATGGGGAAGGTTACATCTGGGTCGCTGAGAAAAAGCAGCCCAGTTCACCTCAGGTCTCAGTGGAAACCGCCTTCGTTAAACTGCTCAGCCCGTTGTGGGAAGGGCTCACCCCTTTTACCACCAGTGAGCACAGTGACTTTATGGCAACCCTGGGCCGTGCACTGCAGTCACGACTGGGTGAGCAACACCAACTGGTCGTTGTCGCCGGGCAGAATGTTCAGCGTATGCAGACGAAGCGGTTTTTTACCCGCTTTACCGTTCAGGTGGGGTTTAGTCCGTCAGCCACAGTCAGGCAATTATCATTGACGGTATACGACAATGAACATAAGACAGTAATTCGAGTCATTCGGCGACCACTGGGCGAGCAGCCTGAATGGGAAGCGTTGTGCGAGAGTTTGGCCTCTGAGCTTTACGAATGCATGGTGGCTTTTCGGTTGCTGAATGGCCCTGAAGATGAAGCGGGCAACCGGGAGCCGCACACGGTTACTCTGTATCGTGCCTCCAAGTTGTTTAATCCGAACGATGAGGCTCAGTCTTCAGCAGTCTCAGCCTTGCGACGGTCACTGGCCCGCAATCCCGATGACCCCGAGTTGGCACTGATGCTGGCGGTGGGTATTAACAATCAACTATACGCTGGCCAGGTTCGGGACCGACAACAAGCCATCGGGGAAGTGCTTGATTTGGTGTTAACCCATATTGAAGCCTATTTGGACGATGCGCTGAACTTATCGGCAGCGGCGGATATTCTATTCACCTATGGTCACCCGGAACTCGGGCGCAGTTACTCTCGGCTGGCGCTGGAGTATGGGCACCACCATGCAGCCTGCTTTATGGTTGAGGGGAAAATCAATGCCAGTTTGGGCCGGTTCGATGTTGCATTGGGCTACTACGACCATTGTCTGTCGGTGTGTGATCCCGATGATTTTTTTCACCGAATGGTCCTGATTCTCAAAGCGATCGCATTGAAAGCCCGGGGGGATACCGACACGCTTGAACGTCTGTTTCCGGATATGTTGAAGCAGGAAACCAACCCACTGAAACGAGCCGGGTTGCAGGTGTTTTTCATGAACGACAAACACTCGGTACCGAAGCTGGTCCGGCTGTTTCTCAGGGCATTACCGGCCAGTAAAATCAAAGACATGTTGTCCGTCCTGTATTTTGGCAGTACCCGGTGTTTTGTTCAGGAAAAGCATCGAATCAACCTGTTCAGCGGGCCGGTCAATTATTTTGTGTCAACGCATGGTGAGGGGGTTGTACCCGACGAAGTCAGAGCCGGGTTGCCTGCTCTGTTTACCGCCATACCCAAGCAGGAAAGCGGTTGCACCGCGTCGGGAAACGCACACAATTCCAGCGGTTAGTCTTTAGCCAGTCAGTAGTGTCTGTCATTGCTGTTTGTTTAGTAACCAAGTCAAAACATCCCCGCGTGATTTCTTTGAGGTCGATCACAAATGCTGGACGCTGACGGCGACCCTACCTAATGCCTTGGTTACACTCCGCGCGCCTCCCAGTGAGGTTATTCGCAGATCCATTTATCAAGGACATTTTGTTAAGGAGAAATACCATGAAAAAATTATTGCTGACTGCAGGTTTGACAGTTGCATTGACGGGCACCGCTATGGCTGGCAGTGGTCCGGGTTGTGGTTTGGGTTCAATGATTTTTGCTGAGAAAACGGGAACGTTTAACCACGTTCTGGCCAGCATTACCAACGGCATCTATTCCAACCAGGCCTTCGGCATGTCTACCGGAACTCTGGGTTGCGACTCAAGCCAGTCGATCGAGTACACACAGGTTGCGGCCTATCTCGACACCAACCTGGACCAGGTTGCCGTCGATATGGCACGCGGTGAAGGCGAAGCACTGGATGGCCTGGCTACCCTGCTTGACGTTCAGCTGAGCGATCGCGCTGCTTTTTCTGTGGCTACGCAAGCCAACTTCACTCGCATCTTTCCGTCTGCTGAAACAACTCGCGAAGCGGCGGTTGAATCACTGATGGCTGTGCTGCGTGAAGACCAGAGCCTGGCCGTTTACGCACTGAACGCCTAAGCCCCGCGTTAATATGGGGAGTCATCGACTCCCCGATTTCCCTCCGGTAGTTTTGTCATTCAAGGTTCTCTACATTGACCCTCTCAATTACTCGCCCCCTGCATGTTGTGTTGGCGCTGTTGCTGCTTGGATGGGCCACAACAGCCGCTGCCAGTACCCTGTTTGATACCAGTTGGATCCACTGGGTCGAGCAGAATCGTCTGTATCATGAGGATGGCTGGTATAAAGTCATGCACTACCGGCCCATCTCCGGTGGCTTTCGCAGTGACGTAGAAGACGCCGATTTCTTTTTCGCCCCTGCCGGACAGTTCGACCCGGTAGCCGAGCTGTTTTCAACCGTTCGTGCCTTTATGTCAGACACGCCGAACCTGGGCGATGAAGCGGCTCAGTGCCGCTACCCGCGCCGGTTTGAATGGGTCACTGATCATTTCCCCGATACCATCGAATTCCCTGTGGTTGAGTGCCCTGCATTAACGGCGTTTATCGAGCAGGCAGCACCCTCAGGCATGACGTTAATTTACCCCAATGCGTACCTTAACAACCCAGCATCCATGTTCGGCCATACGTTTGTGCGCGTTGACGGACAGGCTGAAGGTGAAGCCCGGAATGCCTTGCTGGCACTTACTGTTAGTTATGGGGCGGATGTTCAGCCGAATGAAAATGGCTTTGTTTATGCGTTTAAGGGGTTGACCGGTTTATACCCAGGATCAGTACGTTCCCACCCTTATTACCGACAGGTTCAGAACTACAACGAACTCGAATCCCGGGATATCTGGGAGTACCCGCTGAACGTTTCTCCGGCTCAGGCCGAAACGTTCATCAAAGCAGGGTGGGATCTAAAAGACATCAATATCAACTACGCGTACTTGCTGAAAAACTGCTCTTACCGGTTGCTCGGTTTGATCGAGGCCGCTTTCCCGCAGTACGACCTGGTTGAAGACTTCGACGTCTACGCAGTGCCCGTCGACACCCTGCGAGCTCTGGCTCGCGTCGGGCTGGTTCAAACACCGGGTTTCAGGCCCGCCATTGCCAGCCGTATTCATTTTCTGGCCAGTGAATTACCTCGCGCGCAAGTTCAACTGGCGCAACGCCTGGTCGACAACGCGGTTGCATCGACCGATACCGGAGCCTTGAATGAGCTGCCAGCAGGGCAACAGCGACTGGTCGTTGATCTGGCTTACGAATATTCCCGGTTCAAGGCCAAAAAACACAGTTCGCAGATGGCTGAGGTTTCCTATGGCTTGCTGCGTTTACGCGCACAACAGGCTGCAGGGTTAACAGAGCCACCGCCAGAAGCCTGGCCACGGGAGCCGATGCAAGGCCATGGTGTTCGCCGTGCAGGCATCGGCCTGGGCTACCAGGGCGATGACCGTTTGTACGCCCGGTTTCGGTTTCGCCCGGCTTACCACGACAACTATGACCGCCAAGCCGGTTTTCTCGACAACGCCCAGATCAATGCATTGCAAAGCGAGTTCCGGCTGTCGGTCGACGAAAACGATCAGGTCGATCTGGCGCTAGACCAGTTGGACCTGGTTGATTTTCGCTCGTTGACCCCCTACCACGCCATGACCCCTTCATTGGCCTGGTCGGCACGATTGGGCTGGTTGCGCGCGAACCCTAACGCCAAAAGCTTGCCTTTCAGTGCAGAGATGGGGCTTGGGCGTGCCGTACAAACCGGCAATGGCAGCCTCGGCTTTTTGCTGGTCACCATTGGGGTTGCAACGGACCCACAGCTGCTGGCGGGTCTGCATGGTGGCTGGTTAACCGATGTCGCCTCAGAAGATCGATTTGGCATTGAGGCGCGGCTGGTGCATGAGTTTTTGTCTGAGGAACCCACCGCCACGCTTGCGGCAACCTACAATCGGGTGCTCTCACCAAATCAGGCTGTACGCCTTCAGTTGGCGACCGAAAGCCAGGGCGGTCAACTGAACACCCGGGGCACTCTGGACTTTAACTGGTACTTTTAGCATGAACCACTAGAGACAGGCTTATTCGGGGCTTAACCCGGTGGTCACACTCAAGCAGTCCGTGTAGGCTTTGGGCAAAGGTATCCCTCTCGGGTCGCCTGGTTAATGTGAGGGTCACAGAGTGAAGAAAACATCTATAGCACTGGGCAGTGGCGGTGCTCGTGGCCTGGCTCACATCGGCGTTCTCAGAGCGCTCGAAGACAATGGGAACTACCAGATCAGCTCCATTGCCGGCTCCTCGATTGGCGCTCTGGTTGGGGGGCTCTACGCGGCCAAGAAAATGGACGACTACGCCGACTGGGTGAGCAGTCTTTCCCTTGGGGATATCTGGAAACTGCTCGATTTCTCCTATTCCCGAGTTGGCTTGTTCAAAGGCGACCGAATCATGGATCGGCTGGCCGATCTGGTCGGCGATACGCAAATCGAGGAGCTCAACCTACCCTTCAGCGCGGTTGCGACCGATATTCAAAAACGTGAGGAGGTTTGGATTAATCACGGCTCCATGTTTGAAGCCATTCGCGCCTCCATTGCCATTCCCGGTTTTTTCACGCCGGTTCGCCGCAAAGGCCGGCTGCTGGTCGACGGCGGATTACTAAGCCCGCTGCCGATGACACCGCTGTTGTATCACGATGCCGAATTCACGGTCGTCGTCTCGCTGAACGGGAATGCCCACCAGCCTGAATCGGAGCCGCCAATAAAAGACGACGATGCTCAGAGCCGCGACGAATCCTCGAACAAGCTCTTACAATGGTTTCAGCAGACCCGGCAGACACTGGGGTTGGAGGGTGAAAGCCAGAGCAGTAATAACTCGGTTGTTGATATCTTTGCCCAATCTGTCGAAGCGATGCAAGACAGGATCGGCCGTTACCAACTGGCCGCCTTTGAACCCGACGTGCTGATCGAAGTGCCGGTCGATGCGTGCGGCATACTCGATTTCCATCGGGGTGCCGAGATGATTGACCTGGGTTATGAACTGACCGTAAAGGCATTAAAAGAACGGCGCTGACACCCGGCGGTAGACAATGGAGCGTAATGGAGCGTAATGGAGCGCAGTATGGCGGGTTTGCTCGCGCCAATACCTTCTATGGATTGTACTAAATCAATGTCATTCTGCTATTCAAGCAACATTGCCATGGCCGAACGCTGATCATCTTCGTGAATACTCCCCTACTGAATGTCGTCTTGTATCGATCTGTTGTGACTCACACCTTCCGGCATTTCTGACCTACCGTTTTCTGATATTTGGGCTAATCTCCGGAAACGGTCAGGAAAACCACCGAACTCAAGACCTTCGCTCCGTTAGGTCAACCGTCAATGAAAGGCGAACGGGAGTCTTTATGGACGAACTCTGGAACTACATGTTCTCAAGCAACCTGATGCCACATGGTATGTGCTATCTCTGGCGGCCCGACATGCTGGTGCTCCACGCGGGATCAGACACCATTATCGCCTTGTCCTATTTCTCCATTCCCCTGGCCCTGGCTCAGTATTGGAAAAAGCGGGAAGGAACAGAGTTCGGGTGGGTTCTCAAATTGTTCGCCGCTTTTATTCTGGCGTGCGGTACGACGCATTTGTTCAGCATTTGGAATATCTGGAATGGAGACTACTACGCACAGGGGCTGGTCAAACTGATAACCGCTGGCGTGTCTCTGGCAACAGCAATTGTTATCTGGCCCCTGATACCCCGGCTGGTGAGTATTCCCAGCCCGGTAATGCTCGCTGAGCGTAACGAAGCACTGCACAGAGAAGTCGACCTTCGTATCAGCGCCGAGAATCGACTTCGTGATTTCTACGCATCGCTGGAGCAGGCGGTGGCGGACCGGACTGAAGAACTTCAGAAAGCCAAAGATGCGCTCGAACGCCAGATCCGTTCGTCGGATCGGGTGAAGCAACGCCTGCAAAGCATTTTTGAATCAGCGCCCAACGGTATGATCGTCGTGAACCGGGACGGACTGATTCAACAGGCAAACAGTACCGCTCATGCTATCTTCAACTACCCACTCGGCTCACTCGAAGGTCGGCCAATAGAATCGCTGGTGCCCGAGAAGCAGCGAGTTCAGCATCAACAGGATCGGAACGGTTATGTCGCTTCACCTGCCAAACGGATGATGGGTGATCGAAAGGATCTCAGAGGTCTGCGCCTGGATGGCAGCATGGTGCCGATTGAGATCGGGTTGAACCCGGTGACTGGCAGTGAGGCCGGAGATGTAGTCGCCTCTGTAGTCGATGTCTCTCAGCGCAAGGCCTACGAACAAAAGATTGAGCAGCGCAATACCGCGCTTGAACGGTCTAATCAGGAGCTTAAAGAGTTCGCATTCATTGCTTCGCATGATCTGAGAGAACCGCTGCGCAAAGTCATTTCTTTTTCGGCTCTTCGTAGTTTCCTGTGGAAATCCAGTATAATCAGGACTTGATCATACCGAATTTACGGGGAGTCTTTCTGTGGAAATCGAAGAGCATTATGCACTGCTTCTGGGTATTCATTCGCCCTGGGAGACAAGCTCGGTAGACCTCAACATGGCCAATAGCCGAGTCGATATCGAGATTGAGTATGTCGACTCCACTGGCGCGTGTCCTGAGTGCGGAACATTATGTCCAAAACACGATGAACGTGAATCCCGGACCTGGCGCCATCTGGATACCATGCAGTTTGCTACTTACCTGCACGCTCGGTTGCCAAGGGTCAAGTGTAAGGGCCATGGTGTTAA